>JAFZQO010000001.1 GCA_017620335.1 Bacteroidales bacterium
AGTGCGGCTACTACAGAGGTCGTCAGATCATTGAGAAGAGCGCCGAGTAATCTCCCGCTCCGTTGATGGTCCCATAGTTCAACGGATAGAACGAAGGTTTCCTAAACCTTAAATACAGGTTCGATTCCTGTTGGGACTACGAAAAGGCCCTGCACAAACGTGCAGGGCCTTTTCGTAGTCCTATGTCTTCGACGACCGGGGGCCTAATCCCCCGGAACCCCCTGCGTCGCTTCGCTCCGAATCATCACCAGACTCACCGTCATCCCAATGCCGCCCGATGTTGGTGTGCAGAAAAAGCAGAATCGCACACGAATGGACGGTTTTGAGGCGGTCGGTGTGCAAATAAGGCAGAAACGCACACGAATGGTGGATCTAGGGGGAATCTGTGTGCGGAAAAGGCATAATCGCACACGAGGGAGTGGAAAGATGTGTCAGGAGGTGGTGCGGGGCTTGATAGTGGCGGCGTAGGCGCTGTTGCAGAGGCCGAGGAAGGCTGAGAGCATGAATAGGGTCTCGATGCCGAGGACCTTCCAGACCCAACCGCCGAGGAGGGCGACGAAGATGGTGATGGTGTGGTTGACGGAGATGCCGGTGGAGATGGTGGCCTTCATCTCCTCGCGGCTGTCGGAGATGTCCTGGACATAGACGTTGGAGGCCATGGAGGCAAGGGAAATGACGGAGTCCAGCACGTAGTTCACGCAGCAGATGATGAAAGCCGTGTGCATGGGGAACAGATGGTGCGCGAAGCCGTAGAAGAAGCAGACTATCACGAGGATTAGGGTGTCCGCGATCATTACCGGCTTGTATCCGAACCTGTCGATGAGTTTGCCGACCATCGGGGCAAAGATGAAGCAGGAAACGGCCGAGATTGCGAACAGGAGGCTGATCACTCCGGCGCTTGCGCCATAGAAAAGGACCAGGACGTAAGGACCGAAGGTGAAGAAGACCTGCTTGCGGGCCCCGTAGAACACCTCCAGCATGTAGTATTTCCTGAATTTCCTGCGGAAATAGAAACGCCGGTGGGAAGCGTCGGTGGCGCTGCTGCCGGTGAGCCGGAAAGAAGCCAGCATGGCAAGCACCATGAAGAGCGCCGCCACCATGAAGATGGGCCTGAAGGGCTTTCCGCCCGTGCTGATAAGCATGAAAACAGCGATTACGGCTAGGTAGCCGGCGAGGTTGCCGATCTGGTAGATGGAGTTCTGGTAGCCCAGGGCGCGCCCTCCGGAACCAGGGCACGAATACTCCAGGGACAGCGTGTTCTTCATCCCCAGTTGGATGTGCTCTCCGAGCGAATAGATGAATATCGCGCAGATTATCAGGGCTTTGGCCGGGGAGATGAGCGCCTGCATGGTCATGCCGACGACCATTATCACCATGCCTGTCTTGTACATTTTCTCTGCGGAGAAACGGTAGAAAAGCGCCAGGATAACCACCAGGAGAAGCCCCGGAAGCTCGCGGAAGAACTCCGCGATGCCGCGGTCCATTTCGGTCATGCCGGCCACCTCGGCGAGGTAGTTGTCGATCACTCCCTTGTACAGGCCGAAGCCGATTGCGGACAGCAGCAGGGAGGCGAACAGGGCGCGGTATCGGGTATTCTCCTTGAAAACAGTATTCATAGCGACACAAAGATACTGTTTTTCTCCAGTATTGGAATGTTTTCCGGCAGGTCCCTTTTTGGAAATAATGTCTATTATTGCTAAATTTGTTTCTAATATGCATCAAAGCGCGCAGTCATGAACAAGAAAACCCTGATCGCCCTAATCGTCGCAGCGTCCCTGCTCCTCGCCGGAATAGCCGCCGGAGTCGTTTTCCTGTATAAGGGAGATCCGGGAAGGAGGGGTCCTTCCGTCGGAAAGGTTAATGTCGACGGGCAGTTCCCGCTGCTGCGCGCCGTCCCTTCGGACGCCGTCGCCATCCTCTGCATGGGGGATGTCCGGGACGGCGCCGCGCTGCTGACCGACGGCACCAAGGCTTTCTCCGCATTCGTCAAGGACGGCAAGAAGGACTCCTGCGCCACTTTCGTGCGCCATCTTGCCCAGGAACTTGAGGGAGGCGGTCTGGCGCAGATGCGCTCACAGCCCATGGCCCTCTCGATCCATTACAGCGGTTCGCTCGCTCCGTTGCTCGTTTTCGGCCTCCCGGAGGCCTCGACGGACTCTGCCGCCTTTGTCATGGACGTGCGGCGGATGGCTGAAGGCTGCGGCCTCGCCAGCGCCTTCCACGCCTCGGAAGACCTGCCCGTGCTCCTCGTCTCCGCCTCGGAGACCCTGGTCAACTCCTCGGTGAGGCATCAGGGCGAAGGCCTGTCCATCATGGCCCAGAAGGAGTTCAGCAACTGCCTCAAGGGAGCCGAGAGCAAGAATGCCCTGTTCCTGTCGCATACCTACTCCGGCAAACTCCTTCAGGGATTCTTCCTGAGGCCGGTTTACCGTCACGCGGATTTCTTCAAGACCGTCGCCTCATGGACCGTCATCTCCCTTAATTCCTTGGAGGAGAAGATCTTCTCATCGAAGGGATACCTTTCCTCCGGCAGGAGTTCCGACACCTTCGCCGGAGTCTTCGCGTCCGCGCGCATGGAGACCCCGGGATTCACGAAGGTCGTCCCTTCAGGCACCGTCTTCGCACTGTCCGTCCCCATGGCCGACCAGGCCGACTATCTCTCGGCTTACAGGAAGTATCTCGACGCCTGCTCGAAGCTCGGTCCCAACGAGTCTGCGATAGCATCGTTGGGCCGTTCCGCCGGCAAGAATCCCGACGAGTGGGCCAAGGCTTTGTCCATAAAGGAAGTAGCCAAGGCGCAGTGGCGTTCCAGGGAAGAAACTTTCGAGGCCGTTTTCGTCAGGGTTGGAAGGAAGGATTATTCCTTGATATTCAAGGGTTTGGATGCCAAGACGGAGAAGGAATACACCATTTCGGCGCAGCCTTACGCCTTCCCCGGCTTCGCTTCCGTGCTCTTCGGCCAGTTCTTCTCCCTCACTGATGAGAGCTGCTTCGCCTTCACGGGCGAGTGGCTCGTGAGCGGAAGCCGCGCCGCCGTCTCCGATTATGTGGAGAGATACACCTCCGGAGACGTGCTGCAGTCGCTGCTGGGCGACACGTCGGCCGCTCCCGCGGCCCTGTCGCGCGACTGCTCCATGGCGGCATACTTCTCCGCCGGAGCGGCGCAGGGCGAGAACCTCTTCGCCCCCGCGATGCTCTCCGCCGTCACCTCCACCCTTGACGGCGCGGCATACGAGCCCTGCTTCCTGGTCTGCACCGGCGACACCTTCCTCTTCGAGGTGACACGTGTCCCGTTCATCAACAAGTCCAGCACTCCCGCCGTGGTCGCCGACGCCGCCGTCGAGGTCCCGGAAGGGCCCTTCGAGGTGAAGAATTCCCAGACAGGCGGGACCAACCTCCTCGCCCAGCAGTCCAATTACTACCTGAGTTTCAAGGAGATGGACGGCAAGGGCATATGGAGCGTTCCGTTCAGCGGCCCACTCTGCGGCGCGGTTGAAAGCATAGACTATTACAATAACGGCAAGATACAGTTCCTGTTCGCCTCCGGCGACAAGCTGTACCTGCTGGACCGCCTCGGACGCTTCGTCTCCGGCTTCCCCGCGGAGCTTGGAAAGGACGTGCTCCTCGGTCCGGCCGCATATGATTTCACTGGGGCCAAGGGTTATACCGTCATGGTCCTCCATACTGACAATACCATCGGAATGTATAACCTCCACGGGGTGAAGCCCGAAGGATGGGAGGGCATAGCATCCGATGAAAAGATAATCGCGCTTCCCGAGCTCGTCACCGTGGACGGCACCCGTTACTGGGCCGTCCGTACTGCGGTTCAGACACAGATCTTCCCGTTTGACGGAGGTGATCCCGTGTACAGGCAGGAGGGCGCCAGATCCATCCGTCGCGACAGCGTCATCGAAGTGGACGGCAAGAGCCTCAAGGTGATGTGCAACGACGGCAAAACCAGAAACATAAAGTTGTAAGATGCAATTCGAATCAGTAAACAAGCTTCTTGAGAACAGCTTCAAGAAGAACTGGGACCGCCCGGCGCTGTCCAACTACCATGGTGTCACCCTGACATACGAGGCCGTGGCCAAGCGTATCGAGCACCTTCATATCACTTTCGAGAAATGCGGTCTCCAGAAGGGGGACAAGGTCGCTATCTGCTCGCGAAACCAGGCCAACTGGGGCGTATGCTTCCTTGCGGCCCTCACCTACGGTGCAGTCCCGGTGCCCATCCTGCATGAGTTCAAGCCCGGCAACATCCATTATCTGGTGAACCATTCAGACGCCAAGGTATTCTTCGTCGACGAGGTCATCTGGGAGAACCTCTCGGAGTCCGAGATGCCCGGCCTGTATGTCATCGTGCAGATGAACACCCTCAAGTTTATCTACTCCCGCGGCGAGGGCATGCAGGACATCCGCGACAATCTCCCCGGGATCTTCGCCTCCATGTACCCCAATGGCTTCACCAAGGACGACATCTCATATTACGAGGACAAGCCGGAAGAGCTTGCGGTAATCAATTATACTTCAGGAACTTCAGGTTTTTCGAAGGGTGTCATGATTCCCTACAGGGCCCTTTACTGCAACATCCGTTTCGCCCGCGAGGACGCCGAGCCGCAGATGACTTCCTACTCCGAGATGGTCTCCATGCTCCCGACCGCTCATATGTACGGCATGATGTTCGAGTTCCTCTTCGAGATGACCATAGGCGCGCACGTGCATTTCCTGACGAGGGTACCCAGCCCGAAGGTCATCATGAACGCCTTCCAGGAGATCCATCCCGACGTCATCATCGCCGTACCGCTCATCATGGAAAAGGTGTACAAGTCGCAGCTCAAGCCCATCGTAGACCGGAACAAGACATTCCTCAAGATTCCCATCCTCGACCAGTTCATCCTGAAGAAGATACGCAACGGCCTCATCGAGGCTTTCGGCGGCCGCTTCGAGGAGGTCATCCTCGGCGGCGCCGCCTTCAACCCCGAGGTGGAGCGTTTCATGAAGAAAATCAACTTCCCCCTTACCGTCGGTTACGGCATGACCGAATGCGCCCCGATTATTACCTATGCAAAGTGGTATAAATCAAAGCTTTACTCCTGCGGAAAGCCTATAGCCGGCTGCCAGATCCGCATCGATTCGGAGAATGAGCGCGCCATACCCGGCGAGATCCAGATCAAGGGAGACAACGTGTTCCTGGGCTATTACAAGAACGAGAAGGCCACCCAAGAGGCCTTCACCGAGGACGGGTGGTTCCGTACCGGTGACATGGGCATCGTGGACGAGGAAGGCTTCCTCTTCCTCCGCGGCCGCTCCAAGTGCATGATCCTCGGCCCTTCAGGCCAGAACATCTATCCCGAGGAGCTCGAGGCAGTCATCAACAATATCTCGTACGTGGTTGACTCGCTGGTCATCGAGGAGGACGGCGGCCTGACCGCCCTGATCTACCCCGACTACCAGCTCGCAGGGCTCGATGGCATGACCCGCACGGAGCTTGAGCAGCGCCTCAGGGAAGCTCTTCCCGAGATCAACAAGGAGGTTCCCAACTACGCCAAGATCCGCAAGATAGAGTTCATGCCCGAGGATTTCGAGCGTACCCCCAAGAAGAGCATCAAGCGTTATCTTTATCAAAGAAGTTAGACTATGGAGAAATTCGACCACAGTTATATTGAGATGGCCTCCGTCTGGGCCAGGAATTCCTACTGCAAGCGCCGCCAGGTAGGAGCCCTGCTCGTCAAGGACAGGATGATCATTTCCGATGGCTACAACGGCACGCCCTCAGGCTTCGAGAACATCTGCGAGGACGAGAATGGCGTGACCAAGCCGTATGTCCTTCATGCGGAGGCGAATGCCATCACCAAGGTGGCCAAGTCCGGCAACAGCAGCGCGGGTGCGACCCTGTACGTCACCGCCTCTCCCTGCATGGAATGCTCCAAGCTCATCATCCAGTCCGGAATCAAGCGCGTGGTTTACCGTGACGAGTATCGTCTCACCGACGGCATCGACCTGCTCCGCCAGGCCGGCATAGAGGTGGAAAAAGTAGACTGAACATGTCCGAGAAGAGAATATCATCGGTCTGGGTGGCCGTATTGGGCGTAGCCCTCGGCGCGCTGCTCGTCCTGACCGTCCAGAAAGTGTCGGAGAACAGCCGCCGCCTCAATGCCAGGTATCAGGACTGGCGCAAGCTGAACCTTATCCTGGAGAAGGTGGATGAGATGTATGTGGATACGGTGGACCACAAGAGCGTGACGGACGCTGCGGTCACCGCCGCCCTCTCCAAGCTCGATCCCCATTCCGTCTATATGCCTCCGGCGGAGCTTGAGGAGTCCGAAACGGACCTTGCAGGCAATTTCGACGGAATAGGCATACAGTTCAACGTCCCGAACGATACCGCCATAGTGCTGGAAGTCATTCCCGGAGGCCCTTCGGAGAAGATAGGCATGCTCCCGGGCGACCGGCTCCTGAGCGTCGACGACAAGGTCATTGCCGGCGTGAAATTCCCTCAGGACAGCATGGTAAGGCGCATGAAGGGACCGGCCGGGACCAAGGTCACGGTCACGGTCCTGCGCGACGGCGTGCAGATCCCGTTCGAGATCACCCGCGGGAAGATTCCCGTACACTGCGTGGACGCGGCGTTCATGGTGGACGACAAGACAGGTTACATCCGTCTTTCCAAGTTCTCGCGGACGACATATTCCGAGGTCGTCAACGCTTCCATTGAGCTGCTTACCCAGGGCATGACGCATCTGATATTCGACATCCGGGACAATACCGGAGGGTATTTCGACCAGGCCCTGCTCCTCTCCAATCTCTTCCTCGGCCGTGGCGACCTGATAGTCTATATGGAAGGCTTGCACCGCAAGCGTGAAGAGTATAAGGCTGACGGCAAGGGCATCATGAGGCTCACCAAGCTTACCGTCCTCATCAACGAGTCCTCCGCCTCCTCGAGCGAGATCTTCGCCGGTGCCATCCAGGACAACGACAGGGGAGTGATAATCGGCAGGCGTTCTTACGGCAAGGGACTGGTGCAGGAGCCCGTCTATTTCACCGACGGTTCAGGCGTCAGGTTGACCGTTGCACGTTTCTATACCCCTTCCGGGCGCTGCATCCAGAAGCCCTATTCCGATGATTACCAGTATGATATCATCAAGAGGTACAATGACGGGGAGATGACCGACGCGGACAGCATCAAGGTGGACAAGTCAGAACTGTTCTATACCAGGGGCGGCAGGAAGGTGTATGGCGGTGGAGGCATCATCCCTGATGTGTTCGTCCCCATGGACACCACGCTTGCTACGCAGTTCTATGTCGACTGCAACCGAAAGGCCACGCCCATGCGCTTCGCCTCCGACTATTTCGACAAGCACAAGGCCGAGCTTTCCTCTATTGATGACTATGACAAGCTGCTGAAGTATCTTGATTCCTCATCCATCGAGTCCCGCTTCCTGTCCTTCGCCAAAGCGAAGGACGGCCTGGCGCCTGCATCGGGAGCGGAGTGGGAGGAAACGAAGACCTATCTCATGCCCCAGGTGAAGGCATTGGTCGGAAGGTACTCAAAGCTTGGGGACAACGCTTTCTATCACCTGTATCTGGATGTCGATGACACTTTCGAGGAGGCCATGAAACCTCACGAGATCGTCACTGTGCGATGAAGGCATAGACGATATTCCCGACTTGACGCGCAGGGGCGGTGGGGGAGGCCGAGAATTTGGCCGAACGCGCCGCCCTTATCGCGAAGTTGCGCAGGCAGGTGTCGTCCGAAGAGACGTTTTCATCTATCTTGGCTATCAGCACGTTGCCGGCATTGTCCACGGTGATGATCACAGTGACTTCGCCGGAGCCCATGCAGCGGTACGCCGGTATGGGAAGGCGGCTGGCCTTGCGCCCGTCCAGGCTGTAGGATACGACGGAGGGGCCGGTATAGACCTCCTTCTGCTCCTTCTTCCCGTCCCCGTCGTTCTTGGGAGGGGTTATGGGGACGTATTCCTCGGGATTGTCCTCGCGGTTGAAAGTGTTGTTCAGGGCCTCCTGGAGGCGTTCCGCGTCCTTGTAGAGCTGCTCGGCGTCGGTATTGCGGTCATCCCTAAGGGCTCCGCGGTCCACAATCACGTTCCTGACGGGGACATTGCCGCCCTGTGAGGCGATGAGCTCGTCCAGGCGGCGGCTGATCTCCTCCTTGAGAGCCAGCTCCTTCTCCAGTTTCTCAATGGTCTCCTGCTTGCTGAAATCCAGCAGGAACGACTCCTCCTTACGGAGGGATACGCTCAGCTGTGAGGCAAGCAAAACAATGATCACCGCGAGATGGACTATCACGGTGATGTAAAGTCCGGCGCGGTCCTCTTTCTTAAGCCTCTTCACCGGACTGTCCCTTTAAAGGCTCCTGGCGAGCGATTTCTCGACCGTGGCGCAGATGACGTCGATGGCCACCTTGTTGTGGCCTCCCTGGGGGATGATGATGTCTGCGTAGCGCTTGCTGGGTTCGATGAATTGCAGGTACATCGGCTTGACGGTATTGGTGTACCTCTCGATGACCCAGCGGACGTCCTTGCCGCGTTCGGTGATGTCGCGGGCCATGACGCGCATGAGCCTGTCGTCATCGTCGGCGTCCACGAAGATCTTGATATCCATCTGGTCGCGCAGTTCCTTGCAGGTGAAGATGAGGATGCCTTCGATGATGATGACGTCCGCAGGTTCCACCGTGACCGTCTCAGTCTTGGAACGCGAGCAGGAGATGTACGAGTACACCGGCTGGTGTATGGTCTTGCCGGCCTTGAGCTCACCGAGCTGCTCGCATAAGAGCTCCCAGTCGATGGCGTCCGGGTGGTCGAAGTTGTGGTGGCGCTTCTCCTCGTCGGTGAGGTCGCTCGAGTCCTTGTAGTAGGAGTCCTGAGGGATGATGACGACTTTCTCGCCCTTCAGGTTTTCCGCGATGGCCTTGACCACGGTGGTCTTTCCTGAGCCGGATCCTCCGGCGATACCGATAACCAGCATATTGTAATGAATTAAAACTCAGCGTTTTTGGGAGTGCGGGGGAAGGGGATGACGTCACGGATGTTGGACATGCCGGTGACGAAGAGGAGCAGGCGCTCGAAGCCGAGGCCGAAGCCGCTGTGGGGGCATGAGCCGAAGCGGCGGGTGTCGATGTACCACTCGAGGTTGTTGCGGCTCATCTTGAGCTCATCGATGCGCTTCTCGAGCTTCTCGAGGGAAGCCTCGCGTTCGGAACCGCCGATGATCTCGCCGATCTTCGGGAAGAGGACGTCCATGGCGCGGACGGTCTTGCCGTCCTCGTTCTGCTTCATGTAGAAAGCCTTGATCTCCTTCGGGTAGCCGGTGAGGATGACAGGCCTGCGGAAATGTTTCTCCACGAGGTAGCGCTCGTGCTCGCTCTGCAGGTCCACGCCCCAGTAAACGGGATACTCGAACTGCACGCCGTCCTTGACGGCCTGCTCGAGGATCCTGATGCCCTCGGTGTATTCCAGGCGTACGAACTCGGTGCCGGTGACGCCCTGGAGACGCTCGAGGAGTTCGGAATCATACCTGTCGTTGAGGAACTTGATATCGTCGTAGCAGTTGTCCAGGGCGTACTGCACGAGGTACTTGATGAAGTCCTCGGCGAGATCCATGTTGTCCTTGATGTCGTAGAAGGCCATCTCGGGCTCGATCATCCAGAACTCCGCGAGGTGGCGCGGGGTGTTGGAGTTCTCGGCGCGGAAGGTGGGGCCGAATGTGTAGATCTCGCCAAGTGCGGTCGCACCCAGTTCACCCTCGAGTTGTCCGCTAACGGTGAGGCTCGTCTGCTTGCCGAAGAAATCCTTGCCGTAATCGACGGCGCCCTTCTTGTTGCGCGGGAGCGGCTGCTCGAGGTCGAGCGTCGTCACCTGGAACATCTGCCCTGCGCCTTCGCAGTCGGACTCGGTGATGATGGGGGTGTGGAGATACACGAAGCCCTTTGAATGGAAATACTCGTGGATGGCGAAGGCCATCTGGTTGCGTATCCTCATCACCGCCCCGAAGGTGTTCGTGCGCATGCGCATGTGTGCGACCGTGCGCAGGTATTCAAAGGAGGTGTCCTTCTTCTGGAGGGGGAAGCGCATGGGATCGCATTCGCCATAGACCTCGATCTCCTTCGCCTGGATCTCGACTGCCTGGCCGCTGCCGACGGACTCGACGAGGGCGCCGGTGACGCATATGCACGCGCCGGTGGTGATCTTCGCGAGCAGGTCCTCCGCAAACGCGGTCTTGTCCACGACGATCTGGATATTATTGATGGTCGAACCGTCATTGAGTGCGATGAACGCCACGTTCTTGTTACCCCTCTTGGTCCTTACCCAGCCTTTGGCAAGGACATCCTTTCCAGGCTCGCACGCGAGCAGGTCTTTGACCTTGGTCCTGACAATAGTTTCCATAAAGTGATGTATTTCTGTTTCAACCTACAAAGATAACTCTTTCCGCCCTATTTGACAATAAAAAAAGCAGCTCCGGATTGGAACTGCTTTCTTTACTATAGAGGGTAGGAAAGCTATTTCTCGGCTTTCCTCGCCATGTACATGATCTTAAGCGCGGAGCAGCGGCGCAGCTCCTGCTTAACATCCGTAATGATACCCATTCTGACATCCTCGTCAGCCCTGATGACCGTGGTCATGAACTGGCGGTCTGCCTCACTCAGGCTTTCACGCTCTGCGGCAATGAAGTCGCGGATGTCTGCCGTGGTCTTGAAGGAGTCGTTCAGCTGGATACGGGCGTCGGTACCGTACTGGCCCTGATACTGGCGGGTAGGGGTGCCGATGTTGACGTACGAGGAGAGATCCTTCCTTTCCAGTTTGGTAACCTCGGAGGCCTCGGGCATCTTTACGATGACCTTATTCTCCGTCTCACGCATCTGGGTAGTAACCATGAAGAAGAACAGGAGCATGAACACAATATCGGAAAGGGAACCGGAAGAGATTCCGGGAACGTCTTTCTTGCTGTTGCTTCCACCAAATTTTGACATAATCTTTTCCTCCTGTTTTTATCGTTTGGAAACATCCTTAGGCTCTGCTTCGGAGATGTTCTGCGGGATCGCCTTCTTGACGATATCCTGCTGCTCCTCGCTGAGCTTAGTGAAAGGTTTACCGTAATTCCTGTATGAGAAGTCGTCGCGGAGTTCGTTGACGGCCTTTACAAGCTCGTTCTGAACTGCAATATAAGCATGGTAGCTGGTACCGCGGTCATTCTGCAGGGAGATAACGCCCTGGGAGACCGGATACTGGCCGTAGCCCTCGATGTCCGTCATCTTCTTTTCGGGAAGGTTCGGGTCGTCGGTGGGATTGGAAAGGAACTCCTTGATTTTATCCTTAAGCAGACTGATGTCCATAGGCTCATTACCTGCGAGCAGTCTGTCGGCGGAGTTAATCTTCACAATGATGATATTGCGACGGTTAACCCTCTGGTCCTCTGCCTTCTGGTTGGGGTCAGGCATAGGGGGCAGACGACGTGACAGACCTGTCTGCGATCCCATGGTGGTAGTCATGAGGAAGTAGCAGAGGAGCAGGAATGCGATGTCGGCCGTAGAACTCGAATTGATTCCAGGTGTTTTCTTTTTGCCCATAGCACAGTTTATTTATTGCGTATAGCCATTATGATCTCACCGATGATGATGGACAAGATGGCCGCCGCACCGGTGACATAAGTAAGATTAAGAATGGTATCCGTAAGTTTGAGGGTACCGGCACTCGGCTGGTCCATGGAAGTGAGACCAACGGCGGGAGCACCCTTGGCGAGCAGGTAGCAGACCAAGCACAGTGCGGCGATGCCGAGCAGCACCAATCCGTATTTGACCAGAACCTTCGGATTGTTCTTGATGGCAAGGAACAGTCCGACGATCAGGATACAGAACAGAGCAATGCCGACCATGATGTACGCCCAGAACAGCAGGGGATCCACCGTTCCGTTGTCATCAGCAACCGTAGCGGGATAACCCTTTACCCAACCCCATACGAGGAGGGCGACGCTGATGAGGATCAGGACGAGCTCGATGATTCTGATTATTAAACCGTATTTCTTCATCACAATTGAATTTTAATCGTGATTATTACTTGTTGTTGTATTTGGTCAGAGCGTCTACGAGCGCGATGGAGGAATCCTCCATGTCGATGGAGATGGAATCGATCTTGGAGAGGATGTAGTTGTAGAACACCTGAAGGATGATGGCGACGATGAGACCGGCGATAGTGGTGATGAGGGCGACCTTCATACCTCCAGCGACGACGTTCGGGGAGATGTCACCAGCCTTCTGGATGGCGTCGAAGGCCTGGACCATACCGATAACGGTTCCGAGGAATCCGAGGGACGGGGCGATGGCGATGAACAGGGAGATCCAGGAAAGACCGTTCTCGAGGTTGCTCATCTGGACGGAGCCGTAGGAAACGATGGATTTCTCGACGGCGTCAAGGCCCTGGTCGTAGCGGAGGAGACCCTGATAGAAGATGGATGCGACAGGACCGCGGGTATTGCGGCAGACATCCAGGGCTTTCTCGATACCGCCGTCAGCGAGGGCAGCCTCGACCTTCTCGACGAGTTTCTTGGAGTTGGTCTTCGAGAACGAGAGATAGAGTATCCTTTCGATTGCAAGTGCGAGACCGATGATCAAGCAGATGATGATGAGGGACATGAAGCCGGCACCACCTTCGATGAACTTGGTCTTGAGCTGCTGGTGCAGGGGCTCCTCGCTCTTTGTGTTGAACGGGTCGATGTCACCACTGTCGGAAGCCTCGGCTACCTGCTCGGTAGCGGCTGCGGGAGCAGCCTGATCGTCCTGGGCGGATGCGATGTTTGCAGAAAGAACCATGAGGCTCAAAGCTGCCAGAACCATGAAAAACTTTTTCATAACCGTTTTTGAATGTGTTTTTAATTAATAAAGTATTAAATAGTTACAATTATGCTTCCAAACGGGTATAATGCGCACACCCGTAAAAACCGTTGCAATTTAGCAAAAAAAAACCAATTGACAATACTTATTCGGAGATTTCTCCTTTCAGATTCTCTTCCAACTTGGATTTGACCCAGGCGTTGTCCGTGCTGGCGCCCATCAGATGGAAAAGCTTGGCAAGCATGCTTTCTGCGGTGCTGTCGAATCCGGAGACCACTCCGGCCTCCTTCAGCCTGCGCCCGGTGACGTAAATGTCCATGTTCACGCTGCCGTGGAGGCACTGCGTGACGTTGACCAGGATCTTCCCCATGTCGTCCGCGACCTTGAGCAGCCGTATGAACCAGTCCTTGGAGATGGCGTTGCCGGAGCCGTAGGTCTCTAGGATGACGGCGCGTGTCTCGGCTCCCAGGAGGATGTTGCTGACCACCTGCGGGGTGATGCCGGGATGAACCTTGAGGATGGATACGCGCGTATCGAGGGATGTATTGACTTTCAGGGGCTTACCATAGGTTTCAGGATGCCGTATGAGCGGGGAGAAGTACCTGATGTTGATGCCGGCCTCGGCCAGGGGCGGGATGTTCGGGGAATGGAAGGCGTCGAAGTCCTCGGCGCTTACCTTGGTTGTGCGGTTGCCCCTCATGAGCTTGGAGTCGAAGAATATCGTGACCTCCGGGACAAGGGCGTGCCCCTGCGCATCCTTCGCCGAGGCTATCTCCACCGCCGAGACGAGGTTCTCCTTGCCGTCCGTGCGGGGACGGCCGATGGGAAGCTGGCTGCCGGTGAAGACGACGGGCTTCTCCAGGTCGTCAAGCATGAAACTGAGGGCCGAGGCGGAGTATGACATGGTGTCCGTCCCGTGCAGGACGACGAAGCCGTCATATTCGCCGTACCTCTCTCCGATGAGGGCGGCCAGCGCCTGCCACATCGAGGGCTCCACGTCCGAGGAGTCTATCAGCGGGTCGAAGGTGTATGAGTCGATGCGGCACGCGAATTTCCTCAGCTCCGGGACCTCGTCCATGATCTGGCTGAAGTCGAAGGGCTTGAGGGTCTGGTCCGCGGGATCCTCCTTCATGCCTATGGTGCCTCCGGTGTAAATGATGAGGATGGAGGATTTTTCCTGTGCGTTCAATGTGTTCTGGATCATGTGGTTAGATATTGAAGAGCCTTCGGGCCGAGGCGGTGGTGACCTCCGCCACCTCATCCACTCCGAGGCCTTTGAGTTCTGCGACCTTGGCCGCTATCAGGGGTATGTACTTGCTTTCGTTCCGGGTGCCCCGGTAAGGGGTGGGGGTGAGGTACGGGCTGTCCGTCTCGAGGATTATGCGGTCCAGCGGGATGCGCTTCACCGCCTCTGCGAGCGAGGCTTTCCTGAAAGTCACGACTCCTCCTATGCCGACGTACCATTCGCCGTATTTCTGCACCCTCTGGAATGTCTCGTAGCTGCCGCTGAAGGCGTGAAGGCTGCCGCGCAGGTGCAGGCCGCGGCAGTCGTCCATGATGCGGAAGAAGTCCTCCGTGGCCTCGCGGAGGTGGATGTTCACCGGGAGGTCCATCTCCGCGGCGAGCTCCATCTGCACGCGGAAGGCCTCACGCTGCTCGGCGGCGAACTCCGCCCCGTAATGGTAGTCAAGGCCTATCTCCCCGAGCGCGACCACCTTCCTGTCCCGGTAGCGCAGCATAGCGTCGATCTCGCCGCGCCAGCCCTTGTCCACGGAGCCCGGGTACAGCCCCAGCATGGCGTACAGTTCTCCTGGATGCCTGTCCACCAGCGCGAACATGGCGTCCCGCTCGCGGGAGTCCACGTCGGGCTGGAGCATGACCGCGACACCAGCCTCCCTGGCGCGGAGGATGACCGCATCCTCCTCTCCTGCAAAGGCTTCGTCGTATATGTGCGTATGCGTGTCGATGAACTGCATGGGCGGACCGTTGCTGTATCACGCAAATTTACACAATTTTGACATTAATCGAGCATCTTTGGAGCAGGTCCGTGCTTATGATTCCGTCACTTTCGAGCATTCCGGTGTAACGGGCCACCTTTCCGTATGGTAGGCAGGCCTCCGGGCAGAGTTCGTCGAGGGTGATGCCCCTGCGCCTCCGGATGATGCCGGCGACCGCGAGCAGGTCGCCGAGCTCCTCCGGGGACAGCACGGGGCCGTACCTGGCCCTGATCTCGTCCTCCAGGTTCGAGGCGCGCCTGCGCGAAGGACTGCCGAGCCCGAGCACGTCCAGGAAATGCACGGTGTCGGTGACGGGCTCGGCGAGCTTCTCGCGCAGCAGCTCGTTGCATCCCTGCGAGCGCGGGTCGTCCGCCCGGCCGGGGAGCACCATCAGGTCGCGGTCGTAGGACGCGGCCAGCCTGGCGGTGATCATCCCGCCTCCCTTCGCCTTCGACTCGACGAGCACCGTCCCGGAACAGATGCCCGCGATGATGCGGTTGCGGCGAATGAAGTTGATGGCCTTGGGCTCCGTCCCCGGGGGATAGTCGGTGACGATGGCGCAGCCCTCGGTGGCGGCCAGCTTCCCGGCAATGGACCTGTGCCTCGAGGGATACACGTCGTCAATGCCGGTGGGCAGGACCGCCACCGTGGGCAGGCCCGCCTCCAGCGCCGCCAGATGCGCTATGATGTCCGTACCCATGGCGAACCCACTGACTATCAGGGGCTTGTTCCTGGCAGCTGCCATCGCTCCGACTATCTTCCGGCACCACTCCCTGCCGTAGAGCGAAATATCCCTCGTGCCCACCACCGCTATCTGCGGCCTCAGGTTGAAGACCTTTTCTGGAGGGGAGTCACCCCTGTAATAGAGCCCCAGCGGAGCGTCTTCGCACTCGCGCAGCAGTGCGGGATATCCCGGGTCCGTGATTGTGATGAAACCGCATCCCGCCTCTCCGAGGCGTTCGAGCTCCTCCTCGCTCTTCCTTAATTCATGCTCATCCAGCAGCGGCGCCACCTTGGAGTATGGTCCGAACGCC
Organism: Bacteroidales bacterium; assembly: GCA_017620335.1. Lineage (GTDB taxonomy): Bacteria > Bacteroidota > Bacteroidia > Bacteroidales > UBA932 > Cryptobacteroides. The sequence goes on from JAFZQO010000001.1 coordinate 15,876, forward strand.
GCAAGCTTCTCGTCCGGAGTCATGCCGAACAGCGCGCGCGCCGAGCCCGCGGCTCCGATGAGGCCGTGCGCGATCCCGGGCTCGAAGCCGAGCAGGCGGTTGAGCGCGCAGATGCAAACCTTTTCGCTGTAATCCTTTTCCATGGCCGCAATATATGGAAAAGAAAAGCGCAAGGCCTTCAAAAAGATATTTTTCGAAGGCCTTGCGGAAGTTTTTATATGTTTCTTACGAATCTTTATATTATCAGCATTGCGTCGCCGTAGGGACCGAAGTGATAGCCCTCCTGCAGGGCTACCTCGTATGCGTGCATGACGTTCTCGAAACCTCCGAACGCCGCCACGCACATCAGCATCGTGGATTCGGGCATGTGGAAGTTGGAGATTATCGCATCGGGGATGGAGAAGTCGTAGGGAGGGAAGATGAACTTGTCGGTCCAGGTGTCGGCGGGGACGACCTTCTTGCCGGGAGTGACGTTGTTCTCGAGGGCGCGGATCACCGTCACGCCTACTCCGACGACCTTGTGGCCGGCTTCCTTCGTGGCGTTGATCTTGTCGGCGGCCTCCTGGCCGATGATAATGCGCTCAGCGTCGGTCCTGTGCTTGGACAGATCCTCGACATCCACCCTGCGGAAATGGCCGATGCCCATGTGGACGGTGATGAACGCCTTGTCTATATCCTTGAGTATCATCCTGTTGAAGAGCTCGCGGCTGAAGTGCATGCCTGCGGCGGGAGCGCTCACGGCGCCTTCGTGGGCGGCGAAGATGGTCTGGTAGTTCTCCTTGTCTTCGGCCGTGACATGGGGCTTGACCCAGAACGGGACGGGGGTCTCGCCGAGGCTGAAGAGCGTCTCCTTGAAGTCCTCGTACGGACCGTCGTAGAGGAAGCGCAGGGTCCTGCCGCGGGAGGTGGTATTGTCGATGACCTCGGCCACGAGGCTCTCGTCCTCTCCGAAGTAGAGCTTGTTGCCGATGCGGATCTTGCGCGCGGGCTCGACGATGACGTCCCAGAGCCTCTGCTCGCGGTTCAGCTCCCTAAGCAGGAACACCATGATGTCAGCGCCGGTCTTCTCCTTCTTGCCGAAGAGACGGGCCGGGAAGACCTTGGTGTCGTTGAAGACGAAGGTGTCGCCCTTTCCGAAATAATCGATGACATCCTTGAAGAGGCGGTGCTCAATTGCTCCGGTCTTGCGGTCCAGGACGAGCAGCCTGCATTCGTCGCGCCACCGGGGAGGTTCCTGTGCCACCCTGTCCTTGGGAAGGATGAACTGGAACTGGGAGAGTTTCATGTTCTGGATCATGCTGTAAAATAATGTTCAGTAATTATTATACGGCAGAATCCTTAAAAAGTTTCACACCCTGGCCTCGCGGAAGACTTCAGCTATGGAAGGGTAGGTGTTCTTGAGGTAGGGGGGCAGGCTGGAGCGGGCCACCCATGCCGCCTTGGAGATGTCCTCCTCCCGTTGTGGTGTGAGATCCACCGGGTCCGTGTACATCATGTCGTACCACCACGTATGCTTGAGGTGCCAGATGCCGTCCCTGCGGTAGCAGTGGTCCGTGACGCAGATCAGGTCACGCAGCTCCAGCTGCATGACGCCGGTCTCCTCCTGCACCTCCCGGACGGCAGTGACGCGGATGTCCTCCCCGGGCTCCTGATGGCCTTTCGGGAGGTCCCAGAGGCCGTTCCTGTTGATGAGGAGGTAGTCCCCGCGCCGGTTGGACACGAGCCCGCCGGCGGCGTTAACCTCCTTGAACTCGGCGCAGACGCGGCGGTACTCCGCCTCCGTGTCGGTGCTGGGGATGAATACCCTGCCGAGGGTGTCCGAGGCTTCGAAAAGTCCCACCAGCGCATGGATGTCAGGCCTGGCGCCGATGTGGTACTCCACCGCGTTCGGGTCGGTGAGGGCCGTGTCGTCCGGAGTGCAGATGACGATGCATCGTTTCCCTATATAGATCCTGTGCATCAAAAAGCTATGAAAAATTGTTATCTTTGCATTTTGCAATGCAAATTTAGTAAATATCGGGAATATGACATCAAAGTTCGACAGCAAGCACGGAATCGTCTCCCGTCCCCCGTTCGACCTGTACATGGCTTTCACAGACATGCGCAACTTCCAGCAGATGCTGCCGGAGGATAAGCGCGAGGGCGTGACGGCCGATTTCGACACCCTGCAGGCCAGCATCCAGGGGTACAACATAGGCGTGAAGGTTTACGAGCGCCAGCCCTACTCCAAGATCACCCTTGTGGATTACGGCGCTCCGTTCGCCTTCCAGGTGGAGTTGCATTTCGACCCCACCGGGGTTCAGGGCCAGACGGAGTTCTACATCGAGGTCCAGGCCGAGCTCAACATCATGATGAAGATGGTGCTGGGCAACAAGATACGCGAGGCCCTGGACAAGGTCGTGGATTCGCTCGTGGACATTTCCAACGGTGTCATGCCGGAGGGCTTCGACCCTTCGACCTACCGCGGCAGCCCATTCAATTTCTAGCCATGGTTACCTTTCCTCCCGCATTCGTATCCTCGCTTGAGAACCAACTTGGCTCCGAGGACGCCGCCAGGGCCCTTAAGGCCATGGCGGACGAACCATCCGTGTCCGTCCGCCTCAACCCCTTCAAGCGGCCCCAGGACGGCAAATTGCCTATCCTTGAAGGTGCCTCCGCCGTTCCATGGAGCCCTTACGGATACATCCTGGCCAAGCGGCCGGTATTCACCCTGCATCCCCTGTTCCATGCGGGAGTCTATTATGTGCAGGACAGTTCCGCGATGTTCGCGGGCTGGGCGTTCCGCAGCCTGCTCGAGCGCTTTCCCGAGCGCCCGCTGAGGGTCCTGGACCTCTGCGCCGCCCCCGGAGGTAAGACCACCGACCTCGCCGCGTCGCTGCGCGAGGCCTGCGGCGACGCCTTCCTGCTGGTATCCAACGAGGTGATGCGCCAGCGCGCCGCCGTCCTCTCGGACAACGTGGCGGTCTGGGGCGACCCCAACGTCATGGTGACGTCCGTCGACCCGGCGGCCTTCGCCGCGTTTCCGGGATTCTTCGACATAATAGTCGCGGACGTCCCCTGCTCCGGCGAGGGCATGTTCCGCAAGGACGAAAAGGCGGTCGCGGACTGGTCCCCCGGGACCGTGGAGCTGTGTGCCGCCCGCCAGAGGCGCATCCTCGCCGACGTGTGGCCGGCGCTGCGCGGCGGGGGAGCCTTGCTCTACTCCACCTGCACCTTCGGGGAGGCCGAGGATGACTGGAACCTCGCGTGGGCCGCGGAGGAACTTGGCGGCGACATCGTCCCGCCCGAGAATCCCTTCGGCATCCGTACCACCAGGTACGGGCACCTTCTCGTTCCCGGCGAAGTCCCCGGCGAAGGCCAATGGGTGGGTGCGCTGGTCAAGGACGGCACCCCGGGTGAAAAGGATATCAGGCCTTCCCTGGAAGCGTCCGTGGAGGCGCTGCAACGCCTCAGGCCGCTCAGGTACGGGGTCGTGGAAGGTATCTGGAAAGGGAAGGACTTCATTCCGGACCCCGACTGGGCGATGAGCATCTTTTTCGACCGTACCAGCTTCCCTGAGGCTCCGGTCGACAAGCAGACCGCCCTGCATTTCCTCCATAGGGACACCATTGTCCTCGGGGACGCCCCTCTGGGTTACAACGTGATCACTTACCGCGGCGTGCCGCTCGGCTTCGTCAAGAACCTTGGCCGGAGGTGCAACAACCTCCATCCGCAGTCGCGCCGCATCAGAATGGATATAGTATGAAGAAGTACCTGTTGACTTTATTGCTGTCCGCGGTCTCCTGCCTCGCCCTCTTCGCGCAGGACAGCGCCGAGGCTTTCAAGTCCCGCTACGACGCCCTCGTGAAGCGCGTCGGTTATGACGGGGTCGGCGTCGAGACGGTCCTGGACCGTTGGGAGAAGGCTTTCCCGGAGGATCCGGACATGCTGGAGGCCCGTTTCAACTACTATCTGGTGAAGTCCGCGTCCACGGAGGTCAGGCCCAAGAAACAGGATCGTTTCCTTGGCAGCCGTCCGATGCTGGTGCTCAAGGACTCCCTCGGGGCCGACGTGAACTATTTCCAGGAGACCGTCTATTCCGACTCCCTCTTCGCCCTGGCGTCCCAGGCCATAGACCAGGCCGTGAAGCTTTATCCCGACCGGCTGGACCTTCGCTTCTCCAAGATTACGTCCCTGGTGGGTTATGAGAAGGAGAGCCCGGACATGGCGACTTCCGCCCTTGCGTCGCTGATCGACTACAACGGCACGGCGCATCCCGCATGGAACTATCGCGGCGAGCCGGCGGAGGAAGACCTCTTCGAGGCCGGCATCCAGGAGTACTGCGCCACCTTTTACACCATCGGCACCCCCACCTCATACGAGTCTTTCCGCTCCCTTTCGGAGAAAATGCTGAAATACGACCCGAAGAACCCCCTCTTCCTGTCCAACATCGGCACTTACTACTTTATCGCCAAGGGCGACAACAAGACCGCGCGCAAGTATTACGACAAGGTCCTGAAGGCTGATCCCTCCAACTACACCGCCATCAAGAACAGCGTTCTGATGGCCCGCCACGACAAGAACGCCAAGCTGGAGAAGAAATATCTCCCCATGCTTGTAAGATACGGCGCCGACGAGGGCGAGAAGGCCGCCGCCCAGGCGCGGCTCAATTCCCTGACATCCAAGAAATAACATTATAATCATGAAAAGAATCATCCTTATGGTCATTCCTCTGATGGTACTGGCATCCTGCTCGCAGAAGCAGGGTGTCGTCCCGGCCATCAATCCCGCGGACATGGACCTGTCCGTGAAGCCCGGTGACAATTTCTACATGTATGCCAACGGCGGTTGGATCAAGAACAACCCCCTCAAGGCCGAGTACGCCCGCTACGGCTCCTTCGACGTCCTGCGCGAGCGCAACGTCGAGGACCTCAACGCCCTCTTCTCGGAGATGACCGGCCTGAATCCCGAGCCCGGCAGCATCGACCAGAAGATCGTCGACCTGTACAAGCAGGGCCTCGATTCGACCCGCCTCAACGCCGAGGGCGCGGCACCGCTGAAGAAATACCTCGACGAGATCTACGCCATCCCTGACAAGGCGGCCCTCGCCGCCCATCTCGGCAGGATGAACCTCGTGGGCGAGGGCGGCTTCTTCGGAGGCGGCGTGGACGCCGACCTTGCGGACAGCAAGATGCAGGTGTTCTACCTCGGCCAGGGAGGCCTCGGCATGGGCGACCGAGACTATTATGTCGATCCAGCCAACGCTGAGCTCCGCAAGGGTTACGAGGCCATGCTCGCGAAGTTCTTCTCGCTCGCCGGCCTCGACAGGGCTGAGGAGCGCGCAGCCAACGCCGCCGGAGTGGAGGACCGCCTGGCGGAGTTCTCCTGGACCAGCGTCCAGAACCGCGACATCGAGAAGCTTTACAACCCCATGAGCTCCCAGCAGATATACAAGGCCTATCCCGGCTTTGACTTCAAGGGCTTCGCCGCCGCCATGGGCCTTCCCGAGCTGGACAAGGTCATCGTGGAGCAGCCTTCCTTCTTCGAGGGCTTCAGCAAACTCTTCAAGGACACCCCGCTCGACGTCCTCAAGGACTATCTGGCCGCCCAGCTTATCAGCGGCGCCTCCAGCTCCCTTTCGGACGACTTCTATGCCGCGTCCTTCGACTTCTTCAGCACCCAGATGAGCGGCATCACCGAGCAGAAGCCGCGCTGGAAGCGTGCCATGAGCGTTCCCAACAGCATCCTCGGCGAGGCCGTCGGCAAGATGTACGTCGAGAAATACTTCCCCGAGGCTTACAAGGAGAAGGTCCTCGCCCTCGTGAAGAACCTTCAGGTCTCCCTCGGACAGCACATCGACGAACTTGAGTGGATGTCAGACGCCACCAAGGCCAAGGCCCGCGAGAAACTCGCCGCCTTCACCGTCAAGATCGGCTATCCCGACAAGTGGAAGGATTACAGCACCCTCAAGGTGGATCCGGAGCTCAGCTATTACGAGAATCTCCGCGCCGCCAGCGCATGGTACGTGGCCGACAACATGTCCAAGCTCGGCAAGCCCACCGACCCCACCGAGTGGGGCATGACCCCGCAGACGGTCAACGCCTATTACAATCCCACGACCAACGAGATCTGCTTCCCGGCCGCCATCCTGCAGCCGCCGTTCTTCAACGCGGATGCTGACGATGCCGTCAACTACGGCGCCATCGGCGTGGTGATCGGCCATGAGATGACCCACGGCTTCGACGACCAGGGCAGCCTGTTCGACAAGGACGGCAACATGAACAACTGGTGGACTCCCGAGGACCGCGCGGCCTTCGTCGAGAAGACCAAGGTCCTCGCCGACCAGTACAGCGCCGTGGAGGTCCTGCCCGGCGTCAACGCCAACGGCGAGCTCACCCTCGGTGAGAACATCGCCGACCACGGCGGCGTCAGCATCGCCTGGACGGCGCTGCACAACGCCCTCGGCGGCGTGGAGCCCAAGCCCATCGACGGCTTCACCGCCGCCCAGCGCTTCTTCCTCGGCTACGCCCATGTCTGGGCGCAGAACATCACCGACGAGGAGCGTGCCCGCCTGACCAAGCTTGACGTCCATTCCCTGGGCGACAACCGCGTCAACGTGACACTTCGCAACTTCGGCTACTTCTTCGACGCCTTCGGCATCAAGGAGGGCGACCCGATGTTCCGTCCCGAGTCCGAGCGCGTGCACATCTGGTAGTGAACGCACCTTCCTTCATAGCGAGGAAACTCCGTTTCGAGGGGAAGATTGCGATGGTCTCCATCGCAATCTCCTTCCTCGTAATGATCATTGCCGTTTCCGTGTCCTCCGGCTTCCGCCGGGAGATACGCAGCGGCATCGCGTCCGTAAGCGGCGACATCCAGCTCACGCCGGCGGACATGAATTACATAGGGGAGGAGTCTCCCGTATCTTCCGAGCCGCCCGGCCTGGCCGAGATCAAGGCCTCGCCGGGGGTGCGGGAGGTGACCCCGGTCATCTACCGTGCCGGCATAGTCAAGAAGGACGACATCATCCATGGGGTGGTCTTCAAGGGCCTTCCGGCACAGGATTCCCTTGCCGGTCTGGGCATCAGCATCCCCGACCGCCTCGCCGACATGCTTGAACTGGGAGAGGGCGACGACCTCCAAGCCTATTTCGTCGGAGAGCGCGTCAAGGTGCGCAGGTTCGATATCCGTTCGGTGTACCGCATGCCCGTACATGCCGACGACAACCTCGTCGTGCTGGCGACGATCGAGGACATGAGGCGCCTGAACGGCTGGGAGGAAGGCGAGGTGTCCGCACTGGAGGTCACACTGGACGATTCCTGGAGGCAGTCCTCCATGATGAAGGCCAAGACCGACGAGATAGGCACGATAGCCCTTCTGCATGCCGGGGATGATGACGACGTGCTCGTCGCCTCGTCCCTGCTGGACAAGTATCCCCAGCTGTTCGACTGGCTCAACCTCATAGACTTCAACGCCCTCGCCGTGCTGCTCCTGATGACCGTGGTGGCCGGTTTCAACATGATTTCGGGCCTGCTGATCCTCCTCTTCCGCAACATCCCCACCATAGGCACGCTCAAGGCCATGGGCATGACGGACAGGAACATCTCGTCCGTCTTCCTGCGCGTGTCGTCCAACCTCGTACTCAAGGGGATGCTCATAGGCAATGCCATAGCGCTCGCCCTGTGTGCGATACAGGGCGCGACCCATGTCCTGAAACTCAATCCGGACAATTATTTCATCTCTTATGTGCCCCTGAAGGTCAACCTTCCGATGATACTTCTCGCGGATGCGCTCGCTTACGCGGTGATCATGCTCCTCCTCCTGATCCCCACCCGCTTCATCTCGAAGGTAGATCCCGCCGTGACCGTCCGCGCGCAATAGGCGTCAGGGCATTATCCTCTTGAAATCCCCGTAAAGGGAGAGTACCCTGTCCACGTAGAAGACGGTTTCCTCCGGCCTTTGGAAAGCACCCAGTTTCAAAACGCTGTCCACCTGTATCGTGGCCTCGTCCCGCAACTCAGGCATGACGGAGAGAAGGCCTTCCCAGGTACCAGGGTCCGCGCCGACCGACGCGGCGTAGTTGATGCAGTCAAGAAGCCTCCCTTCCCCGGCATTGAATGCCGCCAGGGTGAACTTAATGAGTTCATCCCGGCCTGCCGCCCTGCTCCGGAACATGTCCTGCAGGTACTTGAGGTAGGCGACTCCCGCCTTGAGGTTCTCTTCCGGATTGAAAAGGTCATCCACTCCCATCTTCGCAGCCGTCGCCGGCATTATCTGCATCAGGCCTTCGGCACCCCTGCGGGAACGGTATTCGATGTGGAACTGCGACTCCTGATAAACGACGGCGCAGAGCAGGCGCCAGTCCCATCCCAGTTTTCCGGCACCGGCCTGCAGAAGGCTGTCGTAAGGTGACACGACGTTAACTGTGCGCCCCCATTCCGCCCGTTTGGAGGGATTGTATCGGAGAAGGTACAGGTCGCGCATGGCTTCGTGGCCGTCCGAGGACAGGAAGGCGCCTATCCAGGCGTCGACTTCCTCGAGACCTTTCCCGAAGTCTTCCCGGACAGCCCATACGGTGAGGCTGTCGACAGGGCGGGAGAAGAGGACGCTGTCGGCCCTCAGCGAGTCTCCAAAGGGAAGGACGACTATGTCAACCTTTCCCGCGCGCAGGGAATCCAACCACGAGGAACCCGGGCGGGCGTTGGCGATGAAGGAGAGCGAATCGGCCGTGTCTGCCGCGAAGCGCCGGAGCAGTTCGTAATTATACCCGACGGTAAGGCCGGGAAGATGGTGTGCGGGATGCCCTGTCTGGATGGCGCATCGCAGGGGCCTGCCCTTGAAGGACAGGCTTTCGCTGCGTTTCAGGAAGCCGCCGCCGACAAGCACGGATGCGGCCACGGCTATCGCTGCGGCTGTTCCGAACAGTATGTTTACAAGCTTTTTCCTGCTCATGTCATCAGCGTCCCAGGCTCTGGGGTTCCTGCTGGGCGTTCGGACCATCCTTGCGCGGCTGGGTATAGAAGGGCCAGTAGATGCCCAGCTTGAGGGCGCGCTGCGTCACTATGTAGCGGTCCGCCGAGAAGTAGTCGTTCTTCTTCATCGGCCATCCCTGGTTGGCATTCTGATACTTCACGAAGATGGTGGCGCGCTTCCACTGCATGTTCACGAATGCGTCGACGACGGGGCCGTTGTTGTAAACCCGTTCCACCTGGTTGTGGAAGACGCCGAGGGCGGGATTCCAGGACGGTGAGTTCCAGGCGGTGTTGTAAAGGCCGTTGGCTCCTATCTGCATCAGCAGGATGCCCTGCGAGATCCTGAACTGGATGAAGTACTTGAGGTTGACCGCCAGGGTGGGGAGGGGGAGTACGTCGGGGTTGGAGCTGACCTGGAAGAGCACCCTGTTGTCCAGATGAAGGACGCCAAGCACGAACTCCTTGTGGAGGTCGGCAGCCAGTACGCTCATGGGAGTGGTGTTCTGGCGTATCACCCCGAGGGTGTCGTAATAGATGTTGTTCGCCAGCAGGGCGTAGCCCACACCGGCGTCAAGCTTCCAGCGGGGTATGCTGAGACGGCCCTGCAGGCGCGTGACCGACTGCTTCGAGAAGTCGTTGTCCCACTTGAAATGGTTGGTATACAGGTGCTGGTGGTAGAACTCCGGCTCATCGAGGCTGGTGTCGAAATGCAGGTCGAGGCTGAGCGGACTCTTGCGGGCGCGGCGGAACGGATAAACGCTCAGGCCGAGGTTGGCCTCCAGGCTGAGGTCGTTGATCTCGTTCCCGAGGAAGACGTATTCGCCCTTGGCATCCCAGTTTATGTAGTTCCGCAGCCTGCCTTCGACGCCCGCGTACAGGTATGCGGAATTCCATGTCACGCTGTGCCTGGTCCTGGTGAAGGTGGGGTCGAACTGATAATAAGTGAGCAGCCTGTCGCCGATGCCGACGTTGAGCTTGGACACGATGGCATCCTCCGACCATGGCTGCAGACGCAGGAAGAAGCGGTTCTCAAACCTCTGAACGCGCATGGAGTCTGCGGTGGCGGAGGGATTGATGTAGTGAATCTTGTTGTAGAATCCGTCCTCTACGGCGTTGGAAGCCCTAACATCGTCGGAATACAGGCGCCTGTATGTCGAGTACTCGGTACTGTGGCCTATGAAGGCGGTGGTGATGTTCCTGTCGTCAAGAGTATCGGCCCGGGCCCTGGCCTCGCGCCTGGAATCGAGCCATGCTTTCATGTCATCCAGGGAGAGGGTGTCCCCGGCGGCGGCCACGCTGTCGCGGTAGGCCGCCTCCAGCTCCTTGTCAAGCTTACGGTCCTTGATCCTGTTGATGAAACTGAAGGGAATCCTGTACTGCTGGTCGAGGAAGAGGGTGTTCTTCTTGACCTTGCTCTTGGCATTGTTGAGGAAGACATTCAGTTCCCTGGCGTTGAGGGTGGTGTCCCGGATGCCCCCGAGGTCCACCAGGCCGCCGTTCTCGGTACGGTTCACTCCGTTGTAGAGATAGCCGGCGTGCGCCATGTAGCGTTTGCCAAGGTAGTTGGCGGTCACCTGGGTGTTCTTGTTCGCGGTAGCCTCGTTGTTGAGTATGCCTCCTCCTCCGAAACGGTCGTACACTAGCGTGAAGTTTAACTCAGGTGTGATGTTCTGAGAGGTCAGGAGGTGGAGGTTGTCGGACTCCCTGTCGGAGTCTGACAGCAGTGTGCCGAAGTATCCGAGCTCGGTGTAAGGGGTCTTGGTGTTGTACATCGTGACGTCCGAAGGAGTATGGCTCCAGCTCTCGAGCGCCTCGTAGAACGACACCTTGTCCTTTGACTTCCTGTTGAAATAGTTGTAGTACTGTACCGGTGAGCCGGCGACGCCGAGCCAGGTGGCGTTGACGTCGTTGCGCAGGAAGGGATAGTCGTAGAAACGGTAGTTGAAGCCCGTGTCCGCAGGGACGTGGGTTATCTTGTGGAACTCCTGCTCGTGGGTCCAGCGGACTATGCGCTTGTACTGCATCGAATCGGCGAATGCAAAGGTCTCGAGTATGCGCGGCGTCGCTTTCAGTATGCTGTCGCGAACGGTCTGCAGGCTGTCCTTCCGCGCCTTTTCCAGTTCAGCCCTGGCGGTCTTTTCCGCTATGCGTTCCTGAGTCCTGAGCCTTCTCTTCTCCTTGTCCGAGAGGCTTGCATACCAGAGGTCGTACTCCAGTTGCTTCCGCGTCACTGAATCGGTGACATATAGGGAATCGAGCCTCTTGCATTCCAGGGTGTCCCCCGCAGCGAGCAGCGAATCGGTCAGGAACCTGAAGGTGGGGCGGTCGAAAAGGGCGACGTAGTATTTGTAACGGAAAGGGTCCGTGAGGCGAAGTGAGTCCGGCGCTTTTATGGTGTCCCTGGCCGTGAGCTTCGGAAGGGTGTCGGCGGGAGCGAGCGTGTCCGCCACGTCGAGACTGTCGGTGAACAGGGAGTCCGCCAGGGGGTTGGCGTCCATGAGGAAATCCTCCTTCGTCCATCCGCGCTTGTAGCCGTTCACCGGGTAGATGACGGTGTCGGGACGCTCGGTCATCACTTCGATGGGGACGCCCACCAGCCTGGTGTCGGTCTTGACTCCGGGGTCGCCCGCCACCGCGCCGGCGATGGCCAGCGTGGTCACGACAAGGGGAAATCCTATTCTGGAAATTAGACTCTTCATATTATACAAGCAACAAAGTTAAGCACTTTTTGGGAATAATTTCGTAAATTCGAAGGCTTAAATCTCTTCCCATGGACCGTTTGGAAGCATTGTTCCGTTCATATACAGGCGTTGCGGCAGAAAACTGCCTCAGGATGTCCCCCTCCGGGAGCCGGAGGAGTTACTGCCGTCTCATCGCGGGAAACATCTCGCTCATTGGCGTCGCCGGGACGGATAAGGACGAAAACCGTGCCTTCATCGCCCTTTCGCGCCATTTCCGCTCAAAAGGTCTCCGTGTGCCCGAGGTCCTTGCGGTCAGCCGGGACGGGATGTACTACCTCCAGCAGGACCTGGGGGACAGGCTGCTTTATGACGCGCTGGCGGAGGCGCGCGCGGCGGGGGCCTACGGCCCGCTCGAGCGCGACCTGCTCCTGCGCGCCATGGCCGCACTCCCTGCCCTGCAGGTCGCCGGCGCGCAGGGCCTCGACTTCAGCGTCTGCTACCCGACGCAGGCCTTCGACGCCCGCACGGTCGATTTCGACCTCAATTATTTCAAGTACTGTTTCCTCAAGCCCTCACCCGTGGAATTCAACGAGGAGAAGCTTCAGGACGAGTTCGAAGCCCTGAAGGCCGACCTGCTTTCGGATGATTCCGACACGTTCATGTACAGGGATTTCCAGGCAAGGAACATCATGCTGCACGAAGGCGATCTGTGGTTCATCGACTTCCAGGGAGGACGCCGCGGACCGGTTTATTACGATGTTGCTTCCTTTGTCTGGCAGGCCAGGGCGCGCTACCCCCTGGATTTGAAAGATGAGCTTGTCGACGCATACCTCGATGCCCTGGAGGTTTACATCCCCGTGGACAGGGAAGCCTTCCGGAAAAGACTGCGCATATTCGTCCTCTTCCGTACGCTGCAGGTGCTCGGAGCATACGGCTTCCGGGGCCGGATCGAGAAGCGCGCGCATTTCCTCGAAAGCATCCCGTACGCCCTTGAGAACCTGAGGGAACTGCTCGCAGTGCCTTTTGAATCCTATCCTTACCTGTCCGGCGTCCTATCGGAGCTTGTCCGCACCGGTCCCGCGCTTCCGCCTCCTCCCGACGGTCTCCTGCATGTGCACATTTACAGTTTTTCCTTCAAGAAGGGCGTCCCCGAGGACCTTTCCGGCAACGGCGGGGGCTATGTCTTCGACTGCCGCTCGGTCCACAATCCGGGCAAGTACGAGCGCTTCCGCACCATGACCGGGCTGGACCGGGAGGTGCAGGAATTCCTGGAGTCGGACGGCGAGGTCTTCACCTTCCTGGGCCACGTATTCCCCCTGGTGGACGCCCATGTGGAGCGCTTCGTCAGCCGCGGCTTCTCGCACCTGCAGGTGTCGTTCGGCTGCACCGGCGGCCAGCACCGCTCGGCCTACTGCGCCCAGAAGCTCGCCGAGCATCTGTCCGGCCGCGACGGGGTCATGGTACACCTGCATCACCGCGAACTCGGCATAGAACGCACGCTATGAAGGCCATGATCTTCGCGGCGGGCCTGGGAACCCGCCTGAAACCCATTACCGATACAATCCCCAAGGCACTCGTGCCGGTCTGCGGCGAGCCGCTGCTGAAGCACGTCGTCATGAAGCTCGCCGCTTCGGGCATCGATGATTTCGTCGTCAACGTCCATCATTTCGCGGAAAAGATCGTCTCGTACCTGGAGGGGGAGGACCGCTTCGGACTGAAGATAGCCGTCTCCGACGAGACGGGCCGCCTGCTGGAGACCGGAGGCGGCATACTCCACGCCAGGGACCTCCTTCTGGACGGCGAGCCGGAGGATGGACGTTTCCTCGTCCACAACGTGGACATACTTTCCGACCTGGACATACCCTGGTTCATGGATTCATGGCGCCCCGGAGCCCTCGCCGTTCTTTTGGTAAGTCCCAGGAAGACACAGCGTTACCTCCTTTTTAACGATGACATGAGGCTGGTCGGCTGGACCAACCTGGCCACGGGCGAAGTCCGCTCGCCGTATCCCGGCCTCGACCCTTCCGGGTGCACGATGCTGGCTTTCTCCGGCATCCACCAGATATCAAACGGCGTCTTCGGCGTGATGGCGTCGGAAGGAATGTGGGAACGCTTCCCCATAATGGATTTTTACCTGCGGGTTTGTGACCGCTATCCCATATACGGAACAAAGCCGGCGTCCCTCGAACTCGTGGACGTCGGCAAGCTTGAAACCCTGGCCGCAGCCGAGGAGTTTATTCTGAAACGAGCTCCGCGCAGCTGCCCTGGGAGCTCAGAGGCTTGATCGCCAGGAACTTGTACACAAAGTAGACGATAAAGGCTGCGCAGAATGCGAATATGGCCCAGAAGAGGGGAGCCGGAAGGACATCGCCCAAGCTTTCGATATCCTTGAGCGAGTCGACATTGCTCAGTATCAGGGCGAAGGTATTGTTCGTGAAATGCATGAGCATGGTGAGCCATACCGAGCCGGTCCTGTAGTACACGTAGCCGAAGACCAGGCCCATGGCGAAGGCCGCGATGCCCTGCCAGGAGTTGAAATGGATCAGGGCGAAGAATGCCGCGGAAATGACGATGGCCCATACGGGCTTGAGGCCTCGGACGGTCTCTCCCGCCTTGTTCTTGTGCTCATAGTTCAGGAGCCCGCGCAGCACCATGCCACGGCAGAGCCACTCCTCGAAGAACGGGGCGAAGATACTGACGCACAGGAAATTGAGTAGGAAATTCCCTTGGGTTATACTTTTCAGCATATTCTCAAGCCACTCCGGCATCGGGGGCAGGAGCGAGATGGCGGAGTCGGAGATGAAGGTGGTGGAAAGGGTGGCAATCATAACCAGCGCCATGCACAGCGCCGGCCCGAGAGGGGAGTAATGATTGTTCGAGAGCTTGTATCCCTTCCCGAAGAAGGAATTCTCCTGGCTCTTGTACGATGCGAAGATCATCGGGGGGATGAACGTCACGGGATAGGAGATGAGCGTGGCGTACATCATCGCATCGGGGTTGTCCTTCAGGAACAGCACCAGAGGGGCGGAGATGAGTCCGCCCAGGAGGCCTCCGGCCAGAAGTAGCAGGAAAAGGATGAGGATTCCTCCCGGACCGGGGGTGTAATAATCGTAGTTGGAGAAGAGCTCGAAGTTCTTACGGATCTTTCTATGTGCCATGATGTCAAAGGATTAGCAGGATTGCGAGTGAGTAGAGGACAACTCCCTGGAAAGCGATTCGGCGGCGTGACGAGCGCTCCACGAACTGCTCGAGGGAATTGCGGGAATATACCTCCGCCAGGCCTTCCGCATCCGGAATCCTGCGGGCTGGCCATTTGCAGATGATCTCCCCGTCGTCGAGGTATGTCACTCCTCCGTTTGAGCGGTTGAGCGTGATGATCTTCTTGTAGTCCGAAGTGAATGTCTCGATGCCGGGGATCGGCTCGCGGGCGACGGCCAGGGCCGTGAAGCCCGCCTCCTCGGCTTTTTGAAGGAACTGCCCAGCCTTTTCAACGTCGTGGTATCCCGGAACGTTGTAAACGGAGAGGATCATCACCCTGCCTTCGGTCAGCAGGTCGTCGCGGTACTGTCCGTCGGCGTCGGAAATGTAGAAGAGCGGAGCGGAGGACGCTTGGACCGGGGTGTCCGGATCCACCGGCTCCACCCTGACGAAGGTCCAGGTCGAGTCGGGGAGGTTCTCCAGCGTGAAGGCTCCTTCCTGGCCGTCCTTCTCGTAGATGACGTAATACTCCTTTCCGGTGATGCCCGGGGCGTCGTCGTCCTCACCGGCCACGAGGGACACGCCGGGGGCGAACTCCGTGAAGTCCATCAGCGGGATGGAGATAAGCGAATGGACGGTGAAGAGCAGCACAGTGGCGGCGACCAGGAAAAATGCCACGAGCTTGGACTTCGTGTTGCCGCCGTAATCCCTTGCGGGAAGGAAGGCTACGATGCACAACAGACAGAGTACCAGATTCTTGGCGAATGTCTGGAAGTGGGTCAGGTGGATGGCCTCCCCGAAGCATCCGCAGTCCATCTCAGGGTTGAAGATGACGAGCTGGAGGGTGAGGATGGTGAATCCTATCGTGATGAAGGAGGTGACGGCGGCCACCTGCTTGCGCCAGACCTTGGCGAGCAGGGCCGCGCCGACAAGCGCCTCGACGAGCGCCAGGGCCACGCCTATGGCCTTGGCCGCCGGGGCCATCCAGTCTATGTGGAGGAAGTCAAGGTAGCCTTCCACGATCAGTCCGGTGCCGACAGGGTCCATGAGCTTCAGCATTCCGGCGATGAAGTACACCAGACCCAGCAGGACGGAGCAGATCCTTCTTATTCCTTTGTGAAAGCCTTTCATGTCCGTCAATGCAAGTATTTGTCAACGATGGCCCTGATCCTCGCGAAGATTCCGTCGGGGTCGAGCATCTCCCCGTCGGGGCCGGAGCAGTCCACCACTATGAAGTCGCTGTCGAGCGAGGCCTGCTTGAGATAAATGGAGCGCACCCTCCGCTGGAAGGCGATGTCGGCCTCGTGTATGTCCCTGCCTCCGGAGAGGTAGCCGCGGTCGTCCCCCTCCCTTTGTGACTTGAGATTGGCCTCTACAAAGCCGATGGGCACGTCGAGGAAGAGGTTGAGGTCGGGTTTTGGAAGGTTGAAGTCGCCGTATTCGGTGTCCATGATCCATTTCCTCAGGGCTTCGGACTCCTCTTCGGAGCCGAGCTTTGCGCACTGGTAGGCGATGTTGGAATACACGTAACGGTCAAGCAGCACGGTCCCGCCCTCTTCAAGGGTCTCGCGTATCCCGGGACCGGCGCCGTGCCTGTCCTCGGCGAAGAGCAGGGCTACGAGCTGGGGATGGACCGTCTCGTTGGAGCCGAAGTCACCGCGCAGGAAACGGCTTATAAGGCCGCCGTACACGGGGGCGTCGTATCGGGGGAAGTGTATGTACTCGAGTCCGCCGCAGACGGACTCGAGATAGGATCTCAGTTTCTTGACCTGCGTGGATTTGCCAGCACCGTCAAGTCCTTCCAGTACAACAAGCATAATCTGAGGGTATATCGGTACAAAGATATTCAAAAAATCCATATTTTTGTGCGTAAATGCATCCTCAGCCATGACAGATCCGGACAGAAAGATACTGATAATGGGTATCCTCAATCTCAACGGGGATTCCTTCTATGCTCCCAGCAGGTACAATTTCCCTGTTCTGGACGAAGGCCCCGACATACTCGACATCGGGGCGGTGTCCACACGGCCGGGGGCGGCGGACGTGTCCGCCGCGGAGGAGTGGGCGCGCCTGAAGCCGGTCCTGCGCACGCTGGACACTGGTGTTTCCGTCTCCATCGACACCACCCGCGCGGAAATAGTCGAGCGGGCGTGCGACCTCCTCGGCCGCCGCGTAATCGTCAACGACATTTCGGCGGGGGAGGACGATCCGGACATGCTTCCCGTCGTCGGCAGGATGGGGCTGGAATATGTGGCCATGCACAAGCGGGGGACTCCCGCGACCATGCAGTCTATGTGCGACTATTCCGATGTGGCCGCGGAGATCGCGGATTATTTCAGGGCGTTTGCCGGGAAGGCGGGGGAGCATGGTATCTCCGACTGGATTCTTGACCCCGGATTCGGCTTCGCCAAGACCGTGGAGCAGAACTACCTCCTGCTGGATTCACTCCCGGCTTTCAAGGCCCTGGGCCGTCCCGTTCTGGTGGGAATCTCCCGCAAGAGTTTCATTTACAAGCCGTTGGGGAAGGGCCCTGAGGATGTGCTGACCGCCACGCAGGTGCTCCACATGGCAGCCCTGGAGCGCGGCGCGGACATTCTCCGCGTCCACGACGTCGCCGCGGCACGTGAAACAGTGGCGCTGTACCGACGGCTGAAAGGAGCCTAGCGCTCCCTGATGTTCCAGAAGGAAAGCCTGAGCTGCGACTCGACGGTATTCTCCACGTCGTCCGGCAGCAGGGGGAAGAAGTCCAGTCCCGTGATCGCCTCCAGTTCGTTCACCGTCATGGCGCAGTCGTCCAGCCAGTAGCGCTTGTCGTCGTTGTCCATCGTGAAGGCGATGGAGTGGTACTTGCCGTTCTTGTACGCCAGCACCGCCTTGAAGAAGCTGTCCGGCACCACGACGTCCCTGTCGCCTATGGTTCCGTATTTGTTGGTTCCGATGATAGGACCTGTAACTACCCACACCTTGCCGAACTCGCGGGCCCAGCTGCGGACCTGCTTCTCAAGGTAGTTCCAGTCGTTCTTGTTGAGCTCCCGGTCCTGGGGGCAGATGTTGGTGAGGTAGAAAGTCTCGCCCATGGCCTCCGCGTCCCACTCGAAGTCCGCGGCGGGCGCCATGTGCCCGCGGCTCCAGTTGTAGTCGTAATAGTCCTCGCGCATCGCCTGGGTGCTGCCGTAAGACGGGTCCATGCGGAATACGTATTCGTCCCTGTCGAGGTCTCCGCGGGTCTCCTCGTCCGTGAGCTCGTAAGCCACCCAGTACGGTATGAGGGCATCTGCGTTGTAGGAGATGACGAAACCGTTGTGGGTCAGGATGATGTCGTCGGCGTCGCAGGCGGGGAGCTCCATGAGTCCCTCTGGGACGTTGCCCTGGGGCTCCCCGCCGGACATGATGCCGTCGAGGAAGCCTGTCTCCTTCTGTATGAGGTAGATGGCGCAGAGTGCAATCAGGGCTATGGCCGAGAGGAGGGAGGAGCGTTTTTTCATCTTGCGGGTCGTTTCTGCAAAAATAATCATTCCCGGCCAATGGTCGATGATATTAGAAAATAAATTCGTATAATTGCAGATACACGCCGATAATCCAACAATCTAAATCATAAGCTTATGTCAGAAGAAATCAACGGAAAAGTCGAGGAGATCGATGATGAGATCCGCGACAAGGTAGAAGAAGCCGCAGAAGCGGTGGAGGAAGGCGTGAACGAGGCTGCCGAGGCCGTCGAGGCCGAAGTCGACGAGGCGGCTGAAGCCGTGAACGACAGGAAGGAGGAGTTCAACCAGAAGGTCGATGAGGTGAAAGCCGACGTCAAGGAGGCTTATGAGAATGTGAAGGAGAAGGCCTCTGAGACCTTCAAGGATGTGAAGGAAGGTGCGGCGGCGGCTTTCGCCACGGCCAAGGAGAAAGCCCAGAGCACCGTCGAGGACATCAAGAAGGAGATTGACGACTACTCGGACCAGATGGATCCGGACGACGTGTCGAAGAACAGGCTGATGGCGGTCCTCGCATACATCGGACCCCTCGTGCTGATACCCATCTTCGCCGCGAAGGACTCCAAGTTCGCGAAATTCCATGCGAACCAGGGTCTCATACTCTTCCTGCTCGAGATCGTTTTCTGCGTGCTCGGAGGACTGAAGTTCATCGGATGGCTCTTCGACCTCTGCAACATCGTGGTCGCCATCCTCGCCATCGTGGGTATCATCTATGCAGCCCAGGGCAAGGCCAAGGAGCTTCCCGTGGTCGGCAACTGGACCATCCTGAAATAGAGGATCCGGTCATTGACGTAAAAGTGCGGCCCCTGGGGACCGCACTTTTACGTCATTCCGAGCGAAGCGGAGGAACCTTAATACAGTGGCGAAGGGTATACGCCCTTGTCGGCCAGTTCCCTGAACTTGGCCACCACTGCCGGCCGGTCCTCCTTGTATGTGACGCCGAACCAGCGTGAAGGCGTGGAGAGCACTTCCGTACGTGCCTGTCCGGACTTGACCAGGCAGTCGACGGCGTAAGGGATGTAGAACTCCTTCTTCATCTCACCGATATTCTTCTCCAGGAAACCTTCGAAGATGGCGGTGCTGCCCTCGAAGTAGTCGGGGGTGAATCCCCACATGTTCATGGAGCAGAGTGCCTTGCCGTCGAGGACGACGCGCTCGCCTGTGGCGGAGTTGTCGCCGCGGACGGCGCCGTCCGGCTCCAGCATGATGCTGAGGTGCTCGACTATGTCGGTCAGGTTGTTGTCAGCGTCGTATGAGCAGATGCCGCGGCTGACACCGCCCGATTCGGAAAGGGTGTTGTCCAGTTCGAAACCCACGATGGAATAAACTCCGCGGCTGTTTTCGTGCGCGCGGAGCCAGTCGCCGAGTATGCGGAACGAGTCCTTTCCGTAATAGTCGTCACCGTTGATGACGGCGAAGGGCTCACGGATGACGTCAGCTGCCATCAATACCGCATGGGCGGTACCCCAGGGCTTCTGGCGTTCGGGGTTGAGCGTGAAACGGGCGGGGATCTTGTCCAGTTCCTGGGTGACGAAGACGAACTCGAGAGGCTCGCCGTCGATGCACCTGACACCGGCGTATTTCTGCCGGACGGTCTGCTCCATCTGTTCGCGGAAATACTCCCGTACGATGTACACGACCTTTCCGAAGCCGGCCTGGACGGCGTCGTAGATGGAATAATCGATGATGGTTTCGCCGGACGGCCCGAGGCCGTCCATCTGCTTGAGTCCACCGTAGCGGCTGCCCATTCCGGCGGCCAGTACCAACAATGTAGGTTTCATCTGTTTTTTCTCTTTTATCTCTGCAAATTTAGCTATTTTTGTACAAATACGAGTGAAATGGGCAAGTTCAGCAAAATATGGAACAGATCAAAGGACGGGGCCAACCATGAGGAGAGGTCGTTTGTCCGGTACGCCATCGTTTCCACGGTCATCTTCCTGCTGTTCATCTGCGTGATCAAGCGGGACAATCTCTTCCGCTGGATAGAGGCCGGTCTCACCATCCACAGGCAGGAGAAGCAGATGGAGTACTACGACGCCGACATCGCCCGGCTCAAGGACGAGCTGAACAGCCTGACCACCGACAGGGACACGCTGGAGAAGTTCGCCCGCGAGAAGTTCCTCTTCGCCGAGCCCGGCGAGGACGTTTATGTACAAGAATAATCCTTAGCCATGAAAACCGTCGAAAAGAAGTATCTGGTACCGTTCATCCTGGTCACTTCGCTCTTCCTTCTTTGGGGCATCGCCAACAACATGACCGATACGCTCCTGAGCGCGTTCAAGAGGATCATGTCGATGTCGGACACGCAGACCTCGCTCATCCAGCTGGCTTTCTACGGATCCTACTTCTGCTTCGCCCTTCCCGCCGCGATCTTCATACGGAAGAAGTCCTACAAGAGCGGAGTCATCCTCGGTCTCGGACTTTATGCCGCGGGAGCGATACTGTTCCTCCCGGCTGCAAAGGCCGCTTCCTACGGTTTTTATCTGATGGCCATATACATTCTCGCCGGAGGCTGCTCCGTGCTGGAAACGACGGCCAATCCCTATATCCTCGCCATGGGCGCTCCGGAGACGGCCACGCGCCGCCTCAATGTCGCGCAAGCGTTCAACCCGCTGGGGTCCATCACCGGCATCCTTCTCAGCAAATATTTCATCCTTAAGGACATATCCCTTTATTCCATCTCCGGAACATATATGACGCTGGGCCTGGTGCTGCTCGCCATCCTCATAGTGATGCTTTTCGCACGCATGCCCGAGGGCAGGGACGACGGGGCTGCCGATTCGCTCCGGGCGACCTTCGGGCGCCTGCTGAAGAACCGCCGCTACGCCTTCGGCGTCGTGGCGCAGTTCTTCTACGTCGGCGCCCAGATCGGCGTCTGGTCCTTCACCATCCGTCTCGTGATGCAGGAGCTCGGGATCGTCGAGGCCCAGGGTGCGACGCTGTACCTGATCAGTATCATCTGCTTCAGTGTCGCACGCTTCCTGTTTACCTGGCTCATGAAGTATTTCCGCCCGGCCAGGCTGCTGCTGTTCGCCGCCGCGGCCGACATAGTGCTGTCGCTACTTGTTGTGGTTCTGGGCGGCACCGGATGGCCGTGCGTGATAGCATTGATCGCGGTTAGTTTCTTCATGTCCCTGATGTTCCCGACCATTTACGGACTGGCCCTTGACGGCGTCGAGGATCCGGCGCAGGGCGGCTATGCCGGCGATGCCAAGATCGGGGCCTCGGGCCTGATCATGGCCATCCTCGGCGGAGCCCTCATCACCCCGCTCCAGGCCATGGTCTCGGACGTGTTCGGCATCAACCTGGCGTATCTCGTACCGCTGGTCTGCTTCGCCGTGGTCTTCGGCTATGCATTCATGCTGCGCCGCACCTGATAAAAAGGTAAATATTAACGAAAAACCCCCTTAGGATTCCTCTCAAGGATTGTTTATACCGAAAAGAGTCCGTAGCATTGCGCCGTAAACCCGGCGTCCCGTCAGGGGAGCCACAAATACTTTACTATGAAAAAGATACTTGAAGTTCTCCAGTATGGGGATTTCGATATCCGTTTCAATACGGATATAAAAGCGTCGGAAACCCCGGATATCATTCCCGATATCACAAGCCGTATCGCCATCGCCATGTCAACGAGCCTTTGGGGCGGAAACGAGCGTGAGATTCTCGCCATAATCCGTGCGTTATCGATAGCAGACCTGGCTCTCAGCATAAACAGGGAGGAGATGGTCAGTTATCTGGACGACTGCTCAGAAATGCTCGCCCGCTCCTTTGCTGAAGCGAGGGAATTGTTTGAGAAGGGTGGAGGTGAAGTGACAGTCTTCCCGCCGCATGCCATGCCGCCCGATATCAAGAGCTGACCATGCAGCGGGTCGTGTCAGACTAGTAGAAGCGGACGATTTCGTCGATGGGCTTGCGGTCGGGACGGCGGGGGTCGGAGGCGCGCTTGCCGAGGCTGATGACGGCCATGACCTGCTCGTTTTCGGGAATACCGAAGAGCTGGCGCAGGCCGTCGGCGTCGCGCATGCCCATGATCAGGGTGTCGAAGCCCTGCTCGCGTGCCTTGAGGATGAAGTAGGCGTTGCTGAGGCCGTTGTCATAGGCGCCCCAGCCGTCGGCGACAGCGTCGGCGGGGTTGCCGCGGCCGAAGCCCGACTGGCCTTTGACGAAGGTCGAGACTATCATGACGGGGGCGTTGGTGGTGTTCCTGGAGTTGCCGCCGATGAGTCCCTTGACTGCCGTCACCTTCTCTTCGCTCATTGCGACATAGTAGCGTGTGGTCTGGGTGTTGGCCCAGGAGGGTGCCTCCATGGCCGTTGCTATCAGGGCACGCACCTCAGCCTCGGAGATGGTCGTGCCTGCGGCGTAGTCGCGCACGCTGCGGCGCGAAGCTACGATCTCGTCGAAAGTTGAGCCGGCGGCGGCTTGGGAGCCGCCTTCGATGTTGACGCCGCAGCCCGGCAGCAGCGTCATTGCGGCGAACAGGGCCGCGATGATGGAGATGGCGTTTTTCATTGTTCCTGAATATAATAGTGTCGTTGACAAATATATAACGATTAATTTTCTTTAGTGTCCTTTTTTTTGTTAAATTGCACGAAAACCAGGGACATTGATTTATTATCAACTCCAAATACAACTTATATTCATGAAAAAACTTTTATTGACGTTGGCGGCGCTGGCCGCTTCGGGGGCATTGAGCGCTAGTGCTCAGACCTTGAAAATGAACGATCTCGAGTATTTTGAGGCAAGAGGCACAAATGTGCTCGTTTACAACAACCTTTACAACGGAAGCTTTTACGACGAGAAGTTCGCAGGCCTCGAAATCATCCAGCGCGGCGAGCGCATCTGCACCGGCGGCGGCGTCCGCCTGATGAACACCCCTGAACAATGGGACATCTTCGGCGACATCACCGCCAGGGAAGTGGACCGCGCCAAGAGCAGCGTGGAGGTCGAGATGACCTATGCGGACTATGGCTTCGCCCCCAGGCTCAGGGTTACGCCCAAGGACAAGGGCGTCCTTATCCAGATACTCCTCAGCGAGCCAGTGCCGCAGAACCTGGTCGGCAAGGCCGGCTTCAACCTCGAGTTCTTCCCTGCCTCTTATTTCGGAAAGAATTATCTTGTGGACGGCAAGGCGAGGATACTGCCCAAATACCCCATGCACGACACCGAGGTGCACCCCGTTTCCGAGAAGATCACGCAGTATTTCGGCGAATCCACCTTCGACGACAGGGGCAGGGGAGACTTCCTTGTGCCTCTCGCCATGTCCACCGGACACCGGATCGTCCTGGCTCCGGAAGACGACGCCCTCAGGGTCAGCGTTTCCTCCGAGAGCGAAGTCAGCATCTTTGACGGCCGTCACCTCGCCCAGAACGGCATGTTCGTCCTCCGCTCCCTGCTCCCGGCCGGCAAGACTGGTGTCGTCCTTGAGTGGTATCTGGAGCCCAGTGTCTCCGATGACTGGATCCGCAAGCCCAATATCGGCTTTTCCCAGGTAGGTTATTCCCCCGCCCAGAAGAAGGTCGCCGTGGTGGAGCTCGACAAGAACGACACTCCTGCCGCGACCGCGAAGCTGCTCAAGGTCAACCCTGACGGCTCCAGGACCGTCGCCAAGACCATCACCGCAAAGTTCTGGGGTGAGTTCCACCACCGTTACAACTACGTTCAGCTGGACTTCTCGGATGTCCGCGAGCCCGGCCTCTACTGCATCGAATATCAGGGCGTGGAGACCAACGCCTTCCCCATAGACAAGAGCATCTACAGCGACAAGTGGCATCCTTCCATGGACATCTCGCTCGTAGTAAACATGGACCACATGGAGGTCAACGAAGCCTACAGGATCTGGCACGGGCGCGCGAATATGGACGACGCCCTGCAGGCCCCCGCAAATGTCCGTCTGCACGACGGCTATTACCAGGGTGACCAGACCAATACAAAGTATCAGCCGCTCGAGCACATTCCCGGTCTTGCGGTCGGCGGATGGTATGATGCCGGCGACTTCGACATCCAGGCCAATTCCGTCCTCAACACCACTGAGGACCTTGCATATATATGGCGTTATTTCCGTCCCGAGAGGGACCAGACCCTCATCGACGAAAATACACAGTATGCCGATATCCACGTTCCAGACGGCATTCCCGACAATGTCCAGCTGATCATGCACGGTACGCTCAATATCAACGCACAGGTCGAGAACATCGGCTTCGTGGCCCAGGTCATCGGCCAGCCGGACATGCATCACTACCATCATCTCGGTGACGCCCTGACACTTACTGACGGCAAGATTTACGACCCTTCGCTCGCGCGTTACGAGGTAAGGGGAGACCGTTCCGGAACCCCTGACGACCGCTACGTCTTCACCAGCCGGTTCAGCCCCGCCGGAACGATGCAGGACATCGTTTCCCTGGCCGCCGCCTACCCGGCCCTCAAGGATTACTTCCCCGAGGAGGCCGAGCGCTCCTTGAAGAATGCCATAATGCTCTGGAACAAGTATTACGAGGCCGCTGCCCCGAACAACAACGCCAGCCAGGGCGGCAGGCGCGGGGGCGGCGACTCCAGGATCAATGCAGCCATCGAGCTGTGGTTCGCCACGGGAGATGCCAAGTACAAGGACTTCTTCCTTCCCATATTGGAGAACGCGCTCGCGGCGGGTACCTCCGCCAACCTCGCCACCGCGCTCAAGGTCTATCCTTACATGGACAAGGGATTCCAGGACAAGGTGAAGGCCCTCGTTCCCGCTTACGTGAGGAATCTCACCACAAACGGCCGTGACAACCCTTACGGCGTCGCCATCACCGGAGCCACCTGGGCGGGCAACGCCAATGTCATCTCAACCGCTTACAACTGTTACAGGATATGGAAACTGTTCCCTGACATGATCGATCCCGAGTTCGTCCTTGCCGGCATGAACTATATCCTGGGATGCCATCCTTACACCAATTTTTCCTTCGTCACCGCCGTTGGAGTCAATACCAAGAACGCCGCATACGGCAACAACCGTGCGGACTACTCCGTAATCCCCGGAGGCATCGTCCCCGGCCTTCTCGTCAAGGAGGATTTCTACGAGAACAAGGACGACTATCCGTTCCACTGGGGCGAGAACGAGTGTTGCATTAACACCGCTCCCCAGTACGTGCTGCTCTGCCTCGCCGCTGATGAGATAGTCCGGTATCTCAACGATTGACCCCGGAGAAATATTCGTCGCGAATACTCTTTCTGACGTCCCTGCCTTTCAAGCTGCAAACAGCTTCGAGAGGCAGGTTTGCTGAAGAGTTGCCGATGCGGAAGATGTAATCCCCGGCGGAGATGGTCCAGAGCGGCTTGCCGTCTGATCCTTCGGACCACCAGGCAAGCTGGTCCGGCGAGAGTTCGAAGCTCACTTCCGCGCTCTCGCCCGGTTGCAGGCTTACCTTCTTGAAGCCCTTGAGCTGCAAGGGTTTGAGAGGTTGGCCGGAGGCGGGGGAAACGTACAATTGGACGACTTCGGAGCCTGCAGTGGGGCCGGTATTGGTCACCTTGCAGCTGACTGTTACACCCTTGTCGGAAGTCTTGGCTTCGGCCGGAACGGACAGGTCGGAGCAGCTGAACTTCGTGTATGAGAGACCGTATCCGAAAGGCCATGCGACCAGTTTGTCGGAAGGGAGTTCGTTGTAGCAGATGAACTCTTCGGACTCCGTCCTGGGGTAGCTGAAGCAAAGCTTCCCGGAGGGGTTGACCTTTCCCGAAAGGATGGACGCCACGGCGTTTCCGCCCTCCTCGCCCGGATACCAGGCCTGGAGGATGGCGGCGCAGCCCGCCGCGACGGGCTCCACCACCTGCGGCCTTCCGCCGAACACCACGAGCACCACGGGTTTGCCCGTGGCGATGAGGTCCTTCACGAACTCCTCCTGGTCACCGGGCAGGCGGATGCCGTTCCTGTTGCGGTTCTCGCCGCAGAGGTAGACGTTCTCGCCCATCGCTGCGACGATGACGTCGCTCCTGGTTGCGAGGGCCATCGCGTCGTACCAGTCGGTGAAGTCCGGTGACTCTATCCTGCGTACGAGCATGCCGCTGATGCGGGCGTCGCCTCCTCTGGCGATTCTGACGTCATCGAGGGTGCTCCAGTCGCATCCCCTGGCGTATTCTACCTGTCCTGAGTAGTTTGCATCCATCCCTTCCAGCAAGGTGACGACCTTGAGGGATGAAGGGTCGACTTCGTGGCGGTGGAAGAACAGTTGCATGGACTGGAATGTGTAGTCCCCGAGCATGCTCCAGATGGAATTGGCGTTGGGACCGACAAGAGCGACCTTGAGCCCTTCCCTGAGCGGCAGTATGCCGTCGTTCTTGAGCATCACGACTGATTCCGCGGCGATGTCGAATGCCAGCTGTCGGTTTTCCGGCTTGTCAAGGTTGAGCGGGCCCTCCTCGTAGAGCTTCGGCGAAGGGTCCAGAAGGCCGGCCCTCGCCTTCAGCATCAGGGCCCGCTTGACAGACCTCTCCAGGACTTCCTCGGGGATGGAACCGTCCCTGACGAGCTCGGGAATGAACCTGTAGCTGTAGTTCCACGCGATCTCAAGGTCGTTCCCGGCCATAAGGGCATCGACGGCATATCTCTTGAGCGACTCCTCGTCCCTTGCGCTGCCTGTCTGGACTGCACCGTAATCGCTGATGACAGCCCCGCCGTATCCGAGATAGTCGCGCAGGATGACATTTATGAGTGTGTCGCTGCATACGGCATACTCGGAGCGGAACTTGTCGTAGGAAGTCATGACCGACTCGGTGCCGAGCTTGCGTATGATGCTCTCGTGCGGGAGAAGGACTTCTTCGTATATCTCTTTCCAAGGAAGGGTATTGGCTCCGCCGTATCCGAGGAAGTGTTTGGTCGTGGCGGCCACGCCTTCGCGGAAACCCTTCGACTGAAGACCGGCCACGAAAGCGCTGCCCATGACCGCGGTGAGATATCCGTCCTCTCCGCATGATTCCTCGATCCTGGGCCAATGGGCCGTGCGGATGACGTCCATCATCGGGGAAAGGGCGTACTGCTGCCCGACCGAACGCATGTCCCTCGCCGTAGTTTCGGTCTTCGTCCGGATGAGGTCCGGATTCCAGGTGCAGGCTGCGCCGATGGCCTGGGGATAAGCCGTAGCCCCCCTTGCAGTAAGGCCCGTCAGCGCCTCTTCATGGAAGATGGCGGGGATGCCGGCGGCGGTCTCGTTCAAGAGATAATCCTGAATGTCCCGGACCATCTCCCGTATTCCGTCCGCATCCTTGTCCTGCGAACTGGTGGGCTGGCAGATGTGTCCTACGCCGTAGGGGATGATCTCCCGGCATTTTTCGAGTGAAACTTTCCCGTCGACAAGGAGTTCGCCGGGGTAGATGCCGTACAGTTGGGCCGCCTTCTCTTCGAGGGTGAGCCTGTCATAGACGGAATCGACCAGTCTTTTCAACTGACGGTCGGAATCGTTGCAGCCGCAAAGCGCCATGGCCATGATGCAAAAGGGTAAGAGGGCGATTTTTTTCATGTTCTGTTAAAGTCTTGTAACTGACATAGATACAAGCTATTCCGATTTTTTGAAAAGCATATGCTGTCCGGTCGTGAAACTCTGTCCGGGATTATCTCCGTAGTCGGAGATGGAGGTGAAAACTGCCAGATAGCCGTCGTTGCTGTAGACCAGTGCTTCGTTTCCTTCCGCTCCGCTGTCCAGCCTGTCCTTGATGTCGCACTGAAGCAGGACCGTGGCCTTGTCGGGACCGGAATAGAATATGGCGTATTGCTTGTCTTCGTAGTAATGATAGTTCCCGGACGGTATGAACTCAGTGTATTTCCCCAGACTGACTGGCTCTTCCAGGCGGTAAACGACCGGTTCGGCCGTAAAGTCTTCCACCCATTGCTCCTTGCCGGCAAGCGTCCAGGAGATCCAGGATGGCATGATACCGTACTTACCATACTTTTTCTCAAAGGAATCCTTGTCCATGTTGAGTTTCAGGTATTGCCAGCTGCTTCCGACCGTCTTCCAGTTTCCCAGGAGGGTGCTGTCGGCGGAAATCGATGCGTAGTCCAATTTCTCCGGGAAACGGCCTTCCTCCAGCACCTGCGGCAGCAATGCATCCAGGCGCTTCTGCTGCCAGCGGATTCCGAAATCCCTGGCGCTGATGCCCGGGATATATGTGAACAGTGCCAGTGCTGCGGCAAGGATCAACGTCATTATCTGAAAATTGCGGCTTTTCCTGTGAACCAGCATGGCCACGAAAAGGGTCATCAGTGCGGATGCCAGAAGCAGGTAGAAACGCTGCCCGGTCATTCCGTATTCCCCGATACGCCGGAGAACGCCGGTCCATAACAGGATGAGCGGGGCTGCGGCAATGGCCGGGAACCATCTGTAGAACCAGTCGAAATGCCTGTTACCGATCATGTGCTGGAACAGGCAGCACAGAAGGGCGATGCCGATATAAGAGGCTACCATGTATGCAACGCCTCCATCAGGCAGTTCCCAGCGTATCAGGATCCTGACAATGTACGCGTAAAGGATGAGCGTATAAAGGATGAGGGCAGGGGAGAGGATGCCGTCCACGACGGTACGTAGCAGCCGCTCGCCTTTCTGCAGCGGTTTTCCGTCGGAAACCGCGCTGCAGCACAGGAGCGGGATGAAGTTCATCGCGATGAACATATTGGGATATGTTAACCACTCGTCCTTGAGATTAAGCCCGAAAAGGTAATTGAAGGATGCTACGATGGCGGAGACGACTGCCATCAGGATCCCTCCGACAATGAAGCATACTGCGATTTTGACGACTGTCCGGAGTATGTTCCTGCCATATGGTCCGTTGTCGAGTTTCCTGTCTCCTATGACGAGCAGGATGACTGCGAGTATGTATGCGACGACCCAGGGTGCATTGAAAGCAGACAGGGGTTTTCGGAAGAAGAACAGCGGAATCCACAGGACCCATGACAGGAAATACAGCCATTTTACCACCGGCCTCCCTTCGCTGAACCGGTGCAGGGTATAGGTCAGGACATAGTGGGGGAAGAACCACAGGAAGAAGGTGAAAGCCTTGGACCAGTCAGTGGTGTCGAAAACCTTCTCCGCGAAGACGAATATGATGAAATACGTAAGGCCAAGCAGTGCCTCCACCGGGAATTCCTTGATACTTAGGGCGAAGCGTCCTGCACCGGAACGGATCCTTTCGGAAAAACGGCTCATTGGATAATACTTTATTGACGTTTTTTTGCTTTCAATTATTATGCCCTTTCATTACATCCGTTTTTTTGCTAAATTAGATGACTTGAATATTTCTATGCTATGAGAAGATTCATCACCTCCTTCCTGTCATTGGCTGTAATCCTTCTGATTTACGCTTGCAGCGACCCTGTTTCCAAGGAATTGGACGCTTTCCCCCAGGTGTCCGAAAAATCCGCTAACGGCTGGTTCCCCCTTTCAGGGTCCGTCATATGCTATGATCCCTCCGACTTCAAGGTGGTGGGCATCACGGCCGGTATGCTCTCGGACGACATCGGGCGGGTGACGGGCAGCGGGGCGGAAGTGCAGGCGCAGACGGCGCTCCCGAAGGGACCGGCCGTCGTAGCCGGCACTGTCGGGCACAGTGCCCTTGTCGACGCCCTGGTCCGTGAAGGAAAGATTGATGTGTCGGCACTGGAAGGCAAGTGGGAGTCGTACATAGTGCAGCAGGTGCGCCGGAAGGAAGGCGGCCCGCTGCTTGTGGTCGCGGGCAGCGACCGCCGCGGCACGGCATTCGGCCTGACGGCCCTCGGCCGCGCCACGGGCGTCTCGCCCTGGTATTTCTGGGCTGACGTCACTCCCGCTGCCAAGGCTGCCCTGTACGTCCAGCCCGGCCGTTTCCTGCAGAAGGAGCCTTCAGTGCAGTACCGTGGCATCTTCATCAACGACGAGCGCTTCGGCGGCTGGGCGAAATGGGTCGAGCAGACCTTCGACAAGGAGACAGGCAAGGTCGGGCCTAAGGTCTATGAAAAGGTCTTCGAACTCCTTCTCCGTCTGGGCGGCAATTATCTCTGGCCCGCGATGCACCCCGGCACCGCCGCTTTCAACGACAATCCCGAGAATGCCCGCCTCGCCGACGACTATGCCATAGTGATGGGCTCCTCGCACTGCGAGCAGATGCTCCGCAACAACGAAGGCGAATGGAAGGCGGTCGGCACCTACGGCGACTTCAACTACATCACCAACCGCAAGGTCATGCAGGACTACTGGGAAGAACGGGTCAGGACCAACGGGAAGTACGAGAACACTTATACCTTGGGTCTACGTGGCATCCACGACTATCCCATGGAAGGTGCAAATACCACCACGGAGCGCCGCAACCTCATGCAGCAGGCAATAGACGACCAGCGCGACATGCTCCGGCGCAACATAGACAAGCCTCTCGAGGAGATCCCTCAGGTGCTCTGCACCTACGAGGAGGTCCTGGATGCATACCATGACGGTCTGGTCATACCTGAAGAGGTCACGATGCTTTGGGCGGACGACAAGCAGGGTTACACCCGCAACCTCTGCAATCCTGAGGAGTTGAAGCGCAAGGGAGGAGCAGGCATCTATTACCATATCTCCTATCACGGCGACCCTGCCAGCTGGATATGGCTCAGCCCCCTGTCGCCTGCTTTCATCTCCACCGAGCTTACCAAGGCCTACACGTTCGGGGCCAGGAAGATATGGGTCTTCAACGTAGGCGACATCAAACCCGCCGAGAAGGAGCTGACATTCGCCATGCAGCTGGCCTGGGACATAGACCGCTGGAGCCCTGAAAAGGCGCACGGATTCATAAGGGAGTGGGCGGGCTACACTTTTGGCGAGGAGTTCGCGCAGGAGATATCCGATATCCAGGATGCCTATTACAGGTTCCAGGCTTCCGGAAAGGATGCCCACGTGTACTTCCTGGAGTATCCCGAAGAGCAGATACGCGCGCGCATCGAGGAGTTCCGCGCCGTCGCCGCCCGGGCCGAGGCCCTGGAGGGCCGTATCCCGGAGCGGCTGCGCGCGGCCTACTTCGAGCTGGTGCTCTATCCAGTCAAGGGCGCGGAGATGATCAACGAATATCAGCTGCTGTCACGCCTCAGCCTGGCGCATGCCACCTACGGCGACTCTGAAACCGCCCTTAAGGATGCCGCCCGTGCCGTCGAAATGTACGACGCCCTCAACGACTGGACGCGCAGATACAATCAGGAATTGCTCGGCGGTAAATGGGATCATTTCTTCGACTGGAGACCGTACTTCTGGAATGGTTCCAAGGTCATGGACGCTCCCGTGGCTACAATGGAGCTTCTGGACGAAGTCGCTGCCGCCCCCAAGCCCGGCTTCCTCTCCGTAGACGACGCCCTTTCCGGGGAAGGTGTAGGGATTGACTCTGAAGTGGAGGGAGATATCCAACTCTGGATCAAGGCGTTAAGTCCGATACGCAATTTCTCCAAGGCTCCGGAGGACAACGTTTTCTGCCGTGTCGTGTCCGGGGGGGCATCATTCAATGCTTCCGCCACTCCCATCAACAACATCTGGCATGCGCCGTATGTCGGCCCGATGTGGAGCAAGGTGGGTACTATACATCTCAGGAAGGGCTCCAATGTCCTTCGCCTGACGGAGCTCAAGCCGGATGCCAGGATAGATGACATCTTCCTCGGAGTCTATCCGCCGTTCCCTGCTGAAAGCCGCCTGTGTGTGCCAGCCGCGGATTATTCCTCCGTGCGTCAGGGCAGGGAGGGAAGGATAGCGACTGTCCGGCAACTCGGTTTCAGCGACGGCGTGCTGGTGCTGCCATTCGATACGCCGTCTTATGATGCCGGCAAGCTGGATGACGCCCCTTGCGTCGAGTTTGACCTCGAACTGAAGGACACTGATACCAGGGTGGAAGTCCGCACCCTGCCTACGCTGCATGTCTATGAAGGCCGCGACGCGCGCTATGCCGTCCGGCTGGACGACCGCGCGCCCGAGGTCTTCTCCATCCATACGGATGATTTCTCGGCGGAATGGCGCTGGAATGTCCTCCGGGGCTACTCCTTCCGCACCGTCGACGTCAGGGACGTTCCCGCCGGAAAGCACAGCCTGAAGGTATATCTCCTCGATCCCGGCATCATCCTCCAGGAAGTGAGGGTTTTCGACAGGTAGACGCTTATCTCCTCTGTGCCTCTCCGTCCAGCGGGAGGTTTGAGAAAACCGGCGTCGCGACTGCCGGAGCGTCATATCCGTCAGGATATCCGAAGACCGTGAAGTCGATGATGCCCAGGGGATTGTTTTTCGGCCAGTCAGTTACCGTCAGCCTTACGAAACGGCAGTTCACCGGAGCGAATCCTTCGTATATGGTGTCCTTCGCCGTGGTGTTCCCGGTCTTGTCAAGCACCGTCACGTACTTCTCACCATCCTGAGAGACCTCAAGCTTGTATTTGTATACCGGCAGCGTCTGTGCGGCGCCGAAGCCCCTGCGCCCGCCGCTGAACATGACGCGCATGGCGTCGACGGTGAAGTGCTGGACTACGTCGAAGCGGGTGGCGGGGGAGAGTTCCACGGTAATGGACGGCTGCGCGTCATCCGCGGCGGGCATCCATACCGTACCGCTGTAATTGTCCACCGCGAAAGCGGCAGGATATCCGTTCTGCTGAGAGGAGAACTTCGAAAGCGCGTTCATAGCATTCATCTTGTTGATTGTCACGGGGATGGATGCCGGTACAACGTCATCCGCAACCGTTCCCGGAGCCGGCTGGGGAGTGTCGGTGACGGTACAGTACATAAGCCCGTCGGAGTCGAACTCCACCTTGTCCATGCCTATCCTGCGGCCTCCGGGAGGATTGGAGAGCACGATGGTGTAGAACTGCCACCATTCATCCTTGTCCCTGAGTTTTACGATGGAACCGTGGGCGGTGCCGGTGACGAGGCCCTCGGTCTTGCGCAGCAGGGGATTGTTCGGCGCATAGGTGTACGGACCGAGCGGGGAAGTGGCGGTGTAATAGCCTTCGGCATACGTCTTCCACTGGGTTCCGGAAGCCGAATACTCTAGATAGTAGATGCCTTTCCTCTTGATCACCCAGGGGCCTTCTATCCATGCCACTCCGGGGTACTCGTTCATTTCTCCGTACCTCTCCCAGGCGTGCATGGGATTGAAACCGAACAGGTGGGTGGGAGTCCCGACGAAGGTTGTCAGATCATTCGGATCGAGCTTGACGCCGTAGATGCCGCTGATGCCCCTGCCGGGCCAGAACAGGTACGGCTGGTTGTCGTCGTCGATGAAGATCTTGGTGTCGAAGCCTCCGTTCCAGCCGAGTTCCACCGGACCGGTGTTCTTGAACAGTCCGAGATCCGTGTAGGGACCGAGGGGATTGTCCGCGACATAAACGTGGTCGGTATTGCCGGTGAGATAGAACTTGCCGTTGTACTTCACCAGGTCAGGAGCGACGGGGATATGCTCCACCGCGTGGAAATCCCAGTTCAGCAGGTCGTCGGAGACCCACATGCCTCCTCC
>JAFZQO010000044.1 GCA_017620335.1 Bacteroidales bacterium
CCGCAAGTGCTTGATTAACCGAAAAAATGCATATCTTTGCAGGCTGACTTCTCCGTAACGTCAGCCAGACTTGAGTGTTTAACCCTCCCGGACCATACCGTCCGGGGACAAAAAGGGAAGCGGTATGATCAACATTTTCTACAGGCTCGGCGGTAAGGTCGATTACTGCCAGTCCGAAACGGAGTTCGCCAAGCTGGCGAGGGAGAATGTCCTCTGGATCGATCTCCTTGACCCAACCGGCGAAGAAAAGAGAGCAACGGAAAGATTCCTCGGCACTGAGATCCAGAGCCGTGCGCAGGCGGAGGAGATCGAGAGTTCTTCTCGTTTTTCCGAGTCTGACACCGCAATCTTCGCCAACACCAATTACCTGACACCTTCGGACGACGAGTACATCTCCTCGCCCGTATCCTTCACCATAGTAGGCGACACGCTTGCCACGCTCAGGGAGGTCCCCCTGCGTAGCATCACCAGCCTCCAGCAGAAGCTCTGCGCCAAGCCCGCCCTCTTCCCGAGCGGCTGGACCATCTTCGTCACCATGCTCGACCAGAGGATCGACCTCGACGCCGACATGGTGGAGATCCTCGGAAAGGACACCGCCCGTTTCTCCAAGCGCATCAACCAGCAGGAGGACATCAACGAGGACTTCCTCCTCGACATCAACCAGCTGCAGGAAAACACCATGGTAGTCCGCGAGAACATCGTGGACAAGCAGCGCCTGGTCTCGAACCTCCTCAAGAGCGACCGCTATCCCGAAGCCCTGGAGCCTCGTCTGAACGTGCTGCTCCAGGACATCGCGTCCCTTATCAACCACGCGAACTTTAACTTCGAACGTCTTGAGTATCTGCAGGATACGGTCCTCGGCCTGATCAACCTCGACCAGAACCGCATCATGAAGATATTCACCATCATCTCCCTGCTGATCATGCCTGCGACCCTCGTCGCGAGCTTCTATGGCATGAACGTGAAGCTTCCCTTCGACGGGCTCAATCTCGCATGGCTGTGCATCATCGGTGTAATGGCACTGCTGGCCTTCGCCCTGTGGTTCGCTTTCAAGAAGAAAAAAATGCTCTGAAAGGACTTTATATTTCTTTGTAAATCAGAATATTTTACCTACCTTTGCACGCTTTTCGCCGGGCGTGCTTTTTTTATTGCCGCCGGCAGGGCACAAAAAATAATGTTAAACCCCTAGTTTGTTTCAATTCAAAACAATTATGGCAGATTTTTTAAATGCATCAGTTGCTCCCGAGAATTTTGATTGGGATGCGTTCGAGGGCAGCTCCTCCGTCTATGGTGGTGAGGAGAAGGAGAAGATCCGCGAGGCTTATGACCAGACCCTCTCCAAGGTCGTCGAGAACGAAGTAGTCGAAGGCGAAGTCACCGCCATCGGCAAGCGCGAGGTCATCGTGACCATCGGCGGCAAGAGCGAAGGCGTCATCTCCGCTCCCGAGTTCCGTTACAACCCCGACCTCAAGGTCGGCGACAAGGTCGAGGTCTATGTCGAGTCCGCCGAGGACCGCAAGGGCCAGCTCGTCATCTCCCACAAGAAGGCCCGCGCCCTCAAGTCTTGGGACAGAGTCAACGAAGCTTACAACAATAACGAGATCGTCAAGGGTTTCGTCAAGACCCGCACCAAGGGCGGCATGATCGTCGACGTGTTCGGCATCGAGGCCTTCCTCCCGGGTTCCCAGATCGACATCAAGCCCATCCGTGACTATGATGCCTACGTCAACCAGACGATCGATTTCAAGATCGTGAAGATCAACCAGGAGTTCCGCAACGTCGTCGTTTCCCACAAGGCCCTTCTCGAGGCCGAGCAGGAGCAGAAGAGGGCCGAGCTCATCTCCAAGCTGGAGAAGGGCCAGGTGCTCGAGGGTACCGTCAAGAACATCACCAACTACGGTGTGTTCGTGGACCTCGGCGGTGTCGACGGTCTCATCCACATCACCGACCTTTCCTGGGGTCGCGTCAACCATCCCGAGGAGTTCGTGCAGCTCGGCGAGAAGATCAACGTCGTCGTTCTCGACTTCAACGAGCAGCAGAAGCGCATCGCCCTTGGTTACAAGCAGCTCACCCCTCATCCTTGGGACGCTCTCGACGAGAACCTCAAGGTTGGTGACAAGGTCAAGGGCAAGGTCATCCTCATCGCCGACTACGGCGCATTCGTGGAGCTTGTCCCCGGTGTCGAGGGCCTCATCCACGTTTCCGAGATGAGCTGGTCCCCGAGACTGCACTCCGCCCAGGAGTTCCTGAAGGTCGGCGACGAGGTCGAGGCACAGATCCTCACCATCGACCGCGAGAACAGGAAGATGTCCCTCGGTCTGAAGCAGCTCACCGTCAACCCTTGGGAGAACATCCGCGCCAAGTATCCGATCGGCTCGCAGCACAAGGCCGTCGTCCGCAACATCACCAACTTCGGCGTCTTCGCCGAGCTCGAGGATGGTGTCGAGGGCCTCGTCCACATCAGCGACCTTTCCTGGAACAAGATCAAGCACCCGTCCGAGATGGTCGCCAGCGGTGACACCATCGACGTCCAGATCCTTGACTTCGACGAGGCCAACCGCAAGCTCAGCCTCGGTCACAAGCAGCTTCTTCCCAACCCTTGGGATGAGGTCGAGGCCAAGTATCCCGTCGGTTCCACCGTCGAGGGCACTATCGCCGCCGTCACCGACAAGGGCGCTACCATCACCCTTGACGGAGAGGCTGAAGGCTTCGCTTTCAACCGCGAGATCCTCAAGGAGGACGGCAAGCCCGCCACCGTCGGCGAGACCCTTCCTTTCCGCGTCGTCGAGCTTCGCCGCTCCACCCGCCGTATCCTCCTCTCGCACGTGAGGACTTACGCCGAGGCCAAGGAGAAGGCCGTCGCCGCCGAGGCTGACAACACCAAGAAGGCCGTCAAGAAGATCAACTCTTCCGTCGAGAGGACCACTCTCGGTGACATCGACGCCCTCGCCGCCCTCAAGGAGAAACTCGAGAAGGGTGAGTAAGGATGGATTTCACGCTTAAGATAATGGGCTCGGCCTCGGCCAAGCCCGTTATTGAAAGATTTCAGAGCGCCCAGGTACTTTCAGTACGCGGGCGCTCGTTTTTAATCGATTGCGGCGAGGGGGTGCAGATGCAGCTCCAGCGTTTCGGGGTGTCGCCGATGAAGATAGACTCCATCTTCATCTCGCACATCCATGGGGACCATGTCTTCGGCATCTTCGGCCTGCTTTCGACCATGGGGATGCTGGCCCGTCCCACGCCCCTGAACATCTACGCGCCGGTCGCGTTCGGGCCCATCCTGAAGTTCTTCCTTTCCTACTACGGGGAGGGGGTGGGCTTCGAAATAAGGCATATTCCCTTGAAAATGAAGGAGGTGGAGCAGGTCTACGATACCAAGTCGTTCGAGGTCCTGGCCTTTCCGCTCAATCACGGGATAGAGACCTTCGGCTTCATCTTCAGGGAGAAGAAGCCGCCGCTCAACGTGTGGAAGCACATGCTTTCGAGGTACGAGTTTACGCTTACAGAAATAGGGACATTGAAGCGCGGCGAGGACGTCGTCCGCGAGGATGGTGAAACCATCCGCTGCGCGGACGCCGCGTACGAGCCGTGGGAGCCCAGAAGCTTCGCTTACTGCTCCGACACGGCTCCCTTCCCGGAGGAGGCCTCCATCGTCAGGGGTGTCGACCTCCTGTACCATGAGACCACGTATCTGGCGGAGCATGCGGAGATGGCTGCGCAGCGTCACCATACGACGACGCTGCAGGCGGCCCAGTGCGCCCTCGACGCCGGCGTGAAGCGCCTCGTCATCGGGCACTACACCTCGCGCGTACGCGACATCTCCCTATTCGAGTCCGAGTGCCGCACCGTCTTCCCCGAGACATACGCCTCCAACGACGGAGACGTCTTCGACATCCCGCTGGTGAAGAAAGGGTAACTATAGAAAGGATCAATTTGAAGCGTACTTTTCCAAAATCTGTTTATGTGGCTCCACATTAGTCCACCAACCATGGGTGTTCCATTCTTCTATCTTGCTCGCAGCTGCTGACAAAAGGTCGCTGATATACTTGGATTTGGAAAAATCGAAATAGTTGGAAGCCATGATATATGAAAGTGCTTTCTCGTTTTCAAGCTTTAGGTTGTCCAGTTCATCGATCACCTCGGGATTCCATTTAGCTTGGAAGTCGTTTATATCAGCAAAATCTGTCGTCAAATAGTCTTGATCGACCCTGGCAACGACATATGCACCGATAAGGATGTCCATGGCATTCTCACGAGTCATAAGTTCCCTGAAAACAGCATGATGTTCGACACAATAGTCTATCACCCTCTCTTTATCCGACCAAGCGGAGTATAAATAATTCATTGGAAAATTGACTACCGTTTTTACCAATGCCAAGGTGGTCATATCCTTTACAAGATCTTCGTATTCCGGCTTTTCAAGTGCAGCCGTCCTATCTTCAAGTGGCCCAATCCATCTCCACTCGTCCCAGAATGACATGGTCGAGAAAAAGTTTATGGGTTCTGAGATAGTTCCCGGGTCAGGGACAGCATCAAGGATGCTCATATTGGATTTGGTCTGCCGGAAACGGGCAAGGTCCGGATCCTCCCAAGGAGTTTCCTTTTCGCAGGCCACGAACGCTGATGCGACGAGAAGAAGGGTAAGAAAGCGTTTCATATCTTTGTGCAGTATTGATTATCGGTCTCTATAATTATAACGGGAAGGATGTGCGACTACTGCGTGTCCTACAGATGGAAACGCAGGCCGGCCTGAAGCGAAAAGCCCAGGGGATTCTCAGTACGGTATGTAAGCAGTTCAGTCTTAGTGAAATAATACGAAACGGACGGCTGCATATATAGCGACACGGAACTTCCGAGCCTGTACCCGGCATCCAGGAATGCCCCGGCCGACCATTGTATGCCTCGTTCCTTGACGGACAGCTTTCCCTGTCTGGCGCTCAGGCATTTTTCCGCCATGCCGTATCCGCCTGCACCCACTTCAAGGGGACCGGCGGAGAACAAACGGATGTCCAGCCTGAGCGGTATTCCCGCGAAATGCAGCCTCTGGTCTCCGAACAGGCTTTCGTAGGAATGCAGGTATGAGTAAGTAAGTCCGCTTTCCAATGACAGCCTTGGAGACAGGTCCCACCGCAGGGCCAGGCCTGCGCTGAGCGGGATATCGTGCCTGTAATGGACAGGTACCTGCTCGATGATGCTGACCATATTGTAGAAATCGGACTCGGGGGATTTGCTCTGTACCCCCGTCCCCGAAGGATACGCCGCGATGCGGTCAGATTCCATCCTCCCTGCGGCGCCGCTGGCATGTATGTTAAACGAAAGCCTATTCTTGCGCGCTGGCTGCCGGTCCGGTGCCTCAGAATACTCTTGGAAAGAGTCAATGGCCTCAGTTACAACTTGTTCGGAGACTGAAGGTCTGACGGCGACGCGCTCGGACACGGTCGGTTCGGGAACTGCCGGAGCGGCATCGGCCGGTGCATCCGCAGTTTCGGAGAGCGGCGGCCCGGCGGTGTCTTGTGCCGGGACGGCAGGCCTGCTTGATGCCGCGGGTACCCGGGACGGCCTGAATACTTCCTCCAGGAGGACAGGTACATCCGTCACTTCATCCTGCCGGGCAAGCAGGTCCGTGGCCTGTGCCGTGGCCGGCCGGTCCTGCGCGGCCACGGAATCCGGCACCGTCCGGCGCGGACATAACAACAGCACTCCTCCAGCGGGGATGAGTATGGCCAGAGCAGCGGTGATGGTCCTCCTCCACGCAGCCCTTCGGCGCATCCTTCCCGAAATGCCCTCCCAGCTTCCTTCGGAAGGGGAGACCTCTTCCGGGAAGCACCTTTCGCGAAGGGCGTCGGTCAAGTCTTTCTTAGTCGTCATTGAGATACTGTTTTATTTGTCTTGACAGCAGCGCCCTTGCGCGGGCGAGGTCTGCCGATGAACTCTTTTCCTTGATTCCAAGGAGCCTGGCTATCTCCACGTGGGACAATCCTTCGATGCAATACAGTTGGAATACCGTTCTATAACGTTCCGGGAGCCTGCCTATCATCTCGGCTAATACCTCCTGCGGTACTTGCAGGGTTTCTTCGTAATCGGGCTCCGGAAGCGTTTCCTCGTATGGCCCGATGTCAGTCTCCTGATAGATACGCTTCCGCCTGGCCTTGTCGAAGTGCATGTTAAGGGTCAGACGTGCCATCCAACGGAAAAGGGAGCCGCCTCCTTGCCAGCGGAAGCGTCCTATCCTGTCGTAGATCCTGATGAAAGCATCCTGGAACAGGTCGTTGGCTTCGTCCCTGTCCCTGGAATAACGCAGGCAGAGGGCGAACAGCCTCGGGCCATATCGCCTGAACAACTCTTCCCGCGCCTCCTTGTCTTTCCGGGTGCATCTTGTGGCCAGTTCCTGTTCTTCCATCATCTATTATAATAACGCGCAGGACAGACCAGTACTGCGTTGTATAAACCGTGCAATGCTATGGTTTGCTACATAGGTGGTTAAACAAAATCCCTGTCTCGAAATGAAGACAGGGATTTTGCTTGTTGTGCTGGATACCAGCGACTTATGTGGCACGCCTAGTAGCCGAGTTCGGTGACAGGGTCGCCCATGGCGGAAGCCTCGTTGTCATCCTTGTCGAGCTTGAAGACCATGAACTTGTTGTTGTCCTTGGTGCAGGGGGTCCACTCGCCGCCGTCGGGGCCGTTGGGGTCGCCGTACTTGGCGAAGTTGGTCCATGCGGTCAGCATCTTCTCGGAGAGATCCCAGTCGCCCTTGGTCCAGGGACGCCAGCAATGCTTCATCGACTTGAAGACGTACCAGAGGTCGGAGGAGTGGAATGCGCCCTTTAGGCGGACGGTGACCTCAGGATGGGAACCGTCGTCCGGAAGAGGACGGGCGAACTCATAGGCCCAGGCTTTGTTGCCCTTCTGCTCGCGGTCGAGACAGAAGGCCTCGATGCCGGCGGCCATGTTGCCCATGTCGTTCATCGTGTAGCCGATCATGTACGGGACATCGGCGAGTGTGCCGTCAAGGGCGGCGTCGTCGAAACTCTCCAGGGAGACATATCCGTCCACGACAGGGCTGCCGTTGAGGCTCTCGCGGTTGCCGGTGGCGGAAGAGTAGATCGCACCGATGGCGTGGATGGACTCGGTCTCAGCCCTGCGCATCTTCTCGAGGGTATTGTAACCGCCCCAGTCGAGAACGACCTTGCTGTTGAACTCGGCACGCTGGAGGGCATTCAGGCCGTCGGGCATTGCCGGGGCCTTGTAGGGGGCGAGCTTGGGCTCGGCCTGGCCGGCTCCTGCGAAGCCGGGGAAGCCGCCCATACCGCCGCGACGGGCGCCTGCACCGGCCGCATTAGGGACGGTGAGACCGCCTGCGCTCATGATGATCGCCTTGTTGAAGAGGCCGCGTGCAAGCGGGGACTCGCAGAGGGTGCGGACGGCGCCGCCGCCGGCGCTCTGGCCGAAGATCATGACGTTCTCAGGGTCGCCGCCGAACTGGGCGATGTTGTTCTTGATCCATTTCAGGCCCTGGATCATATCCAGGATACCATAGTTGCCGGAAACGCCGTTGGGGCTCTCAGCGGAAAGAAGGGGATGGGCCATGAAGCCGAAAACGCCGAGACGATAGTTGATGGAGACGATGACCACGTCCTTCCCGGCCCACTCCTGGGCGTCAAACTCGGGCTCGGAACTGAAGCCTTCGCGATAGCCGCCGCCGTGGATCCAAAGGGCGACAGGGAGCTTGGCGTTGGTGTCGCCGGGCTTTTTGGTCCAGACGTTGGCATAGAGGCAGTCCTCGCTGAAAGGAGCCTCGTCGCCATAACCCCACTCGGTGTAGTAGCCACCCTTGAACTGGATGTGCTGGTAGCTGGGGTTGCCGAAGCGGTATGCAAGATACACTCCGTCCCAGGGCTGTACAGGCTGGGGAGCTTTCCAGCGGTTTTCGTTGATGGGCGGAGCTGCGTAAGGGATACCGCGGAATACGAACACGTCCTTGACGTCAGCCTGGACACCCTGTACCTGGCCGCCTTCGATGGTGAGGACGGGACTCTTGGTTTCTTTCGCCGTGCATCCGAACAGGACGAGCGCGGACAGTAAAATCAGAACTTTTTTCATGATGAGCGTTATTGTGGTTTGAAATAGTTTCTATTTCAAAGTTACTCTTTATCTTTTTCGATGGAAACGGCCTTCGTCACATTGCACCAATATCAAAACAAAATGAATAATTATTGCTATCTTAGCGCCCGATGAGACGATTTGCATCCTTATCCATTATTGCGGCCGCGGTGATCCTGCTGGTGTCTGCGGCCGACTCGCCCCAGCAGCAGTACATAGACCGCTGGGCGGCCACGGCCGTCCGCGAGATGTACAGGAGCGGCGTTCCGGCCAGCATCACCCTGGCCCAGGGTATCCTGGAGTCGCGTTCCGGCCTGTCCGCCCTCGCCGCCGAGGGCAACAACCATTTCGGCATCAAATGCCACAAGGACTGGAAGGGCAAGACCATGAGGATTGACGACGACAGGAGGAGCGAGTGTTTCAGGGTATATCCCAGCGCAGAGGATTCCTTCCGGGACCACTCCGATTTCCTGCGCTACTGGGACCGCTACAAGTTCCTTTTTGACTTCGATACAAAGGATTATGAATCATGGGCTTACGGCTTGAAGAAAGCTGGATACGCCACCGATCCATCCTATCCTCAGAAGCTGATACAGCTTATCGAGGAGTACGACCTCTCGAGGTTCGACTCCATGACACAGGCTGAGGCCGGCCGCGCTTCCTCGCGCTCCGGAGCTTCCGCCGGGAAGGCGGAGAAACCCGTGACGCCGGCCGTTTCCGGCAAGTCCTCCTCCAGCAAATCCTCCTCGGCAAAGGAGAGCAGGGTGTCGAAGGCGGAGGAGCGCGCCGCGGCGCGGGCCGCCCGCAGGGCCGCCCGGCGCGAGCGCCTCGCCGCCGAGGAGGTCATCCCCGACGAGATTCCTGAGGCTCCCAACGCTCTCGAGGAGGCCGTCCTCATCACCCCCGCCGCGGCCGAGGAGTTCCACTTCAGCCTGACACGTCCGGTTTACACCCGCAACGGCGTCCCGTTCGTCTATTCCGTAGAGGGGGAGAGCTATTCCAGCATAGCCTCGTCCTACAACCTCTTCCCCAAGGAGATACTGAAAATCAACGACTTGAGCACTGAACAACGCTTGCTCCCGGGCACTGTTGTCTATATCCAGGCCAAGAAGAAACAGGCCGAGAAAGGCCTTGACAAGTACATAGTCGAGGAGGACGGCGAGAACCTGCGCGA
Organism: Bacteroidales bacterium; assembly: GCA_017620335.1. Classification (GTDB taxonomy): domain Bacteria; phylum Bacteroidota; class Bacteroidia; order Bacteroidales; family UBA932; genus Cryptobacteroides. The sequence continues at coordinate 9,278 of JAFZQO010000044.1, forward strand.
CATATGCCAGCGCTTCGCCGTTCGCATGTCCTCGGTAAACAAGCTCAACGGTTTCACCGCCGGCCATCTCCTCCGCGAGGGTGACACCATCATTCTCAGGAAACAATAGGCATGAAGAAGACGCTTCTTATCATATTTCTCACTGGGCTCGCCATAGCCGCCGTGGCCTGTGCTTTCGGCTACCGCTGGTACTCCGACAACAAGATACCCAATTTCAGGATGGAGACCGTTGTGTACGTCCATCCCTGGGACGATGCCCCTTCGGTAATGAAGTATATCGCCGATTCCGCCGGAGTGCTGCGCCCCGCAAGCCTCGAGCGCGCTTTCGCGGACAAGAAAGTCGCGGAGTACATGAAGCCCGGCCGCTATATCATAAGGCCCTCCTCTTCAAGCGTTTATGTGGCCCGCATGCTCAACAACGGCTGGCAGACGCCCACGCGCCTCGTCCTTTCAGGATCGATGCGGCGCAAGGGCGACATAGCCCGCAAGATAGGCAACCAGATGCTGGTGGACAGCGCCGAGGTGGCCGCAGCCCTGAATGACGACGTCCTCCTGGCGAAATACGGCTTCAACTCCGTCAACGTCTTCTCGCTCTTCATTCCGGACACCTACGAGATGTACTGGACCGCCTCGGTCGAGGACATCCTGCAGAAGCAGAAGGACGCCTGGGATGCGTTCTGGACTCCGGAGAACGTCGCCAAGGCCGAGAAGCAGGGCCTGACCAAGGAACAGGTCAGCATACTCGCATCCATCGTCAAGGGAGAAACCAATTACGAGCCCGAGATGCCTTCGGTGGCGGGCGTGTACCTGAACCGCCTCCGCATTGGCATGCCCCTCCAGGCCGACCCGACCGTGGCGTTCTGCTTTGATTACCAGCCGACCAGGATTCTGAACCGGCACCTCCAGGTGGAGTCGCCGTACAATACCTACAGGCATCCCGGCCTCCCGCCCGGCCCCATCGCCGTCCCGACGAAAGCCTGCCTGAACGCGGTCCTCAACCCGGATCCGCACGATTACCTGTACTTCTGCGCCAATGCCGACATGAGCGGCACCCACGCCTTCGCCAGGACGCTCCCCGAACACATGCGCAACGCCCGCGCCTTCCAGGCCGCCCTGGACCGCCGCAACGCATCCCGATGATTTGAAATAACAAGCTTGGAATATGAAGAAAAGAATCCTTTTGCTCCTCGCGGCCCTTCTGGCCCTGTGTGCATGCTCCACTTCCCGCAAGGCTACTATCGCCAGTGACAGCCCGTTCCTCGGCCAGGACCGTCCTGTTACCCAGGTTGCATTTGAGCAGGAGACCTGCGATATCGAGAACGAAGGCACCAGGAAGTTCCTGGAGGAGGTTGATTACTCGACCGATCCCGACTATGTCCTTTCTTTCGCCAAGGACTACAAGAGCAAATACGGCGCGAACGGCAAGCCTCTTCCGGTGAAGATCTCGTGGACGGGCGGGACCGCCGACAAGGTCGTGCTCTCGCAGTCTCCCGACTTTGTGAATGCCGTCGAAATCAAGGCCGATACATCTCCGGCTGAGGTATTCAACCTCATCCCCGGGGTCAGTTATTACTACAAGGTGTTGGCCGGCGACGGCAAAGTCCTCAAGACCGCCTGCGTGACGCCTGTCGGCCCCCTGCGCTGGATCAATGGAGTGGCGAGCAATGTCCGTGACCTCGGAGGCTGGAAGGCCGACGGAGGGCATATCGCCTACGGCAAACTCTACAGGGGAGCCGCCCTGGAGCGCATTTCCAGCAGCGGTAAGGACATCTTCCTCAATGATTTGGGCATATCCGTGGACCTTGACCTCCGCGGATATAAGGAAAGCGAATACCATGTCGGGGCTGTCATCAAGGAGATCGACTATCTCAAGCTTCCCCTCGAGAAGAATCTCGGAAGGGGCACCGGCAGGACCAATGAACTCTACCAGCAGGCCATCCGCTCGATCATAGGCTGGCTGGGCGAGGGCAGGGCAGTGTATTTCCATTGCGCCGGCGGCGCCGACCGTACGGGCTCCCTGGCCTTCCTCATCGAGGCACTTCTGGGAGTGTCCGAGAGCGACCTCTCGAAGGATTACGAGCTGACTACCTTCGGTCGCAGCAACACCCGCCTGAGGAACTACCGCGCGAGCGAGGATGAGACGCATGTCCTTTACGAGCTCATCATCTACCTGCGCACCTTCGGCGCCCCCGGCACCAGCATCAACGACCTGGTGCTCAAGTGGGCCACCACCCGCTACACCGACACAGTCGATCCACTCACCATGGATGAGATCGACCTTCTGCGGAAGTATCTGATAGTGAAGGATTAAACGCGTTTTACCTTGATGACGTGCTTCAGCGCGCCGATCTGGGAGATGACCTTGTCCAGCTCCATGTTGGAGGGGACGAGGATGCGGGCCGAGATGTCGTAGCAGCCGTTGCGCTTGTCCTCGCTGACGTTGAAGCTGCGGATGGAGGCCTTGAAATTGCCCACCACTTCCATGATCTTGGACATCACCGAATAATCCATGTCGGCGAGTATCTTCAGCGTACACAGGAAGTCGCCCGAGCTTGGAGTCTCCGACCATACCACACGCTGGATGCGGTAGGGGTAGCGGTCCAGGAGACGGGCGGCGTTGGGGCACGTGATCCTGTGGATCTTGATGCCCTCGCCGCGCGTCACGAATCCGAACACGTCGTCTCCGTACACGGGGTTGCAGCACTTGGCCATCCTGTAATCCAGGCCCTTGACGTCCTTGGCGTTCAGCACGAGGATGTCGTCCGACGACTTGTTGCCCTTCCAGTCCTTGGCGGTGACCTCCTCAGGCTGGGCCTGCGTGTCCTGGGCCGGGGTGTTGAACCCGACTATGAAGGCCTTGATGTCGTTGATGTCCACCGTCCCTTCGCCGACGGCTCCAAGGAAGGAGTTGATGCTGGAGTATTTGTACTTCTTCATCAGCTCGCGCATCATCGTGTCGGGGAGCTCGAGCTTCCAGTTCTTGAGCCTGCGCTCCAGGAGCTCGCGGCCCTCTGCGGCCTTCTTGAACTCCGCCTCCTTCAGCTCGTGCTTGATGCGGCTTTTCGCCTTGGAAGTGACCACCCAGTTCAGCCAGTCCAGGGTCGGGCGCTGGTTTTTGCCGGTCATGATCTCCACGACGTCGCCGGTGCGGAGCTTCTCCTTGATGGAGACGGCTTTGCTGTTCACGCGTGCGCCTGTGCAGCGTGAGCCTATGCCGCTGTGGATGCTGAAGGCGAAATCCAGCACGGACGAGCCCGCGGAGAGCTTGCGCAGTTCGCCCGAGGGCGTGAATACGAATATTTCCTTGGAAGGAGGCGACGGCAGGTCGTCGTCGTCCCCGCTCGAAAGCGGCTCGGACGCTCCGTGCTCCAGGGAGCTGCGCACGGCGTTCAGCCATGAGTCGAGCGCGGCCTCCTGCTTGATGCCCTTGTAGGACCAGTGCGAGGCCAGGCCGCTCTCGGCCATCTCGTCCATCCTTTTGGTGCGTATCTGGACCTCCAGGCAGGCCCCGGCGTCGTTCTTGACCGTGATGTGCAGGGACTCGTAGCCGTTGGGCTTGGGATTGGACAGCCAGTCGCGCAGGCGGGTGGTGTCGGACTCGTACTCCTCGGTCACGAAGCCGAAGACCTTCCAGCAGAGCGCGTGCTCCACCGCCCTGTCCTCCTCGCAGTCGATGATGAAGCGTATGGCGAACACGTCATAGACCCCGTCGAAATCGACCTTCTGCTTCTGCATCTTCTTCCAGATGGAGAATGCGGTCTTGGTGCGGGCTTTCAGCTTGTATTTTATGCCGGCCTCGGAAAGCTTGGCTTTCAGTGGCTCGATGAACTGCGTGGTGATGAGCTGGCGGTCGCGCTCCGTCGCCTTCAGGCGGTTGGTGATGGCGCGGTATTCTTCCGGCTCGGCGTACTTGAAATAGATGTCCTCCATCTCGCTCTTCATGTTGTAGAGACCGAGCTGGTGGGCGAGGGGGATGTAAAGGAGGAGGGTTTCAAGCTGCTTGCGCTCGCGCGAAGCCTTGGGGAAAAGGTCCAGGGAGCGCATGACCTCCAGGCGGTCGGCGAGCTTGAGCACGACTACGCGCGGGTCGGTGGAGTAACTGACTATCAGTTTCTTATAATTGTCGGCCTCGAGCCTGGTGTCCTTGGGCTTGATGGTGGCGATCTTGTTCAGGCCGTCCACCATGGTGAGGATATCCCTGCCGAAAACGCCTTCCGGTATGGGGACGTCCTGACGGCCGCGGGTGGCCTCATGCAGGAAGACGGCGGCGATGCACTCGGGTCCGAGTCCGATCTCGTCGGACGCGATCCTGGCGACATTCTCGGCGTGTTCGATGAAGGGGGAGCCGTTGCCGCGGGTCTCACCCTCCAGTGCCTTGCAGGCTATTCCGTAAGCAGCGCTGACAAGGGCCCTGCCCCCGTCGGTGAATGCTGGAAACAACTCGTCGATCCTTTCCATAGTCCTGATGTTTACACAAAGATATGAAAAATATCAGAACTGGAAATAGATGAAGGCCTGAAGGTCTGCGGTTATGAACTGATATACGAGGAAAACGGCGGCGACGACGGCGAGGGCCATCACCGGCAGGGGAAGCATGGCGAAATTGATCCTGTACCAGCGTTTGAAGCGCTCGGGGAGCCAGTGGATGACCATGCCCAGGATGACCAGTATGAAGACGTTGCGGTATTCGTGGCAGATCTGGGGGATGACCGAAAGGTTCCAGGCGGAGCCTATTTGGTGCACCATGTTCCGGGCGGTCCGCCACGCCACTTCGTTGGCCGTGGCGGGGTCCAGATTGGAGCCGCTGCGGAAGAACAGGCGGGTGAAGGTGATGAATGTGAATGTCTGCGCCACGCCCCAGACCGTCCCCAGGCCCTTGAAGGCCTTCTTCCCGCCGCAGATGTGGTAGATGTAGCGGACGAGCGTGCCGGCGCAGGCTATGGCCGTCCAGACGGCAAGCAGGTTGAAGACCGGGGCGGGCGCGAGCCTGGCAAGGACGGCGCAGGCCGCCGTCGCCAGGGCGACCGCCGCTATTCGCAGGTGCCAGTTCATTTCCTTCCAGAATTGGTAGCCTATGGTGCCGAGGCCGTTGAGACCGCCCCAGATGATGAAGTTCCAGCTCGCGCCGTGCCACAGGCCGCCCAGCAGCATGGTGATGAAGCGGTTCATGTTGGAGGTGATCTTCTTGCGGCGCGGGGGATTGAACAGGGCCACGACACCCACGACGGCTGCGAATGACAGCACTCCGACACCCACCCATACGCTTCCGGAAAGCCAGACTCCCAGCGCAGCGAAGACGAATATCCAGAAATAGGTGCCGAAAGTGGCGTTCCGGTTGCCTCCAAGGGGGATGTAGAGGTAGTTTTTAAGCCAGCGGCTCAGCGACATGTGCCAGCGCCGCCAGAAGTCCTGGGGATTGGTGGCCTTGTAAGGCGAATTGAAGTTCTTCGGAAGGTAGAAGCCCATCAACATGGCCACGCCTATGGCTATGTCGGTGTAGCCCGAGAAGTCGGCATAGACCTGGAGGGAGTAGCCGAAGATGGCGCACAGGTTCTCGAAACCGGTGAACAGCAGAGGGTTGGCGAATACCCTGTCGATGAAGTTTACAGCGATGTAGTCGCTCAGCACTATCTTCTTAATCAAACCGTTGAGTATCCAGAATACGGCGATGCCGAACTGCTTCCGCCCCAGGTGCCAGGGCCTGTACATCTGTGGGATGAACTCGCTTGCGCGCACGATGGGCCCGGCCACCAACTGAGGGAAGAAACTCACGAAGAAGCCGAAGTCCAGGATGTTGCCCACCGGTTTCAGCTGCCCACGGTAGACGTCAATCGTATAGCTCAGCACCTGGAAGGTGAAGAACGAGATGCCCACGGGCAGGACGATGCTGTCGACGCTCCAGCGTTCCGCCCCGGCGAGCTGGTTCCCGGCCCAGGCGAAGATGTCGAACACCTTGAAGTCCAGTCCGAGAAGGTTGTTTACGACGTCCGTGAAGAAGTATGCGTACTTGAAGTAGCAGAGCAGGAAGAGGTCCGTGCAGATGCTCAGGATCAGCCAGGCTTTTTTGCAGCCCTGCTTCCTGGCGGCATGTATCCTTCTGGCTATCAGGAAGTCCGAGCAGGTGACGAAGATGAGTATCAGCACCGACAGGCCGCTGGTCTTGTAGTAGAAGAACAGGCTGACGAAGAAAAGGTAGGCGTTGCGGAGCAGCCTGCGGTCCTTCACAAGAGTGAAGCCGGCAAAGACGAGGGCGAAGAACGCCCAGAAGTAGAACTGGGTGAACAGCAGGGGAGAGCCCGCGTCGAAAGCGAACACCCTGTGCAGGAAAGCAGTTATGTCACCCGTTCCACCCATCGTCATTCGTGCTGCAAGTTGTAATCCTCGATTATGGCGTTGTAAAGCAGGTCTCCGAGAAGTATATACCCTTCCGTCGTGAAATGCAGGCGGTCCTTCTTGACCAGCCCTGCGTCCCTCCACTTGATGACGCTGTCCTTTCCGCCCATGATGTCGAAGACGTCCCACACGGCGGCCCCGTATTCCTTCGCCAGCTCGAACATGGCCTTCTGCACAGTCGGGCCGTTGTGGTTGTAGGTCATGCCGCGGCTGATGTAGCGGTAGCTGTCGTTGTTGGTGATGAAGATGAAGGCGCAGTCGGGAGACTGCTCACGGATAAGGCGTATGAGCCGGCGGTAGTTCTCCTTGAAGACTTCAGGCTTGAAGTCCGCCGCCTTGCAGGCGGAGTCGTTGATGCCCACGGCGAAGATGGCGAGGTCCGGCTTGACGATCTGCAGGTCGCGAGGAAGGTCGGGACACTGCTCCAGCCAGGTCGTGAGGCGCGCCCCGTTGACCCCCGAGCAGTAATAATCGATGCCGCGGCTGCCGTTCAAAGGCTGTGTGCCCGTGAGGGTAAAGTCCTCTCCTTCAGGGATATGGAAGCCAATGGTGACGGTATCCGTGACAGAGGGGAGGTCGAAAAGGTAACTCTGTGTCAGGGTATCGGGCCTGAAAGACAGTGTGTCCGTACCGCTTACGAGGAAAGGATAGGCATCGGGGGAGGAGGCGTAGCCCATGACGCGGAAACGGTCGAAACGCCAGAGCGTGTCTGGGCTGATGCCCAGGCCGACGCCGACCGTCGCGAGGGAGTCGGCCGTCTGGGCCGCGATGCCCATAATGCCGAAGCGCGGGTTGAGGTCCTTGTGCGTGCTCGCGGCCATGGCCGACTTCCATTCCCCGGTGAAGGAGGTGCGGAAACTCTTGTCGGAATTGGTCTTCGCGATGCGGTAGGGGAATATGAATCCGCGTTCGCCCTGGAGCGAGTCCGCCATGCGCGTCAGGTTCTCCTGCATGCGGTAGGAGAAGTGCCCGGCCTGGACATGGGAACCGCCCACGTGCCATATCCTGACATTGCGCCCGTTCCCGTAAATGAGGGAGTCGAGCAGGCCGTAAAAGCGGTCCTGCGCCTCCCTGGAGCCCGGGAAATGCAGCCCCGTGCGGTCCAGGTGGACGCACTTCGGCTGCGGCGCGATCTCCTTCAGGGGTAGCGTCTGGGCGGTGGCGGCTTGTGCCAGTACAGCCAGCAGCATCGTGATGATGATCCTATTCATAGTCCTTCAGTCTGTAGTAATCGTAGTAAAGCATAAGGGTCTCGTACAGCATCCCTCCTATCCTCGCTGCACCCTTTTTCGTGAAATGGATGTAGTCCTCGTTCGCCAGAGGCGGGCTCTGCCTGACCCACTGCACCATCGAGCCCTGGCCTCCCATGGCGGAGTACATGTCCCAGTACGCCGCACCGGAACGGCAGGCCGTGACGCGCAGCGAGTCTACAAAAGCTGGCAAGTGCTTGTAAGTCTGCATCTTACCCTGAATGCTAGTGGACATGTCCGAAGGTCCTATGAAGAGTATCTTCGCACCGGGAGCCTGCTCCTGCAGGTATGTTATCTGCCTGGAGATGTCCTCGCAGAACTCCGAAATCTGTTTGTCCGTCCTGGTGAACGGGACGGAGTTCCCTCCGTACTGGAGCATTATAAGGCGGACATTCTCATTATTGTAATAATCAGACAGTTGTGCTGCGTTGAGCATGGTGAAAACGGTGCCGGAGCAGCCGCGCATGGGTACATTGTCGAGGCTAACCCCGGTCTCACGGTCAAGCATCACGCCGTAGATGTCGTGACTGCCGGAATGGGTGAAACTGACCCTTTCCGTGCTGTCGGGGAGATTGAAGCGTATATGACGGATGCTGTCGGAGGCCGCGATCTCCTGAGTAACGCCGTTGCACCTGACGGTGATGTCACTTCCTGCGGAGAGGAAGGTCAGGCGGTCGAAATACCGGCTTGGGGCTTCATTGCCTTTTACCGGGTATAAGGTGGTGGTGACGGTGCCGTCATAATGGCTTTTCTGGGCAAGGGGGCCGTAGCGGCCGCCGGCGCCGCGCAGCTCTGCGGGGCCGTAGGCCACGTAGCGCCGCGGCTCCGCACTGCTGCCCTCGGAGATGCTGAAATTGTAGTATTGGTCCAGTACGGGCAGAAGTCCCGGTCCTCCGCCGCCGAAACGGCTCTGCAGGCTGTCGCGAAGCGTCGCGCTGATACGGTCTTCCTCGATCTGGGAGTCCCCGTAATGTATGATGCGCACGCGTCGTAAACCGGCGCTGTCCAACGCGACGAACAGGCTGTCGAAGAATGAAAGGTCGTCTACCGGGAGATAAATGCGTGCCGGATCGTTTGTGAAATACTCCAGATAGTCGTTCATACGAGCTTCCCTGATGGCCGCCAAACGCTTGGCCATCAGTTCTTCCGGAGTCTCCTCCGCTTCCTCGTCGCCGCCCAGTATATCCGACAGCGAGGCGAAACGCAGCGTCACGGGGCCTGCGGGGATTCCTTCTTCCGGGAAGAAATAGCAGAGCGCCGCCAGGACAGCGATGACGGAGAGGATGAACAATAGTATCCTGTAGGTCTTCATTCCATGTTATTTGTCTTTCCAGACCTTCAGGTACTCCTGAAGGGCCCACATTTCGTCGCGGTACTTGGCCGCGGCGTTGAAGTCGAGCTCTGCGGCGGACTTCTTCATGCGCCGGCGGTCCTCCTCGACCATCTTCTCGACCATCTCGCGTGTCATGGAGCGTATCACCGGGTCCTGGAGGACCGCGGCGAGGTCGGCCTTGACGTATCCGTCGACATAGGCGGTCTTCTCCTCGCGCCGCGAGTCGAGACCGAGGTCGACGGATACCGTGCCGCGGCCGAGCTCGGACGGGTCGGGGATGTACGTGGGCTCCTCCCAGGAGTTCGGGGCGCTGAGGCGGTTGAAGCCGTTGGTGAGCCTGACTTTGCCGTCCCTGCCGCCCAACTCGGAGGCGAGAACGTTGCGCTTGACTTCCACCTGGGTGGGGACGATATGATGCAACTCATTGTATTCCATCTGTTTGGCGCGCCTGCGGTTGGTCTCGCGTATGGTCTCCTCCATCGACTTGGTGATGACGTCGGCGTACATGATGACGAGGCCGTTGACGTTGCGCGCGGCGCGGCCGGCGGTCTGCGTGAGCGCGCGCCCGGTGCGCAGGAAGCCTTCCTTGTCGGCGTCGAGGATGGCGACAAGCGAGACGGAAGGTATGTCGAGGCCTTCGCGCAGCAGGTTGACGCCGACCAGGACGTCGAAGAGCCCGTTCTTGAAATCCTCGATGATCTCCACACGCTCGGTGGTATCAACGTCGGAGTGGATGTAGCGGCAGCGTATGCCTATCTTGGCGAGGTACTCGTACAGTTCCTCCGCCATGCGCTTGGTCAGGGTGGTGACGAGCACGCGCTCGTCCCTTTCGGCGCGCGTGCGTATCTCCTCGACGAGGTCGTCGACCTGGTTTTCGATGGGCCGTACCTCGATGGGAGGGTCCAGCAGGCCGGTCGGGCGGACTACCTGCTCCACGACCAGTCCTTCGGACTTGCGGAGCTCATAGTCCGCCGGCGTGGCGCTGACATAGACCTTCTGCCCCGTCACCGCCTCAAACTCGTCGAAGGTGAGCGGGCGGTTGTCGGCGGCCGCCGGGAGGCGGAATCCGTACTCGACGAGCACCGACTTGCGCGAATGGTCGCCGCCGAACATCGCGTGTATCTGCGGCAGCGTAACATGGCTCTCGTCGATGAAGGTGATGAAGTCGTCCGGGAAATAGTCGATCAGGCAGAAAGGCCTCTGGCCGGGCTTGCGCCCGTCGAAGTAACGGGAATAGTTCTCGATTCCGGGGCAGTAGCCCATCTCCTTGATCATCTCGAGGTCATATTCGACGCGCTGCTTCAAACGCTTGGCTTCCAGGTTCTTGCCTATGCTCTCGAAATAGTCCAGCTGGAGTTTGAGATCGTCCTGGATATGGCTGACGGCGGCTATTCCGCGCTCCTTGGTGGTCACGAAATTGTTGGCCGGGTAGATGGATATCTCGTCAATTTCCTCGATGCGCGCCCCGGTGACGGGGTCGATCACCGAGATGCTCTCCACCTCGTCGCCGAAGAACTCTATGCGTATGGCGTCATCGGCACCGCCGAGGTACACGTCGACAGTATCCCCGCGGACACGGAAGGTGCCGCGCTTGAACTCCACCTCGGTACGGGAGTAAAGACCGTCCACGAGCTGGTACAGGAGGCGCGTGAGACCCCTCTCCTCTCCCTTCTTTACGACCACCGTCTGCTCATGGAAGTCGTCGGGGTTGCCGATGCCGTAAAGGCAGGAAACGCTGGAGATGACGATGACGTCGCGCCGCCCGCTCAGCAGGGCGCTGGCGGCGCTCAGGCGCAGTTTCTCTATCTGGTCGTTGATGCTGAGGTCCTTCTCTATGTACGTGTCGCTGCTGGGCAGGTACGCCTCCGGCTGATAGTAGTCGTAGTACGACACGAAATACTCCACCGCGTTGTCAGGGAAGAACGACTTGAACTCGCCGTATAGCTGTGCGGCCAGGGTCTTGTTGTGACTCAGGATCAGCGTCGGCCTCTGGAGCCTCTCGATGACGTTGGCCATCGTGAAGGTCTTGCCCGAGCCCGTGACACCGAGCAGCGTGACATCCGTCACGCCGTCGCTGAGGGCCGAGCAGAGCTGCTCGATGGCCTCCGGCTGGTCTCCGGAAGGCTTGAAGGGGGACTGTATCCTGAATTTCATTGCTGGGACTACTGGTACCTGGCCAGGAGTTCAAGGTCGTGGTCGGCCTTGATGCGGTCGATGATGGTGCAGACTATGCGGTACGTGCGGCTGTCCTTCGTATAGACCGCGGGCGTGATGAACTTGACGCGTCCCTGGCGCAGAAGTTTCTGCGTGCTGGCGCGCTTGCGCTCGTTGTTCGGGTTGAAAACGGCAATGGAGTGCCCTCCGAACATGTTGACTATCTTCATGCAGGGCACGTCGGTGTCCCCGTCGCCGAAATAGATCATGTGGGTGAATGGAATGCGCTTCTTGTCGTCCGCTATGCTGGCGTTGACCATCTTGTTGTCGCGGGAACTGAAGATGCCCTTGCTTATCTTGAACAGGAACTGGGTTTTGGCGGTGTAGTCCACGGCTATGCCGGGCCATTCCGCCTCGCCCTTCTCGTCGTAGATGAAGGTCCCGGCGAAGATGTGCTTGAACTCGCCGGCGATAGGGGAACCCTCGATGATCTCCTTCAGGCCGGAGGAATTGATGTAGTGCTCTATCTTCACGCCATGCGCCTCGCCGTAGTCGTTGATGAGCTTGAACCAGTCCTTTACGCCTGCGTAAAGTTCTATATGTTTGCCGAACTCCTTGAATTCCTTGCGGCGGAGGTGGATATTGTTCTTCTTCGCCTCGTCGAACATCAGCTTCATGTAGGCGAGGATGTTGCTGGCGTCCTGGCCGCGGGCTATGCTGTCGCTCTTGGTCCAGAACTCCTCCGGGGTCTGGCCGACGGCCTGGATGAAGCCGAACTCCTGCATGTTGCCCGGCGAGAGCGTCCCGTCGAAGTCATAGATGAGCGCGATGATGGGTTTCTTTCTCATTTTTATCCGTAAAATTTCACCTCATATTTGAGGATTTCGCCACAAGTTGCCTGATTTCGCCAAATACTTGCCCTTCAGGGCCTGGCCCGGGCCTCCACGTTTTGCTATCAATCCGCCAACTGATTATCTTCGCGTATTAATACCTAATTGACATGGATTCCGAATATCTGAGCAAACACTATCTCTGGAAACTCCAGGAGACCGTAAAGTCCTGCTGGGACAAGAAAGCGCTGTGCAATTACGGAGGCGAATCCTTCACCTTCTGTGATCTGGCCACAAATATAGAGAAATTCCACATACTTTTCGAGCAATCAGGCATCGGAAAGGGCGATAAAGTCGCCATTTGCGCCAAGAACACCGCCCGCTGGGCCGTTTCGTTCTTCGCCATCAACACCTACGGCGCCGTAGCCGTGCCCATCCTCTGCGATTTCCATCCGGATAGCATCAACCACCTGGTGGACCACTCCGAGAGCATCGCCCTCTTCGTTGACGGCGACATCTGGGCCAAGCTGGACATCGCGAAGATGCCCCTCCTCAAGAGCGTGGTGAACGTCCAGGACTTCAGCGTCCTCTACTCCGCCGACGGCTTGATGGAGAAGGCGTTCGCGGGCCTCGAGGCTTCCTTCGCCGAGAAGTATCCCATGGGATTCTCCCGCGAGAATGTCTCCTATCCTACTGACAACGCGGAAGACCTGGCCATCATCAATTACACCTCCGGCACTACGAGCGCGCCCAAGGGCGTCATGCTGAAGTATGACAGCTTCACCGCGACGGTCGAGTATGCCCAGACCAACGTCAAGGCCACTCCCGAGGACACCCTCGTGTCCATGCTGCCTATGGCCCACATGTACGGCCTGGCCTTCGAGCTCACCTACCCGCTCTGCTCGGGCGTCACCATCTACTTCCTCGGCAAGACCCCTTCGCCGAGCCTCCTTCTCAAGGCCATGAAGGATGTCCGCCCGTACATGATCGTGACGGTGCCCCTCGTGATGGAGAAGGTTTACAAATCCTCGCTGAAGCCCATGCTCCAGAAGCCCGCAATCAAGTTCGCAACGAAGGTCCCCGGCGTGCGCGGCATCATCTACAAGAAGATGCGCGAGGGCCTGGACGCCGCTTTCGGCGGCCGCTGCGGCCATTATATCATGGGAGGCGCCCCGCTCAACCCCGAGGTGGAGGACCTCTTCCGCAAGATCAAGCTGCGCTATACGGTCGGTTACGGCATGACCGAAGCCTGCCCCCTGCTCGCCTATGAGGATCCCGCCCGATTCGTGAAGGGGTCCTGCGGCAAGCCCGTCACCTGCGCCAAAGTGCGCATCGACTCCGAGGACCCTCAGCACATCGCCGGCGAGATCCAGGCCAAGGGCCGCAACATCTGCCTCGGCTACTTCAAGAATCCCGAGGCTTCCGCCGGAGCGTTCACCGACGACGGATTCCTCCGTACCGGCGACTTGGGCGTCATGGACGCCGACGGCAACATCTTCATCAAGGGCCGCTCCAAGAGCATGATCCTCTCTTCCAACGGACAGAACATCTATCCCGAGGAGGTCGAGGCGGTCGTGAATAACCAGAACTTCGTGGTCGAGTCCGTGGTCGTGGACCGCGCCTCCAAGCTCGTCGCCCTGGTCTATCTCGATGAGGACGCCATGAAGAAGGCCGGCCTGGACGCCGAGGCCATCTCCGACGTCCCCGAGGACATCCGCATCGCCTCGAACCGCAGGCTCCCCGTATACAGCCAGCTGACCAAGGTCGAGGTCGTTCCCGTCCCCTTCGAGAAGACCCCCAAGATGAGCATCAAGCGCTTCCTCTACAAGTAAGGACTGCCATTTCGTCAGTCCGGACTGACTGGAACGCTATTTGACTTATGTATATGCGTCGCCCCTGTGGCGGCGCACTTTTTTGTCAATTAATAACAACAGATATGGAAAACAAAGGCAAGATCGGAGTGACTACCGAGAACATATTCCCGGTTATCAAGCAGTTTCTTTATTCGGACCATGAGATATTCCTGCGCGAACTGGTGGCCAACGCCGTCGACGCCACGCAGAAGATGAAGGCCCTGGCCCTCAGCGGAGACGTCAAGGAGGAGCTCGGGGACCTGAAGGTCCGCATCGAGCTCGACGAGTCCGCCAAGACCCTCAAGGTCATCGACGAGGGCATCGGCATGACCGCGGAGGAGGTCGACAAGTACATCAACCAGATCGCTTTCTCCTCGGCAGGGGAGTTCCTCGAGAAATACAAGGACCAGATAGGCAACATCATAGGCCATTTCGGCCTCGGCTTCTATTCGGCCTTCATGGTGTCCGAGAAGGTCACCATCGAGTCGCTGAGCTGGCAGGAGGGCGCAAAGGCCGTGAAGTGGACCTGCGACGGCAGCCCGGAGTACACGATGGAGGACTGCGACAAGGCTGACCGCGGCACTGTGATCACCCTCTATCTCGACAAGGATTCGGAGGAGTTCGCGGCCAAGGGACGCATCCAGCAGCTTCTGAACAAGTACTGCAAGTTCATGCCCGTCCCCATCGTCTTCGGCAAGGAGCAGGAGTGGAAGGACGGAAAGTATGTCGATACTGACAGGGACAATGTCATCAACAAGCTCGAGCCCATCTGGACCAAGGCCCCGTCCGGCCTCAAGGAGGAGGAATACATGGAGTTCTACAGGGCCCTGTACCCGGCCGAGGAGGAGCCCATGTTCCACATCCACCTGAACGTGGACTATCCCTTCAACCTCACCGGCGTGCTCTATTTCCCTAAGATCAAGGAGCGCATGGCCATCGACAAGCACAAGATCCAGCTGTACTGCAACCAGATGTTCGTGACGGACCACGTGGACAACATCGTCCCGGACTTCCTGACCCTGCTGCACGGCGTGATCGATTCGCCGGACATCCCGCTGAACGTGTCCAGGAGCTACCTGCAGAGCGACGCCAATGTCAAGAAGATATCCACCTACATCACCAAGAAGGTCGCCGACAGGCTCGAGGACATCTTCAAGAATGAGCGCCAGGCCCTGGAGAGCAAGTGGGACAACCTCAAGCTCTTCATCGAGTATGGCATGCTGACCGACGAGAAGTTCTGCGAGCGCGCGCTCAAGTTCGCCCTGCTCAAGAACACCGACGGCAAGTACTTCAGCCTCGACGAGTACCGCACGGCCATCGAGCCCATGCAGACCGACAAAGACAAGAAGGTGGTTTACCTGTATGCCACCGACGTAGAGGCCCAGTATCCCTTCATCGAGGCCGCGAAGTCGCAGGGCTATGACGTCCTGCTTATGGACTGCGAACTGGATTCGCACTTCGTGAACCTGCTTGAGGGCAAGGTGGAGAACACCCGTTTCGCCCGCGTCGATTCCGACTCCATCACCAACCTCATCCCTAAGGAGGACCGCGTGAAGTTCGAGATGAAGGAGGACGAGCGCTATGACCTCGAGAACATGTTCAAGGCCGTGATGCCTTCGGAGAACGAGTATTACGTGATCGGCGACAACCTCGGCGAGGACGCCGCCCCCATCCTCATCACCCAGAGCGAGTTCATGCGCCGCTACCGCGAGATGAGCGCCCTCGGCGGAGGCATGAACTTCTACGGAGAGATGCCGAAGTCCTACAATATCACCGTCAACATGGACAATCCGCTCGTGGCACGCGTGCTGGCGGAGAAGAAGGATGAGGTCGCGCCGCAGGGCGAGCTTCCGCCGGAGGCTCCGAAGGACGCCTCCGATGCGGAGAAGGAAGCCGCCCGCCAGGCGCGCGACGACGTGCGCCACGCGCACAAGTCCGATGTCGAGGCCTTCGCCCGGTCAAACGAGATGCTTCACCAGATCACCGACCTGGCCCTGCTTGCCAACGGTATGCTGAAGGGCAAGGCCCTGAGCGACTTCATAGCCCGCAGCGAGAAGGTCGTCCGCGACGCCTTCCTGAAATAAACGAGAAAGGGACCCGGCCGGGTCCCTTTCTTATTTCCTCGCGATAAGTTCCAGGAATTCGTTCCTCGTCCTCGCCGAACTCAGGAAGATCCCCGAGAAGGCCGAGGTAGTTGTGATGGCGTTGGATTTCTGCACGCCGCGCATGGACATGCAGGTGTGCTGCGCCTCTATGACCACCGCGACCCCGAGCGGGTGGAGCGACTCCTCGATGCAGTTGCGTATCTGGACCGTCAGGCGCTCCTGGACCTGCAGCCTGCGGGCGTAGGTCTCCACGACGCGGGCGATCTTGCTCAGTCCGGTGATCTTCCCGTTGGGGATATAGGCCACATGGGCCTTGCCGATGAAGGGGCACATGTGATGCTCGCACATCGAGTAAAGTTCGATGTCCCTGACGATGACCATCTGCTTGTATTCCTCGTCGAAAATGGCCTTCTGGATTATTTCATGGCCGTTTTGCTCGTAGCCCTGGGTCATGAACTGCAGAGCCTTGGCCACGCGCTCGGGGGTCTTCACGAGTCCCTCGCGATCCGGATCTTCGCCGAGAAGACGGAGTATTTCTTTGACGTGCGAGGCGAGCTCGTCCGTCACTTTCTCATCATAAAATTCTTCTTTGATATATGGCATAGGATATGTAGTATTTTTTCCTATCTTTGCGGAAAATCTTGTAAGGCAAAATTAGAAAAAAATAATAACAACTTAACTATTTCTGAACTTATGTATTGGACATTGGAATTCGCCGGCAGCCTGGACGACGCACCGTGGCCGGCAACTAAGGACGAACTTATCGACTACGCCAACCGCTCCGGCGCCCCCGAGGAGGTCATCGAGAACCTCCAGGAGCTCGAGGATGACGGCGAGATATACGAGAGCATCGAGGACATCTGGCCCGATTACCCCACCAAGGAGGACTTCTTCTTTAACGAAGAGGAGTATTAAGAGGCATTTTTGTACTTATAATACTGATTTACAGCGAGATAAGCAAAGATAATTTGTTTGTCTCGCTGTTTTTTACAAGCATATTCAGTCGTAAAAATCGCAGAAAAAACGCCAAAAACACAGGTTTTGCAAATAAACTTGTCTATTTTCCACCTACGGATTCTTCCTCGTGAGTACTGATTGTAGGGTGGATATCTTTTCGTATATTTGCTAAACCAATATAGAACCGAATGAAGGAACTGACGATATACGACATAGAGACCATCATCCGCCGCGACGAAAGCCGCATCCTGGAGGTCAAGAAGACAACCGGAGAGTTGAATGCCGGAATGCAGTCCGGTTGCGCCTTCCTCAATACCGAGGGCGGCTGGCTCTTTTTCGGCATACATCCCACTACCTTGAAGATTCTCGGACAGGACGTGGCCGACCAGACACGTCAGGATATCGCCAAGGAAATGCGCAAGTTCTCACCGGCCATTGACCTCTACGCACAGTATATCGATGTCCCCGGAAGGCCTAACCAGAAAGTCATTGCCATATGGTTCCCGGCACCGGCTGTTATGGCTGCACCGTATACATACGACAACCGTCCATACTACAAAGTCGAGAACACCACGTCGGTCATGCCTCGTGAGATGTTTGACGAGCGCATCCGCTTGAGCGACCCCAAGAAGTTCAGCTGGGAACTTACTCCGTGTCCGCGTGCGACACTTGATGACATTGACAACAAAACACTGACGAGCGCAATCAATGGCGGTATCAATACCGGTCGCATTCCGGTAGAAGCTGCCGAAGCCACGACCACCCTCGACCGGCTCCGCCCCTTTAATGTGTTGACTCCAGAAGATGGGCTCACCAACGGTGCCATTGCCCTATTTGGGAAGGATCCTCTCCGTTTCTTCTCTCATTGCCGAGTGAGACTGGCGAGGTTTGAGGGGATCATCATGGACAAATTCCGCGATCAGGCAGTCATTGAGGCGAATCTGTTTCAGCAACTCCAAGCCATTGAGGATTTTTGCCGCAAACACATGTTTCTCTCCGGCAATCAGGATGATTTTGACAGCAAGAACGAACTTACCGTCCCGGTCAAAGTTATCAGGGAAGCCAGCCTGAACTTGCTGGCCCACAGGACTTGGTGGTCCGAGGCAATGACGCCTAGTGTGGCCATATTCGACGACCGCATCGAGTTTATGAACCCCGGCGCTTTCCCTATCGGGACAACGCCCGACGAGTTCCGCCGTCGGCCGCATTCCTTGCCCATCAATGAAAAGATAGCCGGTGCGCTCTTCAAAGGTGGCAAGGCTGAAGGTTGGGGACGTGGCATTCTCAACATGTTCACGTACTGCAAGGAAGCCGGTCTTCCCGAACCGGAGTATGACTTTGTGACTCACTTCGTCTGTCTGACTATTCGTTTCAATAAGCCATTGACGCCGTATTTGACTAGTGAGGGTGGAAATGATGGACGAAATGAGGGTCTAAATGAGGGTGTAAACGAGGGTGTAAATGGGGCACTGTCCGACCTTAGTCCAACGGTGAGGGCAACTTATTCTCTGATAAAAAAATATCCTGGTTTGAACACCCCTCAATTGGCGAGCAAATGCGGAAAAGGCGATTCTACTATTGAGCGCCACATCGCAATACTCCGGAAAAAGGACCTTGTTGAACACCGGGGCCCGGACAGGACTGGCGGCTACTATGCGAAATAAGACATCTTCCCATAGCTACATAACTTCCATCAGCTCCATCAACTGATGGGGATTATTGTTATCATGGCAATAAAGAGCCGACGTTGAAGCTATGCGCCTTCCTGCTATTACTATCGAGAAAGGTGAGGATTTCACGCGTGCACGTTTGTTCCCGCTAAAGAAGTACACGGAAATGTCAAAGGCAGAGAAGATAATGGCTTGCTACCAGCATGCTTGTCTGTTGTACGAGAACGGGGAATCGCTTACGAACCAGTCTTTGAGGAACAGGCTTTCTATCGGAAAGAACAACGCTGCTGTTGCGTCGAGGATTATTTCCGATACGATTGACGCAGGACTTATCAAGGTTCAGGATGGCCAATCCGCTTCGACAAAGTTCCGAGGATATGTTCCATATTACGTGTAGATCTTCTTTGCACAGAACGAACCTGCCAAACGTTAACTCTCTGACTATAAGTGAGTTTTTCTTTGCACGAGAAATCCCTCTAGTTGCATCGTCTCCTTATAATCAATCTTAAAGCAACTGCCGTTAGCCAACAGGACGACGGCAGTTCTTTTGCTAACCAAAGTCGAAGGGTTAACCTGTATAGTAGTCCTATCCTCCTGATCGTCACATCACCCTCAATCATGTTCAGCCCCCTATATTCACTTCCTCGGCTGCAGCATCAACTCATCCTTGCTACACTCCTTCACGTAATAGCGCGCTGCGGACGTATCGGTGGCAATCCGGGTCCTGTTGCATAAGGTCATAGTCGGGTTCATAGAGGTATATCTCCAGCGTAGAACTGTCAATGTTGGGATAGCCGTTTGGGTGTTGTGCGTAGTTATATTTCGCCTCTGAATCCCCGTCACACACATCGGATACGTAGATGCATAAAACCTAAAAATGAGGATCTTCGTTACCTGCCGTGAACATCCAGATAACCAGTCCTGTATCATGAACCCCATCCGGGCTCACTGTCTCCCAATCTCCTCCCAGATTACCCGTTAGGTCAATCTCCGTAAACATCTTCACACATTCGTACAGTCTCCTGCCACCAACAGAGCTATGCAAAGCAGTTTTCTCAATAACTACCTCAATTCGTTTTCTTATTAAACGCAGAGAAGGTCATAAATTGCTTCTAAATCCAAGCACTCCTTCACAAACCCTCGGCCTCAGATGCATCAATGTGAAGGACTGCACCGTCGAGGATACCCGGATACACTCGTATTGCGAGGTCCCAACAATATTGTTGGAAAATCCGATGCAAAGTCCCCCCTTAGTGCCTTTCTCAAAACAATCAGAACTGTCATTAACACTTACACTGGGCCGATGAGAGTCGGGGCGTTTACCGTGTCTGAGGGGACGGAGCGGATGCTGCGGTGCTTTGGACGATAAGTTCGGCTTTCGAGACGGTGTAGACACCGCTTTCGGCGTAAATGAGTAGACGGTCGTGATATTGCTGTAGATCTGTCACTCTGTCGGTTTCCCTCATTGACTCTATCTCATGCGACTCATACCATGAGCGTCCGCCATCGGTGGAACACATTATTTTTATGCAAGCATTCTTCAGACCATGCCGCCCCATGCATCCCGCCATGTACGCAGTATCAGGATGCTCATCGTCAAAGGCCGTGAAGTACCAGTAGGCGGAGCGTGCCTCGTCGTTCCAGTAATTCTGGCATTTCCATGTCTGGCCGTTGTCGTCAGAAAGGAACACACAACCCTCGCCGCCGGCTATCCAGTGGTCGGGATTGGTAGGGTGGAACGCAATTTGGTGAACGCAGTTGTCGCCGGGGAAGCCGAGCGAATCGCCGTGGTCATTCCAGATCTGTCCACCGTCGTAGGTGATGTTGATGTGTCCTTGGAGAAACATATCTTCTCCGCTATTGTAGATGATATTCGGCTTAGCAGAATGAAAACCAATGAAATATGCTGCCGGGTTGCCATACACATATTCGGTTAGTTGCTCCCATGTCTGGCCGTAGTTAATGGAGCGGAATACGCCCTTGTAGAGAGAAGCGACAAGCAACGTATTCGGGTCTGTAGGATGCTGTACGAGACTTACCAGTTGTTCATGCTCTTCATTTCGAAAGATGTCGGGAGTCACGTCCTCGTATGTCTGTCCATCATCGTGCGACAGTAGCAGGAAACTGTTGCCCTCATTGTTGTAACGCAAAGCCAGGATGTCGCTGCCACGGCGGGTGTAGTCGTGCAAGGGTATGCCGTTGAAGCCTGCTTGCTGCCACATGCCGTTATCGTCTGTCAGGTTTTTTGCATAGAGGCCCTGGCTGGTACATATGTAGAGTGTGTCGCCCTCAACGTGCATTCGAGGTCGAGATAAGCCCCCCTGCCGTTCGCCTCCGCTAAGACCAGGGTCGGGGGAGGGTAACAACTGCGACGAAACTGTCGTAATCGGTTTTTCCTTCTCTTCACTGCTGCAAGAGGCGAAGGATAAAGCTGCAAGCATCAAAAAGGCAATTCTCCAGAGTTTCATCGTATTCTTTTTGATAATTGTTGTTGATCCTTTTGAGAACGCGAATGCCATTTCTCTTATTCCACAATTACCACTAGAAATTGCATTTATGCGAAATCTGATAGCAAAAATACAACAAAATCTTGATACAGCATTAGCATTGGTCTATGTAATATGCTTTTACATCAAGAGAAGAGACAAAGGAGAAGATCCCTCCGTCATCCTATACCTTGGGTATGGGGTAGTAGGTTAAAGGACTTACACTGGGCCGATGAGAGGATGGGAGTTTTTGCGTTTAAGTGTTGATATCGGACAGGCGGATTTTTCCTGCTGCTTTTTCACATTTAACCGCATTTTATCGCATTCAATCGAACCTTATTTTACCTTAAAAATGCTCTAAAATGCAATAGAGATGCTTGATTTTAGTGTTTTTTAATCTTTAACGAGGAGGAGTATTAATTGTAAGTCATTCGTTTACAATGTGTTATAAAAACGATCCGGTTTGATGCCGGATCGTTTCTTATTATCGCCTACTTATGCCACATATTCTTGAGCTGCCAGTATGAATACTGTGGTTCGGAACTATAATAACTATGTGATTGCTTTGATTCTTCAGTCTTGATAATCCGTGGGTTAATCAGTTTATCATAGTGAGTTCCTCTTTGATAACTTCTTCCATAAACTGATAATTGAGATTTATTTAGAAAATAAAGAATATTAACTGCATTATGCAACTAGACAATCATTATGATAAGCTGGATTCGGTCCAGGGATGCTCCGGCTCTTCGTTTTTTTTTGCTAAATCGTCGAAAAATATCGGGATTTAGCAGAAAATGTTCACAGATTGCATTGAGGAGATTATTGATTAAAAGGATTAATTTTGAGGTATATTTATTGCATCTTGCTATAAATATATTATATTTGCATTGCAAATAGATGATAATTATGTCACAGGTTTCAATGACTGTCCGGATGGATTCCGGCCTAAAATCTTCCTTTGATGCGCTCTGTTCCCAGTTTGGAATGAGTGCCAATACTGCTATGAATATCTTTGCCAAGGCGGTTGTCCAGCGTGGAAAGATTCCTTTTGAGATCCGAGGGGATAAGCCGGTCGCAGTTGAAGAGAGTGAGGGGCTGAAAGCATTCCGTGCCATACGGGCTATGGCGGAAGCGGGTGCTTTCCCTGACCTTACACTTGATGAAATCAATGAGGAAATCCGCGCGGCGAGGAGGACAAGATGAAAGTATATGCCGTTTTCGACACGAACATCCTTGTATCAGCGTTGATTTCACGTCGGTCCGACACCGCCGTCGTGCTTGCATTGGAGACAATGCTCTCCGGTGAAGTCATTCCGTTGTACAACGATGAGATTCTTCAGGAATATGAAGAAGTGCTGCACCGGGAGAAGTTTGATTTTCCGGAAAGCCTTGTTGATGCGATAATATGCCAGATAAAAAAGGATGGGATTGCTTCTGAGAGAATTCACACGGACGAAACCTTCCCGGATCTGACAGATATAGTCTTCTACGAGGTCGCATTATCAAAGGAAGACTCTTTCCTGGTTACAGGCAACATCAAGCATTTCCCAATGAATCCCATTGTTGTTACTCCTTCCGAATTCTTGAAACTGATTGAGAAACTGGAGTAGGTTATGCCATGTTTTATTTCAACTCGTTTTAGTGTGACGAAGTGTGAAACAAACCATGCCATATCTGGGGCCAGACCATAATGACGCTGCCTAACCCCTTAATAACCAATCAGCATTCCATCCTCTTCAACAAATTCAACAAGGAGGAGTATTAAGAGCATTTTTCAGTTCTTAAGGGCAGACGGGACGAACCGTGCTTCCCATGCATACATATTGAATATTCCAATTTGGCATATTCTTGAAACGGCCGAGACTGATGGCGAAATTGTCACCTTCTTCATCACGTTGCGAAGTCCAATAATAAGCCTGCAGCCCTTTGTCTTTGTCAAGGCTCATATTCGTGCGCTGTCCGGAGGCCGGAATATAGATAGACTTCCCGTTGATCTTGCTGGTTACCTTCCATCCGCCGGGATTGTCTCCGGACCATTTGTCGAAGTCTGACGGTACCATCTCCCAGGTGCACTGTTGCAGGAGTTCCTCGAACTCCTCGATAGTAGGCATCCTCCAGGACCCTCCCCATTTCACGTGGGCGACGTCATATTCGCTTTTAAGTTTCAGATCGCTGCCGTAGATACGGGAGAGTGCAGCATCGCGCGAAGCATCGTCAGTACCGATCCCATTGAACACTTGGTAACTTTCCCAGTCATAGTATGTCCCGTCGGGTTTATCTGAAGTTTCTCCCCATCCATAATAATTTCCAAGGTCCTTCTCGTTCGACGCCCCTACGTTGATGCTCGCCCACTTTACACTTAAACCAAGGTCGACCGCGTATTTGTCATAAGGATTCTTATCAGATCCATCTTTTTCGCAGGATGAAAGCACAACGGCAGCACATGCCGCTATGATGAATAAGAAAGGTGACTTTTTCATGATAATCAGGATAATAATGCAATTTGATATAAGTAGGTATCTCTTTCCGAACAAAGGTAATAAATTATTTGTAAGATAGTAGTCGCGTTTCTTTTATTATCTATGACTGAACTTGTTTGGACAGGGAATAATGCTTTTTTTCAACGAAGAGGAGCATTAAGAGCGAGCTTCACTCTTAATACAGTGATTTACAGCGGGATAGACAATTATTCAGTCTGTCCCGCTGTCATTTTTGTACTAAAGACAAAATCCGGCCTATTTTTTCCAGAGCTTCGGGAGGAATCCGTAATAGAGGAGGTGCCTCCAGGTCGACCAGTCGTGACCGGTTTCGCCGATGCAGAAGTACTCATATTCGATTCCGTGCTTGTCGAGAGCGTCCCTGAGGCCCTTGACGCGGACATTGAACATACCTTTCTCTTCCGCGCCTCCCTGTCCTATGAACAGGTAATCCACCTTGTCGTTGGCTTTCGGGTCATTGAGGAATTCACCGAGGGTCTGCTCGGGAGTGTTGTCACCTGCGCTGAGGACACCGAAGTTCGCGAAGAGGTCAAGATTCTTCAGACCTACGAAAATAGTGTGACGGCCGCCCATCGAGAGACCGGAAATGGCACGGCCATGGGGATTCGCGATGGTCTTGTAGTGACTGTCGACGAAGGGGATGACGGCTTCACGATACTCGCGCGCCATGATGTCGAAAGTGAGCTCGGCGTGTTGGGGATGGTTGCGGTGGATGACCTGGTTGTTCACGAGCGCAATCAGCATCGGCTCGGCCTTCCCTTCCGCGAGAAGATTGTCCATGATGAAGTTCACGCGTCCGTCATACATCCAGTTTGACGGGAGCTCGCCGCTTCCGCCCATGAGATAGAGGACGGGGTATTCCTTCTGGGGGTCATACTGGGGAGGGGTATATACATAGATCTCTCGCTCTCCTTCTGTGACGGGGCTGTAGTAGATGTGACGGGTGACGGCTCCGTGAGGCACATCCTTAGCGTCCCACCAGGACGGGCCGTCGCCATGGACGATCAGCTCGCTGTAAGGAGGCATTGCCGTAAAGGCGGCATATGTGTTATTGGGATCGGCCATGCTGACTCCGTCGACGACGAGATTGTACTGGTACATATCGACCGGGAGAGGGCCGATGGTGAGGGTCCAGATGCCGTCTTCTCCCTTGGTGAAAGGGATGTTCCCGCGGGCTCCCATGACTGTGGTCATTGCGCCCGAGAGGGCGACTGACTCCGCTTTAGGGGCCCTGAGCCGGAAAATGACGGTATGGTCGTCATTCACCTGCGGCGAATTAAGATTCGCGCTGAAGGGGATCAATCCCTCGGTATCTTTCTGAGGGTTATAGCTGAGGTTCACGTTCGACTGCTGGGCAGATGCCGTCAGAGCAAAAAGTAGCGAAACCGCCACGGAAATGGTTCTGTTGTTCATAATGATCTGTTTTACCCTGCAATATACGAAAAAAACTGATGGTTGTTTGTTCTGATTCTCGGGCTGATGTTTTGCGATTGTAACTTTTTTTTTTACATTTGAACGAGAAAACGTTGCACTTTTATGATAATCAATTATTTGAAACATCTTCCCCTATTCGGTGTCCTTTTGGGCTTGTGCGCTTGTGGGACTAAAGTCTCCGATACCACTCTGATCCGTGGCAGTTTGGAGGGATTCACTGCGGACAAGGTTTCGATATATGTTATGGATTATGGCATCAATGAGTATATTGATGTCGTAGACAATTCATTCACTTATGAGTTACCCACGAACAAAGCGGTCGTTGCGACTGTCACTTGTGTTAAGGATAGGAAGACTTTAAGTGTTCCCATCATTCCCGACGGCTTTCCTCTGTCCATCGTTTTCACTCAGGATGGTGCCACTCAGGCTTCGGATAACCGGAAGTCTGTCAATTATCGACTTGCGCAGGAGAACGAGGTATATCATAAACAAGTCGATGGTATCAAGGAAATGATGGCTCTTAAGAAAGCCGGCGCACCTAAGGAGACTATCGATTCCATGGACAGTATCCTTCGTGGCTATGGCGATTTGCTAGACAGTTTTTCCCGAGAGGATATCGAGTATCATAAGGATGATTATCTTGCGGCCAATGCCCTTGTTGAATTGAACTCCCTGACGGATGAACAAAAGGATTCCATTATCAACACTTTGGATCCTACAGTAATTCAAACTGAACGTGTTCAACTCATTCAGAAGCAGATACACGGTCGGCTTTATACCAAGGAGGGGATGCACTTCATCGATTTCAGTGTAGAGACGGATGGGAGACAGTCACATTTGTCCGATTATGTAGGCAAAGGGCAATATGTCCTGGCTGATTTCTGGGCAAGTTGGTGCCTGCCTTGCATCGAGGAGTTTCCCAATCTTAAGGATGTCTATGACAAATATAAAGGCGAAGCATTTACCATCCTGGGAATTGCTGTCTCGGACGAAGAAGCGGACAGTATTGCGTCGATTGAAAAGTACCAGCTTCCTTGGCCTCAGATTCTGGGTACGGGTGATGTCGCCATGGATACCTATGGCATAGGCGGGATTCCGCACATCATACTCTTCGGCCCGGATGGGACCATTCTATACAGGGGTTTGCGGGGCGATAGAATCAAGACTGTACTTGCGGAAATCTTCGGGAAATAGTAAAAAACTTGAATAGTGCGTCCACGCGTGTAGGGTATCAGAATCGCCGCATGGACAGGTATCCGCTTTCGTCGATGATGTCCTTTGCCTTGGGAGTGGAAAGCCAGGTGTAGATCTGGCGGGCGAACGTACCTGCTGGTTCGTCGGCGCGGATGGCCGCGTAGATGTGGGAGTAATATGGATAACCTCCCTTTTCTCCCTTGACCGCTTTCATGATCGTCGTGGAAGCAGGCTCGACGCCGTCGACAGCAATGACCTTGACGGCATGAAGGTCGCGGACCATGCTTTCGCAGAAATAGTAGGGGGTGTAGCCTATGCCGCACGGGTCATTCTCGATTGACAGATAGGGAGAGAGCATCATACCTCCCATATATACGGGATTGTCAATCATCTTGTGGCCGTTCATCACGAGTGTTTCCATCTTCTCCTGGCTGCCGGAGTCTACGTTGCGGGTATAAGCATGGATTTCAAGATTCTTGCCGCCTACCGCCTTCCAGTTGGTGATTTCACCAGTGTATATCTTGCGGATCTGTTCCTGGGTAAGCGATTTGACCTTGTTGTCCGGATGGACGATGAAAACGAGCGCGTCCCATGCAAGGGGCTTCGTTTCGACTTTGACATGCTTTTCGCCGGCATATTTTTCCTCATTGCGCGAAATGTCGCGGGAATCGATTATGACGTCTGTAACTCCGTCAATCAGATTGACATATGCTTCGTGAGAGCCGTTGGCTTTCCGAAGTTCCAGCATACGGTTTGCGAAGGCTTTATGCTCGACACTTCCCTGGGCCATGCCCTCTGGAAGCATGAAACCGACTTCATAGTGCGACCCTGTCACGACATTGAGGGCCCAGAAATAAGGAACATCGAGCAGGCTGAACATGACCATGTCCCTGAGAGGACCGGTGCTCGTCGAGCAGTCGATGAAAGGGAAATTGTATGGGGTCAGTCCCTTGATTTCAAAATCCTCGACTTCCAGGACCTTGCCGGCTTCTGACGGTGAATCCTTTCCGCAGCCCACAGCAAGCATTGCTGCCAGTATCATGCAGAGAAACCGTTTCAACGTATACACTTTTGACGACATGAAATACTTTATTGCTGAATCTGTGAATATAACTCTCAAATCGGAAAGACACTGCGTCCCGTTTCAACGAATCATTTCCTGACGGTGATATGGAAGCAGTTCTGCTGCCTTTCGTATTTGACGTAACAGCGGTTGCCCTGGTCGTGGAAGTCCTTGAGGACCTGGCTCAATGTGGCGCGGAGGTACTCGGGAGGGACGTCCTCATACGGGCGGCCGCGGAGGTCGGGAATCTTCTCGTAGCGCCAGTAGGCCAGGTCGAAGGTGGTCCCGTATCGGTGCGTCGAGTTCTCAGTGGCGTTGATATTGTTCTTGCTGAGCTTTGCGACATCCTCCTCAGTACGAAGGACGGAAGAGACCACCAGTTTGTATGGGTTCAGGCCCTTTGCGACCAGCGAATCCCGGAAGGCGCCGCCTATGTCGTCCAGTAATTCCTTTGCGGAAGGGATCAGGTAGGGGATAGAGTGGCTGAGGGAATCTATGATGTAAGTATCTGTGGCTTCGAGTTTTACCAGTTTGCTTTTCAGCTTTTCCGCTTCTTCCCGGTTCTTGACTGGAGGGACTCCGATGGCCTGCGCGACCTTGAGCTGGGTGTCGTTAAGGTCGTTGAATTCCTGTGCGAACTTGACATCCCAGATGCGTACCGGATGGTTCTCGATCGGCCCGAGGGCGAGCCAGCGGCGTTCCTGGACGCACGACCGGGCGCTGAAAAACACATACAGGATGAGGCCGACGGCAAGCACCGCGCCGGTGATCTTAGCAACGAGAATGAACTTTTTCCAATCCATAACTGTCCACAAATATAATAATAACCAGCGTTATTCTGCGGAAAAAAACGTTATCTTCGTGCCCTGAGAGACAATGAAACGGTTGTGCAAGTGGATATCCGATTGCATGGGTGCGCTGGTGTTGGCGTCGGCGCTCCTGGCATTGGCGTTCCCGGAGGTGCTGGGGCATCTTAAGACTTCGCTTATCAATCCGCTGCTGGGGGTGATAATGTTCGGTATGGGCCTGACTCTAAGGCCGGAGGATTTCCGCGTTGTGTTCAGCAGGCCCAAGGACGTCATCGTCGGCTGCCTTGCGCAGTTCACGGTGATGCCGCTGCTGGCATTCGCGCTCTCGCACGTATTTTCTCTGAATGAAGCACTTACGGTCGGAGTCGTGCTGGTCGGCTGCTGTCCGGGCGGCACGGCCTCCAACGTCATCACGTACCTTGCCAGGGGAGACCTGGCGCTGTCTGTCGGAATGACCGCCACCTCAACGCTTTTGGCGCCGGTGCTGACGCCTCTGCTGGTATGGCTGCTGGTGGGGGAGACGGTGGACGTCAATGTCGTCGGCATGCTTCTGAGCATCCTCTGGGTGGTCATCCTTCCCATTGCCCTGGGCCTGCTGGTGAAGCGGTTGTGGCCGCGGACGACGGAGCGGGCTACGGCATACCTGCCCGCGTTGTCGTCCGTGGCCATCTGCCTGATAGTGATGATAGTCATCGCCGCCAACGCCGGCAAGCTGCTCTCGGGAGGGTGGATTATCGTGCTGGTGGTGATGCTGCACAACATCCTCGGGCTGGCCGTCGGCTATCTCATCGGTGTGCTCCTTAAGATGACGCCCGCCAAGCGGAAGGCCATCAGCGTGGAGGTTGGCATGCAGAACAGCGGACTGGCCTCGTCGCTGGCGACGCTTCATTTCGCCGCTTATCCCATGGCGACCATCCCAGGCGCGGTGTTCAGCGTATGGCACAACATCAGCGGGGCCATAGTTGCCCGCTTATATTCCAGGAAATAAGGCTGTTACAGCTCCGGACCGAACTTGACGGATTTGCCTGCGGCAAGGGTGAAGTCTTTCGTCATGCCGGCATAGCGGACGGTAAAAGGATGCCCGAATTCGGACTTGATCTCGCAGGAGGTCATCTTTCCGTCCTTCCAGCTGATGCTCACTTCGTATCCGCCCCTGGCCTTCAGGCCGCTGACGGATCCTTCCTTCCAACTCGCCGGCAGGGCGGGCAGGATGGAAATCTCGCCCGCGTGGCTCTGCATGAGGCTCTCGGCCATGGCTGCGGTCAGGCCGAAATTGATGTCCGACTGATTCGAGCCGGAGAAGTGGAGGTTGTTGCCGAAGCCGCCCCTGCGGCCGGGGGGCGTCATGAAGATTTTCCTAAGGATCTCGTCCGTCTTTTCACCGTTCTCGAGCCTGGCCCATTGGCAGATGTCTATCGCGCTGTTCCAAAAAACCGTGACCGGGCGTGGCTCCAGCCAGGTCTCGACGGCCTTGGCGAGCTCCGGAGTGCCCCTCAGGGTGATGGAGTTGCCCGGATAGAGCCCGAAGGTCCCGGACCAGTTGTGGTTCTCGCGGCCGCGGGTCCAGTCCTCGATCCAGCTCTGCAGCATCCCGTTTCCGCCTATCATGTAGGGAGGGATCTTCTCCAGCGTGGCCGCCAGTTCATCGCTGAACTCACTATCGATGCCCAGGAGCCCCGCCGCCTCGATGACGTGCGGGAAGAGGTCTCGGATCAGGGCGTTGTCCATCGTGGTCGAAGGTGCGAGGAACATTTCCTCGGGATTGCCGTCGATGTAGTAGCCCTGCTCGGGGGACATCGAGAAGGGGATGGTCAGGTATCCGTAATTCGGGTTCACCTCCAGGATGTCCATCACGAACTGGGCGGCGCCCTTCATGATGGGATAATACTTCTGGAGGAAATCGAGGTCCTCGGTGAAGAGATAGTGCTCCCATACGTGCTGGCACAGCCACGCGCCGCTCATCGGCCACATGCCGTAGCGCGCGGCGTCTACGGGCGCCGTGCCGCGCCAGAGGTCGGTGTTGTGGTGCGACACCCAGCCGCGGGCGTCATAATAGAGCTTCGCCGTTTCCTCTCCGTTCTCGGCCAGGTCTTCCAGCAGGTGGAAGAGCGGGGCGGTGCATTCGGAGAGATTGGCGACCTCGGCCGGCCAGTAGTTCATCTCGGTGTTGACGTTGAGGGTGTACTTGCTGCCCCAGTTGGGGAGCAGGTCCTGGCTCCAGCGTCCCTGGAGGTTGCTGGGCTCGCTGCCGGCCCTGCTGCTGGAGACCGTGATGTAGCGGCCGAACTGGAAAAGCTTGGCCTGAAGGTCGGAGTCGGGTTCGCCCTGCTTGAGGGCCGCAACCCGTTCATTGGTAGGTATTTCGTTTGCCGCACCGTCCCCGATGGTGAGGTGGACCCGGCTCATCAGGCCGGAGAAGTCCTTGAGATGCGCCGCCTTGAGCTGCTTGTAGCTCTTGCCTTTGACCGCGGCGAGTATCTCCCCGCAACGTGCGGAGGGGTCGCCGCAGATGTCCTTGTAGTTGACATAGTCGGTCGCGATTGTCAGTACGAATGTCACTGAATTGGCCCCTGTGACGACGAGGCTGGTATCCGTCGCTTCGAGTTTTCCCTTTTCCGGAAGGGCCACGACATCGGTCTGGAAGCTCATGCCGTCTCCTTCGACCTTCGCGATAAGGTCGAAGATCCTGGTCGGGAGGTAACTCCAGGTGCCGTTCATGGTCAGGCGGTTGTCCCTGGAGGAAACGCTCCTGCGGAAGGGACTGTCAAGCCTCGCTTCGACGTTGACCTTCCCGAGCTTGTCGGCGGAGACCTTCATCACCATCACGTGGTCGGGATAGGACATGAACACCTCACGGCTCATCTTTACTCCGTCCTGGGTATAGCTGACCTTGACAATGCCCGTCTCCATGTCGAGTTCGCGGTAGTAATCGCTGACCGGCCCGGCGCCGGGCTGGAAATCGAGGAGCAGGTCTCCGACAGGGACGTATGTCTGCTGGTTTGCGGGGATCCCGTAGAAATGTTCGTCCACAAGTTTCTCCGCCTCCTTGTATTTTTTGGCGTACATCAATTCCTTGATCTGGTCGTAGTATTTGTGGGCGTCGGGATCGTTGTAGTCGTGGGGACGGCCGGACCAGAAGGTCGACTCGTTGAGCGCAATGCGCTCATTCTCAGTTCTTCCGAACACATTGCCGCCCATGTAGCCGTTGCCTATGAAAAGGCCGTCGAGCCAGACCTCTCCGGCGGGCTGGTCGTACCACAGGACCATCTCCCGGCTCGACTGGGGAGCGGATTTGGAACAGGAAACAAGTGCGGACAATACAATGCAAAACAGATAGAATCGCTTTTTCATATCAATGATAGCCTTATGGGTTGTCACTCAAAGTTAGTCATTATTTCGTCCGGATAATGCATATGGGAAGGGTGTATGTAAAAAAATACTTATATTTGTTAGGTTGTTTCTAAAATTAAGCTTTATGAAGAAATTGATTGCCGTCCTTATCGGCGTTTTCGCCTTTGTCGCGGTCGCATCCGCACAGTCCCGTGCACTTGGCCTCCGTATCGGTTATGGTGGAGAGCTTTCGTATCAGCATAACGTTTCTGGCGGTTTCCTGGAGGCCGATCTGGGATTCCTTGCCAATGCCCATGGTTTCTATGTGTCCGGAATGTACGACTTCATCTTTGCGAGCAGTGGCATAGCCAATTTCTATGTTGGCCCCGGTGTGCAGGTCGGCGTTCACAATCACGAGCACTCCAGCGAAATCAACGCCGGTATCGGCGGCCAGCTGGGCGTGGAGTTCGAGATACCGTCCATACCGCTGAACCTCTCGCTGGACTGGAGGCCGATATACTACTTCCAGCAGGATGTTTTCGGCTGGCAGGGTATCGCCTTGGGCATCCGCTACCGCTTTTAGTTCCCCACTTGTCTTTTCCTGAAAAAAAGTTGACCCGTAAACACGGGTCAACTTTTTTCGGTACTGAACAACCACGTGATTGCCACGGGCTGTCATCCCCTTACGCAGCTCACGGTTCAAGCCTTCCGTCTTCGTTCCTGCTACTGACGGTCCAGTATTTGGACCGTCAGTAGCAAAAACTACGGTAAAACGTCACTGACGGTCCAAATACTGGACCGTCAGTAGCACATAGCATGCAACATCATCTCCGTAAGCTCGGGTAACAGCGACTATTCAAGAAAAACCTCTTGTCCCCCTGATATGGCACAAGCTCGGGTTATATTTGCTGCTTAACCAATTATGTGCAAAAAGATGGATGTCGAATACAGCAGCAATGGGAACGGACGGATTTTACTGACTGAGGACCAGAATAGGGCGGTGCGGACCACCGAGGGGCACGTGCGCGTGGTTGCGGGTGCAGGTTCGGGTAAGACGCGCACGCTGGTGGCCAGATATTCGTATCTGACCATTACCATGGGTGTTCCGCCGTCGGACATACTCTGTATGACTTTCACCAACAAGGCGGCGCAGGAGATGCGAACGCGCATCGGGGCGCAGACCCCTGGCGGAGCCGTCGGCGATTTCATCACCACCATCCACGGCTTCTGCGTCAAGTTCCTGCGGGAGGAGATATACCGTCTGGGTTATCCGCAGAACTTCCTCATCTTCGACCCTGAGGATATGAAGGCCGTGGTGAAAGAGGTTCTGGAGGAGAACGGCATAGAGCGCAGGAGCGGCATCGTCGGGAATTATCTTGAGGACCTGGCCGTCTTCAAGGCTGCCACGCCGTACATAAACAGGTTCGTAATCTCCACGGTGCAGCCCCTGGACGTGCCGGTACTTGGCCAAATAGTCCTGCGCCAGAAGCGCTATTTCGCCCTTGATTTTGACGACCTGCTTTTCTTTACCCTCCATATACTGAATAATTATCCGGAAGTGCGTCGCAGGTGGCAGGAGCAGTTCCAGTACGTGATGGTCGACGAGGTCCAGGACTGCGGCAGGCCGGAATGGGAACTTTTCACGATACTGAGCGACTTTTACCACAACCTTTTCATCGTCGGCGACGGTGACCAGGCCATTTACGAATGGCGCGGCGCCCACCCCGAGATCTTCGTCGGCTATGTCCCCGACACGGACATCTACCTGAAGGAGAATTTCCGCTCGGTGCCCAACATCGTCGCCCTCGCTGACAGCATCATCGGCAACAACCGCAACAGACTGCCCAGGACCTCCGTGACCATGCGCCCGTCCATGGGGCTCAGGACGAAGTTTTATCACTGCCGGAACGAAAGGCAGGAGGCTGAAAGGCTTGCTTCCACACTTATGGACATCCACAAACGTCTGGAATGGAAAGGGATGGCCGTGCTCTACCGGGCTTCATACCTGTCGAGGAGCATAGAGCAGGCGCTGATGGCCGCGAAGATTCCATATATCATCTGGGGCGGCGTCCGTTTTTTCGAAAGGAGGGAGGTGAAGGATGCCCTGGCCTACCTGCGGCTGGTCGCGCTGGATGACGACGTCGCTTTCAAACGGATAGCCAATGTTCCGTCCAGAAAAATCGGACGGAAGACCATGGCGCGGCTGCAGGCGTTCTCCGAATGCCGGCACTGCTCGCTGTTCGCGGCGCTGAAAGCCGGCGCGGCTGGCTCCGGCGCCGCCGCCGCGCGCTTCGCCGCCCTTGTCGAGGAGGCGCGCTCGGATATCGGCAAAGTCAGCATTTCAGCCCTGCTCGAGCAGCTGCTGGAAAAGAGCGGGATTCTTGAGCAGTACCGTATCGATACGGAGGAGGAGCGTCTGGAGAACCTCCAGGAGCTGGTGAAATCCGTCCGCTTGTATGAGGAAGACCACAAGAATGAGGAAGACCTGAGCATACAGTCATACCTTCAGGACGTGGCCCTGTACACCAATGCCGATTACCGCAAGGACGACGACCATGTCAAGTTGATGACCATCCATCAGGCGAAGGGCCTGGAATATCCCCTGGTGTGGATATACGGACTCAACGAGGGGATAATGCCTAGTCACCGCACCGTCCGCGAACGCGGAGATGCAGGGTTGGAGGAGGAGCGTAGGCTGATGTATGTCGCCTGCACCCGCGCCATGGACATGCTGTTCTTCTCTGATTCTGAGGGCTTTGACGTCCAGAACTCCCTGTCCAAGTATCCCAGCCGCTTCATCCGGGAGGCGCATGACGCGTGCGGCCCCCTGTACGATATCGTGGGGAGGTTCAGCGATGAGCTCTGGAAGGGGACGGAGCGTCTGATGTCACGGCTGGAAAGCCCTGAACCCCGGGCTCAAGGTCTTAGGGCTGGGACGATAGTGAAGCATCCGGTATTCGGCGCAGGTACTGTACTGGAGTCGGACCCGGACACAGGTACCGTCCGCGTGGATTTCGAACTTTTCGGCATCAGGAGAATCAACGTATCCATGGTATTGCTGACGACGGACGTGTCGGTTTCCGGCTAATCGAATTCAGGGCCGCGCAGGCGGCGGAGGATGGCGTCGTAGTCGCGGAGGAGGTCGTAGAGGCCGTCTTCCGAGAGGACGGCGCGGAGCGTCCATTCTGGGAGGGCGCCGGCCTCGTCGGCTTCGAAGTCTTCCAGCCAGAGGCCGGAGGACTGGTATTCCTCTAGCTTCGCGACATCGTCGCGGATGCCGTCGAAAGCCTCGAGGTCTTCGCTGAGTGAGCGTATCACGTTACCGGCCTTTTCATACGCCAGGGACATGGCGTCCACCCGTTCGGCACGCGTTTTCTTGTCAGATCTTTTTTTTCCGGCCATAGATTCAATGTTATTGCTTCTCAAAGGTAAGCATTTTCGCTCACTTTCAAAAAAAGGCGTATATTTGTATCTTGTCATAAAACTATGCTATAACCAATGAAGAAGATTATTCCCGCGATCATTCTTGCCATCGCTGTTTCCCTGCCGTTGTCCGCCCAGGTCATCCTTGACAGCGCCGATCCCGAGGCTGATTCCCTGGCTTTCGTGAGGGTGAGGGCGAGGCTGGACTCCATCCGTCAGTACCGCCCCACGGTGGGACTGGTCCTTGCCGGAGGCGGAGCGCGCGGACTCGCGCATCTGGGCGTAATCAAGTACATGGAAGAACTTGGCATACCTGTGGATGTCATCACCGGTACGAGCATGGGAGGCCTGGTCGGCGGCCTGTACGCCCTGGGCTACACTCACGACCAGCTTGACTCCCTTGTCCGGGACATCCAGTGGCCCGTCATGATGTCGGACAAGATCCCGAACGCATTCGTGCCCTACAAGATCAAGAAATATCGCGAGCGTTTCATAATACGCATCCCGCACCATTATGACAACAAGGACCTGGCGGACCGCCTGAAGCAGGAGAGGGTCCTGGACCTGATGGCCGAGGAGGTGGGCGTCTCCACGTCCGATGCCCTTGAAGAGTCTCTCAAGAAGATAGGCATAGGCCTGCCTGACGGTTACCTTTACGGCCTCAACGTCCGCAACATGCTCAGTTCGGTCAGCGTCGGCTATCAGGACAGCCTCAGTTTCTCGGAACTTCCCATCCCGTATGTCTGCGTGGCCACCGACATGTATACCATGACTCCGAAGTACTGGACCGAAGGAAGCATCACTTCAGCCATGCGTTCCACAATGGCCATCCCGTTCTATTTCAGGGCGGTACGCGGTGAAGGCGAGATCCTGCTCGACGGAGGCATGCGCAACAACTTCCCGGTGGACCTGGCCAGGGAGATGGGCGCGGACATCATCATCGGCTCCGACATGTCCCACCACCGGGCCATCAACGAGCTCAATTCTCCGTTGGACTTCGTCTTCCAGACCATCACGCTCCTTGCGTCGGGTGCGATGGAGGACTCGATGGATATACTGGAGAACAAGGACGGCCTTGACGACGCCCTCAGCGTCCACCACGAACTGACAGGATACAACATGCTCTCCTTCGACGACAGGAGCGTCGACGACATCATCAATCAGGGATACCAGAACGCCATCGCGAATAAGGAGGGATTCGAGGCCATCGCCGCCAAGGTGGCCGGCAAGCCCGCTCCGCAGGTCAGCCGGCCCGCGCCCGCGGTCAACCTGGCCCAGACCAAGGTCCGCGTGGACCGCGTGGAGTTTACCGGCATCGATGACGAAGAAAGGGACAAGATCCTTGCCCGGGACGAGTATCCCGCCGACGGCATGTATGACAGGGATGCGGTCGAGGCACTCTTGAACAAGATTTACGGGACCAATGCTTTCGAGGCAGTCACATACCGTTTCGAGGGACACGGGGAGCCGTACACGCTTGTGTTCGACTGCCAAAAGGGCCAGACTAACGACCTCGGAATAGGGGTGCGTGCCGACACTGACGAGACCGTGGCCCTGCTCGTGCATTATGGCCTGGGCACCCGCCGCCTTTCCGGTCCCCGCCTTACCATGGACCTTAAACTCGGTACCAACCCGTCCCTTTCGATCGACGTGTTCCGCAAGTTCTCGGCCGGGATCCCCACCATCGGCATAAGCACACGTGCCAGGATGATAGGTACTTTCACGGATTATATGTCGTCCGTACGCGAGAAACTTTTCTCTACCGCGGTCGACCTGTATGCGGAGGACTCCCGTCTCCGCTACGGCACGATGCGTGCCGGCCTTACGTCGGAGATGGACCCTTATGAGCACTATCTCTCCCGTGAGGAGGAGTGGATCGGCTGGGACTGGAAGAGTTACTGGCTTTCCGCTTTCGCGACGTTCAAGTTCGACAATTTCGACGACGGGTATTTCCCCGACAAGGGTATCAGGTTTTCACTGGACGGGAGACGTGTGTTCAAGGGATTCAGCATCGACCTCGACCCCGAAGAGTACCATCCTGTGGATGCGGCCTTGACCGAAGACGGCTCCGTCCCCGCCTACTGGTCCGTTCTTACCAGCCTCCAGGGGGCATTTTCCATCTGGGAGAATTTCACGATACTTCCCAGCCTGTATTTCGGCTGGTACACGATACGCCCTGAAGACAACAGGATCGACAATTGCTTGAACCCCAAGCATATCATCACCTTAGGCGGCTTCATGCCCAACCGCTATACCGAGCGTCAGATCCCATTCTTCGGAGTCCCGTCCGGATACCGCAACTGCCGTCCCCTCAGCACCGTGGGCCAGCTGGACCTCAGATACCGCATCGCCAGAAAGAATTTCATCACCGCCAGGGGCGCTCTCTTCTATGACGGCTATAACTTCAGTGAACTCGCCATCGTCAGTCCTGAAAGGGCGTTGGGCCTTGAATACGGCAGGCAGACGATGGTCGGACCGCTCAGGGTTGCCGCCCAGTGGAGTGATCTGTCAGGTTTTACCGCCTATGCTTCAATAGGTTTTGACTTCTAAGCAATTATGAAAATGCGATCTTTCCCGAGATATCTGCCGGTCGCCGCGGCCTTCCTGCTTCTGTCCGCGTCCATCCTTCAGGCCCAGGCCGTGAAGGATGAAGGGACGACGCTGTCCAACCTCCTTCCGGAACTGAAACTGTCATATGAAGAGGCTCTCGGGTCCGACTCGCTGCTGGTGGACAACGGCTCCCGCAGGCAGGCTCTAGCAGAGATGATACGCTCCGCGGACGAGGTGGCGGTCATGACCTATACCCAGCGTCCGGGCTTCGCCATCGACATGGCCCTCGCCCTGGAGAACGTTTCCCGGGTCTATGACTCCTTGCGGGAGGAGGCCCGCCTGTCCGACAAGTATCTCAGTTCCTCGCGCGCCGGTCTCCTCCGTTATTCGCTTCTGGGTGAGGCGCTCAGGGATATGTATCTGCCTCCCGCGCCGGATACGCTGTCGGTTGCGGCGGATACCCTGCTTCTGGAGGAAATGCTGCCTCCCGAGCCCGTACGGGAGATGGATCCGGAGGAGAAGGCTCTTCTTGACAGCTGCCTTTTCTACGCCGACGCCCTCACCGCGCTGTACTCCAAGTCCGTGTCCCTGGCCTTGCAGGACAGCCTGAGTTTCGCGGGGACGGAGCGCCGTCTCCTGCAGGCCTATGATTACGTCCAGGCCAATTATGCCGAGGCTCAGAGGAACATCTTCATCGGGAGCAACGTCACGCTGTTCCAGATATTCAGGAACTGGGACACCTACATCGCGGGCGTGAAGAATGACTTGGAATCGCGTTTCGATCCTGATTCCCCGGATGAATCTGAAGGCAGGACTGTGGACATCGTCCCCTCCAGGGGAAGGGATATCCTCCGGTATGCGTTCCTGTCGCTGCTCGCCCTCATACTGGCGTTCCTGCTTGCCAGCATCATCACAAGCCTGGTCTTCAGGTATGTGCGCAAAGAAAGCGTCCGCCCGTACAAGCCGGTCATTACGTCCATGCTGGCCCTCCTCCTCTTCGTCCTGGGCATCCTGATCGCCAACAACGGGAGGGGAGACCCTTACTGGCGGACCGCCTACCAGCTCCTGAGCGTATTCTCCTGGCTGACCCTGGCCATATTTGTGTCACTGCTCATCCGCGTC
This sequence comes from Bacteroidales bacterium, assembly GCA_017620335.1. GTDB lineage: Bacteria > Bacteroidota > Bacteroidia > Bacteroidales > UBA932 > Cryptobacteroides. The sequence continues at coordinate 47,732 of JAFZQO010000044.1, forward strand.
CGCGGCTCACAGGCCCGGACTTCGCGCAACCTGTATGTCCCGACGCTGCTGCTCGCATTCATGAACATCCTTCTCAGGGCCATGTTCATGCCTGCCAGCATCGTTCCGCTCATCTTCCCTGCGGGGCTCGTCATTTTCATCATCTGGCAGTCCTCCGCAAACGTCCGCTACCGCAACAAGGTCGAGCGGACGGATCTCAGGTACATGTGGGTGTCGGTGATTGTGATGGGTATAGCCTGCATACTCTCGCTGGCAGGCTATTCCATGATAGGCGTGTTCCTGCTGACCTTCTGGACCTTCGAACTCGCGCTTCTCCACACCATCACCACGATCTATTACCTGATGAAGCGTTACAATGAGAGAAGGGTGATACGCAAGATAGCCCGTTACCGTGCGGAAAATCCTTTCCTTCCCCTTGAGGAAAAGGGGGATTTCATCGAGGTGACATGGGTTTACGACCTGCTCAGGATGGTGGTCCTTCCGGTCACCATCATCCTCTCCTTCCCCCTGGGCGTAAGGCTCACGTCGGGCGCCTACCAGCTGTCGCTCACGGGAAGCGACTTCCTGAACCACACCCTCTTCAACGCCGAGTCGTTCAGGAACCTGACGCTGAAGAACATCCTGATCATCCTGGTGCTGTTCTTCGTCTTCCGCTTCCTGAACTACCTTGTCAGGAACATGGTCAGGCTTTTCAGGATGCGCAACGCCGTCGACAAGAAACAGCCTTCGGACATGCCGCTGAAGAGGTCCGAAGTGAACACTTCGCTCTCCGACGCTTTGTTGTCCCTGCTTGGCTGGGTGATATACCTCTTCATCGTGTTCTCCATCCTGCAACTGTCCGGAAAGGCCATCACCACCATTTCCGCGGGTCTTGCCGCCGGTGTCGGTTTCGCACTCAAGGACCTGATCAACAACTTCTTCTACGGTGTGCAGCTGATGGCGGGACGCATCAGGGTGGGGGACAAGATTTCCTGCGACGGAGTCAGGGGAATAGTCAAAAGGGTGAGCTATCAGACAACCCTGGTAGAGGACGAGGACGGATCGCTCATCGCCTTCACGAATACCGACCTCTTCACAAAGAAGTTCCGCAACCTCAACAGCGGCAAGAATTACGAGTTCCTCAAGATGCCGGTCAGCGTCCGGTACGGAACTGATATCGCGCGTGCGAGGGAAGTCATACTTGAGGCACTCAAGCCCTTGATGGTCAAAGACAAGGCCGGAAGGGACATCGTGGACCCTTCGTTCCCCGTGGACGTCCGTTTCGACAGTTTCGGAGACAGTTCGATCAACCTAATCGTGGCCCTTTATTCCACGGTGGAGACGCACTATACCTTCCCTTCCCGTGCAAAGGAGGCGATCTACAATGCTTTCCATGAGAACGGCATCGAGATACCTTTCCAGCAGCACGACGTCTATATCAAGCAGGCGCCCGAAGATGAACGTGAACGAAAGTAACATAACCTGATAACCACACTGATAACATGAGAAAATGCATTTTAACGGCGGTCCTGTTGCTGTCCGTCCTTTTTTCTTTCACTGCCCGTGCCGGGGTTTCCGTGTACACGCAGAAATTCAACGACGCCCGCGGAGTGTTCTTCACGGAGGAGGCCTTCGGCATCAAGGCCGACGGCAAGTTCGACTGCAGCGACGCTCTCCAGGCTGCGGTCAACGCCATCAAGGAGGAGAGGGGCTTCGGCACCCTGTACCTTCCCGAAGGCAAATACCGAGTCACGAGGACCATCTATGTCCCCGGTTCGATCCGCATCGTGGGTTACGGCGCGAAGCGCCCCGAGATCGTCCTTGAGAAGAATACCCCCGGTTTCGACAAGGAGGAGACCTCGATGATGTGGTTCACCGGCGGCATCGTCACCAACCCTGAAAGGGTGATGGACGCCAGCGCCGGCACCTTCTACAGTGGCATCTCCAACGTCGATTTCCGCATCGGGAAGGGCAATCCCATGGCCATAGCCCTGCGTACGCATCTCGCACAGCACGGCATAGTCAGTCACGTGTCCGTATACGGCGGTGACGGCTTCGCGTGCCTGTACGACGCCGGAAACGAGCTTGAGGACGTCGAGTTCTTCGGGGCCCGCTACGGCATCAGCTCCAACGTCTCGTCCCCCAGCTGGCCCATCGCCATGGTGGACGCTTACTTCGAAGGCCAGAAGGAGGCTGCGCTCCTGACCAGGAACGCCGGCTTCGCCATCGTGAACATGAAGGTCAAGGACGCTCCGGTCGCGGTCTTCTGCGAGAAGGACATGGCCGACCGCCTCTACCTCGAGGACTGCTTCTTCGAGAATGTGAAGACGGGTGTCGTCATGACCGGCGACGAGGGTGAGACCAACCAGCTCAACATGGTGAACATACATTGCAAGAACGTCCCCGTGGCCGTTTCTCTTCCTAAGATAGGGAAGGAATATCCCGTGAAGGACAAGACCTACCTGATCAGCGAGTTCGTCCATGGCCTCGTGATGCGCGAGATGGGCGGCGACGCCGGTTATGAGGTCATCTGCAAGACCGCTCCTGCGGAGTTCCCCGCCGCTTTCACCCGGACCGTTCCGGCGGTTCCGGACATGTCCACCTGGGCCAGCGTCGCCGACTACGGCGCCGTGGGTGACGGTGAGGCCGACGACACCGAGGCCATCCAGAAGGCCGTGAACGAGAACGTCGCGGTGTTCTTCCCCGAAGGATGGTATAAGATTACCAACACTATCAAGCTTCGCAAGGGCAGTGTCCTGATCGGCCTGCACCCGTTCTCCACCCAGCTTATCCTGTCGGAGAGCACACCCGCTTTCAGCGGTTTCGGCTCTCCCGTCCCCATGGTCGAGTCCTCGGAGGGCGGAGACGACATCTTTACCGGCATCGGCATCTGCACCGGCGGCTACAACAAGAGGGCGGTCGGCATGAAATGGATGGCCTCCGGCAATTCCCTGCTCAATGACGTGAAGTTCGTCGGCGGGCACGGTACGATGCGCAAGCCTGCGCCCAGGCCTGCGGCTCAGGCCGCGGCGCCCGGCGCGGCGGCTCCCGGCGGCGCTCCGCGCGCCGGCGCAGCCTCCGCCGCTGCCGGCGGCATGGCCGGCTTCGGAGGAGGCATGGGCGGTTTCGGCGGCATGATGGGATTCGGCGCCGCCCGCGTCAGCTCCCCGGACAACCCCATTGCCACACAGGGCCTGGACCAGGCCTGGGACAACCAGTACTGGAGCCTCTGGATCACCAACGGAGGAGGCGGAACCTTCAAGGATATCTGGTCGGCCAATACCTATGCCTCGGCCGGCATCTACATCAGCAACACCAGCACCCCTTCCAGGATGTTCGCCATTTCGCTCGAGCATCACGTGCGCTTCGAATCGCGCTGGAGGAACGTCGAGAACTTTAAGGTGTATGCCCTCCAGTATGAGGAGGAAAGCCGCGAAGGACCTGACTGCGTAGCCATGACCATGGACAACTGCCGCAACATCATGTTCGCCAACACCTGGTTCTACCGCGTGGTCCGTGTCATGGTCCCTCGCGACTTCGGCACGCTCATGTCCGGCTGCGAGAACATCGAGTTCCGCAACATGAGGGCCTGGACGCAGATCCTCTGCGAGACCGCCGCCACTGCGTACGACGTCAACAAGAACATCTCGATCTTCCCTCTGGAATTCTCCTACGCCAAGGTGACCGGCAAGGAGAAGGGCCGCAGGGCTGAGCCTGCCGTCGGCGGCGCCGTCGAGATCGGCGACGAATACCAGTTCGCCACCGGAGCCGCGACGGACAGCAAGGGCAACGTATATTTCTGCGAGGGCAACATGCGCAAGATCTACAAGTGGGATGCCGCGACCGGAGCCCTCACTCTCCTCGCCGACTATCCTTACAGGCCTCTCTCGCTCGCCGTCGACACCAAGGACAACCTTATCGTCATCGTGCGCTATGAGGGCCAGCCCGGACTTACCGGAGAGAAGATAGAGATGATCCAGTCCTTCCCGGATGCCAACTCCGATTACAGCGGCTGGGGCAACGGCATGTGGGGCGTCGTCGCATACGCGATCGACACCCGTAACGGCGCCGACACCATGACTCCGCTTGAACTCGTCCCGACCGCCAGTGTCAAGGCCACGAGGCTCATCTATCCTTCCCATGCCCTGCGCGGCGGCGACTTCCTCGACGTCTATGACGGCAAGATGCCTGAGCGCAGTTTCCTGGCTCCGGACGGAGTCACGGTCGTGCCTTATTTCTTCGACCTGTGCCGCTCCATCGACCTGACAGCCGTCACTCCCGGCCAGAAGGAGCCCGTGATGATAGCCTGGGAGAATCCCCGTCGCACTTATACCTTCAAGGTTAACGCCGACGGATCACTCTCGGCAACGGGCGATTATGTCAAGCATGGAGAGTACGCCACCGCCTACGACAAGGACGGCAACATCTATGTCGCGGCGGGCCAGATCCGTGTCTATGACAAGGACGGAAAGGAAATCAAGTGCTTCGACATCGAGGAGAGGCCCATCTCCATGGAGGTGGGCGGAAAGAATGGAGAATACCTCTTCATCACCACCAACCGCTCATTCTACAAAATGCGTATAAAATAGGAATGACAGAATGAAAAAGCCGTCGGAGACAATTCTCCGGCGGCTTTTTCATTATCATTCCCCCTCCTTGTCCCTGTCGGGGATCAGGCGGCGGATGGGTTTGTACTTGTAGAAGAAGCGGCTGGCAATCACGCGTATCACGGTATATGCGGGGATGGCCAGGAGGATACCGACGATGCCGCCGATACGTCCCGCGATGAGCAGGACGATGAATATCTCCAGGGGATTGGCCCTGATGCTCGTGGAGTAGATCAACGGCTGATACACGAAGTTGTCCACCAGCTGGGTACCCTGCATTATTGCGAAGACTATAAGGGCGAAGATCCAGATGTTGACGTCAAGGCCCACTCCCGCGCCGAACTTGAGTATCACGCACAGGACGATGCCGATAACGTCTCCGAGCAGGGGACCCACGTACGGGATGACGTTCAGTATGCCCGCGATGAACGCTATGCCTATGGCGTAGTTCACACCTATCCGCGCTATCAGCGTGAGGCCTATGAAGTCCAGCAGCATCACACCGAGTACTTCGATGGTGAGACCGACGAAATACCGGGAGAGAAGCCTCTCGATGTCAAGGACCGTCTTTCCCACCGACTCTTCGATCCTGTCCGGCACGATGGCACCGACGATCTTACCGAAAAGCGCCTCGTCCTTGATGAAGAAGAACGAAATGAAAACTGTTGAGAAGATCCCGATGGCTATTCCGGCGACGGCTGAGGCCAGCGAGCCGATGATGCTGGAGATGCCGCTGAAGCTCGTCATGTCCCTGAGCTTCGTCAGGGAGTAGCTGAGGATGTCGAAATCACGCCCCACATCCGGGAAAACCCGGACGATCCATGCGTTGATCCGCCTCAGCATGTCCCTGTCGAAAGAGATGCGGGAGTTCATCAAGGCCGCGTCGCGTATGATGCCCGATACGATAGGGACCACCTGGGTCACTATCGTAATCAGGATTGAAAAGATGATGATGAGCGTAAGGACCGACAGCAGCCAGTCCGGTGCGCTCCGTCCCTTGACCTTGACCTGTTTCATGACCTTGAAGACCGGCTGGCCGAGCAGGGAGATGACGAAGGCCGCAATAATATACGCGAGCACGCTCCGGAAATACCAGCACAATGCCGCGATAATGGCGAACGCGCCGAGGCTTATCAGGTATCGGGCGAGCCTGTCTATGCTTCTCTCTTCTTCCATGGCGGGGAAAGGTTATTATTGCAAATATAATAAAGAGAAGCGAATAATGACTAGTTCCTGGCTATGAAGTCGAGTATGGTGCTGTAGTAGCGCATTTGGTTGTCTATACCCTTGTAGCCGTGGCCCTGGCCTTCCATTATGAGGAATTCCACGGGTTTGCCGGCCTCCTTGAGGGCGTCGTAGAGCATCTGCGAGCCGCCGATGTCCACGCGGTCGTCATGGTCGCCATGGATGAGCAGCAGCGGACCGGAGATCTTGTCCACATGGTTGATGGGGGAGCGGTCCATCAGTTTCTCCTTCTCCGTCACGGGGTCTCCGGCCTCGAGGTAATCCCAGTCGGGGATGTTGGTGTGGTAGTGCTCGTAGATGATGTCGCTGAAGCCTGCCACCGCCACTCCGAAGCCGAAGGGGAACGAGGCCTTGAATCCGTTCACTTCTCCGGGGAAGGTCATCAGGCGCATGGTCTCGTAGCCGCCGTGGCTCATGCCGAAGCAGCCTACGCGCTCGGGCGGGATGCCCAGCATGTCGGAAACGTAACGGGCACAGTAGATCATGTCTATGGTCTCATTGCCGCCGAGGTCGTGGTCGTTGAGCGCGGCGAAGTCGCGGCCGAAGCCGCTGGAGCCGCGCGGCGAGGCGCTGAGCACGTACATTCCGGCATCGGTGAATAACTGATGTTCTATATCATAGGAGTTCTCTCCGCCGTAGAATGACATCACCATTAGACGGGCCTGGTCGGCCGGAAGCGGGTTGTCGGGAACCATTAGATAGGCGTGGAGCATGCGGGTCTCTCCCGTGGCGGGGTCGATGTCGAAGGTGGGTATGCTGAGTTTTTCGGCATGCGACGTCACCATCGAGGATTTGATATCCTCCGGGAGATCTACCAGTACAGACTGCTTCAGGGCTCCGTCCTCGAAGGAGACGGTCCATATCTGGAACAGGATGTCAGTCGCTCCGGCGGTGAAATACATCTTGTTGCCGACGGTGGTCTGGAAAGTCAGGGTGGCGGGGTAGAGCTCCTGGACGATTTCCCTGCCGTCGGGCTGAAGGACGCGTACGAGCGAGCCCTCGGGGCTGGTGCTCACGCAGACCAGGTATTTCTGCCCGTCAGCTTCGATCCACTCTGCCGAGACGTCCTGGGTATATGAAGTGACCTGCGAGGTCTTGCCGGTTCGGCGGTTATATGTATACACGTTGGCGTAGCCGCTCTGGTCCGACAGGAAATAAGCCACGTCGGAGGAGTACCAGGGCGAGATGACCGCACAGCCGGACAGGCTGGCCTCGAGCGAAGGGTCCGTGACGACGGTATACTCGCCTGTCGCGAAGTCAAGGTAGGCCATGTTTGTATATGTGCGGTTGACGTTCTTGAGCACCGTCAGCATGCATCCGGTATTGTCCGGACTGAGGGCGAACTCGCTCCAGGTCATACGGAAATCCGGCCTGTCCTCGCAGACCAGCCTGTCCTCGAGGGTATTGACATCCAGGATGCGGAACTCGTCGGTATGGTCGTCACCGTCCTGGGAGGTGCGGGCGACGTATGCGATGAGACTCTTGTCATCGTTGAAACTCCATCCGTAGATGTACGGGACGTCGGTGAAGCATATGGTCTCGCCGGTCTCCGGATCCATCCTGTAAAGGTCTATCTTCTCGTCGTTGGACTTGTCGCCCATCCAGTACAGGCATCCGTCCTTCTCATTGTATTCGGGGCTCCAGAAGTTGCGCTCGGCCCAGTTCTCTGCTGAAATGACCTTGCCTTCGCTTATGTCGGTGCTCTCAGCGAGGTTGAGCATCAGCAGGGGATTGCCTCCCGTGTTGCGTACATACACGATCCTGGAAGCGTCGTCGGAAAGATAGAAACCCCATGTGGAGTAGGGGAATCCTTCAAGGAAGGAGAGCACATCGACCTCGCGGTCGATGAAGGATACCTTGCCTTCATCCTGCTTCTGGTTACAGGAATTGAAAAGGAATGCTGCCGATAGCAGCAGCATTCCTGAAATCAAAAACCTTCTCATTACTTTCTCCAGTATTCGTTCTGGTCGGCATTGGTGAGAGCATGGTTGTAGAGCATCTCGACCTCGGGGATGGGGAGCATGAAACGCGGACTGTCGGCAGGCAGGCTCTTTACGCTGGCCCAGTGCTCGGGATCCTTGGTGCGGTCGAGGGGCTGGTGCAGGCGCTTGAGGTCATGCAGGCGGAAGCCCTCGCCGTAGAGCTCCTTGCGGCGCTCATAGTAGATATTCTCGAAGGTGCCTTCGGTCGGAGTGGCGCCACGGGCCACCTGAAGGGCGTTCAGCACGCTCTTGGCAGTGGCGGCGCTGCCGCTCTGGGCCTCGCACTCGGCCTTAATGAGGTAGGCCTCCGCGATGCGGGCGAGCGGGAACTCCGCATCGCCGACGTTGGCGCGGTGGCTGAACTTGCTGGTGAGCCAGCCGTCTTCCTCAAAGAAGTAGAAGGGAAACATTTTGCGGCAGTCGCTGTCCTCGAAGGAATCGCGGAAACGCTTGGTCCAGCGGACGGTGCTGTATCCGTAGAGAGGATTCTCGAAGTAGTCGCCTTCCTCGGCGGTGTCGAGGTAATCGATGTCGTTGGGATCGGCCTTGCCATCAGGAGTGACGTTGTAGGCGGCCTCGGCGAGGTAATAGAAAGAGGGGATGGAGGCGTAGAAGTTGCACTTGGAAGGGACGTAGTTGAAGTACTGCAGCCACTCGGCGTTGTGATCCTTGAATCCGCTCCTCCATTCGTCCTTGCTCATGAGGTTGCTGCCGTCGAACACGTTACCTGCGGCCTCCTCGGCGTATCTCTTGGCGTTAGCATAGTCCTGCATGTCCATGTATGCGCGGGCCATGAACAGGGCGCAGCTCTTTGGAGTGAAAAAGTCTGTGGCGGCTGCGGAGCAATGCTGGCGGCCGTATTCGAGATCCTTGAGCAACTGGGCGTAGACTTCTTTAAGCGAAGCGCGGCCGAGGTGATCGGATGCGGCGTCGGCGGGCTCGAGGCGCAGAATGACGCAGGGACCGTCGGGATTGATGCTGTAGGCGGGGGCGAACAGACGGGCGAGGCGCAGGTAGACGTAGCCGCGGATGGCATATGCCTGGCCCAGCAGGTTCTCCTTTCCTGCCTGCTCTTCAGCATCGGACAGGCTGGCGATGATGTTGTTGGCGACGTCAATGGCCTTATAGTCGGCAGCCCAGATGTAGTTGGAGTAACCGAACCACCAGGGATCGGACTCGGCCACCTGGGAGTAGGTGTAGGAATAGAGGTTCCAGTTGTAAGTCGGGATACCGAAAGAACCGGAAGTCATCGCGGCGTCTTCGCCCATCACCTCTGACATGATGGTGTCAAGCGTAATGGACTGATAGTGGCCGATGTAGGCCATGCCTGAATTGAGGGCTGTGGTGGCGGACTCCACGGAGGAGAAGATCTGGGAGTCGGACACTGCGTCGGACGGAACGGGGTTCAGGACGTCCTTGGAGCAGGAAACCAGGGCCGTCAGGCCGATAAGCGCTATGTATATGATCTTTTTCATAAGGCGTTCGATTTAGAAAGTGATGTTGACACCCATCGTGTAGGTACGGCTGAGAGGGATGTAGTAGGCGTATTGTTCATATCCGCCGATGCCGAAGATGTCGAGGTCGTCATAACCCTTGTAACCCTTGTCCTTGAACTTGGTCCAAACATTGTCTACGTTGACGTAGAAGCGTACGTTGGAAACGGCACCGACCTTCTTGAGAAGGTTCTTGGGGAGGGAATAACTCAGGTTCACGTTCTTGAGCTTGAGGTAGGTGGCGTCATAAAGGAAACGCGTGGAAGGGGAGTTGGACTGGTTGTCGTTGGTGTTGGTGTACCTGGGAACGTCGGTGTTGGTATTGGACGGGGTCCAGGCCTTGAGGGCGTCCACATGCAGGTTCTTGCCGGGATCGTTTCCGTCATGCATGATGTCGCCGTAAATGCTGTCGTACACCTTGCCGCCCAGATTGTAGTAGAACATGAACGAGAAGTTCAGGCCCTTCCAGGACAGGTTGTTGGTGAGTGCGCCGTAGCCCCAGGGCGTTGCACGTCCCTGCATCTCGTAGTCGGCCTCGGAATAGTTGTTGGTCGTTCCTTCACCCTTCTTCCAGAGCGGGTCTCCGTTGGCGGGATCGACACCCATCCATGTGGGGATGTAGAACTCGTACTGGCTGTGGCCGACCTTCCAGATCTTCTTGGTATCGGACATCGTGATGTCGTCGTCACCGGCGAGGTCGAGGATCTTGTCGGTGCTGGAGGAGAAGTTGAGGCTCACGTCCCAGGTGAATTCCCTGGTCTGTACCGGGATGGCGTTCAGGACGAACTCCATACCCTTGTTCTCTACCTTGGCGAGGTTCATCATCACTGAACTGACCTGGTCATAGTATCCGGCAACGCCGTGGGAGGCGGGGAGGGGATACTCATAGAGAAGGTCGTCGGAGGTCTTCTTGAAGAACTCGACGGAACCGGAGATGCGGTTCTTGAAGAAGCCGAAGTCGAGACCGAGGTTGAGCATCTTCTGCTTCTCCCAGCCGAGGTCTGAATTGGAGAGGCTCTCGTGGCCGAGACCGGCGCTGTTGCCGTACTGGTAGTTGCTGGAGGCCACCCAGAGACCCAGGGACTGGTAGCGTCCCAGGCCGGCGTTATTGCCGGAGGTGCCGTAACTGACGCGCAGCTTGAGGTCGCTGAGTGCGTCGGCGCCCTGCAGGAAGTCCTCCTGCTTGATGCGCCAGGATGCGCCTAAGCTGTAGAAGTCGCCCCACTTGTTGTCGGCTCCAAACACGGAGGAACCGTCACGGCGGTAGGATCCGCTCAGGAAGTACTTCTCGTCATAATTGTACTCAGCGTGGCCCAGGTAAGAGATGAGGGCTGCCTCATTGTAGTAAGAGGTGAGGGACTGGATGCTGCCTGCGCCTGCGAGCTCAGTGAGGAAATCGAATGCGAAGTCGGTCTTGGCTCCGTTGAAGTAGTTGCGCGTGCTCTGCCAGTACTCGTATCCGGCCATCGCGGAGAAGTTGTGCTTGTTTGCGAGAGTGCGGTTAAAGTTCAGCGTGGTGGTGCTGGTGAACATCAGATCGGAAGTCTGCGTCTTGGTGCCGCGGCCGCCGTAGGCGGGACCGTCACCGTGGTACTTGTTCCAGTAACTGGTGTCGTACACGGATACATAGTCGGGGCTGAATACGGTCTTCGCGGTCAGGCCGTCGAAAAACTTCACTTCGGCATAGAGGGATGCGAACAGGCGTGCGGTGTTGGACACGTTGATGTTCATCTGAGGGATGGCGATGGGGTTGAAGTCCCTGGCCACGGGGTTGGACCAGTTGAACTGCTTTTCACCGGAGGCGTCCAGGACATAGTTGCCGTTGTTGTCCACCTTATATACGGGGACGGCGTTGGGGAAGGTGAGGGAGTTGTAAAGAGGTGATGCTCCGGCGCTCTCCGAAACCTCGGAATTCTGGGTAGCGTAGGAGAAGATCACGTTGGCTCCGCCCTTGAACCACTTGTTCACCTGTGCGTCGACGGTGGCCTTGCCTGAATAACGTGTATAGCGCGAAGTGGGGGAGGTACCCTTTTGGTCGAAGTAGCCTCCTGATACGAAGTAGCTTACCTTGTCGGTACCGCCCGAGTAGCTGAGGCTGTAGTCCTGGGTGATACCTTTCGACAGGACCTCATCCTGCCAGTCGGTGTCGATGATGATCTTGGCGCCGGGGGCGAGGTTGCCGTTGGCGTCGAGAGGGAGATCCATGTTGTAGGGATTCCAGCTGGTGAGGCCCTGAGCCTTCTGGTTGGCGGCCATGTAGTCGTCACCGTCTGCGAGATAAGCGTCGAAAGCCTTCTTGTAATACTCGGCGGAACTGAGCATTGTATAGGTCTTCGCCACTGAGGAAACACCCACCTGGGCATTGAAGTTGACATGGCCGGTACCGGTCTTGCCGCTCTTGGTGGTGATGATCACCACGCCGTTGGCGGCGCGGGAACCGTAAAGGGAGGCCGCGGCGGCATCCTTCAGCACAGTGATGGACTCGATGTCCTGGGGATTGATGGTTGAGAGGATGCTGGAGGTCGTGTAGGTCGAAGACGCGTTCTGCGAATAGCTGGCGCTGGTGGTGGCGACGCCGTCGATCACGTACAGGGGCTCTGCGGAGGCGTTGAGGGTGCCGGTACCGCGGATGCGGAAGGACGAGGATGCGCCCGGCTGGCCGGAGGCGGTAGTCACCTGGAGACCGGCTACCTTGCCCTGAAGGGCCTGCTCGACGGAGGAGACGGGTTTCTGGGCGAGTTCATCCGAACGGACCATGGTGGCGGAACCGGAATAGGATGATTTCTTGGCAGTACCGTAGGCTACGACGATGGTTTCATCGAGGAACTCGGAGCTGGGGCTCAGTTCGACGTTGAGGGTGCGGTTGCTGCGGATGGGAACCTGCATCGTCTCATAGCCGATGGAGGAGAAGATAAGCACTCCGTCTGAGGGAGCCGTGATGGAATAAGTTCCGTTTACGTCGGTTACGACGCCGTTGGTCGTGCCGCTGACGATGACGGATGCACCAGGGACCGGATCGCCGTTGGCGGCGTCGGTAACGGTACCTCTCACCGTGATGTTCTGCGCATTAAGGGATGCGCACACGGTGATGAGAAGGATCGAAAATAGACTCTTGATTCCTTTCATGATAAATGGGTTTGTGAAACAATCGGTGAAGACGCTCACCTTAAGGAAGAGGCCTCACACTACTACTAATGGCTCAAAGGTATAAGAAAATAAGGAATAAATCAAATATTTAGTAACAGAACCGGAAGTGTGATTACCAAAATGGAACGGTATGTGCACTGAAAGCATGGTGTCGTGACGGTCCGCGATTCATCCCCTTCATGTCATTTCGCCACATAACGGGCGAAATCGCCACAAAAGGGAAGGATTATGCCGTATTCGCACGCGTTTATCCTTAACTTCGTAAAATTTTAGTTTGGTTAGTTTTAATTGCAAGTGGATTATGATCAACTATCTTGAAGTTTTTACCGAGAATTCGAAGAAATATTGGAACGAAAAGGCTCTGTGCGACTGGCGCGGAGACGGCTTCACCTTCGGGGAGGTCGCGAACCAGATAATGAGGATACATCTCCTTTTTGAGAACACCGGCATATCAGACGGAGACAAGGTGACTGTCTGCGCGCCGAACTCCGCCCGCTGGGCCATCTCATTCCTCGCATCCAATACTTATGGAACCGTGACCGTGCCGCTGCTCGCGGACTTCACCCCCGACGCCATCTGCGGTCTTGTCCATCACTCCGAGAGCGTCGCGCTTTTCACCGACAAGGACACCTTCTCCAAGCTGGACGTCTCCAGGATGCCCCGCCTGAAGTTCATCGTCTGCACTGGTGATTTCTCCCTGCTTTGGGCCGCCTCCAAGGAGTATGAGGATGCCTTCAACGGTCTTGGGAAGGCCTTCTCGGCGAAATATCCCGAGGGTCTCCGTCCCGAGGACATCGACTACAAGCCCGACACGGAGGATAAGCTCGCCATCATCAACTATACCTCCGGAACCACCAGCGCCCCGAAAGGCGTAATGCTGAAATACAAGGCCCTCAGCACCTCCATCGACTTCGCCATCCGTTACATCCCCGCCGGAAAGAAGGACAGCATCGTGTCCATGCTCCCGATGGGACACATCTACGGCATGGTGTTCGAGTTCCTGTATCCGCTGTCCTGCGGCGTGACCGTCTATTATCTGGGCAAGGCCCCTGCCGCTTCCACGTTGCTCAAGGCCATGGCCGACGTCAAGCCTTACATCGTCATCACCGTCCCGCTCGTGATGGAGAAGGTTTACAACAATTCCATCAAGCCCGTCCTTTCCAAGTGGTACATGAAGGTCCTCACCTCCATCCCCGGGGTCAAGAAGGTCATTTATAAAAAGGTGGTCGACAAGATCCTGGCCAGCTTCGGCGGCAACGTCCAGCAGTTCATCATGGGCGGCGCGGCCCTCAACCCCGATGTGGAGAAGGCCTTCCGCCGGATGGGACTCCCTTACAGCGTCGGCTACGGCATGACCGAGGCCGCGCCGCTGCTTGCATTCTCCAACTGGTGGCTGTATGTCCCCGGCTCCTGCGGCAAGCATGTCGATTCCGCCGAGGTCCGCATCGATTCCCCGGACCCGGAGAACGTCATCGGCGAGATCCAGGCCAAGGGTTCCAACATCTGCATGGGTTATTTCAACAACCCTGAGGCATCCCAGAATGCATTCACCGAGGACGGATTCCTCCGCACGGGTGACCTGGGCGTTATGGACAAGGACGGCAACATCTTCATCAAGGGACGCTGCAAGACCATGATCCTGTCCGCCAACGGCCAGAACATCTTCCCCGAGGAGATTGAGGCCGTCCTCAACTCCATCGACTTCGTCGGAGACTCCGTTGTGGTGGACCGTCACGCCAAGCTCGTGGCGCTCATCACGCTCGACAAGGAAGCCATCCGCAAGGCCGGCCTGGATGACGCTTCCGTGGCTGAACTGCCCGAGAAGGTGCGCGTCAAGGCCAACAGGACCCTGCCGGTTTACAGCAAGATCACCAAGGTGGAAGTGAAGACCGAGCCTTTCGAGAAGACCCCGAAGGGCAGCATCAAGCGCTTCCTCTATTCTTAGATTATGAAAGAACTGGAAGAGATAAGGAAAGGCATCGGCGCCGTTGACGAGAAGTTGGCGCGGCTGTTCGTCGAGCGCATGGAGCTCGTCGGGCAGGTGGCCGCATACAAGAAAGCCAACGGGCTTCCGGTGAAGGACGCTTCGCGCGAGGCCATGGTATTGGACCGGAACATACGGCTCGTCGACGACCCGGTCATGCAGGAGTATTACGTCCCCTTCATGAAGGATGTGATGTCCTGCGCCTGCGCGTATGAGGAACGGCTCATGAATGAGATGAAGGTGGCTTACTGCGGGGTGCCCGGCGCCTTCGCCCATATAGCGGCGAAACGTCTCTATCCCTCCGCCCGCCTTGTCGCCTTCCAGGATTTCGAGTCGGCATACAGGGCGTGCGAGAACGGTGAGACGGACGCCGCCATCCTCCCGCTGGAGAACAGTTTCGCGGGCGACGTCGGCAGCGTCATGGACATGGCCTTCTCCGGAAGCCTCTACATCAACAGGATGATCGACGTCGAGATCAGCCAGAACCTGCTAGGTATCAAGGGAGCGTCGAAGGAGGGGGTCAGGAAGGTCGTCAGCCATCCCCAGGCCCTGGCCCAGTGCGTCCGATATGTCCGCGAAAGCGGCTACGATGTCGTGGAGATGTCCAATACTGCGGCGGCCGCCAAGTACGTCGCCGAACTCGGCGACCCTTCCGTGGCGGCCATAGCCTCCGCCGAGGCCGCGGACATTTACCGCCTCGAGGTCCTCGAGCGCCGCGTCAATACCAGCAGCGGCAACACCACGCGTTTCGCCACGTTCTCGCGTACGCGCAACATGCCTGCGGGCCGCGGCCGGATGGACGAGTACTTCGTCCTCGTCTTCACCGTGGCCAATGAGGCCGGATCGCTTGCCAAGACCCTGAATATCATAGGCTCGCACGGATTCAACATGTGCAACCTCCACAGCCGTCCCATGAAGGAGCTGATGTGGAACTATTATTTCTTCGTCGAACTCGAGGGCAACGTCAACACCCCTGACGGCGAGGACCTGCTGGTCCAGCTGGGTTCCGTATGCGAGAAACTCAAGCTGCTCGGCACATACAAGCGGGACAATTATTCCGGGGAGGAGGAGTGATGCTCGGGACCGATACCAGGATACTTATAGTCGGTCTGGGACTGATCGGCGGCAGTTACGCGGAGGGCCTGAAGAAGGTCGGCTTCGAGGTGGGCGCCGTCACCCGGTCGCAGAAAACTCTCGACTATGCCCTTGAGAAGGGAATCATTGACAGCGGCACCATCGAAGTGACGCGGGAGTATGTCTCGCGCTTCGACATAGTGGTGTTCGCGTTGTATCCTCACGTTTTCCTTTCCTGGATACGTGATTATCAGGACTTTATCAAGCCTGGTGCCTTGCTGACCGACGTCACCGGCGTCAAGCGGGCGGTGGTTTACGAGGTGCAGGGGATGCTCCGGCCCGACCTGGAGTTCGTCGGCGCCCACCCCATGGCCGGCCGCGAGGTTTACGGCGTGGAGAACGCCGACTGCGGCATCTTCGAGGGGGCCAATTACATCGTTACTCCCACGGAGGCCAACACCGAAGCGGCCGTGAGGACCTGCGAGGACCTTGGACGCGCCCTGGGTTTCGGCTGCATCTCCAGGCTTTCCCCAGAGCACCACGATGAGATGATAGGTTTCCTCAGCCAGCTCACCCACTGTATCGCCGTCGCGCTGATGAACAGCAAGGAATCGCACCATCTGGTGGACTTCACCGGCGACTCCTTCCGTGACCTGACGCGCATCGCCAGGATCAATGACGGTATGTGGAGCGAACTTTTTATGCTCAACAGGGACGAGCTGCTCTCTCAGATGGACCTGTTCGCGGAGAAGTTCGGTGAACTGCGCGATGCCCTGGAGGCCGGGGATACGGACAAAATGCGTGGAATGATGAGGATATCCACCGAAAGGAGGGGATATTTCGATAAAAGGAAGTGATTATGAACATGGTTTTCAAGAGGGAACTTTTCAGCCCCCAGGAAGTCAAGGAAATGTACCCGGCAACGCCGGAGGCCCTCGCCGCCAAGAAGGAGAACGACCGTGAGATAAGGGACGTCCTGAGCGGCGCGTCTGACAAGCTCCTTCTCATCATCGGTCCCTGCTCGGCGGACCGCGAGGACGCCGTGCTGGACTACATCGGCCGCCTGAGACCCGTTCAGGAGAAGGTTAAGGACAAGATCGTCATCGTCCCCCGCATCTATACCAATAAGCCCCGCACCACCGGCGCAGGCTACAAGGGCATGTTGCACCAGCCCGATCCGGTTGCCAATCCCGACATAATAAAGGGTGTCCTGTCCATACGCCACATGCACATGAAGGCGATGAACGAGTTCGGCTTCTCCTGCGCGGACGAAATGCTCTATCCCGAAAACCACCATTTCCTCTCCGACCTCATATCCTACGTGGCCGTGGGCGCGCGCAGCGTCGAAGACCAGCAGCACCGCCTTACCGCCAGCGGCCTGGACCTCCCGGTCGGTATGAAAAACCCTACCAGCGGCGACCTTTCGGTCATGATGAATTCAGTCAGGGCGGCCCAGAGTTCGCACACGTTCATCTACCGCAACTGGGAGGTGGAAAGCAAGGGCAACCCTTTCGCACACTGTATATTGCGCGGTTACGTGGACAATCACGGCAAGACCCACCCCAACTACCATTACGAGGACCTGATGATCCTTGCCGGAATGTACGCCGAGGCCACTCAGCTTCATAATCCAGGCGTCATCGTGGACTGCAACCACGCCAATTCCGACAAGAAATACCTCGAGCAGGTACGCATCGCAAAGGAGGTCCTGCACAGCACCCGCCACAGCGCCGAGGTCTGCCGCCTCGTCAAGGGCCTCATGATAGAGTCCTATATCGAGGACGGTTCCCAGAGCCTTGGCGGCTGCGTCTACGGCAAGTCCATCACCGACCCCTGCCTCGGCTGGGAAAAGACCGAGCGCCTCATTTACGACCTCGCCGATTTAAGATAGGATGATCGAAGCCATGTGGAGAAAAATCTGCCGTTTTGTTATGAAGACCTGGGGATGGGAGATGGATGAGCACCTCCCCGAGGAGCCCAAATGCATCCTGCTGGGTGCACCCCATACATCCATCATGGATTTTGTCGCTGCCTATTTCTATTATGAAGCCATCGGCGGACATGCCCTCTGCATGATCAAGAAGGAGTTGTTCTTCTTCCCCCTGGGAATACTGGTACGTGCCATGGGAGGCATTCCTGTAGACCGCTCGCACCCTTCAGCCGTGGTGCGCTCGGTCATCCGGGAAATGGAGTCGCGTGAGCATTTCCATCTCGCCATCGCGCCTGAAGGCACGCGTAAGCCGGTAGCACGGTGGAAGAGCGGCTATCATCTCATTGCGCGTCAGGCCGGTATCCCGGTCTATCTCGGATATTTCGACTGGAAACGCAAGCGTATCGGCTGCGGGCAGAAGGTCGAACTGACCGATGACGCTGTTGCTGACACCCGCCGGATCCAGCAGATCTACGAATCCATGGACCTTGGTGGACTACACCCCGAAAAGTACAGGACCCATTGATGAGACATTCATTCACCACTCTATCCGACATACTGGACTATTCGTCGTCCAAATACGCCAAGCGCACCGCTTCCGACTATGTCGACGGCGGGCAGGGCTATACCTATGCCAGCTTCAAGGAGACCTGCGACCGCCTCTCAGGCGTCCTAGCTACCTTCGGCATCAACGCATCGGACAAGATCGCCATCCTCTCCGAGAACATGCCCAACTGGGGTGTGGCGTTCTTCGCCATCACCTCCAACGGCCGCATCGCTGTGCCGATGCTGCCTGAGGTTTCCCCGAACGAGGTCGATAACATCCTGACGCATTCCGACGCCAAGGCCATCTTCGTCTCCCGGAAGCAGCTTCCCAAGATAAGCGAAGAGGCACTTGAGCGCCTGCATATAGTCATCGACATCAGCACCTTCGAGCTGATCAGGGCCGACAGGACCAAGTACACCTGCGACGGCACCACCAAGCATCCCGAGCCGATGGATATCGCCGCCATCATCTATACGTCCGGCACCACCGGCAACGCCAAGGGAGTCATGCTCAGCCACAGGAACTTCTGCTCCAACGTAGAGGAATCCTGGCACGCGCACCACGTTTACCGCAAGGACGTCTTCCTGTCCATACTTCCGCTGGCGCACACCTATGAGATGAGCATCGGCATGCTCTATCCCTTCGCGCGCGGCGCTTCCGTATTTTACATCCAGAAGCCCCCGACTCCGACCGTGCTGATGGGCGCCATAAAGAAGATACGCCCGACGACCATGCTTTCGGTACCGCTGATCATCGAAAAGGTAGTCCGGAGCAAGGTCCTGCCCACCATCAATGCCAGCAAGTTCCTGACTTACCTGCGCGACAAGCTGCCCTGGATACTCTACTGGCTTGTCGGCACGAAGCTCAAGAAGCAGTTCGGCGGCCGCATACGCTTTTTCGGCATCGGCGGCGCCAAGCTGGACGTCGAGGTGGAGAAGTTCCTGAAGAAATGCCGTTTCCCGTACGCCATCGGCTACGGCCTCACCGAGACGGCCCCGCTCATCTGCGACGCGGGCCCGAAGAAGACTCATATCGGCACGACCGGCACGGCTTCGTTCGGCGTCAGCGTACGCCTGGCCGACGTCAACCCCGACACCGGACAGGGTGAGCTCCAGGTCAAGGGCCCGAACGTGATGCTCGGCTATTACAAGGATTATCTCCGCACCCAGGCGGTCATGACCGAGGACGGGTGGATGCGGACAGGCGACATGGCCACGGTGGACAAACAAGGCCGGTACAGCATCCTGGGCCGCATGGGCAACGTCATCATCGGCTCGTCCGGCGAGAACATCTATCCCGAGGAGATAGAGAGCGTCATCAACAACTTCGCCGGGGTGAACGACTCGCTCGTGGTGTCCCGTGCCGGCCAGCTCGTGGCGCTGGTCCAGTTCAACGAGGGCCAGATTGACTGGAACCTCGAGGACGAGGACAAGTTCATAGAGAACCTCGAGCAGAAGAAGAAGGAAGTGATGGAGTTCGTAAATTCCAAGGTCAGCCAGTTCCTGAAGATCAAGGACGTGGAGGTCATGAAGGAACCCTTCAACAAGACCGCCACGCACAAAATCCGCCGTTTCCTTTACCAGGACAAGGCGCAGTCGAAGGAAAAATCAGATAAGAAGTAAAGTCCTCAACGTCGCAACCCTTGCCCACTGCATGGGGGCGACGGGGATTGTGTCCTCCGTTTTCTTCCTCCGGGAAGGGACGGAATGCCTTACCCGTGCCCTGATTCCCATCTCGTCCAGGATACGGATGAAGGCGTCCTCGAACCCGTGCTCGACTATCTTGCGCGAGAAATTGATATTGAAATTGTTGCCGTAACTGACGCCGGCGCACGAGCCGGACCTCTTCTTAGGGCGTCCCAGGATGAAGTCGATGTCACGGACATGCTTCTGCATGGCTTCCGGAAGGATGATGTTGCCGAGGTTCGAGAAGGTCTGCGTGCAGTAGTTGTCCCCCTTGTGGCTGTTGATGAAGTTGATGACAGGCTTTTTGATGAAGAGGGGGATGGCCCTGATGGCGAGGTTGTCCTCAAGTGCGACGTTGGCCGCCACGCGCGTGGTAAGGCGGTGGGGATGGGCGTAGAGGCGTTTCTGGAGCCTGACCTCCTCGAGGATGTCGGAGAAGGGCAGGTCGCCGTTCCTGACATCGACGCCGAGATGCACGTAGGAAGAGAAGTTGCGAAGGGTGCGGCTGCCGAAGAGGGGCCTGAGGTTCACGGGCACCTCGACCTTGATGAACGGGCTTGCGCCGAGGGCGTTGTCTTTCGTCCGGACCTCCTGGAGCGCCTGCAGCATAACGGCCGTGATGAATTCCGTGACAGTGCAACCGAGTTCCGCGGCCTTGGCGCGGACTTCCTGCACGGGGAGCGAGACGCGGATGTCGTTCAGGACGTTGGGGAGCTCCTCACGGCCCGGAACGTGCCAGGCGTTCGATTCCTTGTCAAGCGACCCTTTCGTTCCGGAGAATTGGTCGAAGCTGTCCTCCATCTCTTTCTCGGAGGGTTCCTCGTCCGGGTCGAGCACCCATTTTCCGGCGGGGACGTCGATGCCGTAGCGCAGCCTTATGTATTCAGCCGTGAGGCTCATGAGGAAGGTCATCGCTCCGGTGCCGTCGGTCAGGGCATGGAAGACGTCGAGGCAGATGCGGTTGTCCTCGCAGCTGGCCTTGAACATGTATCCGCCGTTCCTGCGGAAACTGAAGGGGCGCATGGGACCGGTGTGGGTGGCGGTGGGATCGTTCTCAAGCCTCCTGAGGAACCACCAGAAGAAGCCCTTGTCCAGGGAATACCTGAAACTGGGGAACCTTTTCATGGTATTCTGCAGGGCCCGGTCGAGGAGGCCTGCGGAAACCGTCTCGTCAAGGGTGACGGTGAGGCGGAAGATTGTGGCGTATTTCCTGCTCCTGCAGGAGGGATATATGATGGAGGCGTTGTCGAGCCTTGTCCAAGCGGGTGTTTTCATTGCTTTGTCCGTTTTTGTCTAAGGCAAAGTTATGTACTTTCACCCGGGCTGGTAAGCGATGGCCAGTTACACCCTTGATTTGTGACGAAAACACTGTTTTTGTGACAAAAACCCCGTTTTCAGTGACGAAAACGGGGTGATTTGATATTGGTCACAACATCCAAAGGGATGCTGTCACTCGGATTCAATCTTGGAATGTTGGGCCCAGAAATGGTCTACGGGTCCGTGGCCGTGGCCGATGGCATACCCGGCGCCGGAGACTATCGCGGAGTTGATATAGTCCTTAGCCGCTCTGGCAGCGTCGTCAAGGTCCAGGCCCAGTGCAAGGAACGAGGCGAATGCCGACGACAGGGTGCAGCCTGTCCCGTGAGTGTTGGGCGTATAGACCCGCCTGGAGGGGAGTTCGAGGACCGTGTCTTTTTCGGCGTTGTAAAAAAAGTCGACCAGGTTGTCGTCAGAGAGATGGCCGGCCTTCATCAGTACTGAGACGCGTCCGCCGCAGGAGAGCGTCCGCGCGATGCGCGGCAGGTCGGCCTGCGAGGATATGCGCGTCCCGGCGAGGATCTCGGCCTCCGGAACGTTGGGCGTAATGACACGAGCCATTGGGACCAACTCTTCGGAAAGGACCTTCACCGCAGAGTCTTCGATAAGCCGGTGTCCGGAAGTCGACACCATCACGGGGTCGAGGACTATGTTTTTGATTCCGAATTTCTCGAGCTGTTCCTTTACTGCCAGGACAACCTCGGCGCTGTGCAGCATGCCTATTTTGACTGCATCGGCGCCTATGTCGCCCAGTACGGCCGCTATTTGGCCGGAAATTACCTCTATGGGGACGGGGTGTACTCCCTCCACCCCCAGAGTGTTCTGGACGGTGACGGCGGTAATGGCGCTGGCGGCGTAGCTTCCGGTCGCGGATATGGCCTTGATGTCGGCCTGGATGTCGGCGCCTCCGCCGGAGTCGCTTCCGGCTATGGTCAGGACTACAGGATACTTTTTCATAGCCATTCCTTCAGGGAGTTCATGTAGGAATAATCCTTTTCGGGGCCGCTGTATCCGAAATCCCAGAATGCGTATTCGAAAAGGGCTGCTTCAAGGTATGCACGAGTCATTTCCGAACGGGTGGCGTCGTCCGCCGTCTCGGCCCAGCCGTCAGCCAGGGCAAGGACGGCGTTCACGCCTTCGGTGAATTCCTCGTTGCCGTATTCGAGCACCCACTCCTTGTAAGGATTGTCTTCAAGCGAGGCTATGCTGCGTATATACAGGCCCACCTCGTTGTAGATCCACATGCAGGGCAGCATGGCGGCCAGGGCCACTTCCTTGCTGCCGCTGACGATGGCGGCCTGCGTATGGCTGTTGTAGGTTGATGTTACCACGGAAGGCTCGACCTTGGTGTCAATGCCGAAGCGGCTGATCAGCAGCTCGTGCATCGCCTTTTCCCCGTCAATACCGCTCTGCGCGAACAGGCGGAAGAACTCGCGCTGTTCCGGGTCCGGCATCATGTCCGCCAACTGGAACATCTGCCTGCCGTAGTTGCCTATGTAGAGCTCGTCCTGGGCGATATATCTGTCGAAACAGGACGGGTCCAGGCTGCCGTCCGCCAGTTCTTTGATGAAGGGAAGGCCCTTTATGCCTTCGAAGATCTTGGCTGATTCAGCCCAGACGTCTTTTGTCCAACTCATTGTCTATTATTGATTTAAGGTTTTTGCTCGCTAAATAAGGGTCAGGTGCGCTGACTATTGCGCTCACCACGGCCACGCCGTCCGCCCCGCAGGCGACGGCCCGCCCGGCAGTGTCGGCGTTCATGCCTCCGATCCCGCATATAGGGTGGCGCGTGAGCCTGCATGCGCGTTCGAGCCCTTCGTAGCCGAAGGGTGTGAGGGTGTCGGTCTTGGTGTGGGTGGCGAAAACGGGTGAGACGGCGACGTAGTCGACGTCCAGCGCGTTTGCCTGGATCACTTCGTCCATCGTCTCCACGGAAAGGCCGATTATCTTGTCCGGGCCGAGGAGCCGGCGGGCTATGTCGTACGGCATGTCGCTCTGGCCGATGTGTACGCCGTCGGCGTCAACCGCCATGGCCACGTCCACCCGGTCGTTGATCAGGAGGGGCACCCCGCTGCCTGCCAGGGCAGCCTTGAGACGCAGGCCCAGGGCGATGAATTCCCGGGTGTCGATTTCCTTTTCGCGCAGCTGGACCAGGGTGACCCCGCCCTCGACGGCCTGCAGGACGACTTTTTCCAGGTCACGTCCCAGGGACAGTCCCCGGTCAGTCACCAGATACAATGCAAGGTCTTCCCGTCTCATTCCTTGATGCTTTTGGTGTAATCGGAAGGATCGAAGGTGCTGAGTTCGTCGATGAAATGCATCTCCATGGAGCCGGTGCCGGCGCTGCGGGCTGCGGCTCGCTCGCCCGCGATGCCCATGAGGGCCATCGCGTTGCGCGCGGCCAGCAGCGTGTCCGTGCCGGCGGCTATGAACGCTCCGGTGATCACGGATGCGGTGCATCCCATCGCGGTGATGCGCGACATCCAGGGGTGTCCGTTGGCTATTGTGAGGATGTTCGTGCCGTCAGTGATGTAATCGACCGGCCCGCTTACGGATACGATGGCTCCGCTGCTGAGCGCCAGGGCTTTGGCTCCCTCCACGGCGTCGGAACTCAACGCCGAAGTGTCCACCCCGCGCGATGAGACCTGCTCTCCTGCGAGGCACAGGATCTCCGAAGCGTTGCCCCGGATGACGGTCGGATGGCTGTCGCGGATGAGGGAGAGGGCCGTCTGCGTACGGATGTCGCTGGCGCCGGCGCCGACGGGGTCAAGCACCCAGGGCTTGCCCAGGAAATGGGCGGTGGCGGCCGCTATTTCCATCCCCTCGATTTCATGACGGTCAAGGCATCCGATATTCACCACGAGGGCGGAAGCGATCCCGACGATTTCCTCCATCTCCTCGGGACAGAAGGACATCAGGGGGGAAGCCCCGACGGCAAGCAACGCGTTCGCGTTGATGTTCATCGCGACATAATTGGTGATACAGTGTACAAGCGGAGATTTTTCGCGTACCGACGCACAATCTCTGACGAAAGAATCAGATGTAAACATAATTCCCTACGTTGTAATTAAACAAATCAGGTTCCAAGGGTATGATCTCAGCCCCGGTCACACTGCCGGAGCACCCCTATTTCAACTGCAAATATAATGATTATTTCCTCATTCCGCCCTCCATCGGTCGGGCAAAACCGCTGAAACGGGAATGAAAAGGGCGATTTCATTCCCGTTTGAAGAAAAAACGCCGTTTTGGGAATGAAAAGACGATTTCCATTCCCGTTTGACAGGGAGGGAACGATTACGGGCCTGGGAATGGTGTTTCCTGGCCCGTTTGAGGGGAAATATGCCGTTTTGGGCCCCAGAATGGCGTTTCCGGGCCCGCTGCCCGCAATGTAGGCGGGAAACGGGTTACCCTGCGGGCAAACACCCGTAGGGTAGAGGCTATTAGTAGATGAGGCTGCTGATGAGCATGGCGGCGAGCGTGGATACGACCACGCTGACGAGGCCCGGCATCATGAAGCTGTGGTTCAGCAGGTACTTGCCTATCTTGGTCGTTCCGGAACGGTCGAAATTGACCGTGGCGATATCGGAAGGATAGTTCGGGATGAAGAAGTATCCGTACACGCTCGGAAGGACGCCCAGGAGGATGGGGCCCGGGATACCGAGGGAATACGCCAGCGGCAGCATCGAGACCACGACCGCACCCTGCGAGTTGATCAGCACGGAGACCAGGAAGAACACGAAGGCGATGGCCCAGGGATACTTGCCCACGAGCCCGCCAAGGGAGTTCTGGATCAGGTCCATGTAGTTGCTGAAATAGGTGTCGGCCATCCAGGCGATGCCGAAGATGGCGATGACCGCGACCATGCCGCTCTGGAAGACCTTTCCGCTGGTCGCCACCGCAGGCTTGGCCTTGCAGAGCATGATCATGAGGCCGGCGGCCACGAGCATGATGATCTGGATGACGAGGTTCATCTTTACGGCCTTGTACCCGCAGGCGGCGAGGATGACGATGGCGAGGATGGCGCAGAGGAAGATCATCACGGAAGCCTTGGCCTCCTTTGAGACGACCTTGTCAAGCAGCGTAGCGTTCTCGCCATACATGTACTTGTACATGTCGGGATCCTTCAGGCGTGCCTGAAAATCGGGGTCCTTGTCGAGGTCCTTGCCCCTCTTGTACGAGCATGCGGCTGCGGCGAGGAGGCCTACGAGGCAGGCGGGGATGGTGACCAGCAGGACCTGCGGGATGCTGATGTCGAATCCGTTGGCGGCGGATATGGTGGTGAAAGCCACCACCGCCGCGGCGATAGGCGAGCAGGTGATGCCCACCTGCGAGGCTATGGACGCCACGGCGCAGGGGCGCTCGGGACGTATGCCCTTCTTGAGCGCGATGTCGGCGATGAGCGGCATCAGGGTGTATACCACATGGCCTGTGCCCACGAGCACTGTCAGCAGGAAGGTGCATATTGGGGCGTAGAATGTGATGTGGTCCGGATGCTTGCGCAACGCGCGCTCGGCGATCTGGATGAGCCAGTCCATTCCGCCGGCGGCCTGCAGCACGGAGGCGCAGGTGACGGCCGCTATGATGATGTAAATGACATCCGTCGGGGGAGTGCCCGGCTTCATGCCGAAACCGAATACGAGGATGGCGAGGCCGATGCCGGAAATGGCGCCGAGTGCCAGGGAGCCGTAACGCGAGCCCACGTAGAGGGCCGCCAGCACGATAAGGAGTTGGATGATCATCAATGCCATATTGGGTCTAGTTTCAGTGTTCGATATGACAAAGATAATCAAAAAATGGATTAATCTGCCTGAATCACTGTCACATTTTCATTTTCCAGGCGTGCTTTCAGCCATCTTTCCAGCCGTTCGGTCATTTCTGTGTCCAGAGTGTCGGAAGAGGTAACTATGGCGGTCACCTGATGCCGGCCTTCCTTTCCGGATGCGGTCACCGTCGTGCCTTCCGAAAGGCTTATGCCCTTGATGAAAGGATACTGGGCGAATAGCTCGCGGGCAACCGCCTCGACCGGAAGCTCATTCTTCCTGTAAACGTCCAGCCTGGCCTCAAGGCTGGCGATGGAATCCGTGAGGTCCTTTACCTGCCGGTCGTTATATTCATAGATGCTCTTAACCAGGTCGGATTCGGACAGGACGTCCCGCGTCATCGTGGCGTCCTCGTGGAAAATGATCTGGCTGCGGGTGATGCCGTACTCCTCCGCATCCTTGTAGAGCACTTCCTTGAACTCGGGCGTGAGCGTCTCTCCGGCAAGGTACAGGTCAAGTGTAGCTGGCTTGGAAGTGGCGTTTGTCTTGTAGTCGTATATGAAGCTCTTTCCTATGGACTTGTTCTTCGACACGAGCCTCTCCGCGTGGATCCTGAAATTGTTCTCCTGCACCATGCGGATGGCGGAGAAGATGCTGGGGACTATCATGACCAGCAGGATGAAGGCGATGGCCCGTTTCGACAGGCGCTGCCGCTTTCCGTCAACCTCGGTCTCAATGACGAGAGGGAACCGAAGGTACTTGGCAGTGAGGAAAGTGGCGAGGGCGATGAAGATGCTGTTAATGAGGAACAGGTACAGCGCTCCAAGGACATAATGCCAGTTGAGTATGGAGAGTCCGTACCCCACGGTGCAGAGCGGGGGCATGAGGGCGGTCGCGATCGCGACGCCGGCTATCACCGTGCCCCGCTCCTTGCGGGAGGTCTCGAGCATTCCTGCGATGCCGCCGAACAGGGCTATCAGGACGTCGTAGATGGAAGGGTTGGTCCTGGCGAGCAGCTCCGAAGGGTTCTCGAGGTTGAGGGGACTCAGTATGAAGTACAGGGCGGAGGCCGCTATGCTGATGGCCACCATCACTCCGAAGTTCTCGAGCGAGTCCTTCACCAGCCGGTTGTCCTGGACGCCCAGTCCGAAGCCGAAACCGAGTATAGGCCCCATTACGGGCGAGATGAGCATGGCGCCGATGATGACGGGGATGGAATTGACGTTCAACCCGACTGATGCAATGATAATGGCACAAGCAAGGATGAATACGTTGGGCCCCTTGAACGCAATGTTCTTCCTTATGGACAGGCTGGCGTTGCCGTGGTCGATGTCCTCCGACATGTTGACGTGGTCCTTCAGGTATCTTGTGAATTTTCCCATAATCCTTATAATTTTCCTCATTGTCCGTTTCCGGTCAGCGTTTGTAAATTCCAAATATCATAAAAAAAGGATAGATTTCCAACCTTCCCATCAACATCAGTACCATTGAACTGACTTTCAGGGCATCCGGAAGGCCGGAATAGTTGCCAGTTGCCCCAACGCTTCCAAAACCCGGGCCGACATTGCCCATGCACGCGATGGAAGCTGAGATCCCGCTCCGCAAATCCATCCCTCCTACGGAGTTGACGAACGCTCCAGCCACTATCAGTCCGAGGTAGAACAGGATGAAGGTGCAGGCGTCCTCCACCTCTTCCGTCCTTCTGATGTGCCCGTCTATTTTCACGCACATCACGCGTGAGGGGTGTGCGAGGGAATGAAGCCTAGACTTCATCCCCTTGGCCGCAAGCAGTGCGCGGTCCACTTTGATTCCTCCGGACGTGGACCCTGTGCAACCGCAGAAGACCGAGCACAGGCACAGTATGGTAATGCTCAATGGAGGCCAAGTGTCTGTATCGGTAGTGGCGAAGCCCGTGGTTGTCGATATTGATGCGATTTGGAATACAGCCTGGCGCAGTGCTCCGTTAAAGGACTCGCATCGCCCGTTGAGTAACAGGTCCGCGGCGGTCATCACAGATGCCGCCATGATGCAGAGTATGAAAGACCGGAATACCTCCGAATTGAGAATCGTCCTGCCCTTGTGACTTGGCAGGAAAGTGGCCTGCAGCAATGCGAAATTGCAGCCTCCCAGAACCATGGCTACGGCAAGGACCACTTCTATGCTTATGCTGTCGAAAGCCGCTATGCTCGCGTTGCGCGTACTGAAGCCGCAGGTACTGCATGCCGACATCGCATGCGTCACTGCGTCGAACCATCTCATGCCGCAGATCCTAAGTGCAATGGCGGATACCACCGTGATGCCGGTATAGATGGTCAGCATAGTGTATACGAAACGTTTCTTCCGTCGTCCATACCCGTTCCTGGCCAGGTCGGATGATTCGGCGGATGCCAGTATGGACAGTTTGTCATCCTTTGCGGAAATAAAGATGGAGACAAGGGCGACGATGCCTATCCCGCCGATCCAGGAGGAAGCTATCCTCCAGAACAACAGGCCGTTGGGCAAAGCCTCGATATCGTTCAGGATGGAGGCTCCGGTGGTGGTGAAGCCGGATACGCTCTCGAAAAAAGCATTGACCGGGGTAAACTCTCCTCCGTACATGAGATAGGGGAGTGCTCCGAAAAGGCAGGCAAGTATCCAGGAGAATGTGACGATGAAGAATCCTTCGCGTATTCCAATGTTCTTTTGCTTCGGTACAAAGATGGACGGGAAAATGCCCGCCGTTGCGGTCAAGAGCCCTGAATAAGAGAGCGGTATCATAGCCGCCTCGCTTTTCTCGTGCCATGCCACGCATGCGGATGCCATCATCAGCAGGGATACGCCGACAAGGGAAACTCCGCAGTATCGCATTATGGCAGCCGTATTCATCAGATCGTCTTTCTACTAAAACCGGATGCAAATTTATTTTGCCGGCATATATTTATCAATACAATAATTTCTATATTTGTATTTATAAAAATCAATAAAATGACACTGCAACAATTGGAATATATAGTGGCTGTGGAGCGTTACGGATATTTCGTCGCGGCGGCTGAGGCTTGCGGCGTCACGCAGTCAACCCTCAGCCTGATGGTCCGCAAGCTTGAGGAAGAGTTGGACATCCGCATTTTCAACCGCAATACGCACCCTGTAGAGGTTACCGGGCCGGGGCGCAAGGTCATAGAACAGGCCAGGATGGTATTGTATCACTGTGAGCAACTTACAGAAGCGACCAGATCGGACCGCGAGCTTCTGTCCGGTCCGCTCCGCGTAGGGATGATATCTTCCGTCGCTCCTGTCCTCATACCGGGATTGTTCCGTCATGTACGCCGGTATCACCCGTCCATCGACCTGCGGACCGAGGAAATGCTCTCTTCGACCGTGATGTCGAGGCTTCAGCGCGCGGAACTTGACATGGGTGTGGTCAGCTCTCCGGTGGACGACTCCGACATGCTTGAGATACCGCTTTATCACGAGGCATTCTTCGCATATGTTTCTCCGACTGATTCATCCTTTGATGAGGAGAGCATCCCTCGCTCCGAAGTCCTTGACCATTCGTTGTGGATAATGAAGGACGGAGTCCGCCTGATTGACCGTTCGATGCTGAAGACGGACGAACCGTTCCGTTATGAGACCCAGTATGAGGGCGGCAGGGTAGGCCTTCTTGTCCAGATTATCAACGAGAACGGTGGCATCGGCATAATCCCTGAGACGCACGTCGGGCTGATTCTCCGCAGCCATCAGGTCAATGTCCGTCCCATCGTGGATCCTGTTCCTTCCCGTACCGTCTCACTTGTCATAAGGAGGGATTTCATCCATGAACGTTTGTTGAACGTTGTCGTGGAGGCGGTCAGGAGAATCATTCCGCAGCACCTTCTCGAAAATGTCATACTTTCTGGAGAATTGAAGATTTAATGACCCTAGACTTGATGGTTGTTTGTCAAGTTTTGAAAAAACGTTTCCGAATATGTCAAGTTTTCGAAAAAGAATAGCTAAATTTACGGCGTGATTTTAATCAAAAAGCAATGGATAACGCAACGGTTATAGCAAAAATCAAGGATGCGCTGAAGCGTAAGGGCATCAGTCAGCGTGAACTGGCTACAAGGATGGGCAAGGACGAGACAGTCGTGAGCCGCTGGCTTTCGGGCCGCACGGGCATTTCTCAGGCAAGTCTCGATGCCATAGAGGAGGCATTGGGAGAGAAACTTGACAAGTCTGGCGTCAAGTCAAAGGTCAAGGTTGCACTTATAACAGGCATTACCGGCCAGGACGGAAGCTTCCTGGCGGAGTTCCTGCTCGAGAAGGGCTACGAGGTGCACGGCATCATGCGCCGCTCCTCCTCGTTCAACACCGCCCGCATCGAGCACCTCTACCTGGACGAGTGGGTGCGCGACATGAAGCAGAAGCGCACCATCAACCTGCACTACGCCGACATGACCGACTCCAGCTCTCTGGTGCGCGTCATCCAGCAGGTGAAGCCCGACGAGATTTACAACCTAGCGGCGCAGAGCCATGTCAAGGTGTCTTTCGACTGCCCTGAATATACCGCAGAGGCTGATGCCGTCGGCACGCTCCGCCTTCTCGAGGCCGTCCGTATCCTCGGCATGGAGAAGAAGTGCCGCATTTACCAGGCTTCCACTTCCGAACTGTACGGCAAGGTGCAGGAGGTCCCGCAGAGGGAGACCACTCCGTTCTATCCCCGCAGCCCATACGGCGTGGCGAAGCAGTACGGTTTCTGGATAGTCAAGAACTACCGCGAGGCCTACGGCATGTTCGCGGTCAACGGCATACTCTTCAACCACGAGTCCGAGCGCAGGGGAGAGACCTTCGTCACCCGCAAGATCACCATCGCCGCATCGCGCATAGCCCAGGGCATGCAGGACAAGCTGTACCTCGGAAACCTCAACTCCCTGCGCGACTGGGGTTACGCTAAGGACTATGTCGAATGCATGTGGCTGATGCTCCAGCACGAAACCCCCGAGGACTTCGTAATCGCCACGGGGCAGTACCATACCGTGCGCGAGTTCTGCACTCTGGCCTTCCGCGAGGTCGGCATCGACCTCGTCTGGGAAGGCACCGGCGTGAACGAGCGCGGCATCGACGTCAGGACGGGCAAGTCCCTGGTCGAGGTCGATCCGAAGTACTTCCGCCCCACGGAAGTGGACCAGCTGCTGGGTGACCCGACGAAAGCCAAGAGCCTCCTCGGATGGAATCCCCAGAAGACTTCCTTCGAGGAGCTCGTCAGGCTGATGGTCCGTCACGACATGAAATTCGTCAAGAAACTCAAGGTCAAGGCTGAAATAGACAATCTCTCGATATGATGGAAAAGGATTCGAAAATCTATGTCGCCGGGCACCGCGGCATGGTCGGCAGCGCGATAGTGCGCGAGCTCCAGCGTCAGGGTTATACCAATATAGTCACCCGGACGCACAGGGAGCTGGACCTCTGCCGCCAGGAGGCAGTCGAGGCCTTCTTCGAGGCGGAAAAGCCTGAGTACGTGTTCCTTGCAGCGGCAAAGGTGGGCGGCATCGTCGCCAACCAGTCCGCCCTCGCGGACTTCATGTACGACAATATGATACTCGAGATGAACGTTATCCATTCGGCCTGGAAGAACGGCTGCCGCAAGCTCGAGTTCCTGGGTTCCAGTTGCATCTATCCGCGCATGGCCCCCCAGCCGATGAAGGAGGACTGCCTGCTTACCGGAGCGCTGGAGAAGACTAACGAGGCGTATGCGCTCGCGAAGATCAGCGGCCTGAAATACTGCGAGTTCCTGAACCGTCAGTACGGTACCGACTACATCAGCGTGATGCCGACCAACCTCTACGGCCCCAACGACAATTATCACCCGGAGCATTCGCACGTGCTGCCGGCCCTGATCCGCCGCTTCCATGAAGCCAAGGTGGCCGGTGCGCCGTATGTCGTATGCTGGGGTGACGGCTCCCCGTTGAGGGAGTTCCTCTATGTCGATGACCTTGCGAACCTCTGCGTATTCCTGATGAACCATTACAGCGGTAACGAGACGGTCAACGCCGGTACTGGCAAGGAACTGACCATCAAGGAATTGACGGAACTTGTGGCGAAGGTCGTCGGCTATGGCGGGGAGATCCGCTGGGACACTTCGCGTCCCAACGGCACGCCCCGCAAGCTCCTCGACGTCTCCAAGGCCGCTGCGCTCGGCTGGACCTATAGGACTGAGCTTGAGGACGGCATCCGCCTTGCCTACGAGGACTTTTTGAACAACCCCTTGAGGGCGGAAAGATGACAAAGAAAGTATTTGTTTCGGGTTGTTACGACTTGCTGCACAGCGGGCACGTGGAGTTCTTCCGCCAGGCGGCGCAGTACGGCGACCTGTATGTCGGCATAGGCTCCGACAAAACCATACTCGGGTACAAGGGCCACAAAACCATCTACTCCGAGCAGGAACGCCTCTTCATGGTGAAAAGCATCCGTTATGTCAAGGACGCCTTCATCAACCAGGGCTCGGGAATACTGGATTTCCTTCCCACGTTGGACATCGTTAAGCCGGACATCCTGGTGGTGAACTCCGACGGGGGCAGCGAGGCCAAGCGCCGCGTCTGCGAGGAGCGCGGCATGGAGTACATCGTACTCGACCGCGTCCCTCAGCCAGGCCTGCAGGCCCGCTCCAGCACCGAGCTCAAGAAGGTTGAGAGCCGGATTCCCACGCGCTTGGATCTAGCCGGAACCTGGATAGACCAGCCTTACGTGAGTTGTTTCCATCCAGGATGGGCCCTGACTATAAGCCTGGAACCGAACTTCGAGGTCAGGGAGCGTTGCGGGCTTAGCACTTCCACCCGCAACATCATCAGGCGCATCTGGCCCTACCAGCTGCCGAACATGGACCCCGAGACGCTGGCACGCCTGGTCTTCTGCTTCGAGAACAGCCCGGAGAGGGACGACGGCATCGTCAGCGGGGCGCAGGATGCCATCGGCATCTGCGTGCCCGGGCTGGCCCGGCATTATTACGACAACCATTTCTGGCCCGAGCGCATCGAGACTTGCGAGGACGAGAAAGTACTCTCCTGGCTGGAGTCGCACCTGTGCATGATACCGATGGAACCGCGTCCCCAAGGCTGCTCCGTGGTGGAGGGAAAGGACATCACAGAGGTAAAGGTCAAGGCCCTCGCGGACGCCGCTGACCGCTGCTGGGATGCCATAATGGCCCTTGATTATGAGGGATTTGCGAACGCGTATCTGGATTCTTTCAACGCCCAGGTGGCGATGTTCCCGGCGATGGTGCAAGGGAGTGTCCAAAGCTATATCGACAGGTATTCGGCGCTGCCGGAGGTCCGGGCGTGGAAGATGCCCGGAGCGGGCGGCGGCGGCTACCTGGCCTGCGTCGTGGACGACGCGCCAGGCTTCGCCGCCGCGCACCCCGGCACAATTCTTCTGAAAATCCGCCGGCCGGGTATGTAGGAACGGATAAAATTTGTTATATTTGTGTCCCAGAATACAATTCAAAATTCTGGTATGGCACAAGAAAACGCGATCTATGACGCCCGCACCCTGGGACGTCCGAAAATGTTGGTCCTGGGCTTCCAGCACATGTTCGCCATGTTCGGCGCGACTGTCCTGGTCCCCGCTCTCACGGGTCTTTCCGTAAGCGCTACCCTCCTCTTCGCCGGTATCGGCACCCTCCTTTTCCACCTTCTGACCAAGATGAAGGTTCCGGCCTTCCTCGGCTCGTCCTTCGCCTTTATCGGAGGTTACGCCGCCGTGGTGGCCGTCGGCGCCACTTACGGCCTCGACCAGGCTCATTCCCTGCCTTATGCATGCGTGGGCGTGTTCTTCGCAGGCTTGATGTACTTCATCCTGGCCGGCCTGTTCAAGGCTTTCGGAGTGAAGAAGGTCATGCGCTACTTCCCGCCCGTCGTCACCGGCCCGATCATCATCGCCATCGGTCTGACGCTCTCCGGATCGGCCATCAACAACTGCATGGCCAATGTCTGGATCGCCCTGCTCGCCACGCTGATCATCATCGTGTGCAACATCTGGGGCAAGGGCATGATCCGCATCATCCCGGTTCTCCTCGGCGTCATCGGCTCGTACATCATCGCGGCCTGCTTCGGCCTGGTCGACTTCAGCGGAGTACACGCCGCCAAGTGGATCGGCATGCCTTTCAGCTGGGAGAATACCGCCTTCTCGGTTTTCAAGAATCCTGACTGGGGTCTCGTCGTGACCGCCATCATTACCATCGTCCCGATCTCGCTCGCCACCATGATCGAGCACATCGGCGACATGTGCGCCATCTCCTCCACCACCGGCATAAACTACCTCGAGGATCCCGGCCTGCACCGTACCCTCATGGGCGACGGTCTCGCCACCGCCCTGGCTTCCCTCTTCGGAGCTCCCGCCAATACCACTTACGGTGAGAACACCGGCGTGCTCAACCTCACAAAGGTCTTCGACCCGCGCGTGATCCGCATCGCCGCCGTGCTCGCCATCATCTTCTCCTTCTGCCCGAAGTTCGCCGCCGTCGTGGCCGCGATGCCCGCCGCCACCATCGGAGGCGTCTCGCTCGTGCTCTACGGTATGATCTCGGCGGTCGGCGTGCGCAACCTCGTCGAGAACAAGGTCGACCTCACGGTCTCCCGCAACCTCCTCATCGCCGCCCTCATCCTCGTCCTCGCCATCGGTATCAACTACGGTCCCGGAAGCATCACCTTCAACATCGGCAAAACCGCCATCAGCCTCTCCGGTCTGGCAGTCGCGGCCCTCGTGGGTATCATCCTCAACGCCATCCTGCCTGGCAAGGACTACGAGTTCGGCACCAGCAAGAGCGGCGACATGACCGTCGACTTCGGCAGCGACGACAGGCCGAGGGAGTAATTCTCTCCGCCCGCCCGTCGTTACGGCAACAAAATGAAAGTAGTGGCCCAGGGATTGGGCCACTACTTTCATTTTTCAGGATAGGTTCCTGCGGCACTTAACCAGTTGAAAAACAGCGAGATCATTATTTACCCTTGTGCAAAAACAGATATGGGTAATTAAGTTTCTGTTTCAAAATCAGATACTTAAGTGACACGGTGTTTGGAGTCAGTCGGAGCCGTGATATTCCTTGCGGTTGCAGTGGGAGCAGGGGGGTACGAAGAAGAGGACGCCGTCGGTGCAGGTGATGACGAACTCGTCACGCTCGAGGTCGGCGCGGACGGAGAGGGGAGTCTCGGTGAGCTCGAAGAGTTCTTCTCCCTGAGAATAGGTGAGCCCGCGCTCCGTCCAGACGTTTCCCCTCGAGGAGACGAACATGGCCGGGGCGCCGGTCTTTTCATAAGTGCCGACAATGGCGACGCTGCCCTTGCCGGCGGCGATCCCGACGAAGCGTACCGGCTGGTAATAACCCCGGTACGCTTCGTTGAAATCGACGACTTCCCATCTCACTGAGTCCCTCGTCCAGAAAATCTCCCCCGCATCCGTCAGTCCGAAGGCCGCAAAGTCATTGAAACTCAGTCCAATGACCTTTCCTCTTACCTCCGGTCCGGGGAGCAGCGGTGTCTCGGAAAACCTTGGCCGCCCATGGCCTCGTGAGTTCTCCGAGACACCGCTGCTCCCCGGACCGGAGGAAGACCAGGCCAGGGAGAGCAGAAGTATGAGGACGGGGCGGAGCATTACTTGATGTGGAACCAGTCGAAGGCGACCTTGAGGGGCGAAGGCTGGGCGGGCTGGGCCTGCGGCATGGCGAAGCCGCCGCGGCCGCCCATGGCAGCCCGCACGCCCTCGCAGGCTACGAGGCCGGCTTTGACGTCCTTGAGCAGGACGGAAGCCTCGCCGGCCTTGGTGAACTTCTTGCCGTCAACGGAATAGTACGCCGTATAACCGCTTCCGGACTTGACAAGCCGCAGCCAGACGGTGTTGTCTTTCACGGGGATGTCAGCCAGGCTTACGCTGACGGTGGCCTTGTTGTATCCGCCCTCCTCGGCGACCAGCTGGATGCTGCCGGCCGGCGCCGCGCCGGGCGCCGCCATCGGCATGCCGCGGCCGAACGCCGGCGCCGCGTACACCAGTTTCACGAAATTGTCGTCGTCAGCGTATGCGATCAGTCCGGCGTTCTGCGCGGGGTTGCCGGGCACCGCCGAAGTGCTGAGTTTCGTCTCCGCCGTCCAGTCGGTATTGGCGCTCTGTACGAAGATGTTACGCGCGTTGTTGTTCGTCAGGGTCACGTCGCCCTCGCCGGTGACGACGGTCAGCGCGCCGTTCTGGACGGACCATGCGGCCTTGTCCTCCCGGACTATCTCCCACTGCTTGCCGAGGGCCTTGAACTCGTCGGATACGGCCTTCGTGCCGAAACCTACATAATAGTCGGCCTCGTCGCCGGTGATGTAGTCGATGACGCGGATGACGGCGGTTCCTGGCACGGCGTCAGCCTGCTTGACCACGACATCAAGGGACGGGTCGGCCGCCGTGGCGGTCACAACCGGGGCCGCACCGGCCTTGCGGACGACGCTGTACTGGTTCGCGCCGGGCTTGAGGACGGACTTTCCGTCGACCTTGAGGCTGTTCAGAGTGAGCTCCGGCATAACCTTAACGGCATAGGAGCCGCTGGCTACGGTGCCGTTATAGGTGACCTTGGCGGTGACTGTCGCGACGCCCATGGCGTTTGCGACTATCCTGCCGTCCTTGCCGACGGCCACCACGGAAGGATTGTTGCTGGTGTATTCGACCTTGGCATCTGCCAGGCTGATGAAGGAATCGTCATTGAGACAGGCGGTTACGTTGGTCATCAAGGTCTCTCCGGCCCGGAGGACGCTGCGCCCGCAGTCGGCCACGACCGTCTTGAGGGCAGGAGTAAGCCTGCCGCTCATCGTCGCGGTCACGGTGCCTCGGATGTCCTTGGAGGACGAGCCGACCTCGAAGACATAGCGGCCCTGGTCGAAGGTCATCCTGTCGGCGTCCATGTCCCAGAACCACAGGTCGGAGCAGTCTATGCAGATGTCCACAGTCTTTGTCTGGCCCGCGGGGACGGTCACGCGCTGGAAGCCCTTGAGCCGTTTTATCGGGCGCTGGAGCGCCGCGGGGGCGTCTGGCGTGGTCATGTACACCTGCACGACCTCGTCGCCGTCCACTCCGCCGGAATTGGTCACGTCCACGGAGATGACTATCTTGTCATCCGGGGTAATGGCTGACTTGGAGATCCTGAAGTTGGAATAGTCGAAAGTGGTGTAGCTGAGGCCGTAACCGAACTCGTACGAGACAGGTTTGTCGAAATACCACAACGTACGGCCGTTCTTTCCGGCTCCGCCGCGCAGGGTGTAGTCGGTGATGTGCGGCAGGTCGCCGACTGTCTTAAACCATGTGGCGTTGAGCTTGCCGCCGGGATTTACGTCGCCGAAGAGGACCTTCGCTGCGGCCGTGCCCTGGGCCTGGCCGTTGTATCCGGTCCAAATGATGCCGGGGATGCTCGCCAGGTTCCTGAACTCCTCGACCTCCACGCATCCGAGCGTCTGCATGAAGACGATGGTGTTCTTGTTGGCGGCCGCCACGGCCTGTATGAGCTTGAGCTGGTTGCCGGGGAGGAAGAGCGTGAGGCGGTCGGCCTCCTCGGTGGCGGTGTTCTCGTCGGTGCCGACGAACACCACCGCGACGTCGGCCGCCGCGGCATCGTCGATGATGGCAGGGTCGATCTCGTCGTCCTCCGGGGCCTTATACACGAGGTACAGCGTCCTGAGGTCGTTGATGCCGAGTTTGAGGACCTTCTCGGTCATCGGAGTACTGGTGCCATACACGCCTCCGGCACGCTTGCCGGAGGCCCTGGTGGCCTCGATGGTGCATACGAGGTTGCCGTCGGGGGAGTCCACGTGCGCCTCGATGATGCCGCCCTCGGTGGGGATGTTGGCGCCCACTGTGAGCTGCTCAACATCCACGAGGTCTACATTGGCGTATGCGGTCCACGAACCGTCGTCGATGCTGCGGACCTGCTCTTCGTCACCCATTCCGGAACCGACGGTAATGCCTTCGGAGGAAGCGGTGTACTGCGTCGCGTCGTAGCGGCGGACGGTGCCGTCGGCCTTGACAGTCTCGAAGTAACCGATATACAGGAGGTTGCTCTTGCTCTTTGTGCTCGCGCCGGAGGCTACGGTCACCTCGATGTCAAGCCCCTTGTCCGTGATGTATTCGGAAATGGCCTTGTAAGGGCTTATCCTGCTGGACTCTTCCGGCCGGCCGGAATAAGGGCCGAGTTCCACCTTGTCGGCCTGGGGGCCTATCAGCGCGATGCGCTTGACTTTGGAAAGGTCTATCGGAAGGGCCTTGTCCGAAGTGCCGGGGACATTTTCGTTCTTGAGCAATACCGGGGTGCGGGTGGCGACCTCCATCGCCAGCGCACGGCTGCGCTCGGAGTTGACCGTGGAGGGCGGCATGAGCGTGTAGGGAACCATCGGTTCCGGGTCGAATTCGCCAGTGCGCATCCTCACGGTGAACATGTTTACGAGGGCCCTGTCGATGTCCGCCATGGTGATGAGGCCCTGCTCCAGGGCGCTGATGGCATAGCGTTGGTAAACGCTGCCGCAGTCGGTGTCGACGCCGGCGGTAAGGCCCTCTGCTGTCGCCTCCTCGGCGGTCTCAACATAATAGTGTCCGGTGTAGATATCCTCGATGGCGGCGCAGTCTCCTGTCACGTAGCCCTTCATGCCGTAGGTCCTGCGGGCCACCCTGTCCAGGAGGAACTCGCTGGCCGACACGGGCACATGGTTCACCGCGCTGTATGCAGTCATGATGGACGGAAGCGCGTCGTTCTCAATGAGTTCCTTGTAAGGATAAAGGTAGAATTCGCGCATGTCGCGGGAGTCCATGTCGGCACTGCCGACGTGACGGTTGAACTCGCTGTTGTTGGCGAAGTAATGCTTGGCCGTGGGGACGGCCTTCATGTATTTCGGGTCGTCGCCCATAAGGCCGCGGACATAGCCCGAGGCCATCCTTGCCGAGAGGAAGGGATCCTCGCCGAAGGATTCTCCCGTGCGGCCCCAGCGAGGGTCGCGGATGGGCTCGACGACGGGTGACCAGAAGGTCAGACCCTTCGTCCCTGTCTGGAAAATGGCGCGCGCCTCGTCGGCTATCATCGATGCTTCACGCCTGAGCAGCTCGGGGTCCCACGAGGAGCCCGTGGCGACGCTGTTGGGGAATGAAGTCGGTCCCTGGATGCCCACGGAGGGGTTGGCGCCCGAAAGGACGCCGTGCAGGGCCTCGCTCCATACGTTGTACGCCTTGATCCCGAGGCGCGGAACGGCGGCCATGCTGTTGCCCAGCAGGCTCTGCTTCTCCTCGAGCGTGAAGCGCGAAACGAGGTCCGCGGCCCTCTCTTCGAAGGAATAGCTGGTGTTCAGGTAAATGGGGGTCGCGGATTTGGACTTCCTGTCCGCGGAAGGCTTGGAAGCGGTCAGCAGGAAGACGGCCGCCAGTGCTGCAGCGAGCGTCAGAATGCCGAGGAAACGTTTTGGATTCATGTTTTATAAGTTGTTGGTTACTATCTGCGGTCTACACAAAGAAAAGCATTTATTTCCTTATTGCAAATGAAATGACACCATTCTTAAAGTGATTGACACGAATCGGAAAGTAATTGCAAGCGAATATTCGTACCTTGCCGATGAATAGTATAACCACTTTTCTACAACGATATGAACCTTAAGAAACTTCTCCTTCTCCCTCTGTCCCTGCTCGCTTCAGGAGCGTTTGCAGGCGCCCAGAACCCCATCATCAAGGACGCTTTCACTGCAGACCCTTCAGCCCACGTGTTCGAGGGCCGCGTCTACGTGTATCCTTCCCACGACATCCCGGCTCCGGCGGACTATGCCCGCAAGGACTGGTTCTGCATGGCCGATTACCACGTGTACTCCTCCGACAATTTCGTCGACTGGGTGGACCACGGCGTCATAGTCGACCAGGACCACGTTCCGTGGGTGAACGCGGCGGGCTACAGCATGTGGGCGCCTGACTGCAACTACAAGAACGGCAAGTATTACTTCTATTTCCCGGCGCCGCAGAAGCCGCAGCCCGGCCAGCGTTTCGCCGGCAACGGCATAGGCGTGGCCATATCCGACACGCCCTACGGCCCCTTCACCCCTGAGGAGACCCCCATCCAGGGCATAGGCGGCATCGACCCGTGCATCTTCATCGACAATGACGGCACTCCTTACCTGGCTTGGTCGGGAATGGGCCTCCAGGTCGCCAGGCTGAAGGACAACATGCTCGAACTGGACTCCGACCCCGTCCGTATCGAGGGCATCCCTAGGGGACAGACCGAGGGACCGTTCCTCTTCAGGCGCGGCGACAAGTATTACTATACCTTCCCGTGGGTTGAGGACGCCCGCGAGACTCTGGCTTACTGCATGGCGGACAACCCCCTCGGACCGTATGAGTTCAAGGGCAAGTTCATGGAGCAGTCCGAGACCATCTGCTGGACCAACCACCATTCCTTCATCGAGCTGGACGGCCAGTGGTATCTCTTCTATCACCACAACGACTATTCACCGTATTTCGACAAGAACCGTTCGGTATGTGTCGATTACGTCGAGTTCAATCCTGACGGGACCATCGTCCCGGTGGTTCCCACGCTCCGTGGAGTCGGAGTCACCAAGGCATCCTCGCAGATCCAGATCGACCGCTACACCGACAAGTCCGACAAGTACGTGGCCGTGGAGTTCCTGAACTCCGACACTCCGTTCGACGGATGGAAGGCCATCCTGTGGAACACCACCCAGGAGAGGGAGCCCCGCTGGATCAGCTACGCGAGGGTTGACTTCGGCAACGTCCCCGCCAAGGTCGCCACGATGCGCGTCATCTCCAAGGCCGGCGGCACCGTCGAGCTGCGCGCCGACGCCAAGGACGGCCCCGTCCTCGCCACCTTCAACGTTCCCGGAAAGGGTGTCTGGACCGAGCAGTCCATCACCACGACCGAAACGGTCGAGGGCATCCACGACCTGTATCTCCTGATGACGAACGGAAGCCACCTCGAGGTGGACTGGGTAAGTTTCAAATAAGCGCTAGATATGAGAAGAGCCTTCATTCCGGCCGTCCTTACGGCCGTCCTCCTGCTGGCTGCGTCCTGCGGGAACAAGAACGAGTACGAATTTCCATTCCAGAATCCCCGGCTCTCGAACGAGGAGAGGGTGGAGAACCTCATCTCCCTCCTGACCCCCGAGGAGAAGGTGGGCCTGATGATGAACAAGTCGGTCTCGGTGGACCGCCTCGGCATACCTTCCTACAACTGGTGGAGCGAGGCCTGCCACGGCGTCCGACAGGACGGATACACTGTGTATCCCCAGCCCATCGGCATGGCGTCCTCCTTCAATCCCGGCATGATCTACGACGTGTTCTCGACCGTTTCCGACGAGGCCCGCGCCAACTGGAACCGTTCCGACCACGACATCTTCGGGGTCGGTTTCAAGGAGCGCTACTATCCCGGCAACCCTGAGCTCACCTTCTGGTGCCCTAACATCAACATCTTCCGTGACCCCCGATGGGGCCGCGGCCAGGAGACCTACGGCGAGGACCCGTACCTGATGGCCGTCATGGGCGTCCAGAACGTAAAGGGCATGCAGGGCAACGACAAGAAATACTACAAGACCCACGCCTGCGCCAAGCACTATGCCGTGCACAGCGGACCTGAGCCGCTGCGCCACAGCTTCGACGCCTCCGTGCAGATGCGCGACCTCTGGGAGACCTACCTCCCGGCCTTCAAGGCCCTGGTGAAGGAAGCCGACGTCCGTGAGGTGATGTGCGCCTACAACCGCTACGAGGGCAAGCCCTGCTGCGCCAGCGACAGGCTCCTCGTGGACATCCTCCGCAACAAGTGGGGATACGAAGCCATCGTCCTGACCGACTGCGACGCCATCAACAACTTCTACAACAAGAACCAGCACGGCACCCATCCGGATGCTGAGCACGCTTCGGTCGACGCCATACTCAACGGCACCGACCTCGAGTGCGGCGTCAGCATGGTATCCCTCGTGGACGGCCTCAAGGACGGCCTCATCCAGGAGGAGGACCTTGATGTCCATCTCCGCAAGACCCTCATGGGCCGCTTCGAGCTCGGCATGTTCGACCCTGCCGAAAGCATTCCCTGGGCCGGTCTCGGCGAGGATGTGATCAGCAGCGAGTCCAACGACGCGCTGGCCCGCCAGGCCGCGCGCGAGGCCATCGTGATGCTCAAGAACGACGGCGTCCTGCCGCTTTCCAAGAACGTCAAGAAACTGGCTGTCATAGGCCCCAATGCCGACGACGCCTCCATGCTCAACGGCAACTATGGCGGCACCCCGACCGCGGAGCACACGCACTCCATCCTCGAGGGCATCAAGGCCGCCGTCCCTCAGGCCGAGGTGTTCTACACCAAGGCCTGCGAGATCATGGACGACTACAATACCACCTACCATATCGGTGATTTCAACGACGGCAAGGGACTCTACGTGGAGTTCTTCAACAACCGCAACCTCAAGGGCGAGCCGGCCGTGACTGGATATTATACCAATACCCTGAACTTCAGCACCTTCGGTGGCTATGGTTTCGCCGATGGCGTCAATACCGACGACATCTCCGTGCGTATCACCGGTACTTTCGTCCCTGACTTCACCGGTCCTCTCCAGTACTCCCTCTCCTCTGACGGCAACCACGTCATGACCGTGAACGGCAAGGTCGTCGAGAAGTCCCAGCCCGGCATGGGCGGCATGATGCGTGGCTTCGGATTCCGCGGCGCCACCCCCACCAAGTCCTTCGACGTGGTGGCCGGCAAGCCTTATCAGGTCAAGATCGAGTATAGCCAGGGCAACGGCCAGTTCGCCATGCTCAATACCGAGTTCTGCGAGCGCAGGTTCGCCGAGTTCGGCGACCTCGCTGAGCAGCTGAAGGACGCTGACGCCATCATCGTCGTCGGCGGCATCTCAGCCCGCTTCGAGGGCGAGGGAGGCGACCGCAGCTCCATCGAGCTGCCGGCCGTCCAGCAGCGCCTCGTCAAGGCCATGCACACCACCGGCAAGCCCGTCGTGTTCGTGAGCTGCTCCGGTTCAGCCATCGCCTTTGCCAGTGTCGAGGACCAGTATGACGCCCTCCTCCAGGCGTGGTACGGCGGCCAGGCCGGCGCAGCCGCCCTCGCCGACGTCATCTTCGGCGACTACAACCCTTCGGGCAAGCTTCCCGTCACCTTCTACGCCTCCGATTCACAGCTCCCCGACTTCCTGGACTACAACATGGAGGGACATACCTACCGCTATTTCCGCGGCGAGCCCCTCTATGCCTTCGGCTACGGCCTGAGCTATACCACCTTCTCCTATGGTGAAGCCAAGCTCTCCAAGGCCTCCGTCAAGGCCGGTAAGGGCGTGGACGTCGTCGTTCCCGTCACCAATACCGGCTCCGTAGCCGGCGACGAGACCGTCCAGGTGTACGTGAAGCGCCTCGACGACGCGGGCGCTCCCATCAAGTCGCTCAAGGGATTCCAGAAGGTTTCCATCGCCCCCGGCGCCACGATGAAGGTGAAGATCACCCTGGCCCCCGAGGCCTTCGAGTACTATGACGAGTATATCGACGAGCTTTCCGTAATGCCCGGCAGGTACCGCATCCTCGTCGGCAGCTCTTCCCGTGACACCGACCTTCAGACACTTGATTTCCAGGTAATTTAAACTCTTCATATGAAAAGGCTCATCCTTTCGGCAGTCCTGGGGCTCGGCATCATGGCCGGGCTCCAGGCCCAGCCGGGCGGCATGTCGTCGGCCCAGCTGGCAGGTTTCAGTTTCCGCATGCCCGAGCTCCGCTGCGGAGAGAAGTTCAT
Organism: Bacteroidales bacterium; assembly: GCA_017620335.1. Taxonomy (GTDB): domain Bacteria; phylum Bacteroidota; class Bacteroidia; order Bacteroidales; family UBA932; genus Cryptobacteroides. The sequence goes on from JAFZQO010000044.1 coordinate 91,225, forward strand.
GGACGTGGACTACGCGGGTGACGGGCAGGTCTATCACAAGTTGGACATCTATCTCCCTTCGGAGAAGCGCGACGCCTATCCAGTCGTGGTCCACATCTACGGCAGCGCCTGGTTCTCCAACAGTTCCAAGGGCATGGCCAACCTCGACAGCATAGGCCAGGCCCTTCTCGACGCCGGCTACGCCCTCGTCTGCCCCAACCACCGTTCCAGCATGGACGCCAAGTTCCCGGCCCAGATAAACGACATCAAGGCCGCCATCCGCTTCGTGCGCGCCAAAGCTGACGAGTACGGATTCGACACCTCCTTCATCGGCATCTCCGGATTCTCCTCAGGCGGACATCTCGCGTCCCTCTCGGGTACAACCTCCAATGTCAAACAGACCAAGGTAGGGGAGTACGACGTCGACATCGAGGGCTCCGTGGGACCTTACACCTCCTTCAGCAGCGCCGTTGACTGCGTCTGCGACTGGTCCGGCCCCATCGACCTGCTGAACATGGAGTGCGAGTGGGAGCGTCCCTGGGGCGGCACCCCCGAGGAGGCCCTCCTCGGCGTGGATTACGCCGGACAGGACGACCTCTTCCGCACCATCGACCCCATCACCTATCTCGATCCCTCCGACCCTCCGCTCATCGTCTTCCACGGCACCAAGGACAACGTCGTCCCCCACTGCCAGGGAGTCGAACTGTATGAGGCCGTCCAGAAGCAGGGCATCGTGACCGACCTGAACCTTGTCGAGGGCGCCGGCCACGGCATCAACCTCTTCGTCGAGCCCTGGCTCTCCGAGATGGTGGAGTTTGTGAACGCCGCCCGCAACGCCAAGATACAGAAGGAGTTGGAGCCTAAGCTCCAGGGCGCCGTCTCTCCCGTGACCAACATCAGCGCCAACGGCTTCCCCAAGATCCTTGCGGACAATTCCGTGGTGTTCAAGGTGCGCGCCCCGCAGGCTGAGCGCGTGCAGATCGACCTGGGCGGCCGCCATGATGGCGTCAAGGACGCCTCCGGCACCTGGACTATCGTCACCAAGCCCCTCCTTCCCGGATACCATTACTACTCCCTGATCGTAGACGGCGTCTCGGTGGCCGACCCCGCCAGCGAGTCTTATTTCGGCACCAGCCGCATGGCCAGCGCCATCGACATACCGGAGCCGGGAATGGACCTCTTCGAGACCCAGGACGTCCCCCACGGACAGGTCCGCGAGATGACCTACTGGTCCAAGGACGCCGAGGCCTGGAGGCCCGTATTCGTCTATACCCCCGCTGATTACGAGAAAGGAAAGAAGAAATATCCCGTAGTGTACATCCATCACGGCGGCGGCGAGGACCACCGCGGCTGGATCCAGCAGGGTCGCACCGCGACCATCCTGGACAACCTCATCGCCCGCGGCGAGGCCGTTCCGATGATAGTCGTAAGCGTCAACTCCAACATCCCCCGCAAGCCCGGTGCCCCCGCTTCCCAGGGCGGCTACAGCTGGGAGGGCATGCAGCCCTACCGCAGCGAGCTCATAGGCAGCATCATTCCCTTCATCGAGTCCAATTTCCGCGTCAAGGCGGATGCGAAGCACCGCGCCATGTGCGGCCTGTCGATGGGTGGCGGCCAGTCCTTCTTCATCGGCCTTCGCTGCCCCGAGACCTTCGCCAATGTCGGCATCTTCTCCACCGGAGTGTTCGGAGGCATCCAGGGCTCGTCCAACTTCGACCTCGAGGCCAACATCCCCGGCATGCTGACCGCTCCGGAAAAGTTCAACTCCGGACTCGACGTGTTCTTCATCTCCTGCGGCGAGCAGGACCCCCGCATCGAGTATACCAAGGCCATCGTGCAGAAGATGCGTGACGCAGGCGTGGACGTGGAGTTCCAGTCCTTCCCCGGAGACCATGAGTGGCAGCCCTGGCGCAAGTCCCTTGCCGCCTTCGCAAGTATGCTCTTCAAATAACAGGATATGAAAAGGATTGCTTTACTCTTCGGATTCATCGTCATGACGGCGCTCTGCGCACGGGCGCAGGCCCCGGCGCAGCAGGAGGGCGTGCCCGAGGGCCCGGCCCTCGAGTTTGTGTGTGAGCTTCGCGTCAACTGCGAGGGCACCTATACCGTCGGACAGACATCGCATGGCAACAGGGTTGTCATCCCCATAGTCGGAGGTACTTTCGAGGGTCCCCGCATGAAGGGTACCATACTCTCTGGGGGCGCTGATTACCAGTTGGTTGACCAGGAGCACGGCCGCACGGAAGTAGAGGCCATATACTCCATCAAGACCGATGACGGAGTCTATATCCACATCCGCAACTGCGGCATCATCCACACCGGGAACGGCCCTGACGGCAAGCCGGAATTCTACTTCAGGACTACTCCGAAGTTCGAGGCTCCGCAGGACTCTGCATACGACTGGCTGAACAACGCCGTGTTCGTCTGCATGCCCGGCTTCGCCACCGACTGCATCTGCCTCAGGATCTGGAAGGTCCTGTAAACGCAATAACGACTGTTCTATGAAAAAGACGCTATTGGCCGTCGTGCTCCTCATGGCGGCCTTTGCCGTGTCCGCCCAGGACAGGCTCTATAAAAATGAATTCCCGATAGGGGACGTCACGCTTCTTGACGGGCCCTTCAGGCATGCACGCGACCTGAACCTCTACGTGCTCCTCCAGTACGACGTGGACCGCCTCCTGGCGCCGTTCCGGGCCGAGGCGGGCCTGCCCAAGAAGGCTGAGTATTACCCCAACTGGGCGGGCCTTGACGGCCATGTGGCCGGCCATTACCTTACGGCCATGGCCATGAACTGGCAGATGACCGGCAACCCGGAGTGCCTCCGCAGGATGGAGTACATGATAGACGAGCTCGCGGAATGCGCGGTGGCCAATGCCGTGAACCATCCCTCGTGGGGAGTGGGTTACATCGGCGGCGTGCCGCAGAGCGACTCCATGTGGTCCGCCTTCATGAAGGGCGATTTCCGGCAGTATTCATCCGCCTGGGCGCCTTTCTACAACATCCACAAAATGTTTGCGGGTCTGCGCGACGCATGGCTCTACTGCGGCAATGAGAAGGCGCGCAGCCTCTTCCTGGGCTTCTGCGACTGGGGCATCAACCTGACCGCCGGCCTTTCGGACGACCAGATGGAACAGATGATGCGCAACGAGCAGGGCGGCATGAACGAAATGTTCGCCGACGCCTACGCGATGACCGGTGACGCCAAATACCTCACCGCCGCCAAGCGATTCTCCCACAAGCTTATCATGGAGCCGCTCGCTCATGACGAGGACCGCCTGGACAACCTCCACGCCAACACGCAGGTGCCGAAGGCCATAGGATTCGCCCGCATAGGCGAGCTCGGTGGCGGAGCGGATTATGCCGAGGCGGGCCGCTTCTTCTGGCAGACCGTCACTCAGAACCGTTCGCTCGCTTTCGGCGGCAACAGCCGTCGCGAGCACTTCCCGAGCGCGGAGGCCTGCATCGACTTCGTCAACGACGACGACGGTCCGGAGACCTGCAATTCCTACAACATGCTCAAGCTCACCGAGGATCTCTTCAGGGTGTCCCCGAAAGCGGAATATGCGGATTTCTACGAGCGTACGATGTTCAACCACATCCTGTCCACGCAGCATCCGGAGCATGGCGGCTACGTCTATTTCACCTCCGCCAGGCCGAGGCATTACCGCGTGTATTCGGTGCCCAACGAGGCCATGTGGTGCTGTGTCGGCTCCGGTATGGAGAACCAGTCCCGGTACGGGCAGTTCATCTACACTCATGACGGCGACGGTCTGTACGTCAATCTCTTCGTGGCTTCAGAGCTGAACTGGAAGGATAGGAAGACGGTCATCCGCCAGGAGACCTCTTTCCCCGCGGAGGAGGGCACGAGACTGAGTGTAGTGTCAGGAATGGGGAAATTCACCATGTATGTACGCTGTCCCGGATGGGTGAAACCGGGTGCAATGACCGTTTCAGTCAACGGAAAGCCGCTGGACATCGATGCCACGCCCTCCTCCTATGTCGCCATCACGCGCAAATGGAGGAAGGGTGACGTCGTGGAGGTCGGTCTGCCGATGCAGAATACGGTCGAGCACATGCCCAACGTGCCGGACTACATAGCCATCATGCACGGCCCTATACTACTTGGCATGCGTACGGGCACCGAGGACCTGGCCGGCCTCCTGGCCGACGACGGCCGCTGGAGCCAGTACGCCGCCGGCACCAAGCTGCCGGTGGACCAGGCCCCAATACTCGTTTCCCATAATGTCGACCATATCGGCAACCACATACGCCCGGTTCCGGGCAAGCCCCTGCATTTCCGTTTCGAGGGTATCCGGATGCTCAATCCCATCGACGCAGATTTGGAACCTTTCAGCGGCATCCATGATTCCCGTTACCAGATCTACTGGCTGGCGCTGGACGAGGACGGGTACAAGGAGTATGTCGATTCTCTTGCGCGCAGGGAAAAGGAGATGCTGGCCCTTGAGGCCCGCACCCTCGACGCCGTCGCCCCCGGCGAGCAGCAGCCCGAGACCGACCACGGCATCCTGTCCGAGCGCTCCAGTACCGGCGTGACGAGGGATGTCCATTACCGTGATGCGTCCAGGGGAGGATGGTTCAGCTACAGCCTGGCTACCGGAGGCTTCTCCGAGGGGATTTCCCTATACGTGAAGTATTGGGGAGCGGCGGAATGGGCCACGCGCAGGTTTGACATCCTGGTGGATGACGAACCCCTGCTGTCCGTGGACAATACCGGGAAGTGGATGCAGTCCCAGTTCAAGAGCGAGGAGTATCCGGTCCCGGCGTCCTTGCTGGAAGGGAAGGACGAGGTCCGCGTCAAGTTCCGTGCGGACAACGGCGCAACCGTCGGGGGCATCTATGACCTCCGGCTGCTGAAAAGCCCTGAGTAGGAAATACTTGTATCAGACTGGCTGTTCCGGGGTGTCGAAGGCGCAGAACTTTGAGTTCTGGCTCTTGAACTCCGGAACGGTCTTTTTCATGAGCCTGACCATCTCGGAAATCTCCACTTCGCGGGAGAGGGTCTCGAGACGGTTGACGACACGCAACGCTTCGTCATAGTCATAGTCCCGGACGTGCGCTATGCGGATGCGGTCGTGGGGAGTAGGGTCGGTATTCTCCGCGCTGGACAGGAGCTCCTCGTAGAGTTTCTCGCCCGGACGCAGTCCGATATACTCTATGTCGATGTCCGTCCCGACCTTGAGGCCTGCGAGCGAGATCATCTTCCTGGCGAGGTCGTCTATCTTGACGGGTTCTCCCATGTCGAATACGAAAATCTGGTTGCCTTCGGAAAGGGTGGCCGCTTCCATCACGAGGCGGCATGCCTCCGGAATGGTCATGAAGTAGCGGGTGATGCGCGGGTCGGTAACCGTGACAGGGCCTCCCTTCTCGATCTGCTCACGGAAACGGGGGATGACGGAACCGTTGGATCCCAGGACGTTGCCGAAACGCGTCGTAATGAACTTCGTTGCTCCCTGAACCTTTCCCGACTTCAGGGCAAGTCCCAGGGACTGTACGTATATCTCGGCCAGGCGCTTGGTGCAACCCATGATATTGGTGGGGTTGACCGCCTTGTCCGTGGAGATCATGACCATCTTCTCCACTCCGTATTCGAGGCATTTGTCAGCGACGTTCCTGGAACCGTGGACGTTTACCAGCGTGGCCTCGCAGGGGTTCTCCTCCATGAGGGGGACGTGCTTGTACGCTGCGGCGTGGAATACGATCTGGGGACGCCATTTGCGGAAGACATAGTCAAGACGGGGTGTTTGACGGACGTCTCCGATAATCGGCACGGCTTTCACGTCGGGGAAGCGGCCCTCCATCTCGAGGCGGAGGTTGTGCATGGGGGTCTCGGCATTGTCGAAAAGGACGAGCTTCTTCACTCCGAAGCCCGCCAGCTGGCGGCAGAGCTCGCTGCCTATGGAACCTGCCGCACCGGTGACAAGTATGGTCTTGCCCTCGCATTCCCGCCTGATGCCTTCTTCGTTGATGCTGATCTCCTCGCGTCCGAGCAAGTCCTCGATCTTGATGCCGCGGATCTTGTTCTTCATGATCTTTCCGCCTACGACTTCGTCTATGGTAGGGGTGATCAGGACTTTGACGCCTTTTTCGATGCAGAACTGAATCAGGCCGTCCCTTTCAGCCTGGGCCTCGGATTCCGTGGCGAAGAGGATGCAGTCGAGCGAAAAACGGTCGACCAGTGCTTTCAGCTTGCTTTCATCGTTGTACCCGTAAACCGGAGTATCGGCTATCTTGTACTGAGTGGCGATGTTGTGGGGGACCAGGAATCCCAATACCTGATAATGTGTCGAATCCTGGAGCCTGGCCACTACGGCGACGGACTTCTCGTTGGTGCCGTACACCAGGATACGCTGGCGGTTAAGACGGTCTTTAAGCTGGCTCTTGTAGATGTCATAAACAAGGATCATCAGTATCCTCAAGGAAATGAGGAAGAAAGACGTGATCAGGAAATCCAACAGAAGGGCGAGGATGACGGTCTTGTTGAAGATGCTGAAGACAGCAAGGACAAGACACATGAGCAGTACTTTGGTGGCGGATATCCTGAAGATGCCGAGGAGGTCGCGCAACTGTGCGTGACGGATGACAATCTTGTAGTTCTTGAACAGGAAAATGGCGATGAGAGTCGCAACCAGTGAACTGCCTAACCACCAGAGAGTGAACACTCCGCGGTAGGATTCGACGTTTCCTGCGAACAAGGAGATGAGCCACAGGACGATGACGGAAGCAAGTATCGACAATGCAAGGTCGCTTATGAAAACGACCCTTGTGTCAAGGTATTCGTACAAATACCTTTTCAACTTGGAAGGCAGTACTCTGATTAATCCCTTCTTGCGATTTTGCTTGTCAGCCATCTCTGTCTTTCAGTCCTTGAGTTACAAAAATAGCATTTTTTTATTAATTTTGCGAAACGCCAGACAAAATGAGTGTTTCATTGAATCAAACCGCAGGGCATCTGAAGTCGCTGATGGCAAGTGTCAAGGATGTCGTTTTCCCGATGTACAGCGAAGTCCGGGAAGAGAGTGCCCTTTCCAATATCTCCGACAGGCTCGCGGCCGTAAGCTCACGGGAGGTCGCGGAAGCCTTCATCGGAAGGCTCCCGGCGATCCGGGAGCTGCTCGCCGCGGACGTGGAGGCCGTCGCCCATAACGACCCTGCCGCCAGCGACCCCCGGGAGGTCGTTTTCTGCTATCCCGCCGTTACTGCCATGCTTTATTACCGTACGGCTCACGAGTTGTACCTGCTTGGCGTGCCTGTCATCCCGCGCATGCTCACGGAGCATGCACACTCGAAGACAGGCATTGACATACACCCCGCCGCAGTCATCGGCGACCATTTCGCCATAGACCACGGCACAGGCGTCGTGATAGGGGAGACTGCGGTAATCGGAAGCCATGTCACCCTGTACCAGGGCGTGACCCTGGGAGCCAAGAACTTCTCCTACGACGAAGCCGGTCATCCCATGCGTATCCCCCGGCACCCGATACTCGAGGACAACGTCACAGTGTATTCAAATGCTTCGATACTCGGCCGCATCACCATAGGTGAAGGCTCCGTCATAGGCGGCAACGTCTGGCTGACCCATTCCGTCCCGAAGCATTCCCGCATCCTTCAGGGCAAGGCGCAGGACCTGACTTTCATGGATGGTGCGGGTATTTGATGAGTTTTTCGGCATAATCCTTGGACTTTGTGCAGAAAAGCATTTACTTTGTATGTTAATACTTATTTTATGAAGAGGTTACTCATTCTTTTATCCGCCTTTGCGCTTCTTATCCCCGTCAGCGTTTCCGCCCAGGATTCCGACGGTTCGTTCAGCATGGCCGCCGGTGTCTCCGCAGGTGTCGTGGACGGTTTCGGAGCTTCGCTGGCGTTCGGCGTGACCGACAGGCTCAATGTGCGTACCGGATTCAGCGTGATCCCTTCTTTCCTTATTCCGGAGATTGCGGTAGACCTTCCCAAGTGGAACTCCAACCCCGCCACAAGCACGGAGTTCACGGGAAGTTTCTCTCCTACAGGTAACCTCCTGGTCGACTATCATCCCGGCGGCGGCGCCTTCCGTGTCACCGCTGGTGTTTTCATCGGTTCCAGCGATTTCGCCAAGGCCTATAATACCAAGGCCCTCCCTGATTCGTATCACAACGCCGGCATCACCTATTACCTCGACGGAAATACCGAGGATGTGACCAAGTTCTACCGCATCCAGTCCGACGAGAATGGCATTATGCGCGGCTCCCTTAAGACTCTGCCCGTCAGGCCTTTCATCGGCATCGGATTCGGGTCTGCCATTCCCAGCGGCAGGGTAGGGGCGGCTGTCGACCTTGGCTTGGAATATATCGGAGGCCTCAAGGCCTGCACCGACGCCCGCAACATCAAGGGCGATCTGGAAAACATCACCATGACCTCCAAGGAACTCTTGGAAACCATCTACGGCATACGTGGCTACAGGACTGAAAAGTCCTATGACAAATATGTCGATTACGTGGACAAGCTTGCGGCACTTCCGGTGCTGCCCGTCCTCCGTGCCAGTGTTTTTGTGAAACTTTTTTAAATCTTACGGTTTATGAAAAGATATCATCTCATCGTTGCGGCAATGCTCATGCTGCCGGTGTTTTTCTCCTGTGAGGAGCCGCTCAATCCCGACGATCCCAATAATTCTGAGACCCCGGTCACTCCGTCGGATCCCGATAATCCCCCTGTAACGCCTCCGGAACCCCAGATAGAGTTCCGCAGGACTTTCAAGTTCGGCAACAGCATTTTCTCGACCAGCGCCGACGGCGCATTCGTCGCCGTGCTCGACAAGGCATTCACCAAGTCGGCTGATGAGCGCAAGATAGTCACCGGGACTTATACATTCGATAATTCCTCGAAGACCTGGTCTTTCTCAGGACAAGGGAAGATCGAGCTCCTCGACGACAAGAAGATAGCGTATACCCCCGCCAACGGCATACGTACCGTGTACGACAATATCGAATTGACGGAAATCGTATCGAGCGAGAGTTCCGAAGCTTACAAGATGAACGGCGTCTGGAGCACCAAGGAGACTATCCTCAACATGCCCGACCGCAAGGTCAACAATACGTACACCGGACCGCTTGACCTGAATGTGGTTGAAAAGGATGCGAAGGATTTGGGCATCCAATTCAAATACCACATGGACGACAACATGGTCGTCGACAAGGTCATCTTCACCGATTCCATGATGGCGGCCAGCTTCAAGAACGGCCAGTCTTATGCCGCGGAGCACAATCTCCGCCTCGGCAGCAGCTTCAAGCTGCATGAGTTTACCAACGACCTTGACGGCACCGCCACCGTCCAGTTCGTCGATGAGCTCTGCGTCGTCAAGATCAGCACGACCCTTGACGAATCGGCCGCCGAGATCATCCTGACCCTCCAGCCTGTGAAATAAAACCGGGTTTTTCCCGTTTGTGCATGGTTTTTGCTTTTTCGGAAGTGAAAACCATTTTTTTTAACGCTATGAAACGGATTCTGCACTATTTCTGCCTCGTGGCAGCCTTCGCCGGCATGGTGACGGGGGCCGGCTCCTGCGACATCTCCACCCGCCAGCACAGGGGTGACAACTACGACCCCGAGTATCCCGACGATCCCTCCCGCCAGGGCGAGACGGTCGAAGAGTCCCGTGACGTAACCCTCAAGTACGGTTACGGCGAGTACTACGGACAGTGGTACAACAACAATTCCGACAGTTACCTTATCTATCTGTACGAAGGTGCAACCGACAGTGAGGGGAACTTCACCGGTTCCGCCCATGAACTCACTCTGGACGTGCTCCTTCCCAAGACCGGGGATCTTTCCATCAGGGAAGGCGTATACAAGTGTACGGACGCCGCCGGACAGACCCAGATATTCATCCCTGCCTACGAGTCCAAGGACGAGAACGGCGAAGAATACCTGGACGGCTCCACCCTCTTCATACAGAAGGATTCCCAGCATAAGGCCATTTACGGGATCACGGACGGCGAGTTGATTGTCAAGAAGACAGTCACCAATCTCTATGAGATAACGGCCAGGGTCGTGGCCAACGGCGCGGAATACAACTTATATTTCAAGGGAAGGATCGACATCTCGGACATGACCCAGGGCGGCCAGCCTGAAGATATCCCGAAGGATGTAGAGATGAAGGACATATCGCGGGTCGTGGCCCTTGACTGCGGCCAGGTATGGGAGGGCATCGAGTGCACGGACTATCGTGACTGGATCCTCTACTTCTATGACAAGGATGCGGACGCCACCAGCGAATACACTTGCGTAGAGATACTTACCGAGGAGAAGGTGAAGGGTTCGCTTCCCGACATGAGGCTGGCCAAGGTCGTCCAGGTGGGCAACCCTCAGGATTTCGTTCCCGGGGTCATCATCGGAGGCTATACCGACGAGGAGAACATCGCCTGGGGCACATGGTACTGCAAGAGCGGCTACGCCTACTATGCGGCCACCAAGGGCACTCTCGACATCAAGCGCTCCGGCAGCGACTACACCATGACCTTCGACTTCGTGGACGAGGACGAGACCTACGGCGGCACCTTCAAGGGCAGCTACACCGGTCCGGTCGAGTTCAAGGTCGATTCTGGTGCGTCCAACTCCGCGAGGAGGTCCGCGGGCAAGTTCTTCGGCCCTCGCCGGGGAGCGGCGGCCGCAGCCCATGCGCCCGTCCGGCGCAGCAACCGCACGATGCCGAAGGCGAAATAGAAATAAAATAATAGACAGATGGTGCAAGGTTGGCGGATTCTTGCTAACTTTGCACCACTTTTTGTCCTGGGGATGTTTTGGTTTTGACAGCATCGATGCGGGACAGTAAGCACGCCGTGAGTCGGAAGCCCTCACGTAAATACCAGTTTCCGAAAAACTAGTTGGCAACAACAATTTCGCACTCGCTGCTTAATTTGACCAAGTCAA
>JAFZQO010000003.1 GCA_017620335.1 Bacteroidales bacterium
TGGGAGATGAAAGTATTGACCAAACCGGAATGGCGACCGTCGAGCCGGACTTTTTCGACATGTTTCCGGTCGAGTGGGTGGAAGGCGACATGACTTCCTTGCTCGGCGGCGGTGTCGCCATCAGCGAGAGCCTTGCCAGGCGGCATAGTCAGGGCAGGGAGATAGTCGGACGGGAAATCGTCAGTTGGGGCGACACCATATCCATCGTTGCCGTTTTCCGCTCAAAGGTCCCGGCCGTATTCAACGAGACGGATTTCCTTCGGGTCCGGGAAAGGAAGGAAGTGTCAAGGGGAGCGTCAGGAGGGGATGTGTGCCTTGTTTCCAGCAAACTGCCGGAGGATGAACTGGTAGCTTCCCTAGACCGTGTGATGGAGGAGCATAGCAGGAGGAATTGGGGGCGTGACGAGTCCCGCGCTTTCAAGAACGGGTGCATTGAGCGTATGGACCGCCTGTATTTCTCAGACCTCAACGGAGGGATGGCTTTCCACAAGGGGAACCTGTCCCTGCTCAAGATGCTGTCGGCCGTAGTAATACTGCTGCTCCTTTCGGCAGTATTCAACTACATCAACTTAAGCGCGGCCCTTGCCGGAAAAAGGGCGAAAGAGATGGGGATGCGCTCCATCCTGGGTGCCACTCGCAGGCAGGTAGTCTGGAAATATCTTGCTGAGTCATTGGCGTTTACCCTCATCTGTGCCGGGGTGGCGCTCCTGGTCGCAAATGCATTCTCACCGACGCTCAGCCGTTTGGTGGAGATTAAAGAGGGGGAGAGATTCGTGTCGGCTCCCTTCTCATGGCATCTGGATGCGACGACCGCCGTTCTGTTCATCGGAGTGACTTTGGCGGCAGGATTGCTCGCCGGATGGATACCCGCGCATCTGGCGTCCCGTTACAATCCCGCCCAGGTCATCAAGGGAGACTACAGGGTTCGGAGCAAATCGGTCTTCTCAAAGGTGTTCATCGTCTTCCAGACAGGTCTCTCCGTGCTTCTGATAGCGTTCGCGCTGGTGATGGAGCGGCAGTATTACCACATGATACACCAGCCTCTCGGCGCCGACGTCGAGGACCTGTATGTCCAGTACCTGCTCTCGGATGCGCAACGGGATGCAGTACTCCAGCTTCCGTTCGTGAAGGAAGCCGGAGTCTGTGACGGATATCCCGGAAAACGATACATGTCGGTTTCAGGTCCGAAGGACGACGGGAGCACATTCAAGTTCACGACGCTCCGCATGAGTCCTGAGGCTTTCAGGATGTGCGGCTATGAGGTGATTGAAGATTTCCATACCCCTTCGGGAACGGGTATCTGGCTGTCGGAATCGGCCTGGAACAGCATCGGGATGGAGGCGGAACAGGAGAATCTCCCAGACTTTGTTCTCCCGGACTGGGCGAACTTTTTCGGGACGAAGCAGATTGCAGGGATACTCCGGGATTTCGCCGTCTCGGATGCCGCCCACATACAGACGGACGAGTATGGTGTCATTGAAGTGACCGATATGACCCAGGGCAGTTACATGCTTCTTCGCATCGACGGGGACAGGAAGGAAGCGGAGAAGCAACTGGAGGATCTTTTCCAGAAATATCTTGCTGAAAAGACTGGATATATCCCGAGTCCGCGCCTGAACGGCTTTGTCCGGGACAAAGTCAATGACGGGCTGGAAGAGGCCGAGAACTACATGCGGATGATCGAGCTGTTCATGGCCCTTTCCGTGCTTATCTCCCTGCTGGGGCTGCTGGCGATGTCGGCGCTTTACGCATCGGAGCGCACTCACGACATCGCTGTGCGCAAGGTCTTCGGCAGCACGGTGCGCTCCGAGACGCTGCGAGCCGTGCGCGAATACATGATCCTGGTCGGGATTGCCTGCATGATCGCGGTGCCCGTGGCAGTATGGATTTCACGACGGTATCTGGAGGATTACAACTACAGGATCTCCAATTACGGGTGGATCTTTGCCGTCGCAGTGCTTATCACACTGGTCATCTCCTTCGCTTCCGTGCTGTGGCAGGACCTCAAGGCCGCCCGGACTGACCCGGCGGTGGAGTTGAAGAAAGAATAACAAAACTTGGCTTTCGTTCCCGAAACGATGATATATTATGGAAAACCATCGAAGTAACCGATTGCTTAGAAGGATGGCGGTGGCGTTGGCGCTGCTGTCCGGCGTTTGCCTGCCCGGCAGGGCGCAGGTATTCATCCTGAACGACAATGTCTTCGCCGAGAGGATGGCCCAGATAAAGACTGCCGTGGTGGACTCCCTGTCCGGGGAGCCCGTGTCATTCGCTTCAGTCTATGTCGTTCCGTCCAAGGACACGACCATTACCAATTTCACGCTCTCGGACGCCAAAGGAGAGGCCGTGTTGGACGAAGTCCCGTTCGGCAGTTATGTATTCCACGTGGAGATGATGGGCTACAAGCCCTTCGTAAGGGAGCGCTTCTTCAGGGATTCTGAGGTGGACATGGGAACCATACGCATGCAGCAGGATGAGCGTTTCCTGCAGGCTGCGGTGATTTCCGACGTAGGCAATCCCATAGTCATCAAGCAGGATACGGTGGAATTCAACGCTTCGTCGTTCCGGGTCGGGGCAAACGCCATGCTGAGAGACCTCATCCAACGCATGCCGGGTATGGAGATAACCGAGGACGGGAAGGTGAAGTTCAACGGCCAGGCCATCGACAAGCTCACCGTTGGCGGCAGGACGTTCTTCTTCGACGACCAGTCTGCGGCTCTCAACAACCTTCCCGCGTCCATCGTGGACAAGATACGCGTCATTGACCGGGAGTCGGAGTCCACCCGCGCTACGGGCGTCCAGGACGGAAACCGCGAGAGGGTGCTGGACGTGGCGCTCAAGAAGGAATATGAACAGGGCTGGTTCGGCAATGCCGGCCTGAAGGGCGGTACGACCGTCGGGGACGACAAGGACGACCCGCTCCGCGACGACCGCGGCCTGCTCTACAGCGCCAACGCCCTGGTATCGGCCTATACTGAAAAGGATCAGGTGACCGTCATCGGCAACGTCCAGAATGTCAATGACTCGAACGGCACTGTCTTCGTCGTCGTGCGCGGCGGAGAGGCGACTTCTTCCGCAGACCAGGGTATCTCCACGGCCGCGCAGTTGGGTGTGAACGTCAATTCCTCCCGCATCAAGGATGTTGAGAGTACAGTCAGCGCTAATTATAAGTTCACCGACACGGACTCCGGCACCCGTTCGTCACGCACGACCCACCATGAAGGTGGCGACATCCTTTCCACGAACGAGAATTCAGGCTCAAGGATAGCTCGCTCGTTCACTACTGAAATGGAGTTCGAGAAGGAGAAGGGAAAGGTATGGTTCCACTTCCGTCCGGCATTCAGTTACAGTGACCACGACGGCGACGAAGGGTCCTCTTCGGAGACATTCCGGCAGGGCGGACTGGTCAACAGTTCCGAGAACGCGACCCATACGATAGGGCATTACAAGTATATTGGAATGTCTTCCGACGTGAGTTTCCGCGAACTCGGGGGCAAGCAGGGCAGGGTGCTGCAACTCTCGATGGAGAACGGCTACTATGTCAGCGACGGGGACGACACCGAACTCACGGTCCTGCATACGGCAGGAGGGTCAGCCGACACACGTTCCCTGCATTACCTCGCCGATGGCTCCGGCAGGACCTTCATCACCCAGTTCCGATATGTCGAGCCTTTCGGCGAGAAATGGACCTTGACTGCCGGCGGGTCGGTGGATTTCACCAAGGACAAGTCGCTTCGCGACGCCTTTGACGCAGCGGGCCGCAACGACTATTACTCTTCGGAGAGCAACAGGAACTACATCGAGCAGACGTACGTTTTTTCGACTCAATACAAATACAGCCAGCAGGGCTGGATCACGCTTGGAGCCAATGTCACCGGAACCTTGAACGAGATATACTCCAGGAGTTACGGGATATCGGAAACGACCGGCAAGGACGACTGGTACTGGTTCGTCGCGCCCAACCTGCGTTTTTCCCACAGCAAGGGCAACGACCGTTTCTCTGTCTCCATGTCCGGCTACAGCCAGCGTCCGGGAGCGGATCGGATGCTTCCGGTACTGAACATCTCCAATCCTTCCAGACTGTCCCTCGGCAATATCTATCTCCGCCCTTACGGGTACAAGTACGCCAGCGCTGACTGGACGCGCAATAACCGGGAGAAGTTCTCAACGACCATGGTCTCGGTCTATGCGACGGCCTATACGGACCAAGTCAACTACGCACGATGGTACGATTCCGACGGCGTCCTGTATTCCATCCCGGTCAATTCCCAGTCTCCCACCGTCAATGTGCAGATGTCGGTCAGCCATACCACACCCCTGGACTCGAAGAAGGCGTGGAACCTTTCCATAGGCGGATCGGCTACATACAGTTCCTCGACGAATTACCAGGCCAAGGGGATACTTGAGCCGCTGGACAAGGACGGTTTCGACTATGCGGCATTCATGGCCGGTTTCTGGGGAGATGAGAAGGGCAGCAGGTTCTACGGAGGGCAAAGCGGATTCGAGGCGGGCACGACGCGCTCATGGTCCCCGTATGCCGCCGTCAGCCTGCGGTACAACAAGGAGCGCTTCTCATTCACGGCCAGTACAAACGTCCGCGGCAACCTCGCTAGATATTCCCTCGATCCGAGCCTGAACATGAACACGATGAACAGCGTTTTCACTCTCAGAACCTCATACAGTACCCGGAAGGAATGGGAGTTCAACACCGATGTCAACTACAGGACCTACAAGGGATACTCCGCCGGGTTCAATGACCCGGAACTGCAATGGAACGCGGAAATCTCCAAGAATATCGGGGCATTCAACCTCAGCCTCACCGCCAGGGACATCCTGAACCAGACCCGTAACCTCTCCCACAACGTCACGGCCAACTACGAAGAGGATACCTATCGTCTGATCATTGGAAGATACGTCCTCTTCGGAGTGAAGTGGAACTTCGGCAAGATGAACGCTGCGCACAGCCAGCGCGCCCAGTCCGCCGCACTCAACATGGTTTTCTAGAACGTCAACATAGATGAAAAGTTTTCTGAAGTTCCTGTCCCGCAACAAGCTGTACACCGCTATCGAGGCGGTGGGGCTTATCGTGAGCCTGGCCATGGCGATTCTGGGCGGCTGCTATGTGTGGCAGCAGGAGAAGGTCGCCAAGGGCGATTCCACATGGAAAAAATACTATGCCGTCAGTACGAGTACAGAGGAGATTGACTACGCGCTGGAGGGTTTTGCCGAGTTTGCTTTGGACGAGATTCCGGAGGTTGAGAATTCGACATTGTTTTGTCCGACATCCATCTCCGGAGTCGTCAATGGACATAGGTTTCCAAACATCCCGACCTTCGAGATAGATGCGCGATTCCTAGAGTTTTTCCCGGTGAAATGGGTTGAAGGCGGAACAGCGCATCTGGGTAAGGGCGAGGTGGTTGTAAGCTCATCTTTCGCAAACGAACATTCTCCTGACAGGAGCATCCTGGGTACTGAGATTCAGTTGTTTGGGCCTTCAGGAGGGACAGTCGTAGGCGTTTTCGAGGATTTCAAACGTTCTCTTTTCGGTGAAGTGCAACTCATATGCTTCCATGAGCCCCATCCCCTTGATGGGCCTGGGCGCATCTGCGTGGTGCAATCATCAGCCCGGGAGGAGGAATTGATTCCCAAATTGATGGAAATGATAAGGCGCCATACGGACACTTTGAACTCCCCTAATTCAGGTACCGTCCTACGTTGGGACAAGGTGTACTTCTCTCCCTTGAATCGAGGGAGAGGAGTCCTGAACGACGGCTTCAGCAAGGGGAACCATTCCCTCGTGTTCATGTTGCTCACAGTGCTTCTACTAGTCCTGATATCGTCCATCTTCAACTATGTAAACCTTAACATAACGCTCGCCGGAAGCAGGGCCAGGGAGATGGCGACACGCACTGTCTACGGAGCATCGCGGCGCGAAACTCTTTTAGGTTATATCAAGGAATCATTGTTGTTCACCGGGGTCTGCGGATTGCTCTCCGTGCTGTTGGCATATCTGCTGGCCCCAACCCTGAGTCGATACATCGGTGGCGACATACCCCTGGAAATGCATCTCGGCGTGCTACTGATACTCTTCGTCTTAGCCCTGACAATGATAATCGGTGTCATCTGTGGATTCATCTCTGCGACGATTGTGTCAGGATTCTCCACGATAGAGGTCCTGAATGGGACTTTCCGGTACAAACACAAGAAGTTTTTCTCCAGACTGTTCATCGTGATACAGAGCACCATTGCAGTCCTACTTCTGGCTCTGTCACTTGTCATGGAGAGGCAGATGTCCCATATGCTTCGCCGGCCCCTCGGCTTCGACGCTGAGGATGTCTATCATATGCACACTTTTGGTTTAAACGATGAGATATTGGCGCTGAGCGGGATTAACGACTACGCATATGGTAGCGCACCTATCACGAGCAATGGAATTGACCTCCAGTCAGTTACCTTCTATGTAATGGATGAAAAGGCTTTCAGGATGCTTGGGTTCAATATTATTGAGGACTGGCACACGCCTCAGGAACTCGGAATATGGCTCACAGAATCTGCCGCACGTAGCCTCAATGTCAGTCTGAACAGACCGACGCATCCGATGTTGGAGGGGCCTGACATGGAAGGAGCGCACTTCGCCGGGATCATAGGGGATTTCGCGCTCTCGGACGCCGCGCATATCGACCCTGCGGCAATTGGGGCCATAATGATACTTCCTTATGATTCAGACCTTCTGCTAAAAGTCAGCGACAGGGATGTCGTTCCGATCTTGGAGGAGAAATATCGGGAGATTTGCACTCGGGCGTATGGTTTCGTGTGGAATGAGGAACAGAACGGTTTCATTACCGACAAGCTCGAAGAAGGATTAGGTGAGGCGAAATGCTATATGAGGATGCTTGAATGCTTCATGATTCTCGCCCTGCTGCTCTCGCTCCTAGGATTGTTCGCCATGAGCGCATATTACGCTGATGAGAAAGCTCATGATATCGCTGTGAAAAAGGTGTTCGGCGGCTCAATACGCTCAGAAATGCTCAATGCCGTCGCACTGTACATGGTTCTTGTCGGGACATCATGCCTGCTCGCCATCCCCTTCGCAGTCTGGTTATCAGGACGATTCCTGGAGCGTTTCTCATATAGGATTGAAGGGTACTGGTGGATATTCGCCGTGGCGGCGATTCTTGTGTTGCTGGCCAGCTTCGTTGCCGTGTTCTGGCAGACCTTGCGCGCCGCCCGCACCGACCCGGCGGTGGAACTGAAGAAGGAATAGATTCCTTCGCTTCGCTCGGAATGACAAGGGAATGCTCGGAATGAAAAGGATTCCTGTCATTCCGAGGAAGCGGAGCGACCGAAGGAATCTAAAAGATAA
>JAFZQO010000045.1 GCA_017620335.1 Bacteroidales bacterium
ACCCGCGCTGCCCCGCGACTTGCATGTGTTAAGCCTGCCGCTAGCGTTCATCCTGAGTCAGGATCAAACTCTTCTTTGTATAAAATTATTATAACTCTAGTCTGTCCTGACGCTTTCTTTCAAAGAAATCAACGCTCTCGATTCTCTAAATTTCTCGGTACTTGCTTGTACTTATCTTTCAATATTGTCAAATAACTGCCGTTCCTATCGAAACGGGCTGCAAAGATAACTACTTTTTCTTTCCCAGCAAATTTTTTTTGCGAAAAAAGCCAAAAAAACTCCTTTTGCGAAAACGATTCAAATCCTATTGAGTATCTTTGCATTCCCTAAGGAATGACTGGCATGAAAGAACAGGCTTCACTGGCACAGATATTCGGCGTTTTCGCCAAAGTCGGGGCCTTCACCATAGGTGGAGGATACGCCATGATCCCCATCATCCAGCGCGAGATGAGCTCGCGGGGATGGATAAGCGAGGACGAACTCCCGGACATCATCGCCCTGGCGCAGAGCGCCCCGGGCGTGCTCGCCGTGAACATGTCCATATTCGCCGGATACAAGCTCCGCGGGGTCAAGGGCAGCATCGTAGCTACGCTGGGGTCCATACTTCCCTCGTTCGTCACCATCCTGCTCATCGCCATAGTCTTCTCCACGTTCAAGGACTCCCCCATCGTGGTGCGCATATTCAAGGGCATACGCCCGGTCGTGGCCTCGCTCATCGCCGTGCCGATGATAAACATGGCGGTCAAGAACAACCACACCTGGTGGGCCTGGGCCATTTCAGCAGGCACCCTGCTGGCCGTGGCGTTCCTGAAGTTCTCGCCCATCTACATCCTGCTCGTCCTCATAGTGCTGGCTACCGCCTGGGCATTCTACCGCGAGCGCAAAGCAAAGGAGGACGGGAAATGATCGGACTTCTGCTGCAGCTTTTCTGGACCTTCTTCCTGATAGGCCTATTCACCTTCGGAGGGGGCTATGCCATGCTCTCGCTCATCCAGACGGAGGTGGTCGTGGAGCACGCGTGGCTGAGCGAAAGCGTGTTCACCGACATCGTGGCCATTTCGCAGATGACCCCCGGGCCGATAGGCATCAACTGCGCCACGTACGTAGGCTACGACGTCATGACCGCCACCGGGGCCGGGCACCTGATGGGCGTCGTCGGGTCCCTGACCGCGACGCTGGCCATCACCCTGCCCTCATTCATCATAGTCCTGATGCTGGTGAGGTTCTACACCCGCGTCAAGGGCAGCCCCGTCTTCGAAGGGGTGATGGGCGTCGTCCGTCCGGCAGTGGTGGGGCTCATCGGCGCAGCGGCCGTAATCCTTTGCGTCAGCGTCAATTGGGACGGGCTCGTGCCGTCTTTCAGCGTGGTGGCCGAGAACTTCCCCGACTGGAAAAGCTGGTGCCTTTTCGCGGCGGCTTTCATCGCCTCGTACAAGTTCAAGGTCAACCCCATCCTGCTCATCGTCGTGGCAGGGGTACTGGGACTGCTGCTATATTAGGTTTTTTTACTATCTTAGCATCTCCTAATCAAAACGGCCATGAAGTTCAGACTCATCATACTCTCGGCGGCGCTGTCGCTGCTGCCTCTCGCCTCTACCGCCAAGGATCCGGTCATCCATATCGTCCCTCAGCCCGAGCGCATCGAACTGCAGAAAGGCACGTTCAAGGCCGCAGGCGCCAGCATCAACTGCGACGCGGCATTCGACACCCGGTCCAGGGCCGCCGTGCAGGACTTCGCGGCCAGGTTATCCATCGCCAGCGGAAAGGTCAGTTCCTTCGCGGTACCGGTCGGGATAGCCGCTTCCGCCGAGGCGGGCTCCATAAGGGGCTTCGTCTTCATCCGCGACGCGTCCCTCGGCGACGAGGAATACCGCATCGAGATCGGCTCCAAGGCCGCGAAGGTCTATGCCTCGGAATACAACGGCGTACTGTACGCCGTCACCACGCTCAAGCAGATGCTGCCGGAGGCCGTCTACGGCGGCGCCCTCGCTGACGACGCCGACTGGCACCTGCCCTGCGCGGTCATCTCCGACAAACCCCGTTTCGCATATCGCGGCATGCACCTGGACTGCTCCAGGCATTTCTTCAGCGTGGATGTCGTGAAGAGGTATCTCGACATCATGGCCGTGTACAAGCTCAACCGTCTCCACTGGCACCTGTCCGACGACCAGGGCTGGCGCATCGAGATCAAGCGCTATCCCGAGCTGACGCTCATAGGAGGATACCGCAGCGGCACCATGATAGGACGTGACTTCAACTCCGACGACGGCATACGTTACGGCGGATATTATACCCAGGACCAGATCCGCGAGGTGGTCGCATACGCTGAAAAACTGGGCATCACCATCGTCCCCGAAATCGACCTGCCCGGGCATATGCTCGCCGCGCTGTCGGCCTACCCGTGGCTGGGCTGCAGCGGCGGACCGTACGAAGCCTGGCACAAATGGGGCGTTGCCGACAAGGTGCTGTGCGCCGGAAAGGAGACGACATACGAATTCCTCGAGAACGTGCTTACGGAGGTCGCGGAACTCTTCCCCGGCGAGTATATCCACATCGGCGGGGACGAATGTCCCAAGACCGAATGGGAGAAATGCCCCGACTGCCAGGCGAAGATCGAGGAGCTCGGACTTAAGGATGACGACAGGTTCAGCGCCGAGCAGTATCTCCAGTGCTATGTCACCGCCTGCATGCAGGACTTCCTCGCCACCCTCGGCAAGAAGATCATAGGCTGGGACGAGATACTCGAAGGCAAGCTCGCCGAAGGGGCCACGGTAATGTCCTGGAGGGGCGTCCAGGGCGGCATCGAAGCCGCTTCGCTCGGCTTCGACGCCATCATGACGCCCACCTCGCACTGCTACTTCGACTACATGCAGAGCCGCGACACGGACAATGAGCCCGTCGGCATCGGCGGCTTCCTCCCGCTGGACAAGGTTTATGGCTTCGAACCCCTGGAGGGCATGCCTGAGGGTGCCGGGAAGCACATCCTCGGCGTCCAGGCCAACCTTTGGACGGAGTACATAGCCACTGAGGAACACCTGCAGTACATGCTCCTGCCGCGCATGCTGGCCCTCAGCGAGGTCCAGTGGTGCCTGCCGGAGAACAAGGATTTCGAGGCTTTCAAGACCAAGCTCGCGGAGCACGAGCTGAAGGTCCTCGAGACAATGGGATATAACTATCGCAAATTAGATTGATATGAAAAGGATCCTCATCGGCGCCCTGTGCATCTCGGGCGCAATCATTCTCGCCGCTGGCTGCGGCAATTCCCAGAAGAAGGCCGAGCAGGAGGCTGCCGAGCAGGCACGCCTCGACTCCCTCGCCCAGGTAGAAATGGAACAGAAACAGAAAGAAGCCATGAACACGGTAGCCACCCTTCCTGACGAGCCGGTATTCGACATCGTCACCAACCTCGGTACGATCAAGGTCAAGCTTTACGCCAACACCCCCAAGCACCGCGAGAATTTCGCGAAGCTCGCGCTGTCCGGTTATTACAACGGACTCCTGTTCCACAGGGTAATCAACGGATTCATGATCCAGGGCGGAGACCCGCTGACAAAGGATCCCACCAAGATCGCCCAGTACGGCACCGGAGGCCCGGGCTATACCGTCCCGGCCGAGTTCGTCCCTGAATACAAGCATAAGAAAGGCGCCCTCGCGGCCGCCCGCCGCGGCGACACCGCCAACCCTATGAAGGAGTCCTCCGGCTCGCAGTTCTACATCGTTCAGAACGAGGCCGCCTGCGCCGCCCTTGACGGGGATTACACCGTGTTCGGGGAAACCATCTCCGGTTTCGAAGTCATCGACCGCATCGCATCCGTACAGACTGACGGACGCGACCGCCCTATCAACGACGTCAGAATCTCCGCCATCCGTCTGGACAGGGATTCCCTTCCTAAAAGTGAATAATTATTTTTAACAAATGAAAGCTTATTTCGTCTTGTCTGGCATGGACATTGCTATATCTAAAGACGAATAGTTTTTTCATAGGTTAAATTTTGGTTAGAATTGCAGGCGCTCCTTGCTGTGAAGCACGGAGCGTTTTCTGTTTTTATGTCCTGAAGAAGAAAAAGAATGCGGTCCAGCGGACCGGGATGCCTTCGGCGTGACCGATAATCTTGTATGAAGCGTCCTGAATAGTGCCATCCGGCTTGATAAAGGCGACTGCCCTGTAGCCGGAATCGGTCACCCGCTGCGCCCCGGCCTCAACGGCAAGGGCAAGAAAACAGAAAGAGAAGAATAAAGCAAGGATCCTGTGCATGAAACGGCGGGGTTGACATGTAAATATACGCTTTTTCGCCGGTTCATCAACTACGCATGTCAGGAATCTACCGAAAATGAGTATATTTGGATAACATGTCCCTTCATGAGACATTCACGATTCAACTTGGCTGATATAACTTTAATAAAATGAAAGATTTCAATTACTATGCACCGACGGAGGTGGTGTTCGGACGGGAGTCCGAGGAACAGGTGGCAAAACTCGTCAAGCGCTATGGAGGCCATAAGGTCCTCGTGCATTACGGCGGCAAGAGCGCCGAAAGGTCCGGCCTGCTGGACAAAGTCTGCGGGCTTCTTGAGAGTGAAGGCGTGGACTACGTCAAACTCGGCGGAGTGGTCCCCAATCCCCGCCTTTCAAAAGTACATGAAGGGATTGACCTCTGCCGCAGGGAAGGCGTCGACTTCATCCTGGCTGTGGGAGGCGGAAGCGTCATCGACTCGTCCAAGGCCATCGCCTACGGAGTCCCTTACGACGGAGACGTGTGGGATTTCTACGCTTACAAGAATCATCCGGAGAGTGCGCTGCCGGTGGCGGCGGTGCTGACCATCCCCGCCGCGGGAAGCGAGATGAGCGACTCCAGCGTCATTACCAACGAGGACAGCTGGATCAAGCACGGCTATTCCAACAACCTCTGCCGCGTTTAGTTCGCCATCATGAACCCATGCAGGACATTCACCCTCCCGCCTTACCAGACGGCTGCCGGCGTGACCGACATCATGATGCACACCATGGAACGCTATTTCTCCCACGACGGGGACATGACCCTGACCGACGCCATCGCGGAAGGGCTCCTGCGCACGATGAAGGAGAGTGTCTTCGCCGTGCTGAAGGACCCCGGGGACTATCGTCACCGCGCCCAGATAATGTGGGGCGGAAGCCTGGCCCACAATGACCTGACCGGCTGCGGCACCCAGGGCGACTGGGCGACGCACCAGCTCGAGCACGAGCTCAGCGCCCTGTTCGACGTGACGCACGGTGCAGGCCTCGCGGCCATATGGCCGAGCTGGGCCCGCTACGTCCTCCACGAGGACGTCTCCCGCTTCGTCCGCTTTGCGGTCAACGTCATGGGCATTGCCAACGACTACACCGACCCTGAAGGGACGGCGCTCAAGGGCATCGAGGCGATGGAGCGTTTCTACCACGCGATCGGCATGCCGATAAACATCCACGAGCTGATAGGCCGGGAGATCACCGACGCGGAAATCTCCGAAATGGTGCGCAAATGCAGCAACGGCGGCACCACCACTACCGGAGCCTTCAAAGTGCTGGCAGCCGCCGACATGGAGAAAATCTACCGCATGGCGAAATAATCACGCTGCAGCCTTGGGCCGGCGGCGGAGGTAGAGGTAGAGGAGGCCGCAGTAGACCAGGATGAGGAGGGAGCCGAGGATGATGCTCAGGACGGGGCCGGCGCCGGCGCGGACGATGGCAGCGTGGGCGGTGTAGACGCCCGCGGCCAGAAGCGCCGCCAGCCCTATGCCCTTCAGGTCATAGTGGATCGGGTACTTCTTCTGCCCGATGAAATAACTCAGCAGCATCGAGATGCCGTATCCGGCGAAACCACCCCAGGCACATGCCCAGTATCCGATCTTCGGGACGAAGATGATGTTGATCGCGACCATGACCGCCACTCCGATGGCGCTGATGATCGCCCCCCACCAGTTCTGGTCGGTAAGCTTGTACCAGAACGAGAGGTTGAAATAGACGCCCATGAAAATCTCCGCCATCATCACTATGGGGACGACACCCAGGCCCTCACGGTAGCCCTCACCGACGAAATGCTGCAGTATAGGCATGAAGACCATCACGCCCAGGAATGCCAGAAGGGTGAATACTATGAAATACAATGTGCCGTCTGCAAGGGTGGAAGGACTGTTCCTGTCTTTGTTGTCGGCAAAGACTATCGGTTCGTATGCGTAGCGGAAGGCCTGCGTGAGCAGGGACATTATCATCGCTATCTTCACGCACGCGCCGTAGATGCCGAGCTGGACCATTCCCTCCTCTCCCCTCATCAGATAAGGTACCAGGATCTTGTCCGCCACCTGGTTGAGGACACCGACGAGGCTCAGCAGCAACAGGGGCCAGGAGTACCTGAGCATCTGCTTCGCAAGGTCCTTGTCGAAACCATAGGTTATCTCGCGCATCTCGGGGATGAACAGGAACGAGACCATGGTCGTGCAGAAGAGGTTGATGAAGAAAATGAGCCCGACGCCATAGTCGAAACGCACGAAGATATCGTGCAGCGCGGGTATATTCGGCATCAGAAGGAAGACGAAGAGGTTCAGAAGGATGCTCGTTATGATGAACGCCAGCTTAAGCGTGACGAAACGGAACGCCTTGCGCTGCTGGCGCAGGCGGCTGAACATGACGGCCTGAAAGGCGTCCTGCGCCGTGATGAGGGCGAATATGCCCAAATATTCGGGGTGGGCCTCGTAACCCATCGCCCCGGCAATAGGGCGAAGGAACAGGAACACTGCCGCCAGGAAAACGACACCAACCGTCCCGACCATCCTCAAGGCGTTGCTGCAGACCATCTTCTCATCCGCATCGGGCTTGTTGGCGAAGCGGAAGAGGGTCGTCTCCATTCCGAAGGTAAGGAGGGCGAAGAAAAGGGCGGTATAGGCATAGAGGTTGGTAACGATACCGTAGCCTCCACTCTCTGCCGGTATCTTGTAAGTGTACAGGATGACCAGCAGATAGTTCAGGAACCGGCCTACGATGCTGACCAGCCCGTAAACAGCCGTATCCTTTGCGAGTGACTTGAGGTTCATGGCTTGAATTAGTACGACGCAAATATAGCCTTTTTCCAACAAAAAACGAGCCGCAGCCCATAAGGACTGCGGCCCGAAATTATGCGGATAAAACCTTAGTCGTTGAGGGAGAATCTCTTGAAGCAAATGACCTTGGCCTCCTTGTCGGCCTCGGCGAGGACCTGCTTGCAGGTCTTCTTGTCGTCGCTCATGGTGTACTCCTGCTCCTCGAGGGTGCTCTCCTTGAAGAACTTGTTGAGACGGCCCTTGGCGATGTTCGCCACCATCTGCTCGGGAAGGTTCGCGGCCTTCTCCTCGCCGACGGTCTTGATGATCTCGCGGGCCTTGTCAGCCTGCTCGGGAGTGAGCCAGCCCTTGGCGGTGTTGGACTCGATGTGAGCCTCGCTGTCGACATGGGCGGGGTTGATGCCGGCCTTGGAAAGGGCGTTGTCAACGGCCTTTTTCACAAGCTCCTCCTTGGTCTTCTCAGTGGCGACCTTGAGCTCGTTGTCAATGACCTCCTGCGGGCAGTCGGCGGCGGAAACGGCGACCGGGTTCATGGAAGCGACCTGCATGGCCATGCCCTTGGCGACATCCTCGGGGACTTCCTTGTTGAAGCCTACGAGGGAGCCGAGCTTGCCGTTGACCTTGTGGATGTACTCCTTCACGAAAGGAGCCTCCACGAGGGCGTAGTAAGCGAGGACGTGCTTCTCTCCGGTCTTGCCGGTCTGCTCCTCGACGGCCTCGGCGACGGTCAGGCCGTCAGCCATCTTGCAGGCCTTGAGGGCCTCGAGGTCAGCGGGGCAGTTGGCGATGGCGACGTCGGCGATAGCCTCCGCAAGGGCCTGGAAGGCCTCGTTGCGGGAGACGAAGTCGGTCTCGCAACCAAGGCAGACAAGGATACCCTTGCCACCCTCGATGCGGGCCTTGACGGCGCCTTCGGAAGTCTCGCGGTCGGCGCGCTTGGCGGCCACGAGCTTGCCCTTCTCGCGGATGATGTCCATGGCCTTGTTGAAGTCGCCTTCGGCCTCGATGAGAGCCTTCTTGCAATCCATCATGCCGGCGCTGGTCATCTTGCGTAATTTCATTACGTCTGCTGCGGTAATCTGCATATTCGTCTGATATTAATGTTAAACAGAGCTTTTATTCTGCCTCCTCGGCGGGTGCGGCAGGTGCGGCGGGAGCCTCGGCGGCCTCTTCGGCGGCCTCGCCCTCAGCCTCGATGTCGACGGGCTTGGCACCCTTGCGGGCGCGGAGCTTCTTGGCGGTAGGCTTCACGGCAGCCTCCTCTTCGGCGGCTTCCTTGTCCTTTTCGAGCTTCCTCTCCTCGAGTCCTTCCTGGATGGCCTTGCAGAGTACATTCATGATGCACTCGATGGACTTCGTGGCG
>JAFZQO010000046.1 GCA_017620335.1 Bacteroidales bacterium
CGCATAAAAATACCCAAGGGTCTGTCTTCCGACAAGCTCTGTGTCTGGCTCAGCAACGAGCGCGAGCAGTTCATCCGCCAGGCGGACCTGACCCCCCGCGGCCGTACTCTTGTGCTTAAACTGGATCCAGGAAGCGTCTATTCCTTCTCGACCACCAGGGGACAGGTAAAGGGCTCGTTCGATAATATTCCCGAATCCAAGCCTTTCCCGTTTCCTTACGAGGATGCTTTCGAGCAGTACACCCGCCCGGCGGACTACGGATACCTGCCCCATTATCTGGCTGACCTCATCGGCTGCTTCGAGCTCACTGAAAGGCCTGACCATCAAGGTAGATGCATCCGTCAGACCGTCAGCGAGCACTCTCTCAGCTGGGCTCCGGAATGGCATCATTACACCATTCTCGGAGACGTTGCGTGGGAGGATTATGAAGTCAGTGCCGACGTCTATCTCAATCCTGGGGACGAGGCCGGCGTGATGGGCCGTCTCTGCGATGTCGGCGGCGGTTACGGCATCTGGGCCAAGGGCTACTATCTCAAGCTTGACGACCGGGGCAAGTGCACGCTTGTGCTTACCCGCGGCAAACCCAACCCAAGGGAGCTGATCGGTGACGCCGAGCAGCAGGCTGCGATCCTTGCGCGCAAGGACGTGGAGATCGGCGGCGAGTATACGCTCGCCGAGACTACGGTAGCTGGCCTGTCTTCCTGCCAGTGGCACAATCTACGCCTTCGTTTCGAAGGAGACAGCATCACCGGCTTTGTTGATGGCAAGGAAGCCGTCAAGGCGGTATCGGACCACTATACGCACGGGATGGCCGGACTGATGGCTCCCCTTCAGGAAAAGAAGGTAAGCACACCTTATTTTGACAATCTCAGGGTCTTACCCCTTTGAACAAGAATGAATTAAAACAGAATCATATGAAAAGAGTTTTCCTTGTTGTCGTCAGTATCCTGATGGTGTTGCCGGCCTTCGCGCAGTGGCAGCGCCGTCCCCTTACTCCTGCGGACACCTTGAAGTCCGTAGTCACCCATCCCGACGGTTCCGTAACCTTCAGTATCTACGCTCCTGAAGCCCATTCCGTCGCTCTCGGCAGCGACCTTACCGGCAAAGGAACCTTCACCAAGGATGAAAACGGCATATGGAGCGCGACCATACCCGATCTCCAGGCACTTGCGTACCGCTACCATTTCGTGGTGGACGGAGTCCAGGTGTATGATCCCCGTTCCGCACGCATCAACGACCGCCGTCCGGTGTTGAAGCTCACGAAGGGCGAAGACCTGTTCTGGGCGCACAGGGACGTCCCCCATGGCGCCATCGCCATTATCAATTATCCTTCAAGCACTACTGGACAGGAGCGTCAGCTCCACGTTTGGACCCCTGCCGGATATGTCGCTTCCGGCCAGGAGCTTCCGGTACTTTATCTGATCCACGGCGCCGGCGACTCCGATGCTGACTGGACCCAGATAGGCTGCGCGGGTGACATCCTGGACAATCTTCTCGCCGAAGGCAAGATCGTCCCGATGGTCGTGGTCATGCCGGACGGCGCAATGGGCGTCAACCAGTTCCCGGACGAGCTTACGAATGATATCCGTCCCTATATCGAGAAGAACTACAAAGTGAAGAAGGGCCCCGCCAATACGGCACTGGCAGGCCTTTCCATGGGAGGTATGGAAACCAAGGCTACGATCACCGCCCATCCGACTGATTATTGCTATGTCGGCATCTTCAGCGGCGGTACCGTTTCCGTGGAGGAATCCAAGGCCATGAAGGGTTTCCGCGACATCAACAAACTGCTATTCATCAATTATGGAAGCAAGGAGGTCGAGAATCTCGCTGAAGGACGTCCCGACCCCGCCAAGCTGACAGCGGAGCTCAAGGAGTCCGGCCTCAACGCCCATTATTTCGTGACGCCCGATTCTGCCCACGAGTGGAAGACCTGGCGTCTCGCCTTGTATCATTTCTCCCAGATGCTTTTCAAATAGTGTGATTTTTTCATGAGAAGGACAGTGTTCGCAGCGGCCCTGCTCGCAGCGGCCCTGCTCGCAGTGGCATGTGCAGGGCCGCAGGGCGGCAGGGAAGCCGCCCCCGAGATCACCCAGGCCGTTTACCGGCTTTACGATGGTCCCGCTCCGGGGAGCGAGGACTGGGACTGGGAGGAGTACAAGTATGTCGATGAAAACGGCGAAGAGTACTACACCAACATCAAGGATCCCGAGATAGTCGCGTTCCTTCCTCCGAAGGAGATATCCAACGGGTCGGCGATGATAGTCTGCCCCGGAGGAAGTTTCAGAGTGAATTATTACACGAAAGAGGGTTCCAACGAGGCTCAGTGGCTTGCGGAAAGGGGCGTTACGGCGTTCGTACTCAAGTATCGCCTCATCCATTTCGCGCGCAACGAAGAAGAGGCGTTCTATGAGCCCAAGGGCCAGCCGGCTCCGGTCTATACACCGGAGGAGCAGGAGCAGTTCAATGCTTACAGGGCCGCCGCGAGCGGGTTGTACAACGATGACGGCCGCGCCGCCGTCGCTTATGTCCGCAGCCATGCCTCGGAGTTCGGTATCGACCCCGACAGGATAGGCCTCCTCGGCTTTTCCGCTGGAGCAATGCTCGTTTCCGATGTCGCCCTGCATCATACTCCTGAAAGCCGCCCCAACCTCGTGGCCCCGATCTACGGCGCGGCCTTCAACCTTCCCGAGACCCTCCCCGAAGACGCTGCACCGCTTTTCGTCGCTGCACCGGAATTCGACCTGTTCCGAGGCCTTACCGGCATCGACATGGTCAAGGCTTGGCGCAACGCCGGCATCCCTGCCGAGGCGCATTACTTCGCCTGCGACAGCCACGGTTTCGGATACTATCCTGACCGGGAGCGTCCGTCCTACATCTGGATAGACCTCCTTTACGCATTCATGGAGAAAACAGGTTTCATCAAATAAGGGCATTGCTATGAAAAGAGTCGTTTACGCAATCGCACTCCTTGCCGCCACATTAGCGGTATCTTGCAACCGATCGGGGATCCCAGAGGAATTCAATTACAAGGTCAAACCCGCCAAACTGGGAGTCTCCAGTGAGAAAATAGCCGCGCTCGATGATGTCCTTCATGGTTTCGTGGACCAGGAGAAGGTGTCCTGCGCGACCGCCTTCATCGCAAAGGGAGGGAATGTCATATATGAGAAGTCGTTCGGTTTCAAGGACTTGGAAAACAAGGTCCCGGCCTGTCCTGACGACATTTACGTCCTTTATTCCCAGACCAAGGCCATCGTAGCCGTCGCGCTCATGACCCTTTATGAGCAGGGGAAGTTCGAGATTGACGATCCCATCTCGAAATACATCCCCGGATTTACCGATGAAGTCCTGACCTTCGTCGGCGATGACGGCACCTACACCACCGTCCCGGCTGAGAGGCCCGTGACTGTCGGTCATCTGATGTGCCACTCCTCAGGATACCTGGCTCCCCTCACCAACAAGCTGAACCGGATTTTGAGCGCATCCGGGGAGAGACCTTTTGCTCCCAGGACCACCGTAGGCGCATCCGTAGAGGCCAACAAGACCCTTCCTCTCGGCTTCCAGCCCGGAACCGAGTGGAATTACAACTATGACATGGACGTCATAGCGTATCTGGTGGAGATCCTCTCCGGCAAGACCCTGCAGGAATACCTCAAGGAGGCCCTGTTCATTCCTCTTGGAATGGACTATACGGCGTACTATTTCGACGACGAGTCACTCAAGGAACGTATTGTCAATACCTATTCCAAACAGGACGGCAAGTTCGTAAAGTTCTCGATGTCAAGCATTGACAATCTTTTCAACGGCCCCAAGACTTATGCCGGCGGAACTTTCGGGCTCTATGGTCCCATCCAGGACTATGCCAAGTTCTGCCAGATGCTGGTCAACGGGGGAGAGTTCAACAATCACCGTATCCTGAAGCCCGAGACCATACAGCTGATGCTCCAGAACAGGCTTCCCGAGGTCAACAGCGGCGGTAAAGGCTTCCGCTTCGGACTCGGTTTCGAGCTCTTCACCCATCCTGACAAGGAGAAGATCGCTCCTCAGATGAGCGACAGCTGCTTCCGCTGGGGCGGAGCGGCCGGTACGGAGTATCTGATGGACCCCGAGAACGACCTTGTCATCCTCTACTACATCAGCATGTGGGGAGACACGGGGACCTATCCCGTCTTCCTCAAGGCTGCCTACGACCTTTTCGAATAAATAACCTGACCATTGGAAAACATGAAACGGATAAAAACCCTTCTACTCGCATCTTTGCTCCTTGCCGCCGCTCTGCCCGGCTATTCCCAGCGCACCCCTGACAAGCCCCTCCCGAAATGGGAAGGTCTGGCCGACACTCCCCAGATGGGATGGAGCTCTTGGAACAAGTTCCAGACAAACATCAATGAAGTCCTTATCAGGGACATAGCGGACAAGATGGTCGAGTACGGACTCGTCGATGCCGGATATATCTATCTTAACCTGGACGACGGATGGCACGGCGAGCGCGACGACCAGGGTTTCATCCACGAGGACTTGGAGAAATTCCCTTCGGGTATGAAGGCCCTGGCCGATTATCTCCACTCCAAGGGCATTAAGCTCGGCATTTACAGCGATGCCGGCACCAACACCTGCGCCTGCTATGCCGGCAGCCTCGGCCACGAATATCAGGATGCCTTCATGTACGCCCAGTGGGGGGTCGATTACCTCAAATACGACTGGTGCTACACCACCAACGTCAATCCCAAGGGTGCTTATACCCTTATGCGTAACGCCCTGCGCAAGGCCGGGCGTCCCATCCTTTTCAGCATGTGCGAATGGGGCAGCTCCAAGCCGTGGGAATGGGCTGCCGATGTCGGTCACTCCTGGCGCACGACCGGTGACATCGGCGTCAGTTTCATGCCCATACCCGTACGCTTTGACGAAAACGGCCGCCGTATGTGGAAGGCCCTCGGCGTCATGGAGATCGTGGAGATGAACGAGCCCCTTCGCAAGTATGCAGGGCCGGGACACTGGAACGACCCCGACATGCTCGAAGTAGGCAACGGGATGAGCGCCAGCGAGGACCGCGCGCATTTCACCCTCTGGTGCATGATGGCCGCCCCGCTGATCCTCGGCAACGACATCACCGACATGACCCCTGAAACCCTGGCCACCATCACCAACCGCGAAATGATAGCGGTGGACCAGGACCCTCTGGGCATCCAGGGACTTCGTTTGAAGAAAGACGGCGACCTCCAGTATTGGTTCAAGCCTCTGTCCGACGGCGACTGGGCTTTCTGTATCCTCAACACTGGTGATTCGGCGGTCACCGTGCCCGTCGATTGGACGGCCCTCGAGGTCGATGACGAGCTGAGCGGGCGCGCAACCTCTTTCTCTTCCGTGAATTACAGCGTCAAGGACATCTGGAATGCTTCCGCCAAGCCCTTTAGGACCCAGGTCAAAGGAAAAGGCAAGCAAAGGGGTCAGATGGTTCCCGCTTCGGCGCAGGTTACCGTGGGCTCCCACGACGTCGCAGCATTCCGTCTGAGTCCTGTCAAATGACTCCCGTTCGATAAGGGTTCTTCGGCCGGGCAGATTTGTACAAAAACGATAGAAAAACATACTCAGTTGATAAAATTGTACTTTATATCTTCACTGAGATTCGTTAATTTTGTAGAACACTAAAACAATTATACTTATCCATGAAACGCTTTTCCCCGGTAATCCTCTCGCTGGCCCTTCTGCTTGCCCCGACTCTCCTGCTGTCGCAGTCCAGAAGCCAGATCGAAACCCTTTCGAAATCCATTGAAAACAACCTGACGGAGAATATCCTTCCCTTCTGGATGGACTATACCGTAGACCCTGACGGGGGCTTCTACGGTACCGTGATGAACGACGGCACCCCGAGGCCCACGGACAAGGGCGCCATCATGAACGCCCGCATCATCTGGACCTTCTCCAGGGCGTACCGCATCTATGGAATCCCCGCCTACAAGGAGATGGCGGACAGGGCCGCGGAGTACTTCAAGGAGCACTTCATCGACAAGAGGTACGGCGGAGTCTACTGGTCGGTGACCAACGAGGGCGCCATGAGTGACGGCACCAAGCAGACCTACGCCAACGCCTTCGGTATCTACGGCCTCTCGGAGCATTTCCGCGCCACGGGCGACCTCAGCAGCCTCGAGGCCGCGCAGGATATCTTCCACGTGCTTCAGAAGTATTCCCACGATCCTGTGAAGAAGGGCTATATCGAGGTTTTCGACCGCGACTGGAGCCACTCCGACACCAAGGGCGTGGACGGCCATGCCGGCGCCACAAAGACCATGAACACCCACATCCACGTGATGGAGGGCTTCACCAACCTCTGGTTCGCCTGGCCCGACCCGGATGTCAAGGATGCGATCCTGGAACTTCTCGACATCCTTCAGACGAAGCTTTACAACCCCGCTACCAAACACCTGATCCTTTACTGTGATGACGACTGGAATGTAGTCGATACCGATGATTCCTACGGCCACGACATCGAGACATCATGGCTGCTGTGCGAGTCGGCCGAGGCCGTCGGCGACGAGGCCCTGATTGCGAAGATCCGCAGGCAGGCCATCGAGATGGTCGACGTCGCCCTGGCCGAGGGCATGACCCCGGAGGGGGGCATGAAGCTCGAGGGCGGCAGGGACATCTTCCAGTGGTGGCCCGAATGTGAGACCGTCATCGGCTGCATCAACGCCTGGCAGATCACCGGCGACAGGAAGTATTTCGACGCAGCGGCGAAGAACTGGGCTTTCACCCAGAAGTACTTCGTCGACAACGAACGCGGCGGATGGTTCAAGGAGACGGATGCCAACCTAGTCCCCAGCCCCCGTTCCCCCAAGGCCAGCATGTGGAACTGCCCTTACCACAATTCCCGCATGGCCTATGAGGTCGTGGCGCGCCTCGCGCATCCCGCCGTACACACCGAGGTGATGGCCTGGAGCAACATCACCGGCGTGCGCAGCGAGGGCGAGCTCATCGATTTCGAGTCCACGCTGCGCGTGGGAGTGCCTGGAGGCGACATCGAGTCCACCGGCCGCGAGAAGCAGAACCGCATCCAGTACAGCCGCGACGGATTCACCCAGACCACGGTGACTCCCATGAGGAACGGCGCGACCTTCACCCAGACGGTCACCGACGCGGACCTGTCCACGGTTAACCTCAAGTGGAGCGTAGTGGCCGACGAGACCAGGGAAGGCGGTGCGTACTTCTGCATGGCCTTCGCTCCGAAGTATTACAGCGACGCGGCCATCAAGGCCTCCGGAAAGAAAATCACCATTACCGCTCCCGAGCGCAGCATCGAGCTGACCTTCAACAAGGCCGTGAAGTCGTTCGTGCGTGAGGAAAATGGCGACAAGGTCCTCTATGTCACCCTGCTGCCCAAGCTGAAAAAGGATGCTAAGGCGGAGTATTCCGCCGTCATGAAGGTCTCCGGAGTGCAGCATCACGAGACCGCACATATCGACCTTGACGCCTCGAATCCCGGACGCCTGTTCACCGGTTTCGGAGGCAATTTCCGCATCCAGAACGTCCAGAAGGACCCTGAGGTCATTGACTATTGCCTCGAGAACCTCCGTGTAGCCTTCGGCCGCGTAGAGTTCCCGTGGGGCCAGTGGGACCAGTACACGCATCCCGAGCGCTATGAGGGCCAGGGCCAGCAGGGCCGCGGCGGCGGCTTCGGCGGCGGAAATCCCGCCGACCACATCCGCCGCAGCGCCGAGATGGCCCGCCGCCTCAAGCAGGTCGGCATGCCCGTCATCGTCAGCGCCTGGTTCCCGCCGGCATGGGCAGGGAACCAGACCACCCGCTCCGACGGCACCTCCCGCGCTTACTCGCTCAAGCCCGAGGAGCAGGACAACATCTTCGAGTCCATCGCCTCTTACTTGATCTACCTCAAGAAGGAGTACGGTTGCGAGCCCGACTACTTCTCCTTCAACGAGTCCGACCTTGGCATCAATGTCGTGCACACCCCGGAGGAGCACCGCGATTTCATCAAGGCCTTCGGAAAGTACATGGCCGGACAGGGCCTCAAGACCCTCATGCTGCTGGGCGACAATTCCGACGCCACGACCTTCGACTTCATCGTTCCGACGCTGAACGACCCCGAGGCCCTGCGTTACGTCGGCGCCATCTCCTTCCACTCCTGGAGGGGATGTGACGACGAGACGCTGCGGCGCTGGGCTGCGGCCTCGCGCCAGATCAACGTCCCGTTGATCGTCGGCGAGGGCAGCACCGACGCCGCCGCACACCAGTACTCCGCCATCTTCAACGAGTCCACCTTCGCGCTGTACGAGATCAACCTCTACACCCGCATCTGCGCCATCAGCCAGCCCCTGAGCATACTCCAGTGGCAGCTGACCTCGGACTACTCCCTCCTCTGGGGCGACGGCATATACAACTCCGAAGGCCCGCTCCGCCCGACCCAGCGCTTCTTCAACATCAAGCAGCTGGCTTCGACCCCGGCCGACTCCTTCGCCATCCCGACCACCTGCGACAGGGACAACATGAACATCGCTTCGTTCATCAACATAGCCCGCGGCGAGAGCGCGGTGCACGTTGTAAACAACGCCGCCTCGTGCAGCGCCGTCATCACCGGCCTGCCCGCCTCTTCCACCCGCGCACTCGTGCAGGTGACCAATTCCGGCTCCAACTCCGACTCCATGTGCCTGCCTGTCATCGACGGCAAGGTCGAGGTGTACATGCCGGCCGAGAGCTTCATCAGTGTATTCGTCAAATAACCGAGAATGAAACGTTTGTTCCTGATAACCGCCGCTGCGCTGCTGGGCTTCGCCCTGTCCGCGCAGCCCTTCGCGCCCGTCAATCCCAACGCCACACAGGAGGCCAGGGAACTTCTCGCGAGCCTCTACCAGACCGTGGCCGAAGGCAAGATAATATCCGCGCTGCACCACAACCAACTGCAGATGCCCAACTACATGTCCGACTTCGACCGCATCGAGGACGCCTCCGGCAAGGTTCCGATGATGTGGGGCGGCGACCTCGCCTGGGATGCCGCGCAGGTCGTGCGCATCGCGGAGCACGAGTACCGCCGAGGCCATATCATCACACTGATGTGGCACGTGAACCGTCCCTTCGACCGTACTCCGCGCGTGGATTTCCGCACGCAGACGCAGGGCGAGTTCACCGACGCCCAATGGAAGGAGCTTGTAACCGAAGGGTCGGAAATGAACCGCATGTGGGCCGAGCAGGTGGACTCCATCGCAGTCTTCCTCAAGCAGTTGAAAGACATGCACATCCCCGTCCTGTGGAGGCCTTACCACGAGATGAACGGCGAGTGGTTCTGGTGGGGATGGCGCGAGGGTCCCGACGGCTTCACCAAGCTCTGGAAGATGCTCTACCACCGCCTGGTGGATGTCCATCACCTCGACAATCTCATCTGGGTATGGAACGCCAACGCCCCGCGTGACATTCCCGGCGATACCGCCCGTGCCTATGACCTCTACTATCCAGGCAATGAATATGTCGACGTCCTCGCCACGGACGTGTATAACCGCGACTGGAAGCAGTCGCACCATGACCAACTGGTCGAGCTGGGCAAGGGTAAGCTGATCGCCCTCGGCGAGCTCGGCAGCCTGCCCACGCCAGAGATGCTCAAGACAATGGATAAGTTCGCCTGGTTCATGATCTGGACCGGTTTCACCAGCGACAGGTACAACACCCTGGACGAACTGAAGGCCATATTCACCCTTCCTAACGTCATCAACTACAAGGACCCCGTCCCCGCGCCGCGCATGCAGCGCCCCGGAAGATAATCAATCTTCAAACACCATAATCTAACAACCAAAACCTCTAAAATCTAACACTATGATCCTAAAAAGACTTTTGGCTGCCGCTGCGTTCCTTCTGCTTGCAGCCGGTCTCGGAGCCCAGGACTTCCAGATCAACTCCTCCGGTTACTTCAACAAGGACGGCGTTGACGTCATGGCCTTCGACGACTTCTATCCCGAAGGACACCAGGGCGGTATCTCCGTCCTCATGAACGGCCACCGCGTCGCCTCCAACGGCGACATCCGCTTCGACGCCACCCCCGGCCAGTGGCAGCCCGTCCCGAAGCAGCTCAGCCGCAAGGTAGATGGCCAGAAGGTCATCACCACCCTCTGCTTCCCGGATTCCAGCCGCCACTACACCGGCTTCAACCCGATGATCTATCCTGACTACAATGTCACCTATACCGTGACGCTGGAGCCTTACCAGAAGGGCTTCCTCGTAACGGTCGACCTCGATACCCCCGTTCCTGCGCCGCTGCTCGGACGTGCCGGCTTCAACATCGAGTTCTTCCCCGGCGACCTCTTCGGCAAGCCGTGGATCATGGACAACAAGCAGGGCATCTATCCCCAGCAGCCCAACTCCCCGGTCATCCAGCAGGAGAGCTACGTTTACAGGAGCGTCGGCGACTATAAGCCCGCCCGTGCGCTGGCCGCCGACATAGAGCACCTGATCGACAAGGAGAGCGGATACAGCCCGTACACCGCCGATGAGGTCATCGCCGAGCCGTATGCCGTCGGAAAGGCCTTCACCTCACGTCCGGACGACCCGTACAGCCGCCTGACCATCAAGTCCCTCAACGGCGCCGACCTCAAGCTCTATGACGGCCGCATGAACCACACCAACGGATGGTTCGTCGTCCGTTCCGAGATCCCCGCCGGCGCGACCAAGGACGCCGTCAAGTGGTACATCGAGCCCAACGTGGTCCCCGGCTGGACCTATCCTCCGGTAGTCCAGACCTCCCAGGTGGGCTATCTCCCCAACCAGAGCAAGGTCGCCATCATCGAGACCGACCGCCGCGACCCGCCGCTCGTGGGCGCCACCCTCGTCCGCTACGACGCTGACGGCGAGCACTTCGTAAAGAACTATCCCGCAGTGCCTTGGGAGGGCGACTTCCTCCGCTACAACTACCTCAAGGTGGACTTCACCGACATCGAGGAGGAGGGCCTCTATGCCCTGCATTACGGCGACAGGAGTTCCCCGATCTTCCGCATCGCACCCGACGTGTATGACAGGGGAGTCTGGCAGCCCGTCATCGAGTACTTCCTGCCTTACCAGATGTGCCACATGAGGGTCGCCGACAAGTACAAGGTCTGGCACAACTACTGCCACATGGACGACGCCCAGATGGCCCCTCTCGGGAACCATATCGACGGCTATTCCCTGGCTTCCAACCCCACTTCCTTCCATGCCCATGACGCCGTTCCCGGCGTGAACGTCGGTGGCTGGCATGACGCCGGCGACGACGACGTACGCCACACCACCCCCGGCGAGTGCTATATCCTCACCATGGCCTACGAGAATTTCCATCCGGAGATCGACGCCACCGCCATCGACCAGGAGAAGCACACCGTCGAGATCCACGAGCCTGACGGCAAGAACGACATCCAGCAGCAGATCGAGCACGGCATGCTGCACGTCATCGCCTGCTACGACGCACTCGGAGGCCACTTCTCCCGCGGTATCATCACCAATACCATCCGCCAGTACGCCACCCTCGGCGATCCTTCCTACGCCACCGACGGCATCTTCGGCAACGAGGACGACCGCTGGATCTATCCCGACACCAGCAACGGCGTCAGCGTAGCGACCAACGTCGCAGCCTCCGCCCGCGCCCTGCGTGGCCTTAACGACGCCCTCGCCGACCGCTGCGTCGAGATTGCCAAGAAGGTCTTCGACGAGGCCGAGGTGCCTGCCACTCCTGCCGGACGTGGCGGCGGCCGCGGCTTCGGCGGCGGTCCCATGAGCAAGATGCAGCTTGCGGTCGAGCTCTACTTCACCACCGGCGAGCAGCAGTACTGGGACTTCATCATCGGCAACTGGGACGCCATCGTGGCTTCCGCCTCCAACTGCGCGTGGTACATGGCTCGCGTTGAGAAGATCATGGAGGGTGACAAGAAGTACAAGAAGCAGTGCGACGCCTTCCGCGCGGCCCTCGTGAGATACCGCGAGCAGCTCGACCGCCAGAGCTCCGAAACCCCTTACGGCGTGCCTTACCGCCCGAGCATCTGGGGCGCCGGCTGGGACATCCAGTCCTTCGGCTACCGCCACTACTTCCTCGCCAAGGCATGGCCCGACATCTTCGCTCCGGACCAGGTCTTCGACGCACTCAACTTCATCCTCGGCCGTCACCCCGGCCTCAACCAGGCTGCATTCGTCGGCGGTGTCGGCGCTGAGTCCACCACCGTCGGCTACGGTTTCAACCGCGCCGACTGGACCTATGTCCCTGGCGGCACCGTGTCCGGTACCGCTCTGATCCGTCCCGACTTCCCCGAGCTGCTGGTGTTCCCGTTCCTGTGGCAGCAGGTGGAGTACGTTATGGGCGGCGGCTCCTCGCACTACATGTTCCTCGTCCTCGCGGCGAAGGACCTGCTCGAAAACTAGCTCGTTGTATGAAATCTAGAAGACTTTATAGAATAGTTTCCGTAATGATAGGGGGGGCAATCCTCGCCCTCTCTGTCATTATGATTTGCCATAGAAACGAGGATTTGTTCTTTGAAATGAATCTTGAGGCATTGATTCAAACGGAGAATCCTTTCATGGACAAGAATTGTTTTCTTTCCTACGAGGAATCTTCGGGTAGTCTTGCAGTAGAGGTTGTCACATGTGATTCTTGTGAAAAACGATGGGTAAGCAGAGCTTCCAAACCTTCAGAATGCTGGTCGGGAAATTGACTTTATTCCGATTTGCCGCTTGCTTGTTGCTGACCGTTGTTTTTATAACGGCCATGAGCAGTTGTAAGTCTGGTATGAAGTCCGCCTTATCTGAAAATGTCCGTATAGATACCCTTTATTTGACAGAGGCCACTTCTCTTGCGGATTCTATCCCAGGTTTAGTGACAGGAGTCTCAATAATCAATGAATCCGTTGTCCTCTCTCTAAGAAAAGCAGAATATGCATTTGCTGTTTTTCCCTTGACATTTGATTCCAGGTTTTTACTGGCCGGTCGTCATGGCAGAGGCCCAGGTGAAGTTCTTGATGTTTGTTCTTCAAGCCTTATCGTGGAGCCAGAAGGTTTCTCGTTTGTAGATTCTTATGGAAAACGCCACGCAAGACTAGCAGATGGCCATATTTCCATCTCGTCACCAGAATATAGTTTTATGAATGATCCGGCGAAGAACAGTTTCGTAGAACTGTCAACTTCATTCATAGACATCAATACCGAGAATGAGACCGACGAATATGTCGTTTATGATAAGACTCTGAGCATGAAATCATACACAGGCCGGTTTCCGGACTGGGGAAGTTCCGATGATGCTCTTCCTCAGTTTTTGTACATGAAGTTCCTTTCAAAGCTTCCTGGAAAAGACCGGTTTGTGGCTGTTTATGGACACTATCCGGTAATCCGTATATGTAATTCAGAGGGGAAACCCATTCGTGAGGTATACACTTATACAGATTCTTTCTTCGGAGGCATTTCAAACGTGTTTTATTGTTGCCGTCCTGTTGCGAATGAGGACTGTATTTTAGCCCTTTCCCAAGGAGGCGTGCCAAATTCCGACCATCCGGAACTGCACATGTTTGATTGGAAGGGAAACCTTTTGAAAACATTTGTGTTTGACAGACCTGTGGATAACTTTTCCGTATCCTTTGACTACGGTAAAATTGTTGCTTATTCATCGTCTTCTCCGTATTTGCTGTATTGTGCGGACATATGTTTTAATTAGTTTATACGATGAAACGAATCCTTTTAACCATTATTGCTTTGGCGGCTGCGCTGACAATGTCGGCGCAGACAGTCAAATGCGCGGATCCGGAGGCGACCCCGGAAGCGCAGAAACTCCTTGAGCGGCTCTGGAAGATCCGCGACAAGGGCATAATGTACGGCCACCAGGACGACCTTCTCACCGGCTATACCTGGTGGGAGGTGGAGGGCAATTCCGACACGAAATCCAACACCGGAGACTATCCCGCCATCGCCGGCTGCGAGCTCGGCGAGTTGGAGCTCGGCCACGCCCGCAGCCTCGATTCCGTCTCCTTCGCCCACATGCGCAAGATGGCGAAATGGTTCCACGACCAGGGCGGCATCATGACCGTCAGCTGGCATCTGGTGAACCCGATCACCTCGCAGTGGCCGGGCATCAAGGAGCCGAACGGCGCCGGCTCGGCCTGGGAGGTGGACATGCTCTCCGCAGATGGCATGAATGCCGTTCGCAGCGTCCTGCCCGGCGGTGAGAACAACGCCATGTTCAACACCTGGCTGGACCGTCTAGCCCGCTTCTTCCTTAGCTGGAAGGACGACGACGGCAACCTCATCCCGTTCCTCTTCCGCCCGTACCACGAGCACTCCGGAAGCTTCTTCTGGTGGGGCCGCGAGCGCTGCTATGACGAGGAGTACGCCGCCCTGTTCCGCTATACGGTGGACTACCTGCGCGGGAAGGGCCTGCACAATATCCTCTTCATGTACAACACCGACAAGGTGTACTCCAAGGAAGAGTACCTGCGCGGTTATCCCGGGGATGATTACTGCGACATGATCTCCATAGACTGGTACGGCCAGGGCGAGGAGTTCAACCGCAACATCCGGGCGGCGATGGACTTCGTCTCGCAGACCGCGGACGAGAAGGGCAAACTCTTCGCGCTGAGTGAGTGCGGTCCCCTTAGCCTCGACCTGCAGAAGATCCTGCCGGACTACAAGTGCTCCTATGTGCTGACCTGGCGCAACGCCATGCCGCGCAGACCCCGTCCGGGCGGCTTCCAGCCCAGGCCGGACGAGCTGCTGAAGGCCATGAAGGCCGACAAGCATTACCTCTTCTACGAGGATATCAAGAACATCAAATAAAACCTGACCATGAAGCGTTTCCCAATCCTTTTAGGGATCGCCTCCCTCATCGTGCTGGCCGCCTGCTCGCGTGAGCAGGCCGCCGTCACGAGGGGTATAGGCGTATATCCTGGCGATCCGGCCGAGTCCGCCGCCCCTTCACTTGTGAAGGGCGACGACACCTACCGTAACATCGCGCTCGGAAGAATCACCTATCAGTCATCGAGTTATGACTACAACCTCACCTCACAGCTGATCACCGACGGCATTGCCGCCGCCGGTCCCGTGGCATATATCGACCTGGCAGGAGGGGACAAACCCATCGACAAACCCAACCACGAGAAACTGTTCGACGGCAAACCCGACTCGCGCATCTATCTCGATGCTGCGGACCCGACGGTGCGGATCGACTTCCGCGGGATGCCCGTGGAGGCCGACAGGGTCGAGATTCTGGGCAGCGTCACCCTTCCCGAGGGGAATGACAGGAACGCTTCACTCGTTCTGAAGGGATCTTCGGACCGGGTATCATGGACGGAACTCGGCAAGGCTCCGGCGGCGAAACTTTTCGCCCCGCCGGCCGCGCCGCGCCGCTACAATATGGGCGGCGGCGCGCCTGCTGAGGAAGGTCCTTCACCCGTGAAGTTCCTCTACGATTACAAGCCGGCCGAACCGTCAGACGGAGGTGCCATACCCTTCCAGATGATGAATCAGGGAGGCGGGGTACGCACTGTCAGCAGGACCATATCCTGTGTCCTGGACCTGAAGGACCCCAAGGCATACGAGTCGTTCTGTCTCGCTTTCAATCTTCCCGATGCACGGGAATTCTCCCTTCACACGGTCAACTATTACAAGGACGGCGTCCTGCTCGATGTGCTCCCGAGCACGAAGTTCGTCAGCGCCTGGCGGAGCGCCGGCGCTGCTGACGAGTGGGTAAGCGTGGACTTCGGCTTCGAATCCTCCTTTGACAAGCTGGTGTTCAGCTGGCTCAATCCCGC
>JAFZQO010000047.1 GCA_017620335.1 Bacteroidales bacterium
GCGAAGTTGAGGGTGTAGTCCTCGAGGAAGGAGCAGCCCTTCGGCAGGCCCTGGGACATCACCCACAGGGTGCGGACGAGGCAGGCGGTCTTCCAGTCGCCTTCGGCGCCGAAGCCGTAGCCCTCCTCCATGAGGCGCTGCGACGCGAGGCCGGGGATCTGGTCGAAGCCGCAGAAGTCCGGGGCGTCCACGTCGGCGTCGCCGAGGTCGTCGAAATTGGTGGTGAAGGCCACGGCGCCCTCGTCTTTCAGGACGTTGCGCAGGGCGATCTCCGCCTTGGCGGAGTTGCGCACCTTCTCCCAGTAGACTTCCTTTCCGGATTCGTCTATCTTGATGGTATAGAGTTTCTTGTACTCCTCGACGAGGGCGTCGGTCTCAGCGTCCGTCACCTTCTTGTAGTACTCCATAAGGGAGGATACCGGATAATAATCCACATGGTATCCGAGGCGCTGCTCGAACTCGACGCGGTCTCCGTCGGTGACCGCGACGTTGTTCATGTTCATGCCGAACATGAGGCAGCGTACTTCCTTGGCGTCGGCCACACCGGCGGCCACGCGGGCCCACACGGCGATCTTCTTCTGGGCCTCGGGGTCCTTCCAGTATCCGACGACGACCTTGCGCGGCACGCGCATGCGGGTGCAGATGTGCCCGAACTCGATGTCACCGTGGGCGGACTGGTTCAGGTTCATGAAGTCCATGTCGATCTTGTCCCAGGGAATCTCGGCGTTGTACTGGGTGTGGAAGTGCAGGAGCGGCTTCTCCAGGGCCTGGAGGCCCTTGATCCACATCTTGGCGGGGGAGAAGGTGTGCATCCAGGTGATGACGCCGGCGCACTTAGGCTCATTGTTGGCGGCTTTCATGACGGCCTCGACTTCCTTGCTGCTGTTGGCAGTACCTTTATAGACGATTTTCACGGGGATGTTTCCGGAGGCGTTGAGGCCCTCGACCATCTCCTTGGAATGTCCGTCGACGGCGACGACGGCGTCACCTCCGTAAAGGAGCTGTGCGCCGGTCACCCACCATAATTCGTAATTCTCAAATGCTTTCATTTTCAATAATGTTATTAGTTTCAGATTCTTTCGTCGCTTCGCTCCTCAGAATGACAGGCCTGTGTCATTCCGAGCGCAGCGAAGGAATCTATTTCTTCTGTCCGTAATAGGCGTTGGGGCCGTGCTTGCGGCTGTAGTGCTTCTTGATGAGGTTCTTGTTCATCTTCGGCGAGAATTCCGGCACGTACAAGCCTTTGAGCTGGGCGGCGACGTTGATGTCGATGGCGAAATAAGCCATTTTCGCCACCTGCTCGAGCACCACTGCGTTGTGCACCGCATTGTCGGCATCGGTGCCCCAGGCAAAGGGGCCGTGATTGCGCACCAGCACGGCCGGTGTGTCATCGGGATTCATCTTGGCGAAACGCTCGACGATGACGTTGCCGGTCTCCTTCTCGTATTCCCCGAAAACCTCCGCTTTAGTCATAGTGCGCGTGCAGGGGATGGCGTCGCGGAAGTAATCGGCGTGGGTGGTGCCCATGTTGGGGATGTCCCGTCCCGCTTGTGACCAGGCGGTAGCATAGGTGGAATGCGTATGCACCACGCCCCCGATGTTCGGGAAATTCCTGTACAGGACCAGGTGCGTCGGGGTGTCGGAGGAGGGCCTCAGGGAGCCCTCCACGACATTCCCGTCAAGGTCCACGACCACCATGTCCTCAGGCTTCATGTCGTCGTAGCTGACACCGGAGGGCTTGATGACCACCAGCCCGCTGGCGCGGTCTATGGCGGATACATTGCCCCAGGTGAAGATCACCAGCCCGTGCTTCACGAGGTCGAGGTTGGCCTTGCAGACTTTTTCTTTCAGTTCTTCTAACATAATTCAACAGATTCTTTCGCTTCGCTCAGAATGACAGGTTGAGGCTACCAGAAGTAAATGTAGAACGCCACGGTGAAGGCGAGGATGATGCAGGTATGGATGATGTCCCAGGTGCCCCAGGAGGCGCGGGTCTCGGCTTTCTGCTCAGGTGTGGCAGTGCCGAAGCACAGGCCGCGGATCTGGTCCTCGGAAGGTTTCGGAGTGCACTTGGTGATGATGAACAGGAGCAGGCAGCAGAAGAGGAACATCCAGACGCAGAACGCGTACACGTTCAGCTCGTTGAAGATGAAAGTGAATACGTTGTGGGCCTGCGGGTTGAT
Organism: Bacteroidales bacterium; assembly: GCA_017620335.1. GTDB lineage: Bacteria > Bacteroidota > Bacteroidia > Bacteroidales > UBA932 > Cryptobacteroides. Next base: position 2,184 of record JAFZQO010000047.1, read on the forward strand.
GATCATCGTCACGAGGCGGGTGCCGCCCAGGACGAGACCTGCGATGAGGGTCCACATACCGGCCTTGGGAGAGGTCTTCTTCCAGCAGATACCGAGGAGGAATACGGCTGCGATGGCCGGAGCGAGGAGGCTCTGGACGCTCTGGATGTAGTTGTACAGGCTCTTGCCCATCCTCTGGATGACGAGGATCCACAGCACGCCGAGCACGACGACCACGACGGTGGCGATACGGCCGATGAGGACGAGTTTCTTCTCCTCGGTCTCCGGGTGCTTGCGCTTGTAGATGTCGATGGTGTAGAGCATGGCCGAGGAGTTGTACAGGGAGGCAAGGGAGCTCATGAGTGCAGCGAGGATACCGCAGATCACGACACCCTTGAGACCGACAGGCAGCAGGGTGTTGACCAGCATCGGGAATGCGATGTCGGGGTTGGCGACGGTGCCGTCGGCCTGGAGGCCGAGGGCGGCTGCGAGGGTCTGTCCAATCTGGGAGTCAGGGGTCTTGGTGAGAGCGTAGGCGATCATGCCGGGGATGAGGAACAGGAACACCGGGAGGAGCTTGAGATATGCTCCGAAAATGGTACCGCGGCGGGATTCCTTCTGGTTCTTGCCGGAGAGGACGCGCTGTACGATGAACTGGTCGGTGCACCAGTACCAGAAGCCGATGATGGCCGAGCCGAAGAGGGCTCCGTACCACGGGAATTCAGTATCCTTGCCGCTGCGCATCAGGTCGGTCATGGTATCTCCATATTGGTTGACCGGCTGGGCGTTGCAGATGTCCATCATGGCGTTCCATCCGCCGAGTTCCCTGAGGCCGAGCCACAGTATCACGAGCGAGCCGAGGAGCAGGATGGGCGTCTGCAGGACCGAGGTCTTGAGCACCGACTCCATGCCGCCGATGACGGTGTAGATGGCGGTGATGATCACCAGGGCGAGGGCCGCGACCCAGAAGTTGATGCCCAGGAGGGTGTTCAGGGCGAGGCCGCCGGCGAGGACGGTCACGGACACCTTGGTGAGGACGTAGCTGGCGAGGGACAGCCAGGTGAGGATGCCGCGGCTCTCCTTGTTGTAGCGCTTCTCGAGGAACTCAGGCATGGTGTACACCATACTGCGCTCGTAGAACGGCACGAAGACCCAGCCGAGGATGAGAATCATCCAGCCCTGGATCTCCCAGTGGGCCTGGGCCATACCGGCGGAGGCGCCGGTACCGGCGAGACCGATGAGGTGCTCGGAGCCGATGTTGGAAGCGAAGATGGATGCGCCGATGGCGATCCACGTGGCCGAACGGCCGCTCAGGAAGTAGTCGCCGGAGGTCTCCTTCTTCTTGCGGGAGACATCCCAGCAGATCCAGACCATCGCGAGGAAGAACAGACCGATGACGATCCAGTCCCAGGAC
>JAFZQO010000048.1 GCA_017620335.1 Bacteroidales bacterium
ATTCCGCTTCCCACCAACAAGAAGATCTTCACCGTCAACCGTTCGACTTTCGTCAACAAGAAAGCCCGCGAGCAGTTCGAGCTTGACTCCTACCGCAGGCTTCTCGACATCGAGGACTCCAACGCCAAGACCGTTGACGCCCTCATGAAGCTCGAGCTTCCTTCCGGTGTCGAGGTCGAGATCAAGGTCTGACAGGAAAGACAGTGATACTCCGGCTAAGATGCCGGAGATCCGCACGGTCCCATAGCTCAGTTGGTTAGAGCACCTGACTCATAATCAGGGAGTCGCAGGATCATGCCCTGCTGGGACCACAAAAAGGCCGACGCATTTCGCGCCGGCCTTTTTTCGGTCCCCTTTGTCTTTCCCCCTCGCCGCTTCGCGGCGGTCCCCCAAGGGACATGGCGGCCTCCACTTCGTTCCCGGCCGGCATCTCCGCTGCTTCGACTTCCTTTGGAAGTCTCGCTGACGCTCCGATGCGGCGCTGACGCGCCTTCGCTTCGCTCAAATGCCCTTGTTATTCGTTTTTTTGCATGTATCGGGAATGAAATAGCCGTTTTCATTCCCGTTTGGTGGTTTTTGCTTGATTCGGGAATGGAAATGCGTTTTTCATTCCCGTTTGACGGGCCATTCTGGTTTTCGGGCCTGAAAATGCGGTTTTGGGGCCCGTTTCGGTGTTTTTCCTGCCAAATGGGCCCGGAGTCGCCCTTCCCGGGCCCGTCGGTACGATTATTCCGTGTGGACGGCATGTAATGGCCGGAGTTTTTATATCTTTGCCAATCAATCTAATCTTGACCCGAGATGGCAAACAAGTTTTTCGACAGGGGCTGGTGGAAGGATTTCGTCGTCGCAATCCTTGCCACGACCGTTTCCATTGTGCTTACGTTCGGTACGAGCAAGCTGGTTGAACATAACAATCAGAAGAAGGAACGTAAACTCACCGCCCTGATGGTGATGAGCAGCATTGAATCCTTTGCGAGGAGCCTGGAGGAAGCGTCTGCCCAGTGGGACAGGATTGACAGCATCGCCGTCTGGCTGCTCCTGATGCCTATAGATGAAGTGGCAGAGTTAGGCGATGATACATTTGAAAATGCTGTCATGGAGGTCTTCCAGGTTCCCATCCTGCAACATGACCAGACTGCGGAGACGATTTTCAGCAGTAACATAGATACGTGGAAGAATTTGGGGAATTTCCAGTTCGTAGACAACGTCGGGGCCTGTTTTTCCATGATGAACTATATAGAGGAGTCCGATAACAAAAACACTATGGAATACGCGGACAATCGGGACCGGATATTAAATAATTATTCGGAATATCCGGGCGCAAGCTTCACGGAGAAACTGCTCAGGGATGAGCAAGCGAGGCGGCAGTTGCAGACCCCGAACGTCTATAAGGCATGGACGGCTTATCAGGCGGCCGACCTTCGTTATCTGAACCGCAAGAACATGAAACTGATAGGCATCTCAGAAGAAGAAGTACTTAAATTTACCGATGCCCGTGCAGACGTTGTGACCGACGGGGAGGCAGAACCGGTTTCCTCCGACTATCTGAAACCTTACCCGGACAAGGAATCTCTTGACGCAAAGCTTGATTATGCCCGGCAGTTGGACAGCCTCCTGAATGAAAGGAGATAGGCTTTGATTCAGACGGGCGCGTTTGCTGCGCTGCAAGGCATATTCCGTGCTTGTCGCGGGTTTGCAAAGCCGCGACGGGCGCGTTCGCGGGCCTGGGAGGCCGGTTCTGTTCCTGCTGATAATTGAGTCTCCGGGTCAATGGGGTGAAAAACGCCGATGACACGGTCGATCATGCCCTTCAGGGCGGAATCCGGAACCGGTTCAACTGCCGAAGATAGCCGTATGCAGTTCCTTCATGGCTTCATTGGCCCAGTTGAGGTCATTTCCTGCAGGAATATGTACGACCTGTCCGTTTGACAGGACCAGGAGGAGGTGGTACACTGCGGGCAGTTCCGGTATGGATACGTTCGTCATCGAAACGTCGTCAATCTGACTGACCGGAATCCTCTGATTGTCAAACACGAGAAGCCCTTCCTTCCGGTAAAGCTGGACTGAACCGTCCGGATCGTTCATCTTGGTAGGATTGACAACGATCAGTTCGTCCGGCTCTTCAAGAATGTGAGTGTCTGCCAGAACTGGTTTGGGCTCGACATCCGTATAGGTTTCAGGGGCGCGTAGCTTACGCTTTTTCAGCGCGACGAGATTACAGATCCCGAATACAATGCTGGACACGCCTAGGATGAGCGTTTGCCAGAATCCGTTCTTCCCTCCGTTCTTTAGGGCAATGCTCAGGCCCAGAAGAACCAATCCCATCACCAACAGGACAACCGCCATCACGAATAAATACGTGCGCCCGGCTTTTGTGTCATAGAAGATATCGCGTTTTGCCATAGGGGAATAATTTAAGAATAATCAATCAGTCGCAGAGGGCCTCGATCACCCGGGCCCAATCCGTTTCGGGGTCGAAGCCGAACTTGTCGTCTATGCCTACATTGAAGTAAAGTTTATCCTCGAAGCATTGGAAGGAGGTGTTGGTTACCTCGGGATTTTCGTTCACGTAATCGAAGTGGATGCCGTCTTCGGAGAAACGCTTCCGGTACGCTTCCAGCCGTTCGGGGTAGCATCCGCTCCAGAGGATGAGGCAGATGTCGTCGCGGCTGGTCAGGAGCTGGAGCGCAGGTTTCGCATAGGGCATGTATTCGTAGGTTTCCTCCTGTTCGTAACAGGCCCGCAGGATGGTATCGTGGATGTCCACGACGACATAGATCTTCTCCCAGCCCTTCTCTAGCTTGCGCCTCAGGGCCGCTTTGAATGCGTTCGCTATACTCATGGTTCCTGTCCGTTTGAGGATGAATGGGTGAATAATAACCGGAAGCGCAACGGCTTCGAAAGTCAAAGATATGCAATATGCTGCAGAGAACCAATATCCAGCCCCGGTCGATTACATGAAAAAGCTGTCCCGTTGGATTATTGTGCAATAATGCGTACCTTTATCGGCTGAAGCCTTTGCGCTTCATAGTTTGATTCACCATTATTATCAATAAATGAAAAAGCTTTCCATTATCGCCCTCATCGCTTCCGTAGCATTGATGAGCGCATGCGGTCCCAAGGACCCGGGTCTGAAAGACGCGTACAAAAACTATTTCAAGATCGGCGTCGCCGTTACCGAGCGCAATGTCGCCGACTCCCTCCAGGCAGCCATCATCCTCAAGGAGTTCAACAGCGTTACCGCCGAAAACTGCATGAAGCCCGGCGAGATCCATCCCCAGGCTGGTGTGTGGAACTTCGAGAAGGCTGACGCCATCGCCAACTTCTGCCGCGAGCACGGTATCAAGATGCGTGGCCACAACCTTGTGTGGCACAGCCAGTTCGCCACCTGGATGTTCACCAAGCACGACGAGAACGGCAACCCCGTCGTCGAGCTTGACGAGAAGGGTGACACCGTATGGGTCGAGAGGCCTGCTTTCGGCCGTTTCGGCGGCTTCGGCGGTCCTCGTCCCCAGGGCGCTCCGGCCATGCAGATGACCAAGTCCCCCAAGTATGTCGCTGCCAGCAAGGAGGAGTTCTACGACTCGCTTAAGTCCCATATCTTCACCGTGGTCAACCGTTACAAGGACGTCGTCTACTGCTGGGATGTCGTCAACGAGGCCATGAGCGACGCAGACAACCTGGATGCTTCATACGAGGATTCGTTCCGCAAGTCACAGGCCTATCAGCTCTGCGGCGACGAGTTCATCAAGAACGCCTTCATCTGGGCACACGAGGCCGATCCCAACGCCGGCCTGTTCTACAATGACTACAGCGCCTGGACCCCTGCTAAGAGGACCTACATCTACAACATGGTCAAGAAACTCCAGTCGGAGGGCGCCCCTATCACCGGCATCGGCATGCAGGGCCACTACAACATCTTCGACAACCCGACCCTCGAGGATTTCGAGAAAGCCATCAACATGTATCTCGAGCTTGTCGACGATATCCAGATCACCGAGTTCGATATCCGTATCAACGAAGAGGCCGGCGGCGGACTTCAGTTCAGCCGTGGCGAGGGCCAGCAGTATACTGAAGAGATCCAGCAAAAGCAGGAGCAGAAGTACAAGGATCTCTTTGAGATCATGCGCAAGTACAAGAAGAACATCTCCTGCGTGACCTTCTGGAACCTCAGCGACCGTGATTCCTGGCTTGGCTCCAACAACTATCCTCTCCTTTTCGACAAGGATTACCAGCGCAAGCCTGTTTACTACACCGTCCGCGACTTCAAGAAGAACAAGTAAACTACGGACAATAAATCACCGTTTCAGCGAAGCCAAAGCGACAGAAGCGCCGAGGCTTCGCTTATCGTATCCGGGAAGGAGCGGTTGGACTTGAACCAGGCGTCCACCTCGTCCTTCCTTTCCGGGAAAAGCTTCCGCAGGTTGTTCCTGGTGGGGAGCAGGACGGTGTCTCCTTTGTAGATGAAGAAAGTCTCCGAGACGTTGTAAGGGTTTCCTCGCTCCTTGTTCAGCTCGACGGCGGCCCCTTCGGTGTAAAGTGTCCCGTATTCCTTGATGGAGCTGGTCTGTGAAGTGCTTCCGTATGCTCCCTGCCTGGCACCCTTGAGGATGCGGACCTCCCGCCTTACGGCGATGCCGGCGTCACCGGAGACGGGATACAGGCGCACGAACGCTCCCTGATGCCGTATGAAGGTGACCGTGTCGATCTGTACTTTCAGGATGTTGTCCTGGCTGGCCGCGGCCAGTTCCGTCCCGCCGTCGATATACCTGAGGGTATTGTCCACCGCGCAGATGTTGAGCTCTCCCTGGGCAGGACCCTGTCCGCGCAGATATACCATGCCCTGCCCGAACGAGGGCATCAGGTAGAATACTTCGTCGGGGATGCGCCGCGTGCCGGGCTCCTGTGCGAGGGTCGCCGCCGTCATCGCCAGCGCAAGTATGGTCTGGAGGATTCTCTTCATGGACGTCTGTTTTTCAATCAAATATACGGACAATTCCGCAATCTTTCCCGGCTGAGCCCGGATTTTACTATCTTTGTATCAGAAAACTTAAGACGGAGTGAAAGACAGGGTCAATACCGGGCGGCAGCCGGAACTGGACGTGGCGAAGGTGTTCGCCATCCTTTATATGGTGATAATACACGTTTACGAGGAGATGAGCGTGGTGAATTACTGGGCCCGGCCGGACAGTATTTTCCGCGTCGTCCTCGAGTTCCTGGGAGGGCCGCTGGCAGCACCGGTGTTCATGTTCGCCATGGGCGTCGGCATGGTATATACCAAGCGCCGCACTCCGCGGGCTTTCGCAATCCGCGGCCTCAAACTGCTTCTGGCTTCATACATCCTCAACGTCGTCAGGATGACCATACCGTTCTATCTGGCGAAGCTCTGCGGGGACTCGTGGGGCGGCTGGACCGTCATCGACACGATAGGGGTCGTGGACATCCTTCAGTTCGCCGGCATGGCCTTCCTCCTGACCGCCCTGCTGGAGAAGTGCAACGCCGGACGGTGGGTCGTCCTTGCGGTCGCGCTGGCGCTTCAGGGCATAGGGCTGTTTTTCCTCAATGACTTCTATTATCTGCCGCCCGTGGCCAAGTACACCCTGGGCCTGTTCTTCCACACGAACACCAATGTCGCCTTCCCGCTGACGCTTTGGTATGTGTATCCCGCCTTCGGGCTCTGTTTCGGGGAATACCTGCAGACCGTAAGGGATAAAAAGCAGATGTACAATCGCATAGCCATTGTATCTGCGGCCGGATTGCTGGGCATGAGTGTCGGCATCAGGCATCTGGGATGGAGTCCGGTCGACATTTTCGCCCTGGCCGGGGACGCGTATTACATCCAGCATCTGCCGGGAACGCTCTGGACCCTGTCCGTCATCGGCCTCCAGCTGTTTGTCTGCTACCGATTCTCGCTGATCATGTCCGAACCCCTCGTCAAGGGCGCGGAATCCGTCTCCCGGAAGCTGAACACCATCTATCTGGTCCAGTGGGTGATAATACCCTATACCCTGGCTGCGATGGAGTTTGCGGGACTCCCGAGATTCCAGGCCTGGGCCGTCGTCCCTGCCGGCCTGCTGATTGCCGCCGTCAGCATTTATATTTCGAAATTCATCCGCTTCAAGCTCTGATGGCGGTGTACTGCTCGAAGGCCTTGCCGTTGCGGTAGACGGCGAAGCCCCTCCGGCCGCCGGGGAGGATGATGCCCCCATAATAGCAGCCGGGCTTCTTTCCGGCAAGCTTCGCCCGCCGGAGTGCTTCCTCGAGGGAAGTGCAATAATATGTGGTCATGCCGGCGAAGATAACGAGAGCATGGGCCAAACAACGGCACAAAAAGAAGTGATTTTCGGAGGAAAAAACGTATATTTGAGAGTCAGAAGCTTAGTAATATGATAGGGAACATCCTCATTACCATGTTTTTCCTGCTTGCGCCGGCGGGGGTGCTATGGCTTTGCAGGAAGGTGCCGGCGCTTGACAGGATCGGGCCGGTGCTGGTCCTGTATCTGCTGGGCATCCTGGTCGGGAACCTGTTCCATCCCCCCGGGATGGCGCAGATCCAGGAGATACTTTCCAGCGCGATGGTGCCGCTGGCAATACCGCTGATGCTTTTCTCCTGCACCTTCCGGAAGAGCGAGACCCGCAGCCAGCTGCTGGCGCTGCTGTCCGGCCTGCTGGCGGTAGCCGTGGCTGTGGTGGCCGGCTACCTCCTTTTCGGCCGGAACCTCGAGGACGGTGCGAAGGTGGGCGGAATGCTCACGGGCGTATATACCGGAGGTACGATCAACCTCGCTTCGCTGCAGGTCATGCTGGACGTGCCTGGGGAGACCTTCGTGCTCCTCAATTCCTTCGACATGGCGGTGAGTTTCCTGTACCTGACCTTCCTGCTGTCCTTCGGAATACGCCTGTTCCGCCGCTGGCTCCCGTGGGAGGCGGAGACTGGTTCCGAAACGGGAGCGGAGGCCGCCCTGGCGGCCGGAAAGCCCTTCGAGGGGCTTTTCACCCGCCAGGGCCTCCGCGACGCGGGTGTCCTCCTGGCGGTGGACGCGCTCATCATCGGCATTTCCGCCGGCCTGGGCCTGCTGGCCGGGGACGGCGCTTTCATGACCGTGCTGATCTTGTCCCTGACCACTCTCGGCATTGCTGCCTCCTTCTGGAAGCCGCTGAAGAAGCGCAGGCATGGCTATGACATCGGCATGTACTGCATCTACGTTTTCTCGGTGGTGGTGGCTTCGATGGCGGACCTGCGCAATCTCAGCATTGGGGGCAGCCTCAACCTGTTGTGCTACCTGACCTTCGTGATTTTCGGCTCGCTGATCCTTTCCGTGCTGCTGGCGAAACTCCTTAAGATAGACGCCGATATGATGACGGTGAGCTCCGTGGCATACATCTGCTCGCCGCCTTTCGTGCCGATGATCTCGGCGGCGATGAAGAACCGCCGGGTGCTGGCCGGAGGCCTGGCCGTCGGCGTAGTCGGCTACGCCGCCGGCAACTACCTCGGCTTCCTGATGGCGCAGTTGCTCAGCCTGTTGTAGAATTGTAAATCAAATACTTGATGAAAAGGATATTGTTGGCTCTCGCCGTGATCCTGGCCGGCATTGCGGCAGCGGGGCAGAATCCTTCCCCGTTCTCCGTACCTGCGCAGTATGGCTATACATACAGGGAGGAAATGGTCCAGGGCGGCTCGGAGGCCAGGCTGATGACCCGCATCTATCTTCCCGAAGGGGAGGGCCCCTGGCCTGTCGTGGTCACAAGGACGCCGTATGTATATGGCGGCCTTGGCGACAACAACGCCCTCGGAAGGGAGTATGCCCGCAGGGGCATAGGCTACATCCAGCAGGACTGCCGCGGGAAGGGCGGTTCCGAGGGCTTCTACAGCCCGAACATTTATGAAAGGGAGGACGGCATCGCGCTGTACCAATGGCTCTGCGCCCAGCCTTGGTGCAAGTCGATAGGAATCTTCGGCTCGTCCTACACCGCCCTGACGGGATGGATCGTGGCTGATGCCGTGCCGGACAAGCTCAAGGGCATGTACCTCTCCCATTACGGGGTGGACAGGCATATCTCGTGCTACCGCTCCGGCCTTTTCAGGGAGGATATCATGAGCGGATGGCTCATCGACAACGCCGAGGAGGACATACGGCGGCCCGCACGCGTGCAGGGCCAGCCGGCCGGCGAGAACTATTACGATTTCTACCTTTACCGCCCGCAGGTCGAGGCCGACGTGGCCGTCCTGGGGCAGCGGCTTGACTATTACCGCGACTGGATCACCCATACGGACTATACCGACCCCTACTGGAACACCGGCGTCTGGGGCGACCTGAAGAGGATTCCCGCGGAGGTCAACGTCCCCGTCACCATCGTCGCCGGGCAGTTCGACCACCATGAGGAAGGCACGATCCTGGGGTATGAGCGCCTCCGTCCTGAGATACAGGCCAGGAGCCGTCTCATCCTGGGCTCCTGGAACCACAGTTTCCAGCCCACTCCGAACCACGTCCCGCTGGACCATGCGAGGGATTTCAATACTACCACCGACCAGTTCGAGTGGTTCTACAAGCTTCTGGTGGAGGAGAAGGATCCGGGGCACGAGATCAAGGCCTACGTCATCGAGGACGACCGCTGGATAGACCTCGACGACTGGCCTGTCAGGACTCAGGAAGAAAAGGTGATATACCTTTCATCGAGGAAGGATTCGGACAAGGCCCTGGGCATGAAGGACCGGAAGGATTGGAGGAAAAGGCGCCTCACCTATCTCTACGATCCCCTGAATCCCGTCTATGCCACGGGAGGGGAAACCATCTTCACCACTTCCGGACGCCGCGGAAGCCACCTCCAGCCTGAAATGGGGGAGCGTGACGATGTCCTGTACTTCATTACGGAGCCCCTGGAGGAGGATCTCACCATCGCGGGAGCCATAAAACTTTACCTCAAGGTCAGCACCGACGTAGATGATACCTGCTTCGCCTTCACCCTCAGCGAGGTCACTCCGGAAGGGGAGGCTTATAACATGAGGACGTCCATAGCCACCCTGGGGTACAGGGACGGCCTGCTCGAGCCGCGCGTCGCTTATAAGCCGGGGAAGAAAGTGGAGTTGGAGATAGTGGCTCTGCCTGTCATCTGGAACGTGAAGAAGGGAAACCGCCTGCGCCTCGACGTCAAGTCGTCCAACTTCCCCGAGTATGCCGTGCACAGCAATTATGCGGGAGTCTGGGCCGAACAGGGGCAGACCCGCGTCGCGAAGCAGAATGTCTTCGTCGGAGGCAGGAAGGGCTCGCGTCTCGTGCTGCCGCTTATCCCATCCGGGCTTCGATAAGGGGCTTGTCCCAGAAGATCGTGAAGCCGTTTTCAGCGGCAACTGCGCCGGCTTCCGTACGCAATGCGTCCAGGAGGCCGGCCTCGCGCTTCTTCGACCGCCTTCCGGCGGCCTCGAAGAGCGTCCGGCTGAAATAGGCGTCGTACGAGATGGCGAAATCGTCGTCCGTGCGGTGCGGGAAGAAACTGACGGCCGCTTCGTAGCGTATGTGCCCCGCCTCCGAGTCGGAGACCAGGAGCACGGAGACGGCCCGGCGTTCAACTCCGTCGTAGCTGCCCTCCGCCTCGAAGTACTGTTCGTAAACGTTTATCGTTGCCATGGCATGTCCATTATCAATTAGCGACAAAGATACTTCCGCAAATATAGGAAGTTTGATTAAATTTGTAGAAAACAATACACCGTCTATGAAACCGAGATACTTATTCGCCGCGCTGCTGCTGGCATGTGCATCGGCCTCCGGCCAGGGCGGCGACCCCGCCGGCAACGTCGTCTATTCGCAGGAAGCCTCCTGGATGTATATCTACGGCACCCCCGTGAAGGCGGAGGGCCGTTCATACAACTTCGCCCCCACTTTCTTCGTCTATCCCGACGGAAAGCTCGACGCGGATGCCGCCAAGGCGCTTGTAGCGTCCATGGACGTACAGCAGGTGCTCGACGAGAATTTCGCCCGCATCGTGGTGCTTTCCCCGGTCGGGGAGAAGTATGACGAGGCTGCGGATTACGCAGCGTTCGAAGCGCTCTACAACAGGACCGCAAGCGGCAACCTCAAGATCATCGGACTGGGTGCGGGCGCGACCTTCGTCAACCAGGTGATAGCGGTCAGGGCGGGCGACCAGGTCGCCGGTATCATGACGGTCGACGGCAAGCCGGCGAAGCTGCCTAAGGGCTTCGCCTCCGGCGGCGTCCCGGCCTATGTCGCCGGCAAGGGCGCGGCTAAAGCCGCCGCGCCGTACATCGCCATGGACAATGCGGCCCATGAAGCCGTAAGATGGTCCGTGGATTTCGAAGGCGGCAGGCCCGCGGCCATCGGTGACGTCTATGTGAATCCTGAAGAGGAACTCCTCCAGGTGGTCGTCAACCCTACGGAACAGTCCCTGGCCCGTTATTTCGCCGAGGCCTGGGAATGCGTGTTCAGGAAGAACTACCGCTACAACAATTACAAGCACACTTATTACGAGGAGACCGCACTGAACAAGTACGGCCCCTACGAACTTGAGCCCTATTTCACCGACTGGTCCGAACTGGGCGTCGAGCGCATAATCGTCGAGCAGCCGACCGGCTACGGCCCGCGCGCCGCCGAAGGCCCCAAGTACCTGTGGTACGAATACTGGCCGACGGCCCTCCTGAAGGATGCTCCGGCGCAGAGCGTCCCGATGGTCGTGCTCCTGCACGGCAACCGCAACGACCCCCGCACCCAGGCCGAGACGTCCGGCTTCATACAGCTTGCGGCGAAGGAAGGCTTCATGGCGGTGGAGATGGAATGGCAGGGCAACGGCGATTACGCCGCCATGGGCCTGGACGGCATCGAGACCGTAATCTACCAGCTGCTGGACAAGTATCCGCAGCTCGACCCTTCGCGCGTGTACGCCGAGGGCCTGTCCGCCGGCTCGATGACAGCCACTTCCCTGGGTATCAGGAAGAGCCACGTCTTTGCCGCCGTGGGCGGCCATTCCGGTGGCGGCGGCTCGACTTCCTACTGGAACGAGGCCACGCAGAAGCGTGGCGCCGTCGAGATGCCTTACTGCTCCGTCTTCGGCACCCTGGACACCGTGGTACCGTACATCAAGCCCGACCGCTGGCGCGGAAACGGCTATCTCAACGCATGGAACACTTATGAGCAGATGAACGGCATGGAGGTGGTCAGCGAGATGGATTTCAACATCGATCCGGTATTCGCTCAGCCCGTCCGCGACCGCCAGATTATACGGACAAACAAGGGCCCCGGTATCACCATTGAGACGGGCCAGCTATACAAAGGTGACATGCCCCTGATCCGCCTCGTGGCCGTGATCGACTACTGCCACTGGAATTTCGTCCCGACCGCACAGGTCATGTGGGACTTCTTCAAGATGTACCGCCGCGACCCCGAGACAAGGAAACTGATATATCTCGGCCGTTGACAAAGGGGGGCGAAGTATCCAAATATTCTGCATATTTTTGGTGATTCCGGTTGCAAAAGCGGCCGGAATTGCTAAATTTGCGACTCTAAAGCAAAAATAACCAACACTTTGTCACCTGAAATCTTCAAAACTATAGATGGCATCTCCGTCACCCTGAACGCCGGCGGGATGAATACCATCAATATCGTACTGGCCTTCGTCATGTACGGCGTCGCCCTGGGCATCAAGCCCAAGACTTTCATAAGCCTTCTCAAGAACCCCAAGCCCATCTATGTCGGAATGCTAAGCCAGCTCGTGCTGCTGCCGCTGCTGACTTTCCTTCTGGCCCTGGCCTTCGGTAAAAGCATCAGCTGGACCATGGCAATCGGAATGATTCTCGTGGCCTCGTGCCCCGGTGGCAACATCTCCAACTTCATGAGCTCGCTCTCAAAGGCGAACGTCGAACTGTCGGTGTCCCTGACGGCCATCAGCACCGCCCTGGCAGTTATCCTTACCCCGTTCAACTTCTGGCTCTGGGGCAACCTCTACATCAAGGCCGCCGGTCTGGCTGCCGAGGTCCCGCAGCTGGTAATTCCCCTCTGGGATGTCTTCAAGACCATTTTCATTCTTCTGGGCATTCCGCTTACCCTCGGTATCCTTACTGCGACATACCTCCCCAAGGTGGCTGAAAAACTCAAGAAACCCCTGCAGTGGTTCAGCATCCTCTTCTTCATCGCGATGGTGGTGCTCTCCTTCGCGGGCAACATCGACGCCTTCCTCAAGTGCATCAAGTACATCTTCCTGGTGGTGCTGATACACAATCTCCTGGCCCTTTCGCTGGGATTCACCACGGCTACCGCCTTCAGGCTCTCCCGCAAGGACCGCCGGACCCTCACGATCGAGACCGGTATCCAGAACAGCGGACTGGGATTGGTGCTCCTGCTGGGCACCTCGATCTTCGCAGGCTTCCCGGCTCACGGAGGCACCCTCGTCATCACGGCCTGGTGGGGCATCTGGCACATAATCAGCGGCCTTACCGTCAGTACCATCTTCAACTGCTACGACCACAAGAAGAAATGAAACGGACTTTCATCTCCATTCTCTTGGCAACCCTGTGCATCTCCTCTTACGCACAGAAAGCCGAAATCGTCAAGACCGGCATCAACCTCGGTCCCCTTCCCGCGGTGGCCTTCGACGCCGACAAGGGCTTCCAGTACGGAGCGCTGCTCAACGTCTATGACTACGGCGACGGCTCCAGCTATCCCAACTACGATTCCAAGTGGTATTTCGAGGCCTCTTTCTTCACCAAGGGAAGCCAGCTGTACACTGTGTCTTATGACAACAAGGTACTGATCCCGGGAGTGCGCTGGTCAAGTACGGTGACTTCCACCGTCGACAAGGCATTCGACTTCTACGGCTTCAACGGCTATGTGTCATATTACGACTACGACCGCATCGCCGCCGGAAACGAAAACAAGAAGGTCCAGGACCCGGCCAGGTACATGTATTCTCCCTTCTACAGGGTTGCGAGGGTCCAGGTGCTGGGCAAGACCGACCTGGTCGGTGACATTACGCCCCATTTCAAGTGGGAGGCAGGTTACCACATCAGCTATTTCAAGGAAGGGGAGATTGACCGTGAGAACATCAACAGGGGCAAGGAGGACTACAACAGGTTCCCCGGGACCACTCCCACCCTTTTCGAGATTTACCGTCAGCTCGGGCTCATCAGTGACGAGGAGGCTGACGGCGGCCTGACCAGCAGCATCCGCCTGGGACTGACCTATGACACCCGTGACAAGGAAGGGGCGCCCTCGCGTGGCGTCTGGGCCGAAGGCCACGTCACGGCAGCGCCCAAATGGCTTGGCACCAGCAATCCGCACTATCGCTACTCCCTGACTTTCAGGCAGTATCTGCCCATAGTCAGGAATGATGTCCTGACCCTGGCTTACCGTCTCAACTACGAGGGTACCATTGGCGGCAATGCTCCTTATTATGTGTTGCCATACATGACCGTCATGGGGGACTATTACGACAGGGAGGGGATGGGCGGATACCGCACCGTCCGCGGTCTGATGCGCAGCCGCGTGGTCGGCCTGGACATGGCTGCCTACAACGCCGAACTGCGTTGGAGGTTCACGCGTTTCCAGATGTTCAATCAGAACATAGCCCTGGGCCTGAGCGCATTCAGCGACGGCACCATGGTCACGAGGGGACGCAATATGACTCCGACTAAGACGCTTCCATACGGGTTCATCACCCCGAGCCGGATCTTTTCATCGGAACTCGGGAAGGATAAGCCCCACATCACCGTCGGCGCCGGATTCAGGTTCATCATGAACGAGAACTTCATCGTGGCCGTCGAGTACGGTACGCCGGTCAGCCGCTTCGTGGACAAGTCCAACCCCATCTACGGGCAGGACGGCACCGGCGCCTTCTACATCAATACCGGCTACCTGTTCTAGTCGGAGAGGCTCTTCTTCGTCTCCCGGACGTTCTTCCTGGCGTCGCTGCGGGCTTTCCTGCTCTCCTTTATGGAGGCGTTCTCCTGCTTGATGGTGGCCTTGTTGTCCTTGATCTGGCCGGAAAGCCTCTTTATGCGCTTGTCGTTGTCACTGATGCTTGATTCGACCCGGTCGATGTCCCTTTCCATCCTGTCCAGCTGGTCCTTCTGCTCCCTGGAGAGGCGGCCGCCGGACTTGAAGGACTTCTTCTGGTCGGAATAGGCCTTTTTCATCACCTTGAGATCCTCCTTCTGCTGCTTGATCAGGGCCTTGAGCTCCTTGGTCTCATCCTTGGCGTCGTCTATCTGCTGTTTGGAACGCTTGATCTGGTCCTGGCTGCGGTCAATCTCCCTGCGGGAGGTGCGGCTCTGTTCCTTGCTCTGGCGTTCCGCGGCCTGGACCGCGGCACGGTTCGCCTGCGAGATGCTGTCGGGGCGGTTCTGTGCGAAGGCCGATGCGCATGCAAGAATGAGCATGGCCACTAATAAACGTTTCGTTTTCATGGTTTGAAGATAAGTTGTGCGAAGTTGTACAGGCCGTACTTCCAGACGATGAAGTTATGTTCGCCGTCGGGGTACTCGATGAGGGTGCAGGGCACTCCGTGTTCGTCGCAGAAGGCCTTGAGGCGGGAACTGTTGTACATCAGGCCGTCCTTGCTGCCGCAGACCATCCAGAGGAGCTTGTTCTCCGCCTTGGTCTTCTCCACGTCGGGGATAAGGAGTTCCGGAGTCTTGGTGTTGGGGGCTGACGAGAAGCCGCCGACATAGGCGAAGACGTCCATGTGCGCCAGGCCGAAGTTGAGCGACTGGCCGCCGCCCATGGACAGGCCCGCGATGGCGCGGTGCATCTTGTCGGCATATACGTTGTACTTGCCCTCGATGAACGGTATGAGGCTGCCGAGCAGGTCGAACTCGAAGTCCGCGAAGGCCTGGGAGCCGGCATAGACATTGCCCTCGGCGCGGTCGTTCTCCTGGGCGCGGCCGTTGGGCATGACGATGATCATTTCCGCGGCCTTGCCGTCGGCATACAGGTTGTCGAGGATTATGTTCGGGACGCCCTGGAGCCACTCGCGCTCGTCACCGCCGATGCCATGGAGGAGGTAGAGGACGGGATATTTCTTGGAAGCGTCGAACTTCGGGGGGAGGTAGATGGTGGCCTTGCGGATGGTGCCGACGGACTCGGACTTGTACTCGACGGTCTCGATCGTACCGCGCTCGATGCCGGGACGCTCCGCGTCATAGCCTGCGGGAGCCTCCACATAGGGGTTGAACTTCACGTCGATCTGGGACATCTGGCCGAACCCCCGGCCCATGCCCATGCCGCCCGGCTGGGCGCCGGCGACGAAGGCGCCGCACGCCAGCACGGCGATGGTCAAAAGCAATTTCTTCATATCGGGTCAGTTATTTCGTTCCGAAAATACGGTCGCCGGCGTCGCCGAGACCGGGGACGATGTATGCGTTCTCGTTGAGGTGGTCGTCCACCGCCGCGAGGTAGATGTCCACGTCGGGATGCGACATCCGGACCTTCTCGATGCCCTCGGGGGCTCCGACAAGGCACATGAGGCGGATGTTGCTGCAGCCGGCCTTCTTGAGCATCGTCAGGGCGTCGCAGGCGCTGCCGCCGGTGGCGAGCATCGGATCGGTGACGATGACCATGCGCTCCTGGATATCCTCCGGAAGCTTGCAGTAGTAAACCACGGGCTCGTGCGTCTCTTCGTTGCGGTACAGGCCTATATGGCCGACTTTGGCGACGGGTACCAGCTCGTGGAGGCCTTCCACCATGCCCATGCCCGCGCGGAGTATGGGGACGATGGCAAGCTTGCGGCCGGAGACGATCCTGCCCTTGGTCGGGCAGATGGGGGTCTCGATGTCGACTTCCTCAAGCGGGATGTCGCGGGTGACCTCGTAGCCCATCAGAAGTGATATTTCCTTGAGGAGTTCACGGAAATCCTTGGAACCGGTTTCCTTGTCGCGCATGATTGTCAGCTTGTGCTGGATCATGGGGTGGTTGATGATGTGCAGTTGACTCATATCGAAAAAGATGTTTAGTGTTCCTTGTGGAAAGATTATTCGGCGGGCTTGACGTAGCGGTCACCGGTCTCGGCCTTGACGGCGTCGATGAAGACGGGGGAGTAGGGCGGGGAAGTGCGTCGTCCTTGGGAGATGACGCCGTTCTCGCTGGGCTGCATGATCTGGTCGTTATGCTTGACAATCAAGAGCTTGGCAAGCTTGTCCCAACGCTTCATCATCATGTCCGTATAGTCCAGGGTCTTGCGGGTGAGGTACTGTGTCATCTCGCTGGGCGTGAGCTTCGGGGCCTCGGCCTCGACGGTCTTCTGGTCCTCGGCGTAGAAGTCCTCTAGCTCAATCTGGGCGTCGCGCAGGTCGCCTATCATGGCGCTGTAGCGCGGATAGATCATGTTGGCCACGAAGTTGTTCATCCAGAAGGCGCTTTCGGTGCTGAACTCGCGGATGTTGTTGTTCTCGCGGCGGAATGGGTCCGGGATGCGGTCGATGCCGCAGTACACTGGCACGTAGGCCACCATGGTGGCGTCATCCATGTTGAAGTAGGTTACCCCGCCAACAGCGTCGGGCAGCCAGTTGCGCATCTGGCAGACCATGGTCATGCCGCTCTGCTGGCAGCCGATGGGACGCTCGCGGAACATGTCGGTGCCGTCGCTGCTCTTGAAGTTGATGGGCTGGTTGCGGTAGGGGGAGGCCCAGGGGCCGGCGCTGACGTCGGCGGTCATGTCGAGGGCGGTGCCCTCATAATGGTCGCGCATGTCGTTCATGAGGTCGCGTACGGAGAGGGGCTTGTCGGGCTTGATCCACAGGGGGAGATGGTCGATAACCTCGGTGTGCCCGTTGATGAACGGAAGGTAGGAATCCATCTCGGCGGTGTCGTAATGATGGCGGAAGAAGCTCCAGACGCGGGCCTCGCAGTAGCGGATGGCGCTGAAATCGAGCGGGCCGTATGCCTCGCGGAAGCTGAAATCGGCGTCGGGTCCGTCATAGTAGCCCAGCTCGCGGGCAAGCGAAATGACATCGGCGGAGTACATGCACTCGCCTTCGACGACATAGAAGCCGAGCTTCTTGTCAACCTTCTTCGCCTGGGGGAACTGGCGGATGCGGCTGGAGTTGGCATAGGCGCAGATGCAGTCGTCGGGGACCCTGAGGGCCACCCAGACTGCTCCCTTGCGGCCGGGGCCCTTGCCGATGATCTCCATGATCCAGGCCTCGTCCTTGTCGGCGACCACGAAGTTCTCACCAGTGGAGCTGTAGCCGTACTCCTGCACGAGCCCGTCAATGATGGCGATGGCCTCGCGGGCGCTGGTGCTGCGCTGCAGGGCGAGGTCCATCAGTGTGAAGTAATCGAGATATCCTTCAGGGTTGCGGAGCTCTTCGCGGCCGTCCCAGGTCGTCTCAACGATCGTGACCTGGTTCTCGTTCATCAGTCCTACGACGCCGTAAGTATAATCGGCCTGGGCGATGAAGCGCCCGCCTCCCGCGGGACCGAAGCCCCTTACGGAAATCATCTCTCCCGGGGCGTGGCGCCCGGCGGCATAGAAGCCCAGGGGCTGCGCGAAGCCGAAGCCGTCACAGTTGTAGGTGCACATGACGCTTCCGTCCACGGAAGCTTTCTTGCCCACGATGAGGTTCGTGCAGGCGAACGAGGCCACCGTAAGGAAGCAAAGGGCGGCCGAAAGGATTGTTTTTTTCATTGCCAGGTCGTTTTGTTTCCGTAAATATACACAAAAAAGATTGTATCTTTGTTATCTGTATCCAAGAATGACTCTTATGAAACGATTCGCCATACTGTTCCTGATGCTGAC
This sequence comes from Bacteroidales bacterium, assembly GCA_017620335.1. Taxonomy (GTDB): domain Bacteria; phylum Bacteroidota; class Bacteroidia; order Bacteroidales; family UBA932; genus Cryptobacteroides. The sequence continues at coordinate 17,740 of JAFZQO010000048.1, forward strand.
GCTCGCGGCGGCCGTGCCGGCGCTGGCGCAGTCCATCAAATGGACTGCCGCCGTCGAGCCGGCCGGCGACGGCATCTACGAGCTTGTGCTCACCGGCAAGGTTGCCGACGGGTATTATACCCATCCCCTGTCCGATCCTTATACTTCAGCCGAAATCGAACTCGAAGGCGTGGAGACCGTAGGGGAGCCCGAGGACGTCTATACCCCGGCGGACTACAAAGGCGAAGTCGTGGTCAAGGGCACGTACATACTCAAGCAGAAATTCCGCTCGCCCGACGGCAGTGTCAAGGGCTCGGTCACCTTCCAGAGCTGCACGGGAGACCTTTGCGGCATGCCTGAGGACTGGGACTTCGAGGCCGGCGGCGGGGGCGCGGCAGCGTCCGTGACGGACGCCGCGCCCGCCGACACCGACGGCTCCCTCTGGGCGCTGATCATCGAGGCCATCCTCTGGGGACTGGCCTCGCTGCTGACGCCCTGCGTATTCCCCATGGTCCCCATGACGGTGTCGTTCTTCCTCAAGGGTTCGGAGAACAAGGCCCGCGGCCGTTTCCGCGCGGCCATGTACGGCCTGTTCATAGTCCTATTGTACACGGTGCCGATATCGATCATAATCGGCCTCACTTGGGCCCTGGGCGGCGCCACGGTAACGAGCGACATATTCAACTGGCTGGCCACGCACTGGCTGCCCAACCTGCTGTTCTTCGCCATCTTCATGGTCTTTGCCGCTTCGTTCTTCGGAGCCTTTGAGATCACCCTTCCGTCGAAGTGGACCAACAATGCCGACAAGAACTCCGATAAGGCCGGTCTCGGCGGGGTGTTCTTCCTGGCCCTCACCCTCGTGCTGGTATCCTTCTCCTGCACGGGTCCCATCGTGGGCTCCGTGCTGATCAAGTCCACACAGGGCGAGTTCTGGGCCCCGATGATTACCATGCTGGCGTTCTCCGTGACCTTCGCCCTGCCTTTCACCCTGTTCGCCCTGTTCCCGTCCCTGCTCAAGGGGCTGCCCAAGAGCGGCGGCTGGCTCAACAGCGTCAAGGTCACCCTCGGTTTCATCGAAGTCGCGCTCGGCCTCAAGTTCCTCAGCACCGCCGACCAGACCTACCACTGGCACCTGCTGGACCGCGAAGTGTACCTCGCCATCTGGATAGTGGTCTTCGCCCTGCTGGGTTTCTACCTTCTCGGCAAGCTCCGATTCAAGCATGACTCTCCCGTGGAGCACATCTCGGTACTGCGGCTGACGCTCGCCATAACCGTTTTCAGTTTCGTGGTGTACATGGTCCCGGGCATGTGGGGAGCCCCCCTGAAGGCACTTTCGGGCTACCTGCCGCCCATCGAGACGCAGGATTTCGTGCTGGGTTCCTACACCGGCCCTGCGGCGCAGGCTGAAGCCCCGGCCGCCGACGGACCCACCCTGAAGATCGCCCACGGCCTCATGGCCTATGACAACATCGACGACGCGCTGGAGGCTTCGAAGGAGACCGGCAAGCCCGTATTCGTGGACATCACCGGCCTGGGCTGCGTCAACTGCCGCGAGATGGAGGCGCGCGTCTGGAGCGATCCGAAGGTACTGTCACTGCTGCGCGACAGGTTTATAATCGTCGCGCTGTATAATGACGATAAAGCTAAACTTCCTGAAAGCAAATGGGTTACCGCCAAGAACGGCAAGGTCCTGAAGGGTGTCGGCCGCGTCAACGCCTATATCGCCCAGGAGCGTTTCGGAGTAAGTTCCCAGCCCAACTATGCACTTCTGGACAGCGACGGGGAGCTGCTGGCCCCCGTGCGCGGGTACAACCTCAGCATAGACGGATTCGTGGATTTCCTCAACCAAGCATTATAAGATGAGACTATTCAAGACCTTGGTCCTCGTGGCCCTCTGCGCATGCGTGGTAGCGTGCGGGAACAGGCAGAAGAAAGCCGCCGAACCGGTGGAAGAGACTGCCGACATGTCCCAGTATATGCCCGACCTGGAGTCCGGTAAACCGGCTCCTTCGCTTGAGCTCAATACGCCCGACGGCGTCCTCGTCAGCCTCGCCGACTATGCCGGCAAATGGGTGGTGCTGGATTTCTGGGCCAGCTGGTGCCCTGACTGCCGCGCCGAGTTCGAGGCAGTGAAGAACCTCTATGAGACTTTCAGCCCGAAGGGCGTGGAGTTCATCGGCGTATCCTTTGACCACGACGCCGAGGCCTGGAAGAATTGTCTGGACGAACAGGGCTTCACCTGGCCGCAGGTGTCCAACCTCATCAGGAAAAAGGATAATCCCGTTTCCACCGCCTACGGTATCAATTGGATTCCCACCATGGTCCTCATCTCCCCCGACGGCACAGTCGCTGGAGCGGCGCTGACCGCCGAGGGCATGAACTCCATCCTTGCAGATAAGATCTAAAACAAATACTCCACAATCATGAAACGCATTCTCATCAGCATCGTTTGCGCGCTGGCCGCCGTGGCTGCGCTGGCGCAGCCCGCGGGCGGCGGGCGCCCCGGCGGGTTCCCCGCTTCCTTTGCAGGCTTCTTCGGCCCTAGGGTAGATACCGTAAAGATCTGGCCCAACGGAGCCCCCAACGCTTACGAGTACACGGCTCCCGCCAACCAGGATCCCGCACGCTCCATCGCCAAGAACTACACCGAGGCCCTCATGGAGGTGTATCCCGCCCGCAATCCCAACGGACAGTGCATCATCATGTGCCCCGGCGGCGGCTACTCCATGCTGTCCCTCTCCCACGAGGCCCGCAACTTCAAGGACTGGTTCAACGCCCGCGGCATCACCTATTGCGTGCTGCTTTACCGTATGCCGCGCGGACACCATGACGTGCCGCTCAGCGACATCACGGAGGCCATCCGCATCATGCGCGGCCGCACCGACCTCGGCATCACCTCGGTCGGCGTCATCGGCACCTCGGCCGGAGGCCATGTCGCCTCGACGATAGCCACGCATTATCAGGATGCCGTCACGCGCCCTGATTTCCAGATACTCATCTATCCTGTGATCACGATGGACCCGTCCTTCACGCACAAGGGCTCGCTGGACGGCCTGCTCGGTGAGAACCCCTCGCAAGAGCTGATCGACCTTTACTCCAACGAGAAGCACGTGACGCCCGATACCCCGCCGGCGTTCATCACCCTGGCCTCGGACGACTTCCTCGTGCCGCCGGCGAACAGCCTGCGCTACTACGAGGCGCTCCTGGCCAACAAGGTCAGCGCCACGATGTTCATCCTGCCTTCAGGCGGTCACGGATACGGCTGGAACGACACCCAGCTCTTCAAGAACGAGTGGACGAGCGCGCTCAGCACGTGGCTCGACCACGTGGTGAAGAAGTAGCTAGTACTCCTCCTGCGGCTTCATGCCGCAGCCCCCGATGAATTCATCGACAAGATTTATGGAATAGGCCTCCTCTCTCGAGACGGGGGCCTTTTCCCAATCTATCTCGCCCTCGTGGCCGGCGTAGTCGCTGATGCGCACGGAGCAGAGGTAGCCCTCGGAGTTGCGCATGTATGCGCTGCAGCCCGACATTGCAATGCGGTTGCGCTCCTGCTGGCCCTGCTTCGACACGATGTGGCACCACTCTATCACGCAGGTCACGCCGTCGTCGATGATGGTCTCGTAGCGCATCCCGACGCAGGCAGGGATGTAGGTGGCCAGGCCGTAGCCGAAGGTGTGGGCGTTCTTCGACATCTCCTCCTTGGACAGTATCGGCGTCCCCCAGGGGTCGTAGCCGCCGATGATGCAGTCGTCCGCGAAGGCCGCGTGGATCTTGTCCGGGTCGCAGTACGGCGCGTGGTGCAGCGCCTCGTAGTAGGCGCGCATCGCGCCGGTCAGCAGGCCCGGGTCTCCCATCTCGTAATGGGCGGGCTTGAAGATGGGCTTGCGGTACGGGGTGAGGTCCGGGACGAAGGAGTAGTGGGTGTACATCCTGACTTCCTCCAGCGTCTGGGGCGTGCGCAGGTCGCAGATCACGAAGAACGGGACCTCCTCCACCTCGCCTTCCACGACGAACTTGAACACGCCCTCCAGGGCGATGCGCCCGCCGCCGATGGTCTGGAACACCGGGGTGAACACGGCCCTGCCGGCCTTGAATTTGGAGAGGAAGCCTTCGGCGAAGTCGTGGATGTCCTCCAGGCCCTCGAAGCGCCCGTAGGGCGTGTCGACGGCCGGGAGCTCGTCCCAGAAGAGCTTCTTCTCGCGGAAGAGGCCGGCGACAGCGTCCGCGTCGCCGGAGCACAGCGCGTTTGCGAACGCGATATCCGGCGTGTCGGTCCTTATCTCCCGGGGCATGTCCTTGTACAGCCTCTCGAGGGTGCACTGCTTCCTGACGGGAAGGTCGTTGACGGATGTCTCCTTGACGGTGGTTCCGCAAGCTTGCAGCAGGAGGGCGGCAAGGACGATGATGTAAATTCTGCGCATATAGATGGATGTTTTCATTATAATCCCATGGATTCGGTAACCTTGTCCTTGTATTTCCTGGATATGGGCAATTGGATATCGCCGACATAAAGTATGTCCACGTCGACTCCCGTCACGGCCGCCCTGTTCACCAGATAGGACCTGTGGATCCTGATGAAGTACGGGTCGAGGATGGCCTCCCACTGGGAGATCGGAGTCTTGTTCCTGAAGTGTCTGCCTTCGGTAGCCACGACCGTGGTCACCGAGTCGTTGGACTCCACATACAGGATCTCTTCAAGGGCCAGGGTCACCGGTTTTCTCTCCGAGGTGAAAGTAATGGGGCCGGGTTTGGCGGGGTGTTTCCTGTCCAGCCACGACTCGAAATAATGGCTTCCTACGGCAAGGACGGTCAGTATCAGGGCTATGAAGACGGGATTGATGAGGACTTTGGGGAGATCGTCGAAATCATTTTTCGCAATGACCCCCCAGACGTTGGGACCCTCCCTGAAATAAAGGACGAAATAGTGGGCTATTATGAAAAGGAGGATCTCCGTCAACAGGATGCCTGAAACTATGAAACAGGCATCCTTCACTTCCGATTTCCTATCCTTGCGGCTTGCCTTCGGAAGGAAGAATTTCGCCGCCAGTGCGCCCGGAAGGAACATCGTACCGATGAAGACGGCCTCGGGGAAGCGGTATCCAAGGCTGGTCAGCACGGTCGCCATCAGGAGGATGGAGACTATCCAATACGTTATGGTTAGCAGCCGTTTCATCTCTGTACAAAAATAGTAAAAAGATTGCGTTGTCTCCCTGACCTGGCTCTAATATGGGGATTTTACTTCGTCTCGTGGGGTTTCGGCTTTGATGGAATGCTGCTGTCTGCTAATTTTGTCCCTGAAGTCAAACCTATAAAAACCATACTGCCCTATGTTCAAGTTATTCGTCGAAGGAGGACTGGACTTCATGTCCGTCCTCACCGTCCTTCTCGTAGCCATACCCTTCGCCGCCTGGAAGGCACCCCGCTGGGTGAAGGATATCGGCTCGTTCGCACTCGCTTTCGGATTCCTCAGCCTTTTCCTCGGATTCCGTCAGATGTTCACCGCGCTGCGTGATGTCGCGATGGGCCTGGGTGACGGTGTCACCGGGCTCTTCGACCTTATCTCTCCCGGAGTTTTCTTCGGCGGGATGAGGGTCGCCATGATCCCGGTGTGCTACGGCATCATCATCTACCTCGTCTCCCTCGTCGTCCACATCATCCAGAAGCCGCGGCTGTAGCCACGTGGTCGGCAAGTGATTGATCAAAAGCGTGTTAAATAGAATGACTACCCTTCTCCCCGAGGGGTAGTCATTCTATTTAAGTCCCTGGCTGACAGTGGTTTGCCGACCACGGCAGGGCAGGGGAAACCATTACTTGAACAGCCTCTGGGCGATCTGGGTGAGGTAGTCGCGGCAGTTCATCCAGGTGTGGCCACCGTCCGGGGTGTAGAAGGTGTGCTTCACACCCTGCTCGGTGAGGTAGGCGTCAAGGCCGCGTGAGGCGGAGATGAGGAAGTCCGAGGTGCCGGTACCGATCCAGAGGAACTTGACGTTGTTCTTGACGTCGGCGAGCTTGGCGTAGGTGCCGTTGGTGAAGTTGGTCTTGTACTCCTCCCCGAAGATGGCGGGGGCCATGGCGCAGACGTACTTGAAGGACTTCGGGTTGCCGAGGCCGCAGGCGAGGGCCTGGCGGCCGCCCAGCGAGAAGCCCGCGACGGCGCGGTCGGCCGCCGAGGTCTTCACCTTGTAGTTGGACTCGATGAAGGGCCTGACCTCATTCATGATCTCCTTGGTGACGAGGTCGGTGTCCATGGAGTCGTAACGCTCGGCCTTGCCCTGGAGTATCATCTCGGGATACGGGTTGGCGTAAGGCATGACGACGATCATCCTCTTGGCCTTGCCCTCGGCGATGAGGTTGTCCAGAATGTTGTTGACGCGGCCTACCTTGAACCAGGTCTCGTAGGTGTCGGTCATTCCGTGGATCAGGTAGAGGACCGGGAGTTTCTCGGAGCCGTTGGGGTCATAGCCGGCCGGGGTGTAAACGCACATCACGCGGTCGATACCGCAGGTTTTGGAGTGATAGTAGCGGTAACTGACCTTGCCGTGCGGCACGTCCTGCACGTCCTGGACGGACGGTACGGGGCCGCGCACGTCGGCCAGCGAGTTCTTGAAGCCCTCGTTGGGGAAGATGAACATGTTGTTGGGGTCCGCCACCTGCATTCCGTCCACGAGGAAGCAATAAGGGTAGATGTTGGGCTTGCCGGGGGTGACGGTGATGGTCCATACGCCGTTGGCGTCCTTGTACATCGGAACGGCCTGGGCGAGCATCTGGCAGTCGAGCTTCACCTCCTTTGCGTCGGGGGCCTGGAAGCGGAAGGTCACGCTGCCGTCGTCGTTGTATTCGGGAGAGACGACCCCTGCGGGGAACATGCGGGCCATGACCTGCGGTGTGAGGCGCTGGCCTTCGCCGGCGGCGGGCTGGGCCTGGGCGAACAGCGGGGCGAGTATCAGAGCCGCCGCGAGAATGAATCTATGTGCTTTCATATCGTCTTAATCTTGGAAAAGGAGGGGGAAGGATTGGTCGAGGAAGTACTTGGCGTTCATCCAGGTGTGTCCGAACTTGCCGTCCGTGAACACCTTGACGTTCTTGATACCCTTGCTGTCGAGGAAGTCCATGTAGTCCTTGGCGTTGCCGTAGAGGAAGTCGTCCGTACCCACGCCGAGCCAGAAGAGATGGATCTTGTCGTTGAGGTTGGGGTCGTCATAGATGCCGCCCGGAAGCGTCGTGCTGGTGAAGGAGCTGTACGAGCAGAGCCAGGAGAACTTGTCGAGGTTCGTCAGGCCGGCCGCCAGGCCCTGGTTGCCGCCGCGGGAGAATCCGCCGATGGCCCTGTGGTCGCGGTCGTTGATGGTGCGGTAGTTCTTCTCCACGTAAGGCATCAGGTCGTCGATGAGGTCCTTGGTGAACATATCGCCCATGCGCGGGGCCTTTCCAGCCGGGAAGTACTTGGAAGGATTGCCGTAAGGCAGGACGATGATCATCTCCTTGGCCTTGCCCTGCGCGACGAGGTTGTCGAGGATGAGGTTCATCCTTCCGACCTTGTAGTACACCTCCTCGGTGTCGGTGGTGCCGCTGATGAGGTAGAAGACGGGATACTTCTTGTTCTTGTTCTTGTAGTAGCTCGGCGGTGTGTAGACGATGGCGTTGCCGAAGGTGCCGAGGCTCTCCGACCAGTAGTTCACATAGTCCACCGCGCCGTGAGGGACGTTCGTCAATGCGTGGAGGAGGGGCTCGCCCTGTCCGCGGACGTCAACGATGCTGTTCTTGAAGGTCTCGTTCGGGAACCAGTCGGGGTTGAGCGGGTCCATGGTCTGGACGCCGTCCACGATGAAGCTGTAAGGGTACATGTCCGGCTCGACAGGTCCGAGGGTGACGGTCCATACGCCGTTGGGGTCTTTTTCCATGTCCTGGGTGCCCGCGAACTGCGTGCTGACCTGGACCTTCTCCGCGGTGTTGGAGCGGAAGTTGAACGTGACGGTGTTGTCAGGATTGACGACGGGCGAAGCGAGGGACGCTCCCATTCCGCCGGGAACTCCACCCATGCCGGGGAGGAACCAGCCTCCCATGACGTCGTCATGGAGGATGTTCACCACGATCTTGCCGGCCTCCTTTCCGCGGAACACCCTCATCACCATTTCGCCGTTGACCAGGGTGCCGACGCCCATGTCGGTGAGCTTGGCTTCGATGCCGGACTCACCTTCGCCGATCAGGTCTTCCTCGGTGAGCGTGCCCGACCAGAGGACGGGGCCGAGGGTGTGGTTGAGGGTCCAGTTGCCGGGGGTGATGTTCTCGAAGACGTACTCGTCCACGCCTTCCTTGATCATGAAGCGCTGGGTCTGGTTGCCGGCGCTGTAGGCGAAGCTGCCGCGGCCGCTGTTGAGCTCGATCTCGCCGCCGGTGCCGTTCACCTGCTCGCTGACCTCGCGGTAGTAGTCAAGGCCGGAGTCGAAGGACTCTACCTCGAAGAAGTACTCGGGATCGGTGTTGAGGCTGCGGATGGTGATCTGGTTGGCGTCGTAGAGTATATAGCTGTTGTAGAGCTTACCGGGCTCGATGCCGTAGCGGACGATGTAGCCGTCGGCACCGGGGACGGGCTCCCAGAGCAGGGAGGCCTCGCGGCGGTCCTCAGGGTTGCGGACGACCTTGACGTCGCCGACCTTGATGGAAGCTGCGGAGTAGGGATTGCCGAAGATGCGGAGGTCCTTCATGCAGAACTTGGCGCCGTCATGGCACTGCCTTGCGTTGGTGACGCGCACGTAGCGGCCCTGGACGGGGTTAAGGAACTCGTTGTAGTCGTGATGGAGGTCAAATTTGTTCTCGCTCTTATCGAGGACCTTCGTCCACTTGACTCCGTCGATGGAGGTTTCGACATAGAAGCATTGATAGTACTCGGGAAGGGCCGGCGCCGCGGCGCCCGCGCCGAAGCCGCCCATGCCGCCGCGGGCCTGCTGCTCAGCGCCGACATGGTCGAAGTTGCACTGGATGGCGTAGATGTCCGAGACCTTGCCGAGGTCGACCTGGAAGAACTCGCCCGGATCTCCGGTCTCGGCCACCCAGTTGGTCATGAACTGCTCGTCCACGCCGAAATTGGGGTTGCTGCCCTCGGCGGTGGAGGAGACGGTGACCTTCTTCTTGTGCGAAAGGAGCTTCCATCCGGTGTAATTGTCCACGCCGTCCTTGCGGTCCGCGGGATAGTACTGCGGATAGTCGCCGAAGGAGACATTGGAGTACATCACGCCTTCCTCATCGACATCGGTCGGGTAGATGGCGAGCTCGGAACCGCGTCCGCCCCCGCCGTAGCTGGCCGGAATCATGCAGATAGTCCACAGATGGCCGTTCTTGTCATGGAAGGTGCTGCCGTGGCCTGCACCGACCGCGAAGCCGGAAGTCTTGAAAGTCAACGGGTTATGCTCTGAGTAGGTGAAAGGCCCCATGGGGCTGTCACCCACGTACACACCGTGAGAATAGGAGAGGAACTCGAGGCCGATGGCGGCATACTGGAGGTAGTACTTGTCTCCGTGCTTGGTCATCCACGGGCCTTCGATCCAGGGATACTCCTCGGCGAAGTAGTCGCGGCGGCCGTTGAAGATGGAGTAGATGACGTCCTCCTTGCGGCGGGTCTCGAAGCCGTGCTTCTTGTAGTCGCTGAAGAAGAGCACCTGGGGCTCGCCTATCTCCTTGAAGGTCTTGGTGTCCAGCTCCACGACCTTGAAGGGCATGAGCTGGGACCAGCCGTAGTACATGTACAGGTGCCCGTTGTCATAGAACAGGTTGGCGTCGCCGTAGCGGTTGCTGTCCAGCTGCTCCTCAAGCACGGTCCATTCGCCGGTCTTGGGGTTCTCGCAGCGGCATACGCGGGTGTTGTTCATCGAGCAGGCATAGAGGGTACCCTCCATCTCGACCACGGATACGACGCCGCCTGGGAAATTCGGGGCGTCGACGTAGGTCCAGTTCTGGAAGTCAGGGGAATACCAGTAGCCCCTGCGGTGGGAGATGAAAAGATAATAGTCGTCCTGGTACACCACGACGACCGGCTCGCCGCCCCGGCCGGACCTTTCGTTGCCGGCAAAGACGTCGAGCGGGTTGCAGAACGTGGTCCGCTGCTGTCCGAACGACGGCAGGGACGCGAGCAGCATGACCACCAGGGCCAGGATGCTTTTCACGGATGTCTTTCGCATGATTTTTTTATCGGTTATGGTTTCGTGCAATTATCTTCCCAAAGATAAATAAAATTGCCCGTCCCCACGTTATAATTCTGGGTCAAGAGTATTTAAATTTTCTTTCTTATCTTTGCAGCGTTAATCGGAAGAGCATGAAAACAATCGTGAAAATCCTTCTGGCGGCCCTCCTTCTGGGCGCCGCCTCCTGCAGCGGGAAACAGCCTGTCCTCAAAGTCGAGGGCGGACAGATACAAGGCATAGCCTCCGCAGCCAAGGGCGTAACCGTGTTCAAGGGCATCCCCTATGCCGCTCCGCCTGTCGACAGCCTCCGCTGGCGCGAACCTCAGCCCGTAATCCCCTGGGAGGGCGTGAAGGTCGCGGACACGTTCGGCCCGATTCCCTGGCAGGACGACCTCAGCGGCATGGACCTCTACGGCAAGGAGTTCTATTCCGACGGCATGCCGGAGATGAGTGAGGACTGCCTGTATCTCAACGTCTGGGCCCCGACCAGGTCGTTGGGCAAGGGGAGAAAGAAACTTCCCGTAGCCCTGTGGATCCACGGTGGCGCGTTCGACCATGGCTTCAGCAATGAAATCACGTTCGACGGCGACGCCTGGGCTTCCAAGGACGTCATTTTAGTCACGATCAACTATCGCGAAGGGGTATTCGGCTTCCTCGGCCACAGGTTCCTTGCCGAAGAGGAGGGAGCCATGGGCCGCAGCGGCAATTATGGACTTTACGACCAGCTCGCCGCACTCGACTGGGTCAGGGACAACATCCAGGCCTTCGGCGGAGATCCTGACAATATCACGCTGTTCGGCCAGAGCGCGGGCGCACGCAGCGTCCAGACGCTGGTGAGCGCGCCCATCACCAACGGCAAGATCGCCAAGGCCATCATCCAGAGCGGCGGCGGCATCAATCCCGAACTCCAGGGCAGGGAGAAGAACTATATCGAGGTCTGGGCCATGGGCGAGTATTTCTGCAGGTTCTCGGGATACGAGACCCTCGAACAGATGCGTGCGGCTTCTCCCGAAGAATTGCTGAAGAAATATGACGAGTATGTCGGTTTGGGCGGGAACATCCCCCTGGGACCCATGACGGACATGAACATCTTCGGCAGGTCCTTCTCGACGGCGGCTTCCATCAACGAGCTTCCGAACATCCCCTTCATGATCGGATCCACGGATGGCGACGGTATCCAGAAGGCAAAGGATATCGACCAGTTCTGCGCCGCCAGGGTCTATTATAAGAGCGAGCCGGTTTACGAGTATCTCTTCAAACGCAAGCTTCCCGGCGATGATGCAGGGGCTTTCCACTCTGCCGAACTCTGGTATGTGTTCGGTACCCTGGACCGCTGCTGGCGTCCGTTTACCGAGGCTGATTATAAGTTGAGCGCCGATATGGTCGACGCCTGGACGAATTTCTGCAAGTACGGCAATCCCAACGGGAAAAAGAAGGATAGCCCGTGGCGTCCTTTCACCGACGGGGATCCTTTCCGTATGGAATGGGATGTCAAGGAATGACGCTTTAAGCGTCTTCCGTGACGGTCATTTCGCATTCCGCGCAGTCGAAATGCAGTGCAAGACGCCGTCCGTTGTTCAGAAGGAACAGCGGGCGGCTTTCCTTTGCGCCCTGATGAACGGGGCACAGGCCGAGTTCGTGGCGTATGCAGTAGCGGGTGCGCATCAGCTCGGCGCCCGCAGGGTGCGCGAGCTCGTACGCGGACTCGACCCGCTGCGCCCCGCGCGCCTCATAGAGTGCGCGCGCGGGCCCGTTGGCCACGTTGTACTTATAGGATAGGACTGTGTTGCCGACCTTGACTGACGGGTCCTTGCGGCCGGAGGCCATCGGAACCTTCCCGCAGGGGAGGGAATCGAGGTCGGAGGCAATGAGGCGCCGGATGCTGTTGAGCAGCGAGGCGCTCAGCAGCGGCAGGGCGCCGCCGGGGGTCTGCACGTCCAGCGTCTCAACGGTGAAGGCATAATGCCCGCTACGCTTGGAGAGCTGCTCGCGTATCATAGCCTCCTGGCGTTCGCGGTTGTCGGCGGTGTCGAGGTCGGCCTTGAAGGGGCAGGGGACCTGCCTTCCGTCCTCGCTGGCCGCCGTGATGTCTATGTCATATTTCCCGGAAATCAGGACCTGCAGGGCGACCGCGATCTCCCTGTGCGGCATGTTGCGCTCGAGCTCGCGCTCGAAGGCGGAGTTGATGTTGCGATATAATTTGAGCCCGCTGCGCAACCCTTCCACGGGCTTGCATCGTATGGTGTCCCCCTCGCAGACATCGCCTCGGAAACCGACGACGCCGCTGCGGCCGGCGAAGGCGAAGCCGTCTCCGTTGCGCAGCTGCACGCCGCCCGCGGGGACGAGCCGGAGCTCGCACGCGGGCCCGGCGCTCCGCACGGACCGCACGGTGCCGACGTATTCTCCCATGGACTTCGGCGCGTCCATGGATGACCATCTTCCGCGCCGGCCGTCCAGCCAGAGCTCGGTGTAGCCGCGGTTGAACGTGCGGTCCGTGGCCGGCGCGAAGCCTCCCGTGACGCGCCCGAAGGAGGCGCGGCGGTACCGTCCCGGATGCGCCGCGACGAGCGCGTCCAGGGCCATGGAATACTCCCTAACTACGTTCTTGACATATGAGGCGTTCTTGAGCCGCCCCTCGATCTTGAATGAGCAGACCCCGGCTTCGGCAAGCTCTTCCAGCCTGCCGAGCAGGCGGTAGTCCTTGAGAGAAAGCAGGGCCTTGTCCTTCACCAGTACTCGGCCGCTGTCGTCCACGAGGTCGTAGAGCGAGCGGCAGGCCTGGATGCAGGCTCCGCGATTGGCGCTTCGGCCGGAAAGATGCTCGGAGAGGTAGCACTGGCCGCTGTAGCAGACGCACAGCGCCCCGTGCACGAAGAACTCAAGCTCGCATCCGACAGCCTTGCGTATCTCCCTAAGCGTATCCAGGGAGGTCTCGCGCTCCACGACCAGCCTGGAGTAGCCCAGGCTTTCGTGGAAGCGCGCGTCCTCCGCCGTGCGTATGGCGCACTGCGTGGACGCGTGCAGGGGTACGGTGATGTCGTCCCACCGGGTAAGGGCATGGTCCTGGACTATGAAGGCGTCCACTCCGGCCGCCTGCGCATCCAGCATCAGACGGTGCGCCCGCTCCAGTTCGTCGTCATAGACTATAGTATTGACGGTAAGGAAGATGCGTGCCCCGAAGCGGTGCGCGTACGCGCAAAGCCTCGCCACGTCCTCCATGCTGTTCCCGGCGTCCTTCCGGGCGCCGAACTCCCCGCCGGCCATATACACGGCATCGGCACCGCAGTCGATGGCTGCGATGCCGATGTCGGCATTTCTCGCCGGTGCGAGAAGTTCAAGTATTTCCATTATTTCTTCAGGGCCTCGAGCTGCTGCTTGGCGGTGGCACCGTACTGAGGGTCGTTCTGGACCTTGGTGTAGTACTCGATGGCCTTGGCCTTGTTGCCAGCCTGCTGGTAGAGGACAGCGACGGTGGTGATGATGCCGTTGGCATCCTTGGCGTCAGGGGAGACCTCGAGATACTTCTCGTAGAAACCGATGGCCTTGGCGTTGTCCTTGAGCTGGGTGGCGGCGGAGGCGGCGAGCTTGTAGGCGTTAGCGCTCTCGGAGTAGGTGTTGGACTCCTCGCAGGCGGCCATGGCCTCCTTGTACTTCTTGTCCTTCAGGAGCTGCTGGGCGTCCTTGAGGTAGATGTTGGCGAGCTGCTTGTTGGCATTGGCGGCCTGTCCGTGCTCGGCGGCCTGCTTGAAGGCGGCGATGGAACCGTCCTTGTCACCGGTATTGGTGAGCGCGACGCCGAGGCGCAGGGCGGATGCACCGTCCTCAGGGTCGGCTGCGAGGATATCCTTGAAAGCCTCGGCAGCGGCGGCGTAGTCCTTGTCATTGAATAGGGCGGTAGCCTTCTGCTTCTTGACCTGGGGGATCAGCGTGGCGGCCTCGCCGATGACATCGTCGTTGCCATACTCCTCGGCGACCTTGATGGCCTCCTCGAGCTGGGCGACGCCCTCGTCGTATTTGGATTCCTTGATTACGTTCTTAGCGATGGTCAGCACGATGGAAGGGATCACGGACTTGCAGGTGCCCACGAGCTCCTCTCCTTCCTCGCCGCATGCCTGGGCAAGGGTAAGTGCCTGCTTGAATCCTTCGAGTGCCTTGGCATAATCTTTGGCTACGAGAGCCTCGTTGGCATTCTGAGCAGTTTCAGTCGCCTGGGCCATGTCCTGTGCAGAAACGAGACCTGCGGAAAGGATAACGGCGGCCAGAGTGAGAATAATTTTTTTCATAATGCTAAAATGAGTTTTAAGTTATTTCAAGTCGAACAAATACAAAAGTAGTAATTAATTTTTTTACTTTTGTACCAGTTCAAGATTAAATTATGAGAATCCGCTTCAAACAGGCCTTTTGGGTACCTTTGCTGCTCTCAATCCTAACCTCTTCACTGGGAGCACAGTCGCTGCCTTCTCTTCCGGCAGCGTCGGGGGTCGTGACGGGTACCCTCCCCAACGGGATCTCATATTATCTGGTCTCGAATCCGTCCGTCAAGGGGCATGCGGATTTCGCTCTCGTCCAGAAGGGACCTGTCCGTGAGGATGTCTCCAGGGCTGCCCTGGCGGATCTTCCCCACTTTCAAAGCGGGAAGCCTTACCAATATCTTGCCAAACTCGGCGTAGGCTACGATAATTTTGGATATATACGGTCCACGGAGGCCTCAACGACGTTTTTTTTCCATGATGTCCCTGTAGGGCAGGCCGCAGTGAGGGACACCACGCTGCTCCTTCTGTTCGACATTTCCGAGACCTGTCCCTACGAGCAGGCCATAATCGTGAGCGGAGACATCGACAAGGCGGTGGTGCGCGAGCGCATGACGGTCTTCTCGATGATGGTCACTTCCCGCGAGCGCCTGCCTGAGCCTCCCGCCCTGGAATGGAATCCCTCGGACACTGCGGTTTTCCGCTTCATCCGGGCCCCGAGGCAGGACGAGGCGACCCTAACGGTGCGGTATTCGTCCCCGCGTACGCCGCGGGAGGCGATGAATACCGTACAGCCCCTGGTCAGCGAGCTGTTCGCCCTGGAGCTGGGGCTGATAGTGCAGGACAGGCTGGAGCGGGCGTTCCGCGCGGCGGACATCCCGTTGGCCCGGACGGAGGCAGGTTACAGGAGCAGCGCGGACGGGCCGGGCGCAGAGCGCCATTCGTTCTCCGTGGTCACCGGTAGGGACGACCTGCTGTGTGCCACCGAGGCCGTCGGCGCAGTCCTCGGCGAGCTGGATACGCACGGAGCGTCGCTGCGGGAGTTTCAGGACGCCCGTGACCGCTTCCTTTCTTCGCTGGCGTCGGTTTCCTCCGCGCCGTCCAACGCCGAGTGGGTGTCCAGATGCGAGGCCGCATTCCTGTACGGAGCCGGCCTGGCGGACCCGGAATACGTCAGGGAATTCTTCACATCCCGGAACATAGCGTCGCAGAGGGAGCTTGAGCTGTTCAACGACTTCGTGTCCGCCGTGCTCGACCCCGCCCGCGCCGTGACCCTGCGGTACGAGGCGCCGGCGGATTCGCTGGCGGCCGGGCCGCTCAAGGCCGCGTTCGCGGCCGGCTGGGCCTCCGCGGCCGCCAGCCCCGTCGTAAACGAGTACCGCCAAAACCCCGGCGACACCCTTGGACTCTATGTCCCCAAGGCGAAGGCGAAACTCAGGCATACGGTCGCCGAGCCCGTCACCGGCGGTGAACTCTGGACCTTCTCCAACGGGATGAGGGTCATCTACAAGCGTTCCTCCGCCATGAAGGGCATGTTCTCCTACGGCTTCCTGGTCAACGGAGGATACGCCGGCGTCCCCGGCCTTGCCGAGGGCGAAGGCGGCTTCATCGGTGATATGCTCACGCTGTGCGACGTGGGCGGCATGACCGGGGCGTCTTTCCGCAGGATGCTGGAACAGAACGGCATCAGTTTCGATCCGGCCGTGAGCCTGACCAACCTTCACATCACGGGCAAGGCCCCGTCGCGCAAGCTTCAGCTCCTGCTGAAATCCCTTCTCACGCTCTCCCGCGAGCGTACGGTAAACATGGACGCGTATGCGTACTACCGCGCGTGCGAGCGCCTGCGCCTCTCCATGGACATCCGGCAGCAGGCGGGCATCCAGTCCGTCGTGGACAGCATAATGTGTCCTGGCTATCTCCATTCCCCGGCGAAGCACCTGTCCGGCCTGTCCGACGACCTGCCACAGCGCGCCGCTGAGTATTTCGACGGGCTTTTCACGCGCTGCAGCGACGGAGTGCTCGTCCTTGTCGGCGACCTGGATCCTTATATGCTCAAGAAGGTCCTTCCGAAATATCTGGGAGGCTTCATGACGGACGGAAGGCCGTCGGTGCGTCCCCAGGTGGATTTCCCTTTCCGTACGGGCTGGTCCACATACACCGTCGACGCCGAGGGCAGCGGCATTGGTACGGGGGAACCCTGCATCACCGTCGCAGAATCCGCGCTCCTTCCGTTCACGCTGGACAGGTATCTCTCCTTCAGGGTGGCCGTGGCCGAACTCCGGAAGCATCTTGCCGGGGCCCTGGCGGAAACCGGGATGTATGCGGAGGTGGAAGGCGACCTTGACCTTTTCCCGGCCGAGAGGCTTACGGTGCGCATCGTCTGCCGGCCGGCGGAGAAGGACGGACTGCCGGCGGACGTCGTGGCGGAGGATCCGCTGCGGGTCCTCGGTGTAGTCCGCGGAGCGCTTTCCGGATTCTCGGAATCGGGTCCGGCTTCGGTCGCGGACGCCAAGGCCGTGGTGCAGGCCGCCGCTGGCTCGCAGCTTTCCGACCCGGACTGCCTGGTGGAGGCCGCCCTCATACGCTATTCTGCCGGCAAGGACATGGTCACGGGCTACAATACCCGGATGAACGCCGTCACGCCGGCGTCGGTGAAGGAGATACTCTCGGCGCTGGATGCAGGCAGCAAGGTTGAATACGTGGTGTATTAGGGAATATGGGAAGGTACGGTTTCGGCACGATAGTACAGATAGGCGACGTCCTCGTCTCGGAGGATGTGTTCACAGAGTTTTTCTCGTGCGATTATGAGGCCTGCAAGGGCAGGTGCTGCATAGTCGGCGACTGCGGAGCCCCTCTGGAAGAGGGCGAAACGGAACTTTTGGAAAGGGATTATCCCGCCTATTCCCCGCTCATGAGCCACGAAGGCAGGACTGCCGTCGCGTCGAAGGGCTTCTTCGAAATAGATTTCGAGGGGGATATTGTCACTCCTCTCGTCCCCGGAACCCAGGAATGCGCCTATACGCTCCAGGAGGACGGCAACTGCCTTTGCGCCATAGAGCGCTGCCACCTGCGCGGCGGCTGCGCCTTCCCCAAGCCCGTCTCCTGCGCCCTGTACCCGATACGCATAAAGAAACTCTCCAACGGCACCCTGGCGCTTAATGTGCATCACTGGGATATCTGCCGTGACGCCTTCGAAAAGGGGAGGCGGGAAGGAGTGCGGGTTTACCAGTTCCTTCGCAGCCCGCTCATCCGCCGTTTCGGCGATGATTTTTACGAGCAGCTTCTCGCAGCCGCGGAATTCGTCCTGTCTTCGGAGGGACAGTCTTGACCTCAGCGCAACATTTTTATTTTTTTTCCGTTTAATATTTGGAGATACGGAAAAAATGTCATAGCTTTGCAGTGTATTAGTTTTGTAATACACTGTTAAACAATAAAACGTTTCGACAAAAAATTAACGCATTTTTATAAATTCTTATTGTTTTTCAATAATTAATTTATATCTTTGCACTAACGAACTGAAAACAAGACACGATATGCTTATAGAACTGAAAGGCGTAAACAAGACTTATGACAACGGTCAGCCCCTCCATGTCCTGAAGGGAATCGACCTCTCCATAGACAGGGGAGAGTTCGTTTCGATCATGGGAGCGTCCGGTTCCGGCAAGTCCACCCTTCTGAACATACTGGGCATCCTGGATAATTACGACACCGGCGAGTACTGGCTGGACGGCAGGCTGATCAAGGACCTGAGCGAGCGCCAGGCGGCAGACTACCGCAACCGCATGATAGGATTCGTCTTCCAGTCCTTCAACCTCATTGGCTTCAAGACCGCCGTCGAGAACGTCGAGCTTCCCCTTTTCTACCAGGGAGTGAGCCGCCACAAGCGCCACGCCCTCGCCATGGAGTACCTCGACCGTCTCGGCCTGACCGAGTGGGCGAAGCATTATCCCAATGAGATGTCGGGCGGACAGAAGCAGCGCGTCGCCATCGCCCGCGCCCTCATCACCCATCCTCAGATAATCCTGGCCGACGAGCCGACCGGAGCCCTTGATTCCAAGACTTCCGTCGAGGTCATGGACCTGCTCGGACAGCTCAACCGCGAGGAGAAGGTCACCCTTATTGTCGTGACGCACGAAAGCGGAGTGGCCAACTGCACCGACAAGATCATCCACATCAAGGACGGCGTCATCGGGGAGATCGAAATGAACGCCCAGCACAACGCCTCCGCCTTCGGAGCCTCCACCATCATGAAGTGATGCCATGAGAGACGTATTCATAGAAATATGGGAATCCATCCGCCGCAACAAGCTGCGCACGTGCCTGACCGGCTTCGCCGTGGCCTGGGGCATTTTCATGCTCATCGTCCTGCTCGGGGCCGGCAACGGCATCATGAACATGGCGAACAGCAACATGGAGGGAATCAACGTCAATACCATGGAGGTATACGGCAGCACCACCTCCAAGCCTTACGGAGGTTTCAAGCAGGGGAGATACATAGAGCTTGACGAGCAGGACATCCGGCTGACGGCGGGCCCCGCGTTCACCGACCATATCGACGATGTGTCCGCATCGCTGACCCAGAGCGGTTTCAAGATGACCTACGGCAAGCGCTACTTCGACATAACGCTTGACGGCGTATATCCGGACTTCGCCTCCCTGAACCAGATGGAGATAGTCGCCGGCCGCTTCATCAATCCCTCGGACATCAAGGGCATGCGCAAGGTCCTGGTAATCACCCATCAGCAGGCACGCAACTTCCTTGGCGGCAAGGAGAACTATGCGTCGCTGATAGGTCAGAGAGTCAAGGTCGGCAACCTGTCCTTCAAGATCGTGGGCATTCGCCGCAGCGCGGAGAATGAGAACGATTCGATAATATACACCCCCTACACCACGCTCAGGGGCATATTCGCGAAGAGCGACAAGATAGACATGCTGTCCTTCACCTTCCACGGCCTGGAGACCGAGGAGCAGAACGAAGCCTTCGAGAAGGAGTACAGGCAGGTCATGAACAGGCGCCATAATGCCGCTCCCGACGATGAGAGGGCCATCTGGATTTTCAACAACTTCACGTCGTTCATGCAGATGAACAAGGGCACCCACATCCTGGAGGTATTCCTCTGGGTCATCGGTATCTTCACCCTGCTCAGCGGCATCGTAGGCGTGAGCAACATCATGCTCATCACCGTAAAGGAACGTACGCACGAGTTCGGCATACGCAAGGCCATAGGCGCGGGCCCCTGGTCCGTCATGAAGCTCATCATAGCGGAGAGTGTTTCCATCACCGCCTTCTTCGGATACATCGGGATGGTGCTGGGCATGATAGCCTGCAAGGTGCTCGATTCCACAGTCGGCTCCAAACCCCTCGAACTTTTCGGCGAGAGCTTCACCGTCATGGAGAACCCTTCGGTGGGGCTGGACGTTGCCCTTGAAGCTACCATCCTGCTTATCGTCGCGGGCACCATAGCCGGTATGATACCGGCCCGCAAGGCCGCCAGAGTCAAACCCATTGAAGCACTGAGAGCGGAATGAGACTGGATATCAACACATATCACGAGATCGCCGACTCCCTGCTGCGCAACAAGAGCAGGAGCCTGCTGACCGGATTCGGCATCTTCTGGGGCCTGTTCATGCTGCTGGTGATGCTCGGTGCCGGGGACGGCGTAAAGGGTTTGCTCAGCGACAACTTCGAAGGCTTCGCGTCCAACGCGGCCATTGTCGCTTCTTCCAACACTTCCGTGCCTTACAAGGGCTTCAAGGAAGGCCGCTACTGGTCGATCAAGTACAAGGACATGGAGCGTCTCAAGAAGCTCATCCCGGAAGTGGACGTCGTGACTCCCATGATCAGCCAGTGGGGACAGACGGCGGTATATAACTCATTGAGTACCAGTTGCAACGTCACCGGCCTGAACGCCGACTATACCGCCATCGAGGCCCCCCGCATGAAATACGGCCGTTTCCTCAACGAGGTGGACGTCGAACGCGGCCGCAAGGTCTGCGTCATCGGCAAGCGCATCTACAACGAGCTCTTCCCCGACGGGGGAGACCCTTGCGGCACCTTCATCCAGGTAGGCCCGGTCTATTACCAGATAGTGGGCGTCAATGTAGCCTCCGGTAACCTCAACATCAACGGCAGCACTACCCAGAAGGTCGTTATCCCCTCCACGGTGGCACAGCAACTGTATAATCGCGGAGACAATGTCGACATCATCTGCCTGACCGCCAAGTCCGGCATCAAGATGACCTCGCTGGAAAGTCGCGTCCGCCAGGTCATGGGCCGTGAGCACTATTTCGACCCGACGGACGAGCCGGCCATGATGTTCCTCGATACCGAGCAGTTATTCAACCTTATCGACACCCTTTTCCGCGGAGTGGATTTCCTGATCCTCCTGATCGGCCTGGGCACCCTGCTCGCAGGTGCCATCGGCGTGAGCAACATCATGATGGTGACCGTCAAGGAGCGTACGGTGGAGATAGGCATACGCCGCGCCATCGGTGCCACACCCCGCGACATCCTGTCGCAGATCATGCTCGAGAGCGTGAGCCTGACGCTGATCGCCGGCATGTTCGGGATAATGTTCTCTGTATTGACCCTGAGCGTTGCCGAGAAGATAGTGGCGGCTTCAGGAGAATTCACGCCTGCATTCCAGATTGGATTCTGGCTGGCTGTGGCGGCGGCCGCGCTGCTCGCCGTGCTCGGCGTCGCGGCCGGCCTCGCGCCCGCCCTCCGGGCCATGAACATCAAGCCCGTGGATGCAATGAGAGACGAATAATAGAAAAAAGAACCATATATGAAAAAGTTTTCCAAGTACATCATTACCGCGCTTATCGCACTCTTCGTGATCGGAACCTTTGTGTTCCTTTACAAACAGTCCCGCCCGAAGGAGGTCCGTTACCAGGAGCTTGAGGCTACCGTCATGGACATCCAGCGCACCACCGTGGTGACGGGCAAGATCATCCCCCGCAACGAGGTGAATATCAAGCCGCAGATCAACGGCATCATCGCCGAGATATACAAGAAGGCCGGCGAGCAGGTGCAGGAGAACGAGGTGATCGCGAAGCTCAAGGTCATCCCCGACATGAATTCCCTGAGCTCGGCCCAGAGCCGCGTACGCCTGTCCGAGATCAACCTCAAGCAGGCCCAGACCAACTACGACCGCGAGAAGGCCCTGTACGACAAGCAGCTTGTAAGTGCCGACGAGTTCGAGAAGGTCCAGCAGGCCCTGAACCAGGCCAAGGAGGAGAAATCCGCCGCCCAGGACGCCCTTGAGGTTATCAGGGACGGCGTGTCACGCTCCAATGCCACCTCTTCGTCCACGCTGGTGCGCTCGACCATAAAAGGTCTCATCCTCGACGTGCCGGTCAAGGTAGGAAACTCCGTCATCCAGGCCAACACCATGAACGACGGTACGACCGTCGCCACGGTGGCGAACATGAACGACCTCATCTTCGACGGCAACATCGACGAGACCGAAGTGGGTTCGCTCTTCGAGGGCGTGCCGGTCGTCATCACCATCGGCGCCCTGCAGAACTATTCGTTCGACGCCACGCTCGAGTACATTTCGCCGAAGGCGGTGGAGAGCAACGGCGCCAACCAGTTCGAGATCAAGGCTGCGGTGAACGTGGATTCGGACCAGATGATACGCTCCGGTTACAGCGCCAATGCGGAGATCGTGCTGGAGGAGGCCAAGGGCGTGCTTTCCCTTCCGGAGAGCGCCCTGGAGTTCGACGGCGACGACACCTACGTCCAGGTGCTTGACGCGGACGGAAAGACCACGCGCACTAAGGTCGAGACCGGACTGAGCGACGGTGTCAACATTGAAATCAAGAGCGGCGTGACCGAGGGCACCAAGGTCCGCGGTTCCAAAATAGTTGATTAGCCATGAGAAGGTTGATATTGACAGCGGCCCTTCTGGCGGCGGTCGCCGCCGGGGCGCAGGCGCAGGAGCGCGTATGGACGCTCAGGCAGTGCATAGACTATGCGCTGGAGAACAGCCTCCGCATCAAGCAGGGAGAGCTGGGCGTGGAGCAGAAGGAGATATCCCTCAACACCGCCGAGAACAGCCGCCTGCCCGGCGTCAGCGCCAGTTCGGGGCAGAACTTCTCCTTCGGACGCGGCCTTACCGCGGACAATACGTACGCCAACACCAATACCACGAGCACTTCGTTCAGCGTCGGCGCCGACGTGCCCGTCTTCAACGGATTCCGGATTAAACATAATATTGATCTGACTAAACTCGATTTGGCGGCGGCCACCGCCGACCTTGAAAAGGCCCGGGATGACATCCGGGTGGCGGTGGCCCAGGCGTACGTGCAGATCCTCTACAACATGGAGATCCGCGACGTCGCCCTGAGGCAGGTGGAGATCGACTCCCTTCAGGTGGTTCGCCTGACGGAGATGGCCGCGAACGGCATGGTGGCGCGCGCCGAAGTCTCCGCGCAGGAGGCTTCGCTGGCGCAGAGCCGCGTGAGCGCGACCCAGGCCGCGAACAACCTTTCGCTCGCCATCCTGGACCTCACCCAGCTCCTGGAACTCCCTTCCCCTGAAGGATTCAATATCGTCCGTCCCTCCGTCGAGGGCCTTGAAGAGGCCGTCCTGATGAGCCCTGAGGCCATTTATGCCGAGGCGGTGCGGGTGAAGCCCGCCGTCAAGGCCGAGGAGATCCGCCTTGACTATGCGCTCAAGAACATCGACCTTGCCAAGAGTTCGTTCCTTCCCACCATATCGATGAGCGGCGGTCTCGGGACCAATTATTATACATCCTCCGGATTCGCCCATGCAGGCTTCCTTGACCAGGTCAAGAACAATTTCAGCCAGTATATCGGCCTGAACCTGAGTGTCCCGATCTTCACCCGTTTCTCCAACCGCAACCAGGTGCGCAACGCGAAGCTTTCGATGGCCAACCAGGAGATCGCGCTCGAGAATACCAGGAAAACCCTGTACAAGGAGATACAGCAGGCGTATTACAATGCGCTCGGCTCCCAAGAGAAGTATCGGAGCAGCAAAGTGGCTTCGGCCAGCGCGGAGGACGCCTTCGAGCTCGCCCAGGCCAAGTACGAGAACGGCAAGTCGGGCATCACCGAATTCAACGAGGCCAAGGCCCGTTACATGTCCGCAGCCTCCGATCTGGTCCAGGCCAGGTACGAGTATCTCTATCAGTCCAAAATGCTCGATTTCTATCGCGGCAGGGACCTTACTTTTTAATTGTAACAACTTAACAAAGACCCTTTTAGCATGAACTCCAAAAGAATAGCGTTCTTCCTTGTCTGCGTCCTGTCTTCAGCGGTCAGCGCCTTTGCGGGCCGCCAGGACGAGACCCTTCTCCGCGGCTCGGTCGTGGACGGAGACGGCGCCCCGGCCGGATTCGCCACCGCTTACCTTACCGGTGCCAACGGCGCCATCGTCAGCGGCGGTACCGCCGACGGCGACGGCCGCTTCGAACTCCGCGCCGCCTATGGTGAATACACGCTGACCGTATCCCTGGTCGGATACAAGGACGCTTCGCAGGCGGTCCGTCTCGCCACCGCGCAGATGGAGCTCCCGCCCATTCGTTTGGAGGAGGATTCCGAGCTGCTCGGCGAGGCCATAATACAGGCCATTATGCCTAAAACCACCCTCACCGGGGAGGGTCTTGCGACTTCCGTGCGCGGTTCCGTGCTGGAGAATGTCGGTACCGCCCGTGACGTCCTCGGCAAGGTTCCCGGCCTCATCAAGGGCAGTAACGGCATCGAGGTCATCGGCAAGGGCACTCCTGTCATCTATGTCAACGGCCACAAGGTCACGGACTCCGGCGAGCTTGACAGGCTCCTCAGCCACGAGATCCAGAGCGTGGAGGTGATCAACAACCCCGGCGCGCAGTATGACGCGACCGTGCGCGCCGTGGTGCGCATCAAGACCGTCAAGCGCCAGGGCGAAGGATTCGGCTTCAACGTGAACCTGTCCGACGCCCAGTCGCTCCGCCGCAAGGAGCACAATGATCCCGCCGCTTCCTTCAACGCCAACTACCGCAACGGCGGCATGGACTTCTTCGGAGGCGTCAATTTCGCCCGTGAAAGCGAGATCCAGCTCAGCGATATCGTCCAGGAGACCCTGGGAGAAGCGTTGTTCAAGCAGGACGGCATCATCGATGCGGACTTCACGGGAAAGGGTGCAGGCCTCAACGGCGGTTTCAACTGGCAGATCTCCGACAACCATTTCGCCGGCTTCAAAGCCGACTGGAACAGGTCGTACCACTATGACGAGCACGTCCTGATAGACGAGGACATCTATCTCGACGGGATGCACTATGACCATCTGAACACCTTGTCCGAGGGCAGCCTTGGCTCGAGGATCCCCGGTTCCCTGAGTGCGAACGCCTATTATAACGGAACGACCGGCAAGCTGGGCATCGACCTCAACCTGGACTATTTCAGCATGTCCGACAGCAAGTCTTCCCGTTCCGTGGAAGAGAGCGTCATCGAGGATGCGACCGTGACCACCGAGTCGCTTTCTGGGAACAGGCTTTACGCCGCCAAGCTCGTGTTCTCCTATCCCGTATGGAAGGGGGCGCTGCAGTTCGGTACGGAAGAGACCTTCTCCCGCCGCAACGACGAGTATTCCCTCAAGGGAGCCGACATCCCCGCCTCCTCCTCAAGGGTGAGGGAGGACAACTATGCAGGGTTTGTCAACTACGGATTCATGCTCGGCAAGATCGGCCAGATAGGCGCGGGGCTGCGTTACGAACACGTCGATTATTTCTATGACGACCTGCTCGGAAGCGACAGTTTCTCGAAGCGTTACGACAACTTCTTCCCATCGCTCTCGTTCGCCGGAGCCTTCGGTCCGGTCCAGACGATGCTGAGCTACAGCGAGCGCACCGCCCGCCCCAGCTTCTCGATGCTGTCCAGCGCCATACGCTACAACAACCGCTATACCCTGCAGGGCGGCAACGCAAAACTGCAGCCGCAGATCCTCCAGGAGTTCTCGCTGACTTCGCTGTGGAAGTTCTTCACCTTCGTGATGA
Organism: Bacteroidales bacterium; assembly: GCA_017620335.1. Lineage (GTDB taxonomy): Bacteria > Bacteroidota > Bacteroidia > Bacteroidales > UBA932 > Cryptobacteroides. The sequence continues at coordinate 43,150 of JAFZQO010000048.1, forward strand.
ACTACAACCGTATCGACAACCCCATCA
>JAFZQO010000049.1 GCA_017620335.1 Bacteroidales bacterium
CTCCGCTGCGCTTCGCCCCAAACAGCCAGACCAGCAACCTCCATTGCCACCCTTCGCTGTGAGACTGTGACCGAACAAGTCGGCCACAGACTCACGGCCGCCCCCACGCTCCATTGGCCCACGCCTCTGGCTCCCGCACTTTTAAGGGAAAAGCGGTGTGCAAGACTGTGCCGGAGCAAGTCCGCCACAGACTTGCACCCTCTCATCCCCCCTGCCCCCAAGGGAGATAATCGCCCGGGAGCGTCAGTGCCAGTGCGGGCGTTGTGCCCCGTATCCCGCTTTCCATAACATAATCCCATCGGAATTGTGTAACAGCCGCCGACACCCTCATCACCCGCCCGGAGGGTATCAGTTATTGATGGGTCAGAAGCCCGCAGAAACGGCCTTCCAGGCGTCTGATTACACAATTCGGATTATGTTAAGGACGCTCCGTCAGTGCGGTGTGGAGGTCCTGCCTTCGAATTCCCGGGCGAGGCGGCGGCAGACAAGCGGCCCCCTTCAAGGACCTCCGGCCTCCAGGCCCGTCAGGGGGCCGCGCACTTTGCGCTCCCTCGTATCAGCGTCTGGGGGTATTCCAGCAGCGCTCCACCCGCCGGCGGCACAGCCGCCAGCGACTTCCGCTTGGAAGCTCGTATCAAAGGATGAAGGTATGCCAGGGCGCAAAGTGCCGGTACGAGCACCGTCAGTGCTTCTCCACCGTACGTCACTCGCTGGCAACCTCAGTGCAGTGCATGAAAGTCTGCCGCCTTAGGCGCTTCGCTTGGGGTCGGCCCGGCACCTCCAGTCGTGTGGCAGGACAAGCCTGCCACACCACTTCCGGCACCGTTCCTCCGCGGTACGGCTTCGCCGTGTCATCACCTGCCTGCTATTCCTCCACACCTCTGCCGGGATGAATCCCGCCAGAAGTGTTCCGGGCAGGCAGGACACAGCCGTCCCGGCCGTTGGCGCAGAGTGTGTCAGGACAAGCCAGCCACACACTGCGCCGGGGGCTTGGTGCCAGGCCTGACGGCCACGTACGTCTTCCCTTCGATCCGGCAGTGGGCCGTCCCGGCCCAGGCCCCGTAGGGAGTCTGTCCACCCACAGCGCCGGTCTTTGTCGGGGTCTGGGAGCCTAAGGTCTCCCAGCCCTTGCACCGCCAAAGCCCGCCGCATCCCAACGCTGCCAGACACCCTCCGGGGCCACGCTCCACTGCGTTCCGCGCCCTTGGTCACTGGGAGACTCTAAGCCGGGCCTCCGCCCGGACTGCATCAAGAAGGAGAACGACATCACCCGCATCACAGCCCCGCCTTAGAGACTCCCAGCAACCAAGGCCCACAAAGAAACTTACGCCCCAGCCTCAGTGCGAAATCCACCGACATCTCCCGCCCAAAGGGAAAGAAAAGGGTATATAAATATACAACAGAAGGCAGCGGCTGACGCCGCTGCGGGTGCTGAAAACGGGCTGGATTCCGGTGCCCGCGGAACCATTTAACATATTGAAAATAAATTTGTTAATGTCAATTATTTTCACTATCTTGTATATAGTTTTAAAGACATATTGTTATGAGGACACAGTTGCATAATTGGAGAATTCTGATTGACCACATCATCGACAAGGTGTGGGAGTACATTGATGAACTTGATATGTGGGATGACCGCACAACGCTGTGGGTTGACGCAGAGCAAGCGTCAGTAATCCTGGGAGAGGACGGTAAGACCTACCCGGGTGAACCGAAGCCGGTGGAAGAACTCATTACTACCAGTGAGGATGGCCACAAGGAGCCCAATGTGGACGCCATCGAGGAGTTTGCCTACGGCTGGTTTGACTTCCGCCAGGTCTGACATATAATCCTACTCTGAACTCCCTATAAGCTATTGCTTTGCCCAAAACTTGTAGCGCCGTATGCCTGCCTTCAAACCATCAGTCCTCTTTGATGATGCCTATGGCTCCATCGGGGACATCACCTTCTTCCACCGCTATGGGAAATGCTTCTACCGGAAGCGTTCCCACAGCGCATACCCGGGGACTTCCGCCCAGACCTCTGCCCTGGACGTGCATCGCCGGGCCTTGGCCGCCTGGAGGACTGTGCCCCACGGCATCCAGAAGATGTGGAATCATTACGCGATGGAGGTAGAGCCGCACAAGCCGCCATTTGATCACCTGGCATACATATCCGGCCAGAATCTCTTCGTTTCCGCTTATCACGGATTCTACACCCTGGGAGATGAGCACATGCCCAGTCCTCAGCGATTCGTAAAGTTCCCGCCATTTGCTGCAGCCCTTCAGGATGCCAGGAAGGAGAATGGCTCCTTGATCATACCAGCTGTGGTGAGCATCCACAAGAATCTGTGCCCCGAGAAGTACCGGCTACTGACAAAGGTCCAGCTGGCGGAACCTGGTAAAGGATGCCATCCCGGGCTAATGAGAAACTTCCTGGCGGATGGATACTGCAGCGATGACGCTGTATTCATTGTAATCCCCGGATACCGGGACATCTGGGGGTTCGAACTCGGGCAGTACCAGGTACACGTCCGCTTTATCCTACTGGACATCGTTACCGGCTACAGAAGCCAGTACCAGCAGAATTCTTTCCTGATCTCCGCACGGTAGACCACCGCTGCGGATTTTTCTTGAAAATCAGAATAGCCAGTGCAGGTTTTCCCAAAGCTGGATGGTGCCCTGGACATCTATCTTGTTCCCTTGGTAGGCGATATAGCCAAGATTCTTCCAGGTATTCGTCGTTGTCCGGCTGACGCCCATATATGTGGAGAATTCCGATGCATTGCAGAGATCCCTCTTCTGGGAGTATTCCTTCAGGCGCTCCATCTGCTTTGACCAGTTTTCTATCTTTGGCACCGTGAACGCCAGGAATTGTTTCACGTCCATTGTCTTCAAATTCTTATCGAGGAGCATGGCGGCCACTTCGGCCGCTTTCTTTGCATCCACTTGGAGGTTTAGTATGTTGCTTTCGTTCTGGGTCATAGGGCGCTTATTTTTTCATTTCCGTATCAAAGAGTTTCATGGCATCGGCCTTGGTCTTTTCAGCGATGGCTATGTATGGCTTCATGGACTGGTAGTCGGAGTGGCCGGTCCATTTCATCACGACCTGCGGCGGAATACCACTGGAGAGGGCGAAGCAGATGAAGGTGCGGCGGCCGGCGTGGGTGCCTATCATCTCATACTTCGGGAAGGTTTCCTCGACACGTTCCCCTCCACGGTAGCAAGTACGGGTGACGGGCTCATTAAACCCGGCCAACTCGCAGAGGTGCTTCAGGTAGCGGTTCATCAGTTGGTTGGGCAGCACCGGCAGCGCCAGGTTATCCGGGAAGGTTTGCTTCTCATACTTCTTCAGGATCTGCTTGGCGAAACTGTTCAACTCGATGGGCAGGCGGTCATAGGTCTTCATCGTGGTGATGTACATCACACCGTCCTTGATGTCGGTCCTCTTGAGGTTGGCCATGTCAGAATAACGGAGGCTGGTGAAAGCGCAGAAACAGAAGCAATCCCTGGTCTTGGCAAGGCCGCCGGCATCCTCGACCACTTTCTCGTACTCGTTGCCGTTCATATCCTTCAACTTTACCTTTGTGCCGTTTTTGGGAATCTCGAAGTTATAAAGGTGCAGCAGCTGCTCCTTGGTCAGGAAGATGACCGGCTTGTCCAGGACCTTGAACTTGGGCCGGTACCGTTTGATGGTGTCTTCCTTGGTGTAGTTCTTTCGGAGTGCCCAGTACAGGAACCAGCGCAGGTTATTGAAATGCTTCTGGACGCTCTTCTCTTCCAGGCCCTTGTTGCGGAGATAGATGACGAACTTGTTGATGCCGGACTCATTGAAGGTCTCAAACGTGGCTTTGGGACTGAAGCCCTTCATGTGGTTGGTGAACGTATGCCAGACCTGCAGCGTCGCATAGGCCCAGCCGTTGGCCGCGCTTTCCTCCTTGATGAATTCTTCCAGGCGCGTGTAGAAACCAATCCTCTTCACCTTGGCAGGGATGGGATTCGGATCAGTCTTCATCTCCATCGCCTGCTTGATGTGCTTCTTGATCTCCTCTTTCGAAGGCTTCTCTTTCAGCTCCAACTCCCAGTCGGCGAAGTGTGACTTGATCTTCTTCAGGTCGGCATTGATCTTCTCTCCGGTGACACCTTTCTTATTCTTATAGCTCTTCGGCTTCACATTGTTCCCATCCCAATGGTCAGGGTCAATGGTGTAACCAATCGTCGACTGCAGGGTGACTCCCTTAACCGACACCTGGACGCGAATGGCGTTCTCTTCCGTCCTCTTGCTGGCCCTTTTTTCGAGATATACTGTGACTGGCATAATCAGGTCTTTTTAATTTTCTACGCATAAAGTTACGCATAAAATTTTGAAAATCCAAATATACCATAAAAAACCATACTTTCACTAAAAGCATAGTAATCAATTACTTATAAGGCTATTTTAGATTACGTTTGACGGCAAATATGGAGTCCTATGCTCCACTGAAATCCCTCTCAGAGTAGTCTGAGGGGGATTTTTCGTATAGAATGTGACAACCTTATATTATCCGGGAATCATTGCGCTGGCTGCCGGGCTCATCCCGGGATGTTCGGTTGCTCATCAAAGACGACGGGCAAGTCCTCCCACTGCTTGTCAACGACGATGATGAAGAAGGGCCGGATGGTGTACGACATATCCTGGCCGGAAACAAGACTGTAACTCAAGACAAGCGCCCCCCCTTTCTTGATCAGGGACAGAGGCTCCATCACAGTCTCGACGTCCGTCACCGGTTTAACGACAGCGATGACAAACTCCCTGTCCCAATCGATGGACGTAGGCTGCCCGTCCCTGCCCATGAATGCGGCCATCCCGAACACTCCTTCAAAGGTTGCCTGGTCGGTAATCCTGACATTCTCAGGGACGTCGGCATCCGAACGGACGAAAAAGTTCCTGGCCACACTGAAAGGGATGGCAGTCTCTGTCTGACAGCAGATAAACGAAAGCACAGCGGCTAAAAAGATAAGGAACCTTTTCATAAAGCGGTCGATTGGGTATTTGTGATTCGATTAGTTCGAGATAAAGTTACGAAAAAGTACAATGCAATAACACTGCAAATTGTTATTTTTGCACTCCCGAACAGATATCATCCGCATGTTCAAGAAACTAAGCGACATATTAAGCTCCAAGGCCAGCCTGTTCATTATACTGACCGCCGTGGTCACGTTCTTCTTTCCTCAGATCTTCGCCTGGGTAAAGGGTAATACGCAGACCATCATCCTCGGGATCATCATGCTGACTATGGGGCTCACCCTCACGCCTAAAGATTTCAAATTACTGGCCCAGAGACCGTTCGACATTCTCATCGGCGCGGCGGCGCAGTTCACCATCATGCCGCTCGTGGCTTTCACGCTCTCATGGCTGTTCAGCCAGGTGCCAGCCTTCGCGCCTTACAGCACAGCCATGGCCATAGGCATCATACTCGTAGGCTGCTGCCCGGGCGGAGTATCGAGCAATATCATGTCTTTCCTCTGCAAGGCCGACGTCGCCTACTCCGTGGGAATGACCTGCGCATCCACGCTGCTCGCCCCGGTGCTCACTCCCCTGCTCGTGCTCTTGCTGGCCGGCGAGCGGGTCGATGTCGATGCCTGGGGAATGTTCCGCCAGATACTCATCGTGACCATCATCCCCATCGCCATAGGATTTTTCCTGAACGTGTGGCTTGGCCACAAGGAAGTGTTCCGCAAGATTCAGGGCTGCATGCCGGGCGTGTCGGTCATCTGCCTTGCCTGCATCGTCGGCGGTGTCATAACCACCGTCCACGACCCGCTGGTCGAGAACGGCATCGTGCTGTTCCTGCTTACTTTCTGCATGGTGTTCATTCACAACACCACAGGCTATTTATTGGGCTATTCCGTGGGCAGGCTGTTCCATTTCAGCACCGCCAAGAAGCGTACCCTCTCGATCGAGGTAGGCATGCAGAACGCAGGCCTGGGCACCAATCTCGCCATGACCTTCTTCGTGGCCACCAACCCGATGGCAGTCGTACCCTGCGCCATCTCCTGCGCCTGGCACAGCATCAGCGGCACGATCCTGGCCAATATCTTCGCCCGCAGGAACGCTGAGAAAAGGACCTAGCGCCAGCGCTTGAGCTGAGGGAAGAATGATTTCATCATGCCGATGTATTCCTCCTTCGTGAGGGGCTGCGGCATATTCTTGTTCACTTCGTCCACGAACTGGGAGCAGTGCTCGATCATCTGGTCCATCGTACACTCCTGCAGGAACCTGCCGTCTTGATAGCAATACTGGCAATAGTCAAAATTGACGCTTCCGTCGGCATTGGTCCCACAGTCTTCCTTCCTGGTAAGGGGCATTCCGCAGCTCTGGCAGAACTGGGGAAGCTGGCCGGGAGCGAAATCCTTCTCCTTCTGCGGGAAGCCGGCCTCATAGGCCTCGAAGGCCTCCGGGTTCTCATCGGCCACGAAGTAGCCCTTGGGCGGGCAATAGGTAGCCTCAGAGATGCCGTTTGCCCCGAGCCACCCGGGAATGAGTTCCTGGGCCAGGAAATACGGAACCTCTGCCTCGGCCGGTTCCGAATGATAGTGGATGTTCATCTTGCTGGCCAGGCCGAAACCGGCGTGCTTGTAGAATTCGATATTGCCCTCCATGCAGAGGAATCCGACACCCATTTCACGGGCCTTGCCAAGCGCATAGTCAAGCAATTTGAGCCCGTAACCCTTGCGCTTGCTCTCCGGCTCGATGCTGATGGGGCCGAAGGTCCAGGAGGGCTTGCGGGTCCCGTCAGGCAGCACCAGTTCGGCCTTGGAGAACATTACGTGGCCGATGATGCGGCCGTTTTCCTCCATCACGAAATCCAGCTCCGGGATGAAGTCCGGATTGCTCCGGTACTGATTCAACACATAATGCTCCGTACAGCCGGGGCGGTAGACATTCCAGAATGCCTCACGGGTGAGATTCTCCACCTCACGATAGTCAGCGGGAGTTTCAAGCCTGATATTCATTTCTTCTTCGGATGACTGTTTCAGACTACAAAGATACGCCCTTGCGGCCATTTCCGCAAGGGCGCGGGATAAAAGGCTTTCAGCCTTTCAGCTCCTCAATCTGGGCGAGAAGGTCGTCTGAGGCGTCCAGGACGTCGCGGCGGTTCTTCAGGCCCAAGGCTACGCCGACAACGAGTCCGACGAGGACGCCGCAGACCACGGGGACGGTGAGCCCGGATTCGAACACGTCGGTATTCTTCCAAAGGTCCCGGAGGAAGAGGCCGAGCCAGACGGCCAGGGCGGGAAGCCCGAACTTGATCCAGTCCTTGTGGATCTTCCTGAAGCGCACCAGGTCACGGGCTGCGGAAACCATGTCCTTGTTCACGTCGGGAATCAGCCCCCTGACGAAAATGGTCGCGACAACGCAGACGGCCATCAGCGCGCCGGTGAAGACAAGGAAGGGAACCGACAGGCCCAGGGAATAAAGGCCGGGCATACAGAGAAGGGCGGCTGCCCCGGCGAAGATGGGGATGCTGGACTTTAATTTCAGGCGCCTGGCGTTCATCCCGCAGGAGTTGCGGAGAATACGCTCATTGACAATCTTCTGGCTTTCAAGCTTTTCGCGCAGCTGATTCATCTGCTGCTGCATTTCGAGGATGGTGTTATCGTTCGTTTCCATTTTACTGCATCTTTTTGAGTTGTTCCTTAATCCTGACAAGCCTGACGGACACGTTCGAGGGCGTGATACCAACGATCTGGCCTATTTCCTCGTAGCTGAGATTCTCCAGCCAAAGGAGCACGATGGCGCGGTCGAAGGGTCCCAGCCTGCCGATGCGTTCCCGCAGAAGGCCTATCTGGCGGGTATCGCCGGCATTCTCATCGAAAAGGTCGATATCCATCGAAAGGGGTTCGGTCTGGATGCCATGACTCTTCTTGCGGTCGAAGGTGATACAGGTGTTGAGTGCGACCTTCCAAATCCAGGATCCCGGCGCGCTTTCCCCCCGGAAGGTTCCGGATCCCCGCCAGAGGTTTATTAGGGTTTCCTGGAAGAGGTCGGCCACCTCGTCCTTGTCGTTCGAGAACATGTAGCACACGGTATAAATCGTGCTGCGGTGTTCTCTCACCATGGTTTCGAATTCACGTTCCGTCATTGTCTGTCTTGCTTGTTCTGCACATTAGACGCAGTTTCGGACGGAAAACTACAGAAAAAACGAAAAAAAAGCAACATCTTGCGGAAATGCCTGCGGGAGGTTATATTTGTATCATGGAAACTGAAAGGATACTGCTGCGCCCGTGGCGCGAAAGCGACGCCGCGGCGCTGTTCAAATACGCCTCCGACCCCGAGGTCGGGCCGAGGGCCGGCTGGCCGCCGCACAAGTCGGTTGAGGAAAGCCTTGAAATCATCCGCACCGTCTTCAGCGGCGAGGGGATGTGGGCAGTGGAGCTCAAGGAGACCGGCGAACCCATAGGCTGCGCCGGCTATCTCCCTGCTTCAGGTTCCAACCTCGAGATAGTGGAGACGGAGTGCGAGGTGGGCTATTGGATCGCCCGTCCCTACTGGGGCCAAGGCATTTGTACTGAAGCGCTTAAGCTCATCGTTGACTACTGCTTCAATGTCAAGGGTTTCACTACCCTTTGGGGCGATTATTTCCCCGGAAACCCCGCCTCCGGCCGCGTAATGGAGAAATGCGGCTTCACTGACACGGGCCGCGAAGTCCTCTGCCCCAGCCTCGAGGTCGGCTCCGACCGGCCGGTCAGGGTCCTTCACCTCGACCGGCCGGAATAAAGCCGCTTACTATTCTTGTATATCCTGTTCAGCCGGAGCTCCAGTCCGGTTGAGGTTACGCGTGAGGTACATGATGCCGACCAGGAGGACGAAGAGGACGAGGGTGCCGGCGAGGAGGGCGTATGTCTCCATCTGGAGAAGCACATAACTGAGCAGGTAGGCCAGGGCGACCAGGGCGGTCAGCAGCCAGGCGCTCCTGTCGCGCAGTATGCCCCGGAAATATCCGAAAAGGGCTGCAACGGTCATCAGCGCGGCCAGGCCGTATGCGACCGGGAAGCGCATGAACTCGGAGAAGGAGAGCACGAGGGCATAGAAGAGGACCAGGGAAAGGCCGATGACGAGGTACTGGACCAGCTCTATCTTCTTCCTGCCGACCAGCTCCACAGTGAGGCCCGCGATGAATACCAGCAGGATCACGAGGATGCCGTACTTGGCCGAGCGGGTGGTCTGCTGGTACTGGGTGACGCCCTGAAGCAGGTTCACTCCGAACGAGGTGTCATCCGGGTTGCCGCGGTTGATTTCGGAGACGGACCAGCGGGCGGTGAAGCCCTCATCGGTCACCGAACGGTCCGAAGGCAGGAAATCGCCTGTGAATGAGGGATCAGGGCAGTCTGAGCGCATCTTTACTTCAGTGGTCTCACCGTACGGCCTGACCATCAGGGAGGACGAGCCTTTCACGCGATACGTCAGCCGGAACGGAACGGCAGTCTTGCCGTCCATCAGGGCCTTGTCCAGCTCGACGGGTTCGGAGAGGTTGGACTGGCGGACCGCCATCTTGTTCCCGTCGATATACCCGCTGGAGCCGGAGTGGAAGGAGTATGCCTCACCGCCAAGGGTGATGTCCACGCTCCCTTCGATGCCTCTCAGGTCGCTCAGGCCCATGCAGAGCGACATGTCTTTCAGGTCTTTCTTACCATATCCGGAAGGGATGACGAAATCGCCCGTCACAACGACCTCCGAACCATAGACCATGACGTCATAGATGGAACGGTGCAGGGTCTGGGTGGAAATGTCGATGTCATAGTCAAGGGAGCGGGGGTAGACGGTATCCGTCTCCTCCTTCACGGTCTTCTGGCCCTTTGCGTCAGCCACTTCCAGGTCGTAGACGAATCTGAGGACCGGACCAGTAAGCGTCTGGGCCCGGCCCCAGCTGGCTGCGACTTCGTCGCGGCTGGAGTCGGCCGCGTTCTGGCGTTCATGGACCAGGCCCTGGATCATGGCCAGGGGAATGAGCATCAACAATGCGAGCACGCCCATCAGGGCGATCTTAAGCGGGAGGGAATTCTTCAGTTTCATAGCCTCTTTGTGTAAACTTTACGCAAAGGTAAGACAAAGAATCCACACTAGCAAGATTTTTGAGTAATATTTACACAAAATTTTATTCCGGAGCGATTACGGAATTAGGAAGCAGTTTATTATATTTGTACGGATTATGGCCCAGGTATTCATCAGTTACGCCAAGAAGGACTACATCGCCGCGGACGGCAGTGTGGTCCCGGGCAACGTCGTGGACAAGGTCATGGACGCCTTCAAGCGCGAAGGCATCACCTACTGGCTCGACCGGGAGCAGCTCGCAGGCGGCGACACCTACGCCGCCCGCATCACCCGCAACATCAAGGAATGCGACGTATTCCTTTTCCTTTCTACGGAAGCGGCGAACGCATCCGAGTGGACTCGCCGCGAGATCGGCACGGCCGTGAACTTCGGCAAGCGCATCATTCCCGTAAGGCTGGACGATTCCTCGTACGACGACGCCGTGAGCCTGTATCTCTCTTCAGTCCAGTACATCGACTGGCCGGAGCTGGGCGAGGAAACGGCCCTGGAGCGCATCACGGCCCTGGTCAAGTACCCGTCATTCGACGCCGCCAACGGCATCGAGTACGGTAAACTCCCCCGCTTCACCACCGTCGTCCTTTACGCCGCCCTCCTTGTCCTCACCGGCATCTACGCCCTCCTCACATACCTGTTCCTCTGGTCCAAGACCCTTCAGAGCAGCGAGGTCATCGGGGGCATCATAGGCTTCGTCGGCGAAGCCGCCCTGCTCCTTTCCATCTACTATGTATTGAGGATGCTGAGGAAGAGACGCTGCGTATTCCTCCTTCCGGTACTGCTGGTGGGCCTGGTCCTGTGCGCAGCCTTCCTGACATCGCGCCTCGACCTCTTCGTCTGCGCCGGCCTGCTACTGCTGGGCTGGGGCGCCATCGCCCTCTGCTGCCTCGTCAAAACCCCTTCACGCAGGAGTTTCTTCCGGCAGATGAGCAAAGAGCAGACGATGATGAAACTCAACGATCCGGAGAATCTCATCATCGTCTATCTGGTCGTCAAATGCGCGATCGTGGTCATCGGGCACTGGTTCGAGGGATTCATGAACCTCGCCCGCTTCCTTGAGCACTTCCGCTTCTAGAATTCCAGCCGGAAACCGCTCTGTTTCAGTTCATCGTACTTCTGCGCGTTGAAGCGGTACGTCTGCGGAATGCGCCGCGCGGCATCGGCCGGACGCTCTCCCGTGGGCACGAGCAATCCCAGTTTCTGCATCTTAGACGCGAAGTTCCGCCTGTCGAAGCGGACGCCGAGGATCGCTTCGTACAAGGCCTGCAGCTGCGGCAGCGTGAACACTTCCGGCAGGAGTTCGAACCCGACGGGGCGGAAATGTATCTGTTCCTTGAGGCGCTCCAAGGCTATCCTCAGGATACGGTCGTGGTCGAAGGCAAGGGGCGGGACGGCCGACACCGGGAACCAGCGTGCGTCGGCGGCGTCGTCGCCGCCCTGCACGCTCCCCTTCCGCACCAAAGCCATGTATGCGATGGTTATTACGCGCTCGCGAGGGTCGCGGTCCACTGCGGTGAACGTACCGAACTGGCTGATCGACTCCGCTTCGAAACCGGTCTCCTCCATCAGTTCGCGCCTGGCGCCGGTGTCGGCGTCCTCGTCAATCTTCATGAAGCCGCCGGGAAAGGCCCAACGACTCTTGAAAGGATCTATTCCACGCTGGACCAGAAGGACGGAAAGGCCCTCCCTTATATCATAACCGAAAATGACGCAGTCCGTCGTGACGGCGGGATGGGGATATTTATAGTTATACATACGCGTAATATTTACGCAAATATAGGAAAACCTTTTTGATATATGCAAGCATTTGACGCAAGAAGTGGCCGGCGCAGGGGCGCCGGCCACTTCCATACAATGAAAATCGGTATTATTCCTTCCAGCCGGGGTTCTGCGGCATGCCGTCGGACTCGGTGTTGAGGTCGATGTAGGTCTGGGGGATGGGCCAGAGGTTCCACTCGATCTCGCCGGTGAAGTCGGGCCAGCGCCTGTACTCCCATCCCGAAGGGGCATCCGCCCTGGCGGAGTACATGCCATAGTCGTAGATCCTGTGCTTCCACTCGGAAGGCTTCATCCTCAGGAAGGTCGCCCAGCGGAACTCCTCATACAGGAGCTCACGGGCCCTCTCGTCGAGGATGATGTCGATGCTGATGGTGGTGAAAGGCTTCGCCTTAGCGCGGTTGCGGACGATGTTCAGGGCCTGGATGGCGCCCGTGGTGTCGCCGCCGCGGAACTTCGCCTCTGCGAGGAGAAGCGCGGCCTCGGCGCTGCGCGCGGCGTACTGGTGACGGTAGAAGGTCACGTACGGACCGGCCTGGGTGGGCTGCTGCATGTCATAGTCCCACGCGTCGAGAGGAGTCTCCTTGTAGAAGATGGGGAAGATGGTGGTGGCCCTGTTGGGGTCGGTGCTGTCCGTCTCCTCCCAACCGCACTTCTGCTCATAAAGGGAATGGTTCGGGTCGGTGCAGAGGAACTTCGTCCTGACGGTGATATCCTCCTCATAGCGCATGTCGTAGTCGGTGTAGTTATTGTTGGCACCCTCCCAGTTGTAGTAGCAGGCCCAGCTGGTAGGACAGTACTGCGCCCAGCCGGTACCTCCGTTGATAGCCGGATAGGTCTTGCCGCCATACTTCGCCGAAACCGTGGCCCAGGGACCCGCAGCGGCGCCGGGCTCGACATACTCGGACTTCCACTTGCGACTCTTCAGCGAAGGCGAAAGGCCGTAGTTGTTAAAGTTCCTTCCGCGATACAGGGAGTAAGAACCATAATCGGGGGCGGATTCCATGACCCAGATGGCTTCGGTGTTCTCAGGAAGGATGACATTGGCCGAAACGAAGAGGTCGGTGAGGACGGTGCCGTCGAGGTCCTCGTTCGGAATGCCGAAGTTTTCGCCCTTTGCTCCGGGGAGACGGACGCCGAACCTTTCGGTCATCAGGGGACGGTTGGTTAGGACCTCCTGGGCGTACCTGGCGGAAGTGTCGAAGTCGGTCTTGTTGTCACCTTCCTCGACGCCGAGTCCGAGGTAGGCCTCGGAGAGGAAGAACGCCGCCGCCCACTTGGTGGCGCGGCCGCTCTCGCTCTGCTCGAGCGTGGACGGGAGCCTGTCATACGCGGCCTTGAGGTCGTCGATGGCGGTGTTGTAAGTTTCGACGCGGGTCGCGCGGACATACCCGAAGTTCGGCACCTCCGAATATTCGAGCACGAGAGGGACGCCGCCGTAGAGCTCGGCAAGACGCAGGTAGCAGACACCGCGGAGGAACAGGGCCTCGGCGTTCACGCGCGCTTTCTTTGCCTCGGAATCCCATTCGACGTTGTCGATCTGGCTGATGGCGAGGTTGGAATAGGAAATGATCTTGTAGAACTTGTCCCAGAAGTCTTTCGGGAGGCTCTTGTCGGTGGACCAGGCACCCTTGATGTTACTGAAATGCTCTCCGGCTCCGAGCTGGTACTTGCCGTCGAAGATGTCGGTACCCGCGGTCTTGCGGAAGCGGACGCCCATACCTGAACCATTCGGGAAGTAGAGCTCGCTCATGTCGTAGTAGCCGGTATAGATGGTATTGAGGATCTGGTCGCTGGTTTCAAACGCATTGAGTATCGTCACGCGGTCCTTGACCTTCTCGGTCAGGAACTCCTCGTCGGACACACATCCGGAAGCGAGGGCTGCAACCAGGGCGAATGCCATTAAAATATATTTCTTCATTGTCTTTCTGTTTTAAAGGTTAGAATGTAACGTTCAGTCCAAGGGTGAATGCGCGGGGCATACCGACAGAATAACCGTTGGTCATTTCAGGGTCGGCCATCTTCCACTTGGGTGCGACATAGAAGAGATTCCTTCCGGAAAGGGTGAGCCTGGCATTGGCGAGGCCGACCATCTGGGCCAGCGCCCTCATATTGTAAGAGAGGGAGAGGTCCTGGAGACGGACGTATCCGTAAGGGTTGTAGATGACATACTTGCTCTCGTTGTACGTTGCGTGCGGACAATCCGTGTCGGTGCGTCCGGGATAGTAGAACGGGATGTCCAAGGCGTTTCCTTCGGTGGTGTTGAAGGTCTTGTAAGCGAAGGTGTTGTCACGCAGGCCGTAGCCGTTGCCGCTGAAGATGCCCTGGAAGAGGAAGTAGAGCTGCAGGTTTTTGTAGCGGAAGGTGTTGGCCCAGGACAGGCGGAAATTGTCGTCGGAGGAACCGAGGATCTGCTTGTCGCTGGCGCCAGGGTTTTCCGTCAAACCGCCGTCGGCGTCATAGAACACCGCCTCGCCGGGCTTCGCGATACTGCCGTCCTGGTCGATGTAGGCGACGTGGTAGTTGTAGATGACGTTGATCGGATGTCCGAGGAAGAGGTTATTGGCGATATCGTCCTGGCCGTCTCCGTAGAGGTCGACGATCTTGTTCCTGTTGAGGGTGAAGATGAAGTCGGAGTTCCAGGAGAAGTCGCGGGTCTTGACGGGCACGACAGTGGCGTTGACCTCGATACCCTTGTTGTCGACCTGGCCCATGGTGGCCTTCTGGCTGGTGATACCGGCCGTCATCACGGGAATGGTCCTGTTGAAGATCTGGTCGGTGGTCTTGGAATAGTAGGCGTTCACGTCGAAGTGGGCCCTTCCCTTGAAGAAGTCACCTTCGATACCGGCGTTCCAGGAAACCGTGGTCTGCCAGCCTAGGGCAGGGTTGCCGAGGGCGCTGATCTTCTGTCCCCAGTGGACGGTCTCGTTGGAATAGAACGGAATGCCTCCGTCCTTCGCGAGGGCGATGGTGGACAGGGTTCCGTAAGGGCTGAGGGTCTGGGCGCCGTTCTTGCCCCATGAAGCCTTGAGCTTGAGCATGTCGATCCAGCTGACGTTCTTCATGAACGGCTCATTGGAAATCGTCCAGGCCGCGCCGAAAGCCGGGAAGTTACCCCACTTCGACTCGGAACCGAACACGGAGCTGCCGTCACGACGGATGGAAGCGTTGAGGTGATAGGTGTCCTTGTAGGCCCACATCAGACGCGCGAGGTATCCCACGTCGGTATGGAGCGAATACGAAGGACTGGTGAAGTCCTTGGAGTCGGCATTCGAGAGACCGTGCCATCCGAGGAGGGTATTACCTGCGGCGGTGAAGCTGGTACCCGTCATCTGGTAGCTCGAGGACTCGTCGCTGTCGCGCGTGTACACAAGCGAAGCGTTGACATAATGGTCGCCGAACTGGTGTGCATAGGAAAGGATGTTGTCTATGACCCAGTTCTTCCTCTTGCTTTCGGAGATGGAGCCGTTGGCATCCTTGAGGCTGAAATACTCGGGATTCTGTCCGATACCCTCGATATCCATCTCACCGAGTAACTGAACGTAGTAGTTCTCGTGCCTGAAGCTCATGTTGGTGGTGTTGCGCTCGCCGTAGGAGGCGTTGACGCGGAAGTTCAGGCCTTCCACCCAGGGGAAGTTGACCTGGATATGTCCTCCGAGGTTGAGATTCTTGTAGCGGTTGTCCTTCTCTCCGCCATACTCGACGGGCCACAGGGGGTTATACCTCGAAGGAGAGATACCGTCAGTGTAATAACGAAGGCTTCCGTCGGGGAGGTAAGGCATTCCGTAAGGGGATAGACAGTAGAGGTCGTAACGGATGGAAGCCTGGTTGGAGTCGTTGAGCGTGTTGGTGAACGCCATGTTGACACCGACCTCAATCAACTTTGAAATGTTCGTGGTGAGGTCCACCGATGCATTGTTGCGGGTGAAGTGGTCGCCGATGATATAACCCTTCTGGTCCTGGCGGCCGAGGCCTACGTAATAATTGGAGTTGGCGGTACGGCCGGAGAAACTGAGGTTGTAGTTCTGGTTCCATCCGGTCTGGAGGCACATATCATACCAATCGGTGACGATACCGGCCTTGTACTGCTCCTCCTCCATATAGGTCATGAAGTCGAGGCTCTGGAAGTCGCTCTGCTTTCCGGCCCTGGCATTCCTGAAAATGATATAGTCTTCCGGGCTCAGGACCTTGGGCACGTAGGTGGGACGCGAGAACTGCTGGGTAGTGCTGAAAGTGATGGTGGGTTTGCCTTCCTGTCCCTTCTTGGTCGTGACCATGATGACGCCGTTGGCTGCCTTCGAGCCGTAGGCGGCAAGGGAGGTCGCATCCTTCAGGACGCTGACCTGCTCTATGGAGTTGGGATCTATGTCCTCGATGTTTCCGGGGAAGATGACACCGTTCAGGACGATAAGCGGCGAAGTGGAGGTGGAACCGATGGATTTCTTTCCTCGGACGAGGATGCTGGAGTTCTGTCCGACAGAACTCTTCTCAGCCCCGATCACGACGCCGGAGAGGCGGCCGCGGAGAAGGTCGGAGGTGGTCTGGAGACCCATGTCGGCCACCGGCGAATCGGCCAGTTTTACGACATCTACCGAGCCTGTGAAGTTCTTGGCGCGTGTGGTACCGTAACCGATGACGACGACGTCGTCAAGCAGTTCCTGGGAGATGTTCAGCGTGACGGTGATCTCGCTCCGGTTGTTCACCGGGACTTCGACCTCGTCGTAGCCTACGCTCGAGATGACCAGTGTGGCATTGGGCGCACAGTTGAGCTGGAACCGTCCTTCCGCGTCGGTGGCAACGCCGTTGGTGGTTCCCTTGACGATCACCGCGGCACCGATGACTCCCTGTCCGGTTTCATCCAGGACAGTACCGCGTACGCTGCGTGTCTGGGCGGGCATGTTCCAGGAGAGGAACAGCGCAATCAGAGACAAACAGAAAAATGAAAGTGCTTTTTGCATAAAGAACTGAATTGGTTGATTATTAAGGTGTTAAAGTGATTCGCCCTGTATCGCTGAAGGGATTGTTTCCAGCGTTGAAGTTTTTCATTTCCCTGTTTCTACACGAAGATAAGAAAATGAAAGCGCCCAAACAAGTTTTTGGACGCTTTTTGCTTGAATAAGGGTGTTTTACGTGCGGTGTAATGCAAACGCAGCCTAGCCAAGGATCTGTCCTGCAGCGTTTTTCGTGTCCACCTTTTCGATGATGCGTTCGAGGACGCCCTGCTCATCGAAGATGAACGTCCGCCGCAGCGTCCCCATAGTGGTCTTGCCGTACATCTTCTTCTCGCCCCAGGCACCGAAGTCCTGCAGCATCTGCATGCCGGTGTCCGCCAGCAGGCGGAAAGGGAGTTCGTATTTCGCGCGGAAGCCTGAATGCGACTTCGCGCTGTCCTTGCTCACGCCCACGACGTTGTATCCCGCCGCCGTAAGCTCGGCGTAGTTGTCCCTGAAGGAACAGGCCTCCGCCGTGCAGCCGGAAGTATTGTCCTTGGGATAGAAGTAGATGATGGTCTTCCTGCCATTTCCGATGAAGTCCTCCGACCTCACCATGTTGCCGTCCTGGTCCATTACCTCGAAGGAAGGCATCCTGTCTCCGATTTTCAGCATGATCCGCAATTGTTTGTTTCTACAAAAATAAGAAATCTTCCGCAGATTGTATCGGGGCGGCTTGCCAGTTCGGCGGATTATCCGTATCTTCGTGAGAACCAGGAACGGGACTATGACCATATGAGAAGGATAAGGAAAGTCGAAGCCGCTGACACGGAAGCCGTCCTGACGGTCATGCAGGCCGCCAGGGGCATCATGCGGTCCTCCGGCAATCTCCACCAGTGGGGTGACGGCTACCCCTCCGCCGCGGTCATCGACAGGGACCGCGGGCTCGGCGGCGGCTTCGTCGTCGAGGACGACGGTCTCGTCACCGGCTATTTCGCCTTCCTGCCTTCCCCGGAGCCCACATACTCGTATATCGAAGGCGGCGCCTGGCTGGACGACAGCCTCCCCTACCACGTCATTCACCGTATAGCGAGTTTCCCGGACGCCCACGGCATCTTCCGGGACATGCTCGCATGGTGCGCCGAACGTGAACCCAACATCCGCATCGACACGCACCGGGACAACCGAATAATGCAGCACCTGCTGGAAAAGCACGGATTCGCTTACTGCGGCGTCATCTACCTGGCCTCCGGAGACGAAAGGCTTGCATACCAACGTATTAAAATATGAAAAGAATCTTCACCCTTGCCGTTCTGGCGGCATTCTGCATCGGGGCCGTCTCCTGCCACAGGGACAAGACCCCGAAGATCTCCATTTTCTGCGACCACATCGAGACCATAGCTCGCCAGGAGGGCATCTCCTTCGCCGAGGCGGCCACGCGCGTCAGGGAGATCGGCTACGCCGGGGCGGACGTCCGCGTCTTCCAGGGCGAGGACCGCATCAAGACGCTGGACAGCCTGGGCTTCGCCCACGCCTGCGCCATCACCGACATCGATTACTCGAAGGGAGACCAGAAGGAACTGGAGGACCAGACCCTGGCATTCATGGACGAGAAGGGCTTCGACCGGCTCCTGCTGGTCACCGGGCTCATGCCCAACGGCTTCCCGCTCAAGGAAAGGGACGCCGCCCGCAAGCGCATCGCCGACTTCGCCAAGAGGGTCGCGGACAAGGGTTACACGATAATGGTGGAGGACTACGACAACAGCCGCTCGCTCTGCTACAACCGCGAGAGGATAGACTCCATCTTCGCCGTCTCGAAGGAGATCGGCCTGGTCTTCGACTCCGGCAACTTCCTCTTCGCCGGCCAGGACGCCATGGAGTGTCTGGACCATTTCCGCAAGCGCGTGGGGCATGTCCACCTCAAGGACCGCACCTCGCCCTCCAACATGTCCTGCGTCCCGGCCGGAACGGGCTGCATCCCCATCATCGACATCATACACACTCTTGCCGGCAGCGGCTACAAGGGATGGTACACCGTCGAGCAGTACGGCTCGCGCAGCATGCTTGACGACAGCGCCATCTCCTATGCCAACGTCCTCGAAGCTCTCACTCCCAAGAAATGAAACAAGCCATGAATAAGATCCAGACCGTGATGTTCGCCGCCATCCTTATCCTCTGCGGCTCCGCTTCCCTCTCCGCCCAGTATGTCAGGGAACCCGTCAACGCCTATTTCACCACCAAAGAGATGC
Source organism: Bacteroidales bacterium (assembly GCA_017620335.1). Classification (GTDB taxonomy): domain Bacteria; phylum Bacteroidota; class Bacteroidia; order Bacteroidales; family UBA932; genus Cryptobacteroides. The sequence goes on from JAFZQO010000049.1 coordinate 19,025, forward strand.
CGGACCTGATGAAGTTCCTCCCGGCGCCCCCGGACAGCATCATCAACAAGTTCACATACGACGTCAGCCAGTACATGTGGGGTAAGGAAATGCGCAAGGACCCGGTCCGCGCCGAAATAGCCAGGCGCGACGGCGAATATGGCCTGCGTTACATCATCCAGGAGTTCAGCGAGCCGTTCGGGCTCGAAATCTCCCGTGAGGGGACGCCCGAAATCTACAAGCTCCTCCGCGAAGCAACGGCCACGTGCGACAGCATCTGCACCCTGCCCAAGGTCCGTTACATGCGCAGGCGCCCGTTCGTGGTATTCAACGAGCATACGCTGACTCCTGACTCCGAGGCGAGCCTCTCCCGCAGCGGCTCCTATCCTTCGGGCCACACCATCCTCGGCTGGAGCGCAGCCCTACTGCTTATGGAAATCAATCCCGCCAAGGCCGACACCCTGCTCGCCAGGGGCTACATGTACGGCGAGAGCCGCGTCATCGTGGGAGCTCACTGGCAGAGCGACGTCGACGCCGGATACCTGGCGGCGAGCGTGGCCTATGCCAAGCTACACACCAGTGAGCGCTTCCTGGAGCAGATGAGCAAAGCAAGGGAGGAGTTCGTGCGGCTCACGACGCCGGCCGTAGCCGAGCCGCAGCGTAGGAGCGCGAGGTCGGCAAGGCGCGCTGCGCGCCAGCAGGCGAGGGCATATTAGAAAAAATATGTATATTTGCGTAGACTGATACTGAACCGAACCTCATCATGGAAAGAAAGAATCTCGGCGCCAAGCCGTTCTGCTATCCGCAACCCGTTTTCATAATCGCCGCATACGGCGAGGGCGACGTCCCCTGCGCCATGAACGCAGCCTGGGGCGGCACCAGCGACTACAAGGAAATGACGCTGTGCCTCTCCAAGGGGCACAAGACCGTCGCCAACCTACGCAGCCGCGGCGCCTTCACCATCAGCATGGGCACCGCCGACCAACTGGTCGCCTGCGACTACGTCGGCGTCGTCTCCGGCAACAAGGTGCCGGACAAGTTCCAGCGTGCGGGTTGGCACGCCACCCGCTCCGCATACGTCGACGCCCCCCTGATCGACGAACTGCCCCTGGCCATGGAATGCAACCTCATCTCCTATGACGAGGACAGCGGCCTGCTCAAGGCCGAGATAGTCAACGTATCCGTCGCCGAGTCCGTCCTGGACGCCAACGGCAAGGTGGACGTTTCCAAGCTGAGGCCCATCACCTTCGACCCCTTCAACAACAAGTACGTAGTCCTCGGAGAGACGGTCGGCAACGCCTTCAAGGACGGCCTGCAACTGAAATAGGCCATGACGGGAGGATTCCGCACCCCGGCCGCCGCATTGCTGGCGGCGGCAGTCCTGGGCTGCTCCATCCCCCTGCGGGCGCAGCAGACGCATGTCGACGAGATTTCCGTCGACACCCGCGCCACGTTCCACCAGCAGACCATTGACGGCATTTATGACACCCACTTCCAGGGAGACTATTTCAACGTCCATTTCAAGGGCCACCTCACGGACAACATCACCTTCCGCATCCGCCAGAGGATGAACAAGAAGATAGACGAGCAGAACCCCTTCAACGCCACCGACTTCCTCTGGATCAACTGGCAGGCCACCCCGAAGTGGTCCGTCACCCTCGGCAAGCAGGGCATCCTCGTCGGCGGATACGAGTTCGACTCCCCTCCCATCGAGGTCTACTATTACAGTGCCTTCCTCAGCCACCTCTACCAGTATTACGCTTTCGGAGTGTCCGCCACATACACGTACGCCCCGGACCAGACCATATCCGTCCAGTTCGCCCCCTCGCCCGTTTCGTCGGGACTGCAGGACGCATACTCCTACAACCTCTACTGGAGCGGCCGTCCGTCGAAGTACTGGAAAACGCTCTGGAGCTTCAACATCGTGGAGGACCAGTTCCACCGCAAGATGAACTACATCGCCCTCGGGAACAAGTTCCCCCTGGGAGACCTCGTCGTGGACGTGGACCTGATGAACAGGGCGGCCCTGAAGCAGAAGAACCTACTCTCCGACTGGACGGTCATCATGAAGGCCATCTGGACCGTCGGGAAATGGAACCTCTGCACCAAGGTCGGCTACGAGCAGAACGACGCCGCCAACGTCGATGAGAACGGCATCTCCTTCGACACCGCCCTCCCGGCCGGCAACAAATACCTTTACGGAGGATGCGGAGTCGAGTACTTCCCCCTCGGGAACGACAACCTGCGCCTCCATGCGGTGTACTTCCGTGACAACCATGACCACGTCAATAACTACGACATAGGCGTCACCTGGCGCTTCCTCATTTACAAACGAGACTAACGAACCCCATTCCCCATGTTTGAAAAGATCGTATCGGTCGTCAACGACATCGTATGGAACCCGCTTCTGGTGGTGCTCCTGGTCGGTGCCGGCCTCTATTTCTCCATCCGCACCCGTTTCGTGCAGGTCCGCCGCTTCGGCCTGATGCTGCGTTCCCTCTTCGCCAAGGCGGAGACAGACGAGTCCGGCAAGAAGCACGGCATCTCCTCCTTCCAGGCCTTCTGCATAGCCCTGTCCGGCCGCGTCGGGACGGGCAACATCGTCGGCGTGGCCACGGCCATAGCCCTCGGCGGGCCCGGGGCCGTGTTCTGGATGTGGATCATCGCCTTCTTCGGGGCTTCCACGGCTTTCGTCGAGTCCACTCTGGCCCAGATATTCAAGTTCCACCATTCCACCGGCTACAGGGGCGGTCCTTCCAGCTACATCGAGCACGGCCTTGGCAAGCCCGGCCTCGCCGTCCTATTCTCCATCCTCGCCATCGTCGGATACGGCATCCTGCTCCCGACGGTGCAGGCCAACGGAGTGGCGGGGGCGCTCACCAATTCCTTCCAACTGCCCAGCCTGGCCGCCGGTCTCGGCATGGCATTCCTGCTCGCACTCGTCATCATCGGAGGCGTCAAGAGCATCTCCCGAGTCGCATCGGTCATCACGCCTTTCATGGCGCTCGGATACATCATCTTCTCCATAGTCATCATCTGTCAGCATCTTGACGCGGTCCCGGCAGTGCTCAAAGCCATCGTCAACGGCGCCTTCGGCATCAAGCCCGTCGCCGGCGGCATTCTCGGCTCCACCATCATGATGGGAGTCAAGCGCGGTATCTTCTCCAACGAGGCCGGACAAGGCAGCGGAGCCATGGTCTCCGCCGCCGCGGCCGTCTCCCACCCCGCACGCCAGGGCCTTGCACAGGCGTTTTCGGTCTATGTGGACACCCTGTTGGTATGTACCGCCACGGCGCTCATGATCCTGTGCTCAGGCACATACAACATCCTCGACGCCAAGACCGGCGAAATGCTCGTGGCCCAGGCTCCCGAGCTGGGAGCGAACTACGTGGGCTTCACCCAGGCCGCGGTGGATTCGGCATTCACCGGTTTCGGAAGCGCATTCGTCAGTATCGCCCTGCTGTTCTTCGCTTTCACGACGGTGATGGCCTATTACTTCTACACCGAGTCCAGCATCATCTACCTGTTCTCCGGCCGCAAGGGCTCCGAGAAGACCGAGCGCACGCTCATCTGGTGCTACCGCTTCCTCCTGCTGGCGATGGTCGTCTTCGGCTCGCTCCGAGAGGCCAACGTCGTCTGGCAGCTGGGCGACATCGGAGTGGGACTCACCGCCTGGATCAACGTCATCGCCCTCCTCTTCCTCTGCCCCCACGCCATCAAGGCGCTCAAGGAATACGAGAAATCCGAAAAGAAATAAGAACAGGCCGCCGTCCGGGCGGCCTTTTTCATTGCAACCCGGTTGCAGAAGATACTCGCTACCTTTGCCTTCGGAAACCAAACGAAGCAATATATGTCACACGAGCATAATCACGAACATCATCACGAGCATCATCACGAGCACGGTGAAGGCGGGCTGAAGCATCAGATAATCCTGATAGCGGTCACCGCGGTCCTTCTTGCCATAGCGGTCATCATAGAGAAGAAGTGCAACCTTGCGACCTGGCAGCTGCTGCTGGTCTATTTAGTACCCTATCTCCTCATAGGTCACGACACCCTGAAGGAAGCGGCTGAAGGCATAGCCCACGGGGACGCTTTCGACGAGCATTTCCTTATGGCCGTCGCCACCATCGGCGCACTCTGCATCGGCTTCCTGCCCGGAGCGGAAACAGCATTCCCGGAGGCGGTGTTCGTCATGTTGTTCTTCCAGGTGGGAGAGCTGTTCGAAGGCTTCGCCGAAGGACGGAGCCGCGAGAGCATCGCCCACCTGATGGACATCCGCCCCGACGTCGCGCACGTAGAACGCGATGGAACCCATGCCGACGTCAACCCTTCGGAAGTAACTGTCGGTGAAGTGATTATAGTACGTCCCGGCGAGAAGGTCCCCCTTGACGGAGTCGTCCTGGAGGGCTCCACCTCGGTGGACACCAAGGCCCTGACGGGCGAAAGCGTCCCCCGCGAACTGGCCCCCGAAGACGAGATCCTCTCCGGATGCGTCAACCTCACCGGCGCGGTGAAAGTCCGCACGGTCAAGGCGTTCGGCGAGAGCACCGTCTCCCGCATCATCGAACTGGTGGAGCACGCCGGCGAGCGCAAGTCCCGCAGCGAGGCATTCATCACCCGCTTCGCCCGCATCTATACCCCGATAGTGGTCGTCGCAGCCCTGCTGCTGGCGGTCATCCCTCCCCTCCTCAGCGGCAACTTCATGCAGGCCTTTCCGACATGGCTATACCGCGCGCTGATGTTCCTGGTGGTCTCCTGCCCCTGCGCGCTTGTCATCAGCGTCCCCCTGACCTTCTTCGGAGGCATAGGAGGCGCTTCGCGGAAGGGCATACTCGTCAAGGGCGCGGGGTTCATGGACTCTCTCGCCAAAGCCGGCACGGTGGTCTTCGACAAGACCGGCACGCTCACGCACGGCCAGTTCGTGGTCGACGCGGTCCATCCCGACACCTGCGACGCTCACAGGCTGCTTCACCTGGCCGCCCACGTCGAGCATTTCTCCACACATCCCGTGGCTGCGGCGCTTCGCGACGCATTCCCTGAGGAGGCCACCGACAGCTGCGTCGTCAGCGATGTGGAGGAGCTGGCGGGTATGGGTGTCAGGGCCCGCGTCGGCGACGAAGTCGTCTGCGTCGGCAATCCCCGGATGATGGAGCACGTCGGAGCCGCATGGCACGACTGCGCCCACGACGTCGGCACCATCATCCACGTGGCGATCGACGGGAAGTACGCCGGCCATATCGTCATAAATGACAAGGTCAAGGATGACAGCGCCGAGGCGATAGCAAAGCTCAAAGAACTGGGAGTGAAAAGGATAGAGATGCTCACCGGCGACCGCAAGGAGGTGGCGGAACATGTCGCGGAGAGCCTCGGGCTCGACGCGTACCATGCGGAGCTGCTCCCCGCCGGCAAGGTGGAGCACCTGGAAGCCCTGCTCGGGGAGAAGGAGCCCGGCCGCACGCTCGCATTCGTCGGCGACGGCATCAACGACGCGCCGGTCCTCGCGCTCGCCGACATTGGCGTCGCCATGGGCGGCCTGGGCAGCGACGCAGCGCTGGAGGCGGCGGACGTGGTGGTCATGGACGACAAGCCCTCCAAGGTCGCGCTCGCCGTCCGCATCGCCCGCCGCACCATAGGCATCGCCCGCCAGAATGTCATATTCGCGATAGGCGTGAAAATTGCAGTGCTCCTGCTCGCAAGCATGGGCGTCGCCACCCTGTGGATGGCGGTTTTCGCTGACGTCGGCGTCACGGTCCTGGCCGTGCTCAACGCCATGCGCGCCCTGAAGGCATAAGCATATGGACAACCATCAACTATCCGACGAACAAGTATTCAAGAAGGCAGGTATACGCGTAACCGCCGTCCGCCTTCTTATCTGGCGCGAAATAAGGAACTCCTTCACAGGTGCTTTCAGCCTTTCCGACCTGGAGGACGCCCTGCCCACGGTGGACAAGTCCACCCTCTTCCGAACCCTTACGCTGTTGAGCGAAGCCCACCTTCTGCATGACATCGACGACGGCTCGGGCTCGCACAAGTTCTGCGTCTGCCACCATGACGACACCCTCCACTGCACCGGCCACGTCCATCTGACATGCCGCATCTGCCACAGGACATTCTGCCTGACGGACGTCAGAATCCCGCAGGTCGCCCTTCCTGAAGGCTTCATTCCGGAGGAGGCGGAGTACATCGTCAAGGGAGTATGTTCCGAATGTGCGAAAAGATTATAAATTCCAAGGGACAGCGCTCATTTAATAAGGATTTATCCTATCTTTGCACCCGATAATTAATAATGCAAAGATAATGGCCAAGCGCCCTTTCATCAAGGTTCAGCGTTCCACGGTTGAGGCCCTGATACTCATCGCCATACTGGCGGGCACCTTCATCGCCCTGGCTTCCAGGATGGGTGGAGGCAACCTCCTGAAAACCATCATGAACACGGCACACAACCTGCTTCTCAACACCGTGTTCTACCTCATGGGCATCACCGTCCTGACCGGCGCCCTCTCCAAGCTCATGTCCGAGTTCGGAGTGGTGAAACTCCTCGAGCGCATCCTTCGTCCGTTCATGAAGCCGCTCTTCAACCTCCCCGGCGTAGCGGCCCTGGGAGCCCTCATGACCTTCCTTTCGGACAATCCCGCCATCATCTCCTTCGCCAAGGACCGTTCGTTCGCGAAGTATTTCAAGAAATACCAGCTCCTGTCACTCACCAATTTCGGAACGGCCTTCGGCATGGGCTTCGTCGTCATGGTGACCATGATAAGCTTCGGACACACCGGCAGCGCCTTCATAGGCCTCTTCGGTGCCATCTGCGGTTCCATCATCTCCACCCGGCTGATGCAGAGCAAATGCCTCAAGGCCTATCCCGAACTGGATTCCCCCGCCCTGGACAAGCTGCACGAGGAGGAGACGGTCGCAGATGTCGAAGAAAGCGACAAGAGCACGTTCATGCGCCTTCTCAACGCCATCCTGGACGGAGGCAAGAACGGCGTGGAGCTCGGCCTGGCCATCATCCCCGGAGTGATCATAATCACGACTATGGTCATCATCATCACCTTCGGGCCCGGCCCGGAAGGCTATACCGGAGCCGCCGACCAGGGCGTGCCTATCCTTCCCTGGCTGGCCGGCAAGATACACTGGGTGTTCGAATGGCTGTTCGGATTCACGGACATGCGCCTCATCGCCTTCCCGATGACCGCGCTGGGCGCCGTCGGAGCGTCCCTGGGCCTTCTTCCCACCTTCAATACGATCGGCATCCTTGACGGCAACGCCATCGCCGTCTTCACGGCCATCGGCATGTGCTGGAGCGGCTATCTGTCCACCCACACCGCCATGCTAGACTCCCTCGGCTTCCGCAAGGCCATACCAAAAGCCCTGGGCGCCCACACCATCGCAGGCCTCTGCGCAGGCATCATCGCGCACTTCCTCTGGCTGCTTTTCTCGCTGCTGTAAATTGCGAACAAGATTTGAACATGGGGAAAAGGATTCTTCATGCTCAAACCCATATATTTGTAAGCGGATAACTATCACTTCACAGATATATGAGAAAAGCCATCATGTTACTTGCATCGGCAGGCCTGCTCCTCAGCGCCTGCGGCACTCCCCAGCTGGGCAAACAGTCCATCGACAAGGTCCTCAAGGCCATGACGCTTGAGGAGAAGGCCCACTTCGTCATCGGTACCGGCATGTCCGGCAACAGCGGCGGCGGAGCCACCGTCGGCGCCACCGACCTCCTCCTTCCCGGCGCAGCCGGCACCACCTACCCCATCCCGCGCCTCGGCATCCCCGCCATCGCGCTCGCCGACGGCCCAGCCGGACTCCGCATCCAGCCCATACGCGAGGGTGACCCCAACACCTACTATTGCACCCACTTCCCCATCGGCACGCTGCTGGCATCCACTTGGAACCAGGAGCTCGTGGAGTCCGTAGGAAAGGCCATGGGCGAGGAAGTCCATGAGTATGGCGCAGACGTGTATCTTGCCCCTGCCATCAACATCCACCGCCATCCCCTCAACGGCCGTAACTTCGAGTACTACTCCGAGGACCCGGTAGTGGCCGGAAAGATCGGCGCCGCCTATGTCCGCGGCGTCCAGAGCAACGACGTGGGCACATCCGTGAAGCATTTCGCCTTCAACAATCAGGAGACCAACCGCACGGCCAACAACGCCGTCATCAGCCCCCGCGCCCAGCGCGAGATCTACCTCAAGGGCTTCGAGATCGTGGTCAAGGAGTCCGACCCCTGGACCATCATGTCCTCCTACAACAAGATTAACGGCACCTACACCTCGCAGTCCCGCGAGCTCCTCACCGACATCCTCCGCGGCGACTGGGGCTACAAGGGCCTCGTCATGACCGACTGGTACGGCGGTGACGACGGCGCCGCGCAGATCGCCGCCGGCAACGACATGCTCCAGCCCGGCACCGACCTGCAGTACGAGCAGATCATGGCCGCCATCGCGGACGGTTCCCTCACCGAGGCCGAACTCGACGTCTGCGTGCGCCGCTGCCTCGAACTCGTGCTCAGGAGCCCCAAGATGAAGGGCTATGAGTTCTCCAACAAGCCCGACCTCGAGGCCCACGCCGCCGTCACCCGCCAGAGCGCCCTCGAAGGCATGGTCCTCCTCGAGAACAAGGGAGTCCTGCCTCTCAAGAATGTCAAGAACGTCGCGATCTTCGGCTGCACCTCCTACGCCTTCATCGCCGGCGGCACCGGCTCCGGCGACGTCAACCGCGCCTACACCGTGTCCCTCCTGGACGGCCTCAAGAATGCCGGCTTCAATGTCGACGACTCCAAGAAAGACTTCTACGAGAAGCATATAGCAGAAGAGAAGGCCGCCGCCCAGGCCGCCCTCGGCAACAGCTCCCTGGCCGCCTTCTATCCTATCCCGCGTCCCACCGAGATTATTCCTTCCAACGCTGAACTTGCCGCCTCCGCCCGCAAGAACGACATAGCCATCATCACCTTCGGCCGCAACTCCGGAGAGTTCTTCGACCGCTCCAGCGCCGACTTCTCCCTCAACGCCGGCGAGAAGCAGCTGCTCAACTCCGTCACCAGGGCTTTCCACGCCGCCGGCAAGAAGGTGGTCGTCGTCCTGAACATCGGCGGTGTCATCGAGACCGCTTCCTGGAAGAACATCCCTGACGCCATCCTGCTCGCCTGGCAGGCAGGACAGGAAGGCGGCAACTCCGTCACCGACATCCTCACCGGCAAGGAGAGCCCTTCGGGCAAGCTCAGCATGACCTTCCCCGTCAACCTCATGGACCACGGCTCCTCCGCCAACTTCCCGATCGACGCCGAGGCCGACGTCTACTTCCCCGACAAGCGCCCCGACCTGGGCGTCAAGGACGTGGACGAGACCAAGTATGAGGAGGGTATCTATGTGGGCTACAGGTGGTTCGACAAGAACAACATCCCCGTCTCCTATCCTTTCGGATACGGTCTGAGCTATACCACTTTCGATTATTCCGACTTTGCCACTTCCCTCGCCGACGGTAAGGTCAAGGTCTCCGTCAAGGTGACCAACACCGGTTCCGTAGCCGGCAAGGAAGCCGTTCAGGTATACATCTCCGCCCCTGCCGGAAACCTCGACAAGCCCGTCAAGGAGCTCAAGGCTTTCGCCAAGACCAATAAGCTCGCCCCCGGCGAGTCCCAGACCCTCGACATCAGCTTCGCCGCTGCCGACATGTCCTCCTGGGACGAGTCCAAGGGCGGCTGGGTCCTCGATCCCGGTATCTACAAAATCCTCGTCGGAGCTTCCGCTGCCGACATCCGTGCAATCACAAACGTAGAGGTCAAGTGATAAAGTATCTCGTATTCGACTTCGACGGTACCCTGGCCGACAGCACCGAGGGCATCATCAAGACCACCCGGGCGACCTTCGCCCGGATGGGTCTTCCGGAGCCTGCGGACGCCGACGTGCGGCAGGGCATAGGCCTGCCTCTCAAGGGAGCGCTCCAGACCGCCGGCCTCCCCGCGGACCGTCTGGACGAAGGTGCGGACATATACCACGAGGTCTTCTACGAGATAGCCCCGAAGCATATAGTCCTGTTCCCCGGAGTGAAGGATGCGCTTGCTGAGCTCGCCTCCCTTGGCTACAGGATGGGTATCGCGACTTCCCGCAGCGAGCACTCGCTCGTCATGCTGCTCGGAGAGCACGGCATATCCCAGTACTTCGAAGTGCTGGGCGCCGTCGGCTCCGTCGAAAGGCCGAAACCCAACCCGGACATCGTCCTTTGGGTGCTCAGGCGCATGGGAGCCTCGCCTGACCAGGCTTTGGTCATAGGCGACACCGTCTTCGACATCCAGATGGGCAAGTCCGCACACTGCAGCACCTGCGCCGTGACCTATGGCAACCACGGCCGCGAGCAGCTGCTCACTTCGGAGCCGGACCTCCTGATCGACGACCTGCGCCAGCTGCCCCGCCTCCTCAGGGATATCTGACACCGGACTGGTCGCATATAGCCCCGGGATATCTTGGATATTCCGGGGCTTTTCGTATCTTTGCACCGGATCGTGGTGGACGCGGAGGTCTTTCCGGCCGCGTCTTAAAAGGGAACCCGGTGCGAATCCGGGACTGTGCCCGCAGCTGTGTCATCCATAACGGCTCCGATTCCTGCGCCATTGAGAGATTCCTTCGCTTCGCTCGGAATGACATGACAGTCATGATGACGTGAGGATCTTTTGAGAAGGCCGGGGCCGGGAGAAGCCAGAAGACCTGCCATGGTCAAGTTTAGCATCCGGGCTCGGGGACAAGTCCGCGCGGTAACGTTAATCTTTATCCTATCATGAAAAAAGCAAGACTGCTTTTGCTTTTCTGTGCACTCGTGTCCGTATTCGCGTGCCAGAAAGATCCCATTCCCTCAAAGGACGCCGACCTTACCGGCTCCAAGGTCGATGTCAGCGGCATCCCCTCGGATATCAGCAAGATCTTCACCCTCAACGAAGGCAGTATGGGATCCAACAATTCCACCCTGGACTTCCTCCGCATCAGTGACGGCAATTACATCACCGGAGCGTTCAAGGAGATGAATCCCGCCATCGGGGCCGGCCTCGGCGACGTCGGCAACGACATCGTCGTGATCGGCAACGAGGTTTGGATGGCCATCAACAACTCAGGCATAGTCGAAGTCGTCTCCGCCAGGGACGAGACCGAGATCGCCGCCATCCAGGTCCCAACCCCGCGCAATATCGCCTATGACAACGGCTACGCCTATGTGACTTCATGGGCCGGGGCTTATGCCAACTACGGCGCGGACTATTCCATCACGGACTACAAGAATCCGAAGGGCCAGGTCTACCGCATCAACCTGAGGACCAAGAAGGTGGAAGGCTCCGTCCAGGTCGGCTACCAGCCCGAGGGCATCGCATGTTACAACGGGAAGCTGTACGTGGCCAACTCCGGCGGCATCTCCAGCCAGCTGCCTCCGAACTATTCCTACGACAGCACCGTCAGCGTGATCGACACCAAGAGCTTCAAGGTGACCGGCAACATCACCGTCCAGGTCAACCTGAAGGGAGTGTTCTCCGACGGCAAGGGCAACATCTACGTCACCACCCTCGGCAACTACTATAACGTCAACTCCGGTGTATACATGATCGACGCCTCGAACAATGTCAAGCATATCTCCGACTTCGTCAGCATTGCGGCGATCAGCGGCGACACGCTTTACTGCGTAGGCACTGAGCAGGAGCTCGACTGGAGCGGAGCCCCCAAGACCTGGAAAGCATTCACCTGCAAGGACGGAAGCAAGGCATCCTTCTCCCTGAACGTCAGCGAAACCACTCCTTACGGCCTTTTCGCCCTTGGCGGAGACACGTTCCTCATCGGTGATGCCGGCAACTACTTCGATCCCGGCACGGTAAGCCTCTACAGGAACGGCAACAAGGTCTGGACCGTCACCTCCGGGGTCTGCCCCGGACACTTCGCCGCCTGGTGATGTCCTGGCGCCGGACACTGGCCGCGCTGGCACTGGTATCCGCTTCCTGGGGCGTGAACGCCCAGGAAGCGGATACGCTGTCAGCGGCCACGGTGTACGGCGTACAGGTGCGTCCGGTGGTCAGGGCCGCGGAAGAGGTCTACCTCCCGCAGCAGCCCATCTCACCGCAGAATGTGGCGGCAGTGCTACAGCATTTCACGGGAGTGCAGGTAAAGGACTACGGAGGCGTCGGCGGGCTCAAAACAGTCAATGTCAGGAGCCTCGGAAGCGAGCACGTGGGGATATTCCTCGACGGGATCCAGATAGACAATGCGCAGAACATGCAGGTGGACCTGGGACGCTTCTCCACGGACGGCATCGCCATGGTCTCCCTATACAACGGCCAGAAATCCAGGCGTCTGCAGACGGCGAAGGAGTATGCCTCCGGAGCCGCTGTGCATCTGCGTTCCGAAAGACCGAAGCATTTCTTCGGAAGCGGAGGCCGTTTCCGTCTCCGGGGTGGCTCCTTCGGCACAGTCAACCCTTCCCTGATGTGGGACAAAGACCTGGGGCGCAGCCTGACGCTGCGGACACAGGCGGAGTTCCTGACCAGCAACGGGAAGTACAAGTATCCGTTCTTCGACACCACCCTGGTACGCGAGAACGGAGACATCAGGTCCCTGCGGCTTGAGGCCCAGTTGTACGGGAGCCTGCGGCGCGGCGAATGGAACGTACACGCCTATGCATACGGCTCGGAACGAGGTTTCCCGGGACCGGTGATACGGCGCGCCACGGGCTTCCCTTTCAGCGCCGAACGCCAGGCGGACCAGGACCTTTTCGTACAGGGCGGATGGGACCAGAACTGGACCGACCGATACTCCACTGCAGTAAAGTTCAAGTATTCATACGATTACACCCATTACGACACGCACCCGGAGAAGAATCCCATGGCGATGCCGTATGATCTGCATTACTATCAGAGTTCCGGGTACCTGTCGCTGGCGCAGTCATACGTCCTTGCCGATCCCTGGTCGATAGACCTCAGCACCGACGGGCAGTTCAACGCGCTCGATTCCGACATCGGACAGTTCGTCACGCCCAGGAGGGCCGCGTTCACGGGAGCGCTGGCCACGACCCTGGCGTGGGAGCGCTTCCGCGCCGCGGCCCATCTCGTCTACATGGGGGCATGGGATTTCTTCGACACGCCCTCCGCCGGCGGATGGAGCCGGGAGGACACATACCGCGACGCCTGGATGCCCTCGCTGAGCGTATTTTGGAGACCACTTCAATGGATGGAGATCGATGCATATGCCAAGCGCAGTTATCGTTTGCCGTCATTCAACGACCTGTACTACAGCCAGATGGGCAATTCTTCCCTGGTTCCTGAACAGGCGGAGCAGTTCGGCCTGGATATCCGGTTCAGCGAAAGGAAACCCGCAAACTATCACCTTGACATACGCATCTCTCCGTATTTCAACCGTGTCAGCAACAAGATCGTGGCCATCCCCACATCCTCGCAGTTCCGCTGGACCATGCTGAACATAGGACTGGTGGATGTCACAGGACTTGATACAAGGGCGGAAGCCGGGATCAACCGCGGCGACTGGTTCCTGGAAGGGACGCTCCGCTATTCCCTCCAGCAAGCCCTCGACCACTCCGACAGCGAAAGCCGTACCTATGGCAACCAGATTCCCTACATCCCCCTCCACAGCGGAGGAATAGGATTCGAGGCCAGATACGGATACTGGTCACTATGCTGGGACACCAGCGTCTCAGGAGGCAAATGGTCCCGCACGGCCAACATAGACGACTATTACATCAAGCCCTGGAGCATAAGCGATGCAAGCATATCGCGGCTCTGTTACCTTTATGACCTCGATACCCGGGGAATGGTGCCGGAACTGACCTTCACCCTCAACCTCGGCAACGTTTTCAACACGCCCTACCAGATAGTGCAGGGCTATCCCATGCCGGGCTTCAACGCCCTCCTATCCGTCGAACTTAACTGGTAAAGATATGTTCTTCAGTTTCTTATACGTTCTTTTGAGCGGCATAGCCCTCCCCGTCGGAGGCATACAGATGCAGTACCTTTGGCGCAACCAGCTCGGCGACGTCTACTCCCTCGGCCTCGGCTCCGCCGCGTGCCTTGGGGCCGCCGCCGCCACGATGTCCGGCTGGTGCTCGCTCACCGTCGGATCCTTCATCTGCACGCTGGTCTGCACCATCGTCTGCTTCTTCGTTACACTGAGGGTATCTACGCAGAACCTCATCACCTTCGGTATCATCTTCGGCACATTCATCGGCTCGCTGGGGACCATCGTGGTCACGAACGCCCCTACCGGCGACCTCCTCAAGCAGTATTACCTCTGGGGTGCCGCCAATTTCCACCTGGAAGGCGTAACGCACGGCGACATCATCTTCTCCCTGTGCCTCTTTGCCATTGGCCTCGGCGCTGCCCTGTACTCGGCCCGCGACCTGAGCCGGCATTTCCGGGGGGAGATCGAGCTGCCGCGCCTGTACAAGGCCATGAGCCTGATGGCCATCATGTTCCTCGTCACCAGCGCGGTAAGCATCTGCGGTACTATCGGTTTTATTTCACTCGGCGTACCCAACATCAGCCGCACCATCTGCAAGTCCACTGACATCCGCAAGCACTACCTGATCTCCAGCGGCATCAGCGTAGGCCTGCTACTGATCACCTACCTGATCTCGGAATACGCCAATTTCGGCATCTACCTGCCCATCAGCGCGACGATGGCCATCATCGCCCTGCCGCTGATGATCTTCCTCTTCACGAGCAAAAACACCAAGGAAGCGCCTGTTACCCCTTAGAATTCCGGAATTGATGGCTATCTTTGCCACGGAATGAAGAGAACGGCATTCATAGCGGTGTTGGCGGCATTGTGCTGCGCCGGCGCGCCGGTGGCGGCGCAGGGGCCCGGGGACGGGCCCGCAAGCGCCGTGCGCGCCGGTGCCGACCGCATGACCATAGGCTCTTTCCGGGACTCCTACACGAGTCTCGGATTCAATTCGTTCACACTCGAATGGGACTTCGTCACGCGTGGGGAAGCCGGAAGCTACTCCGCCGCATATAACCGTCCCGTATTCGCCATTGGCCTGACTTACAATACTTTAGGAGACGTGGTGTTCCGCAGTAAGAACGGACGCTACTCCGATATGGTCGCAGCGTACGGAAGCGTCTCGCGCGACCTTCTCCGCTACGGCCGTTTCTCCATGGGCTATGACCTGTCTCTGGGACTCTCCTACTCAGGAGGCTATTATCATCCCGTCACCAACAGGTCAAACTGGTTCTTCAGTTCTCCGGTGCTGATGTATGTCGCGGGAGGCGGGCATATCACTTGGGCCGTTGCCCGACGCTTCGACCTCATTGCGGGCATCTCGGTCCGACACAATTCCAGCGCCCGCTTCGCATATCCCAACGGCGGACTGAACTACTGGGGCGGAGGCCTTTCGGCAAGATACCATTTCCAGGACCGGAAGCCCGCCGCCGGCAGGGGCTTCAGGACGCCCCGTATCTCGGAGAATCTGTACGAAAAGGGCTGGAACTATGAGATTTACGCCGGCGGAGGCGTGCACGCCTGCGCGGCGGAGTGGCTTGCCACATCCAAGACCGTGGACAAGGAGACCCTGGCCGACACACATCTGCGCCGCTGGCCCATGGCCTCGCTCGGCTTCGACGCCGTCTACCGGCTCTCCGGCCGCTTCGGCATCGGCGCCGCGGCCGACGCCTTCTACTGCTCCAACATGGAGGCCCTCAAGTGGGCCGACAACGTCATATACGGCGAGGAGGCGGCCTCAGCCAC
This sequence comes from Bacteroidales bacterium, assembly GCA_017620335.1. Classification (GTDB taxonomy): domain Bacteria; phylum Bacteroidota; class Bacteroidia; order Bacteroidales; family UBA932; genus Cryptobacteroides. Next base: position 34,738 of record JAFZQO010000049.1, read on the forward strand.
CTCCTATGCACCTTTTTCCTTCGGCCTCGGCGCCGTGCAGGAAGTATTCTACAAGCGCACGGCATTCTTCCTCCAGGAAGGTTTCTACCTCTACCGCAAGGCCGGAATCCACGGCTACCACGGCCGCCTCTACGAGCGCGCCGGCCTCCGGCTCTATCCCAAGGCCCTCGACCCCTTCTTCATCACCGTCTGCATCAAGGCCCACAAGTTCAAGGCCGACTACATGGACTTCACCGTCGGCCTCCGTTTCAAATAGCTACTTGCGGGTACGGTCCACAAAGCAGCGGAAAAGTGCAAGCCAGGAGTCGTCGGTCTGGACCATCCTTTCGGGATGGAACTGGACGGCCAGGACGTTTTCGTACTCATAGGCCTCGACGATGCCGTCAGGGGCGTGGGCGGTGATGCGGATGCCCGGTGCCGGGTCCTTGACCGCCTGATGATGGGAGGAATTGACGGTCAGGGAGTCCTGACCGAAGAGGTCATACAGGACACTCCCCTTCTCTACGCCGATCCTGTGGTCGAAGCCCGAGTGCTTGATGATGGTGTCCACCTGGGTCGGGATGTCCTGGTAAAGGGTACCGCCCAGCACGACGTTCATCAGCTGCTCGCCGCGGCAGATGGCCAGGACAGGCTTGCCGGAGGCCAGGGCCGCCCGGGCGAAGAGAAGGTCGCTGCGGTCGCGGACCGCATCGATGCTGACGGTCTCATTCCAGACAGTCTCACCGTATTCTGCCGGATCCACGTCCGGACCGCCGGAAAAGACTATGCCGTCCAGTTTGGCGAGCAGGCTCCCGGCCAAAGCCTGATCGTCGATGATGGGCAGGACCACAGGGATGCCTCCTGCCCTGGCTATCGCATCGGTATAAGCGGAGGAGAGGTTTACAGCCCCGGTCGCGCTGCGTCCGCAGCTGATGCCGATCAGCGGGGCAGCCTGCTTGCTGCAGGAACAAAAAGATGTCATAATCAATAGGGACAATAATATCGACAGTCTGGTTTTCATTGTCATGCGGTTTTCCTTTTGTTGTTGAGCAATAGTATGACTGTATCTGCCAAGGCCAGGACGATGAAGCCGGCCAGGCCTGTAATGCCGCTAAGAAGCTCCTTGTAACCAATAAGATACACGATGGGCAGGCCGCCAAGGGCATTGATGGTGCCATGGGCGATTGCCGCCATTATGACCGAGCCGGACCTCTCGCGGATGAAGACCATCAGCGGCGTCACCAGCATGCAGAAAGCCACCATCATGAACACTCCCGCGACAGGATGCGACGGGTAATTGTGCCCCATCAGGATGATCGGAGCGTGCCAGATGCCCCATATGACACCGATGATGAGACACTCCTTCCAGAAGCCCTTCCCTTTCAGGAGACGGTGCAGGAAACCCCGCCACGCCGACTCTTCACCAAAGGCGAACAATGCGTTGATGGTGAGCCCAGCCACAAAACCGCTCAGGAGCGTTATGATTCCAACTCCCCAAGGTCCCAAAGACAACCCCTGAGCCTGCATCGCATCCATCGTCTGCTTCAGCGAGTCGGTGTCCGCGCCGATGGAAACGCCGGGGAACAATGCCGAAACCGGAATCGAAAGGAGAATGGGCAGAGGGATGATCACCAGCCATCCGAGCCACCACCATTTGTTCAGGCGGAAGGAGATACCGATATCCGACAGGGGCTTCTCTCCCGTCACCAGCTGGGTCAACAGCACTGAAATCAGCGGGAAGAACATATATACGGTGGCAAACAAAAAGCCCCATACCGACTGATAATCTATACCGCACAAGTAGAATATTCCGGCTGACAGCCAGCTGATTCCGAAGCAGAATGCCAGGAAGATGAGTATCTTTTTCTTTTCCATATCACTTGGTTTTAAGCCGGCCGCTCTTGCGCAACGCTTCGTTGATAATCCACTGCAGCTGACCGTTGGTGCTGCGGAACTCGTCCGCAGCCCAACGCTCCAGGGCTTCCATCGTCTCGGGATCGACCCTCAGGACGAAGCTCTTCACTGCATCTTTATCCTTTGCCATGATTAGTAAAGGCTACCGGAGTTGACCACCGGCTGGGCCGGCTCGTCGCCGCAGAGGACGACCAGGAGGTTGCTGACCATTGCGGCCTTGCGCTCCTCGTCGAGGTCGACGACGCCTTCAGCCTTGAGCTTGTCGAGGGCCATCTTGACCATGCTGACGGCGCCGTCGACGATCTTCTCGCGGGCTGCGATGATGGCGTCGGCCTGCTGGCGGCGCAGCATCACGGCCGCGATCTCAGGGGCGTATGCGAGGTAGTTGATGCGGGCCTCGGTGACGTGGAGGCCGGCCATGGCCAGACGCTCGTTAAGCGTTGTGACCAGCTTCTCGTTGATCTCCTCGGCATTGCTGCGCAGGGTGAGCTCGTCGGGAGTGTCGGGATTGTCGTAGGCATAGCATCCGGCCACCTGACGGAGGGCGGCATCGCTCTGGACGCGCACGAAGTTCTCGAAGGCCTGCGACAGATAGCGGGCGGAGTTGCCCTTGCCGGAAGTGGAGGAAACAGGAGCAAGCGACTGGCTGTCAATCTCGAAAAGGGCCTTGTAGGTGTCCTCAAGCTTCCAGACCAGCACCATGCCGATGAGCACCGGGTTACCGACCTTGTCGTTGACCTTGATGGGCTCCGGATTGAGGTTGCGGGCGCGGAGGCTCACGCTCTTCTTGGTCAGGAGAGGGTTGACCCAGTAGAATCCCGTCCTGGTGAACGTACCTTTATATTTACCGAAGAACAGCAGGGCCACTGCCTCGTTGGGCTCGAGCTTGATGAAGCCGTTCACGCAGAAGATGAAAGCCAGCATGAAGATGACGCCTAGGATGGCGCTGGAGGCCTGCTTGTCGGCCTTGACGAAGAAGAATATCGCCAGGGCGAGGAGGATGACGACGATCAAAAGCTGGAGGAAACCGTTCATGACGGCGCCTTTGTAAGAGAATTCCTTGTTTTCCATGACTTTATGGTTTTTTGTTCGACAAAATAATATCATTTTGATATCACAAAGATACGACAATTTTCCTTACTTCCAAATATTTTTTTACTTTTTTCGATAAAAACCGTCGAATCCCGGAAAAAGGGATCAATATGTCGTCTTTATGCGCGAGGCGGTGAGGACGATGTCGCGCGAGGCCGCCGGGGCAGCGCCGGGCATGGCCCGCTGCTGTGGCGCGGCCACCGTTATCGTCAGCTCGTCGAACCCCTCGCCGAACGTGAAGCGGAAGCTCTCGCGGCATCCGTTGTTGAAGAGCGACAGGTAGTACGCATACAGTTCGGAGGTGTCCATCCATGTGCAGTATCCCGCCGTGGTGACGGGCGTCGTGCCCATGGTGTTGGCGTATACCGTACCACCGAAGAAAAAGGTCCTGTCGGTCGCTCCCATCAGCCAGTCGTTGAAGCCGAAGGGAATGTTATTGATGGAACTGCCGGACTCGAGCGTCAGGTACATGTTGCCGACGGAGTCGAAACGGAAGGAGATGCCCGTGAGCCCGTAGGAGTTCTGGTGCATCCTGTAGCGCAGGGTGCGCGAAGTCACGGAAGGCTCCACGCGCGTAACCGGGAAGGGGCGCTTAAGCGCGTACCCGGCAATCGCCGCATCGAGGTCGAAGTCCTTGTTGGGCTTGAGCTTCTTGTCGCTCATCCCATCCAGCATCTTGTAAATCAGGCTGTTGAAGCCGGCCTCGTCGCCGATCTGGCCGTTCGAGGCCACCACGAGGTCATACTCCGGGATGAGCATTATCAACTGGTTCTGGCCGCCGATGGCCCGGTAGGAGTTGCGCCTGCCCATCCATACCTGGTAGCCGTAGCCCTGGCCCTGGTCGTCCTTTTCGTTCTCCTCCTCGGAGAGCTCCGGACGCTGGAAGATGTGCGGCGTTGTCATCGCCTCCACCCACGCCGGGTCGAGCAGCTGCTTCCCGTTCCATTTGCCCTTGTTCTTCAGGAAGATGCCGAATTTCGCCAGGTCGGAGGTCTTGGAATGCATGCCTCCGTTGCCCATGTTGCGTCCGTCGAGGTCCATCTCCCATACCACGTCCTTGATGCCAAGCGGGTCGAGCAGGCGGGGCTTCAGGTACTCGTAAAGGGTGAGTCCGGTCACGCGGGTGATGATATTGGATAGCATGTGGGAGCAGGTGATGTTGTAGGCGAAGGACGTGCCTGGCTCATGGGCGTAGTCCATGGCCAAGAAGGAACGAACCTGGTCGGTTCCGGAGCCGGGATACTGCGTGCGGGCATGGCCCGCGGACATGGTCAGAAGGTGCTCCACAGTGAGGCGTGAGAGCTCCGGGGCGGGATGCTCCGGCATCAGTTCAGGGAAGAAGTCCTGAACCTTGTCGCTGACCTTCAGCAGGCCTTCCTGCACAGCGAAGCCTACCGCGGCGCCGGTGAAGGACTTCGTAGCGGAATACATCGCATGGGGGTACTGCGGGCCGTACGGGGCCCACCAGTGCTCCGCCACGACCTTGTCGTGCCGGAGAATCATGAGGCCGTGGACCTCGTATCCGCCCTCGTCGAGGGCCTTGAAGAAGTCCGCTATGGCTTCGGAGCGTATGCCCTCGGCCTCGGGCGTGCTGCGCGGAAGGCCATCGTCATAAGGGGTCTGCGCCGAAAGGGAGATACAGGCGAAGGCTGCAAGGATGCAGCAAAAGAGTCTCTTGATCATATGAGGTTCAGGAAGATGGTTATTACTCCAGTGTTGATGATGTCCACGAACATCGCCCCGATGATGGGGACTATGATGAAGGGATTGACGGCATAGTGGTACTTGAAACAGACGGCGGACATGTTGGCCATGGCGTTGGGCGTGGCGCCGAGGCCGAAGCCGCAGAGGCCGCTGCAGAGGACCGCGGCGTCGTAGTCGCGGCCGAGGGCGCGGAACGCGACAAGGGTCGCGTAAAGCGCCATGAACGCCGCCTGGGCCAGCAGGATGACGACCAGCGGCAGGACGAGGCCGGCCAGCTCCCAGAGCTTCAGGGTGGCCATGGCGATGCCCAGGAAAAGTGACAGGCAGATATTGCCCACGGAGACTATCTTATTGAGGGCAAGCCTGTCCTCATGCTTCGGGCCGAAGCAGTTCCGGATGACGGCCGCGACGATCAGCGAGCCGAAATAGGTCGGGAAAGTGATGCCCGTCAGGGCCAGGAGTTTGCTGAGGCCCATGCCCAGGGCCATTGCCAGAACCAGCTGATAGACTGCCTTGGTATAGTCGCGGAAGGAGCGCTCGTCGCTGACGACGCGCCCTTCGCGCCTCTCCGGCGCCGCCTCGCTGGCCTCGATGTCAAGAAGGACGTCCTTCGAGCCGGAAGGCTCGGCCAGCGCGTGCCGGCGCACCAGAAGCTCCCCTATCGGGCCGCCGATCAGCGAGCCTGCTACGAGGCCGAAGGTCGCGGCGGCCATAGTGACCGACGCGGCGCCCCGCAGCCCAAGCTGCTCCAGCACCGGAGAGAAGCCGCCGGCGGTTCCGTGGCCGCCGCACATCGGGATCGACCCCGCCGCCATGCCGATGAGCGGGTCCAACCCCATCTCCCTGGCGATGCCCACGGAAAGGAGGTTCTGGACGATTATCAGCACCGCTACCAGCACGACCATCATCACCAGCGGGCGTCCTCCCCTCTTCAGCATCCTCAGGTCGGACTGGAAACCCACCGAAGTGAAGAACAGCATCATGCAGAGGTCCTTTATGGTCCCGTCGAAATCGAAATCCACCTTCAGGGCGGCGTGGAGCGCCAGCGTCAGCAGGGATACGACGAGGCCTCCAGATACAGGCGCCGGGATGCACAAACGCTTGAGGAAGCGGATATTCCGGGTAAAGAACATCCCCAGGAGCAGGGCCGCAACGCCCACCCCCGCGGTCATATACATATCAAGCACGACCTTATCCATAAACATCCGTCCGTTTTGCCTTTCCTACAAAAATACTCATTCCGCCGCTCAATTCAAAGCTCCGGACTTCCTTCATTTCCACTGCTCACAAAACTGTGCGGATTGTTGATTGTACAATCCCGGAAAAGATGTATCTTTGCGCCCCGAAATCAGCAATCAAACAACATGCAGGGTATTTGGACCATATTGATGCTCATCTGCTCGAACATCTTCATGACGTTCGCATGGTACGGGCACCTCAAACTGAATGAAATGAAGATATCCACGGGCTGGCCGCTCATCCTGGTCATCCTGTTCTCCTGGGGCATAGCATTCTTCGAGTACTGCCTCACCGTCCCGGCCAACCGCATCGGTTACTCCCTCAACGGCGGTCCGTTCAGCCTCATCCAGCTCAAGGTCATCCAGGAAGTCATCTCCCTGACGGTCTTCTCCATCATCATCACCTTCGTCTTCAAGGGCCAGGCCATCCACTGGAACCACGTCGCATCCTTCGCCTGCATCATCCTCGCCGTCTTCTTCGCCTTCCTGAAGTAGCCATCCCCCACCTCGTTTTCCGGGAGTTCCAGTCCTCATCATTGCTTTCCGGAGCCCTTCCAGCGGAACCGGGCCCAAAAATACTACTTCCCGGGCCCAAACACCCTCTTTCCTCGCCAAAGGGGCCCCAAAAGCTTATTCCCAGGCCCGCATTCTCTCCTTTTCTGAATGGGTGCGGTAGGTGGCAAGGGCAACTGTGGTAGGTGGAAACCCTTTTATTCCACCTACCGCAACAGTTCTGCACATATCGGTCCTGTCCGCAAGGTTGACGGGAATAAAGGGTACCCTGCGGGAAAAGGGAGACGGAGGAGGAAGGGAGGAGGGAGGGAGGGTCAGAGGTCGAAGGGGATGTCGCCTGACATGAAGAGGCGGGCGGAGCCGGTGATGAAGACGCGCGGTCCCGCGAGGCGGACACGGAGGGTGCCGCCGCGGCGGGAGAGCTGCCGGGCGGTCATCTCAGTCCGTCCGAGCCGCGCCGCCCAGAGGGGCGTCAGATAAGTGTGCGCGCTGCCGGTGACAGGGTCCTCCGGAACGTCCAGCTTGGGATAGAAGCACCTCGACACGAAGTCGTAAGTATCCGATACCGCGGTGATGACGAAGCCGCGGCCTTCGACTAGCCTAATCAACTCATAGTCAGGGACGAATGCCTGCACGGCTTCCTCCGAAGGCATGATGACTATCATGTCTCCGCCGTCGTAGAAGGCCTCGACGGCAAGGCCGCCGGAGGCCGCCAGGATTTCCGGGCTGACGGGCACGGGCTTGAAGGGCCCCACCGGGAAATCCATGGTGTATCCACCTTCTGCGGAAGCCCTCACTTTCAGTTCCCCGCTCAGGGTATGGAAATGCATTTCCGGGACGCCCGGATCCACGAAGTGATGGATTACGAAGGAAGTCGCCAGCGTAGCATGACCGCACAGCTCGACCTCCCCGCCGGGAGTGAACCATTTCAGGTCATACTCCCCCGCCCCGCGCCGGACGACGAAGGCGGTCTCGGAGTAATTGTTCTCGATGGCTATACTCTGCATCAGCTCCGCGGGAGGCATGGAAACGCACGGAAGAACCGCCGCCGGATTGCCGGCAAACAGTTCTTCCGTAAAAGCGTCGACGATATATTGTTTCATAGTCAAGTATCTGGGAATCAAACTATTCCTGCATGCGGGAGAGGTAGCAGGAGATGGTGTTCTGCATGAGCATGGCGATGGTCATGGGGCCTACGCCGCCGGGGACGGGGGTGATCCAGGAGGCGACGGGCTCGCAGGAGGCGAAGTCCACGTCGCCGCAGAGCTTGCCCTCGGCGTTGCGGTTCATGCCGACGTCGATGACCACCGTTCCGGGCTTCAGCATGTCGCCGGTCACGAGGCCGGCCTTGCCGACGGCCACCACGAGTATGTCGGCGAGGCGCGTCACGGCGCCGAGGTCGGCCGTGCGAGAATGCGCGATGACGACCGTGGCGTTGCGGTCGAGCAGGAGCTTCGCGACGGGCTTGCCGACGATGTTGCTACGACCCACCACCACGGCGGTCTTGCCCTGGATGGAGACGCCCGTGCTGTCGATCAGGCGGATGACTCCTGCGGGCGTACAGGGCACGATGCAGTCCTTGCCGAGCCACAGGCCGCTGACGTTTCCAGGGTGGAATCCGTCCACGTCCTTCTCGCGAGCGATGGCGTCGATAACCTTCTCTTCATCAATATGCTTAGGCAGCGGCAGCTGAACCAGTACTCCATCCACCGCGGGATCCTCGTTAAGCGCCTTGATCTGCTCAAGCAGGGTCTCTTCAGTCGTGTCGGCCGGCATCTCGATCAGCCTGGAATCCATGCCTGTATAGGCCGCGGCCTTGACCTTGTTGCGGACGTAAACCTGGCTCGCGGGGTTCTCCCCCACGATGATGACGCACAGGCAGGGCTTGCGGCCGAACCTGGCCTCAAGCTCCTCCACCTTCGCGCGGGCCTCGTCCTTCACCGCCGCGCTCAGCGCCTTTCCATCAATAATCTTTCCCATAGTTGCAACCATTGTCCAGGGCCGGATACCCTTCCGGAAATTGTGCCACCCTCGGCCCTGGAGATAATCATTCAAATGCGCAGTGCGCGATGTCGGAGCGGTGGAAGAGGTTGTCGCAGCGGACCTTGGCCACCTCGCGGTAAACCCGCTCGCGGGCGTCCGCGAGGTCGAGCCCGCCGATGACGAGCATCAGCACGCGGCCGCCGTTGGTGACGAGTTTTCCGTCCCTGAACGCCGTACCCATATGGTAAATCTTAGCCTCCACCTTCTCCAAACCGTTGATTTCGAATCCTTTCTCGTATTTGCCCGGATATCCGTCCGAGGCCAGCACCACACCGATGGTGACGCCGTCGCCCCACACGAGCTTTTCGACCTTGCGGCCGAGCGCCACGCCCTCGAAGATGTCGTAGATGTCGCTCTGCAGCTGCGGCAGCACCACCTCGGTCTCGGGGTCGCCGAAGCGGGCGTTGAACTCGATGACCTTCACCCCCTGCGGGGTCTTCATCAGGCCGCCGTACAGGACGCCGGACAGAGGGCAGCCCTCTGCGCACATCGCCTCGGCGGCGGGCTTCATGATGCTCTCGAGCGCAAACTCCCTGTCGGCATCGGTGATGAACGGAAGCCCCGTGTAGGCACCCATTCCGCCCGTATTAGGCCCCCTGTCGCCGTCGTAAGCCCTCTTGTGGTCCTGCGACAAAGGCATGGGATACACGTTCGGACCGTCCACGAAGCAGAGGAAGGAGAACTCGGGACCGGTGAGGAAATCCTCCACCACCACCCTGCCCTTGCCGAAAGCCTCGTCAAGCAGCATGCTGGCAAGCGCCGCGCGGGCCTCTTCTAAGTCCTGCGCAATGACGACGCCCTTGCCCGCGGCAAGGCCGTCGTACTTCAGCACGGCCGGGAACGTACGTCCCGACACATAGGCCAGGGCCTCGTCATAGGACGAGAAACTGCGGTAGGCCGCCGTAGGGATGCCGTACTTGAGCATGATCTCCTTGGCGAACTCCTTGGAGCTCTCGATGCGCGTCGCGGCGCGCGTGTGGCCGAATACCGCGAGGCCAGCCTCGCGGAATGCGTCCACGAGCCCCGCCGCCAGCGCCGACTCAGGACCGACGACCGTCAGGTCGATGGCATTAGCCAGCGCAAAGGCCTTGAGTCCCTCGACATCAGTATCTTTCAGCGGCACGTTCTCGGCCTGGAGGCCGATGCCCGCGTTGCCGGGGGCGCAATAGATCTTCGCCACCTGGGGCGAACGGCTGAGGGCGTCCACTATGGCGTGCTCACGGCCGCCGGAACCCACGACGAGTACTTTCCTGTCTCCCATATGTCAATGTTTGAAATGTCTCACGCCTGTGAAAAGCATGGTGATGCCGAGTTCGTCGGCCTTGGCGATTGCGTCCGCGTCGCGGATGCTGCCGCCGGGCTGCACGATGGCCGTCACCCCGTACTGCGCCGCCAGCGCCACGGTGTCGTCGAACGGCAGGAAGCCGTCGGAGGCGAGCACCAGGCCATCGGTGAACCCGGCGGCCTGTGCCTGCTTGAGGGCGATCTCCGCCGAGCCGACGCGGTTGGTCTGGCCGGCGCCGACGCCGATGGTATGCCCGTCACGGACGACGGCTATTGCGTTGGACTTCACGTGCTTGACTATCTTCCAGCCGAACTCAAGGTCGGCCATCAGGGCCTCCGAGGGCTTCACCTTGGTGACGCACATCTCCGGGGTCACGGTCTCGACGGCCGTGTCCAGTTGCTGCGCAAGCAGGCCGCCGGCCACGCCGACGTACTGCATCACCGGCTTGTCCGAAGGTGTCATGTCCACCTCCATCACGCGGAGGTTCTTCTTCGAAGCGAGGATCTCCAACGCCTCCGGGGTATAAGAAGGGGCGATGACTATCTCCAGGAAGATAGGCTTGACGGCGGCGGCGAGCTCGGCCGTGAACTCGCGGTTCACGCCGACGATGCCGCCGTAGATGCTGACCTTGTCAGCCTCGTAGGCGGCCTGCCATGCCTCCATGATGTCCTTCCCGACAGCCGCTCCGCAAGGGTTCATGTGCTTGAGTGCCACACAGAAAGGCTCGCTGAAGTCACGCAATACTGAAAGTGCAGCATTAGCGTCCTGGATATTGTTGTAGGACAGTTCCTTGCCCTGGATCTGGCGGGCGAAGGGCAGCGCATAGGAGGACTTCACGCCCTCGGCGTAGAACTTCGCACTCTGGTGGGGGTTCTCGCCGTAACGGAGCTCCTGCTTGAGGTCGTACTCCAGGAAGAGCTTCTCGTTCAGGCCTGCCTGCTTCCTCATATAGGTCGCGATGCAGCAGTCGTACTCCGCCGTATGGGTATAGGCCTTGGCGGAAAGCTTGAGCCTGGTCTCGGGGGTGGTATTGCCGTTCTCCCTTATCTCGGCCAGGACGGTGTCATAGTCCGCGGGATCGCAGACGATGGACACGTCGCGCCAGTTCTTGGCGGCGCTGCGCACCATCGACGGGCCGCCGATGTCGATGTTCTCTATCGCATCCTCGAGGGTCACGCCCTCCTTCGCGATGGTCTGGCGGAAAGGATAAAGGTTCACGCAGACCAGCTCGATGGTCTCTATACCGTTCTCTTTCAAGGTCTTCATGTGCTCAGGCACGTCGCGGCGGCCGAGTATGCCGCCGTGCACCTTCGGGTGCAGGGTCTTGACGCGGCCGTCGCAGATCTCCGGGAATCCGGTGACCTCGCTGATGCCTATTGTCTTAACACCCTTGCTCTCAAGGAGTTTCTGAGTACCGCCCGTGGCGATGATCTCCCAACCAAGGTCCACAAGACCCTGGACGAACTCCACGAGCCCGGTCTTGTCACTAACACTAACTAACGCTCTCATTCAACAATTTGTTTATCGTTTCTATATACAATGCATGCTCTATCTTCTGCCCTATGCGGTGGACCTCCTCCGGATCGTTCCCGTCGTACTCGAAGGCCCTCTGGGCGATGATCTTCCCGCCGTCCAGCACGGCATCCACGTAATGGATGGTGATGCCGTAAACCTTGACGCCGTACGCGACGGCCTGCTCCACGGCGTGGGCGCCGCGGAAAGCCGGAAGCAGCGAGGGGTGGATATTGATGATGCGGCCGCCGTAAGCGCCCAGCAGCACGTCTCCGACTATCCTCATGTAGCCCGCCAGGCAGACGAGGTCGATCCCCTTTGCATCAAGCAGATCCACTATCTCCTTCTCATACGCGGCCTTGCCCCCGGCATAGGATTTCGGGGAAAAGATGAAGGTCGGGACGCCATAGCGCTCGGCCTTGGCGATGACCGCCGCGCCGGGCACGTCGCAGACCATGACCTCTACGCGCGCGTCGATCACGCCCTCGGCGCAGGCCTTCGCGATGGCCTCGAAATTGGTGCCAGTCCCGCTGGCGAATATCGCTAACCTCTTCATTCCATGATGATGTTTACGCCGGGAGTATCGGTGACGCGGCCGATGACGGAGGCCTTCTCGTCGTGCGACTCGAGGATGGCGATGGCCTTGGCGGCCTCGGCCTCGTCCAGCACGGCAACCATGCCTATGCCCATGTTGAAGATGTTGAACATCTCGCGGTGCGGCACCCCTCCCCACTTCTCCAGCAGGCGGAAGATCGGGAGGATCTCCCAGCTGCCCTCGCGGACCTCGATGCCCTGTCCCTCGCGCAGTACGCGCGGGATATTCTCGTCGAAACCGCCGCCGGTGATGTGGCAGATGCCGTGCACGTCGCACTGGCGGATCACGTCCAGCATCTGTTTCACGTATATCTTCGTAGGCGTCAGGAGCACGTCGCCCAGAAGCCTTCCTCCGAACTCGTCAATGGAGTCGAAATAGCTCAGGCGCGCGTCGGTGACGATCTTGCGCACGAGGCTGAAGCCGTTGGAATGTATGCCGCTGGAGGCCACGCCCACCAGAACGTCGCCGACCTTGACCTTGGTCCCGTCGATGAGTTTGGACTTCTCCACCACGCCCGTGGTGTAACCGGCGATGTCGTATTCGTCGTTGGAATACATGCCCGGCATCTCGGCGGTCTCGCCGCCGACGAGGGCGCAGCCCGCCTGGCGGCAGCCCTCCGCCACTCCGGCCACTATCGCCTCGACCTTCTCCGGAACATTGTGGCCCAGGGCCACATAGTCCAGGAAGATGAGCGGCTCGGCGCCCTGGGCCAGCACGTCGTTGACGCACATGGCCACCGCGTCTATGCCTATGGTGTCGTGCTTGTCCATCGCGAAGGCTATCTTCAGCTTGGTGCCGACTCCGTCCGTACCACTCACCAGGACAGGTTCGCGGATACCCAGAGCCGAAAGGTCGAACATGCCTCCGAAGGAGCCTATATTGCCCATGGAGCCTTCCCTGGCGGTGGATGCTACATGCTGTTTGATTCTGCGGACCACCTCATATCCCGCTTCGAGATTGACGCCCGCGTTTTCGTAAGTCTTGGCCATAAATATCTAGTCGTTAATTTCGTCATCGTAAAGGAGGGTGGGATACTCTCCGGTAAAGCACGCCTGGCAGGGATCGGCGCAACCGAAAGCCGACGCACGCGTGGACTCGGGGCTGAGATAGCCCAGGGAGTCCGCGCCGATCGCGTCCCTCGCCTCCTCCAGCGTGCGGTGCGAGCAGAGGAGCTCCTCCGGCGTGGAGGTATCGACGCCGTAGTGGCAGGTGAAACGCATCATCGGGCTCGCGATGCGCACGTGCACCTCGGTGGCGCCGGCCTCGCGCAGGAGCCTGACTATCTTCAGGGAAGTGGTGCCGCGCACGATGGAGTCGTCCACCAGCACGATGCGCTTGCCATTGACGATGCTGCGCACCGGCGAAAGCTTCATCTTCACGCCGAGCTCGCGCACCGACTGCACCGGCTCGATGAAGGTGCGGCCCACGTACTTGTGCTTCACGAGGCCCATCTCGTAAGGGATGCCGCTCTCCTCGGCGTAGCCCATGGCGGCGCTGAGGCTGGACTCCGGCACGCCGACCACGATGTCGGCTTCGGCCGGGCATTCACGGTACAGCCTGCGCCCGGCCTCCTTGCGGTAGGCGTGGACATTGCAGCCGTCGATGTCGCTGTCCGGGCGGGCGAAGTAGATGTACTCCATGCCGCACATCCTGTGGCGGAAGAAGCGCGAATAGATCGTGCTGCGCACACCCTTGTGGTCGAGGCAGATGATCTCGCCGGGACGGACGTCGCGGATGAAGGTCGCGCCCATGATCTCGAACGCGCAGGACTCGCTGCTGACTACGTAACCGTCGCCCAGGCTTCCGAGGCAGAGGGGCTTGATTCCGTACTTGTCGCGGCAGGCATAGATGCGGTTCTTCGTCATGATGACGAAGGTGAAGCCTCCCTCCATCATGTTGAGCGCATGGACTATGTTGCCGATGCGGTCCTCGTTGGAGTTCTTCTTGATAAGGTGGGCCAGGAGCTCGCTGTCGGTCTCGGTCTGGAAAATGGTGCCGCGCTTCTCGAGATACTCCTTTATCTGCCTGGAATTCACGAGGTTGCCGTCGCTCGCCACGGCGAAATCGCCGGAGCGGTGATGGAAGAATACGGGCTGGACGTTGTCCAGGCCCTCCTTGGAGGCGTTGGAATACTTGACCCCGCCTATGCCCAGGCTGCCCTTCAGGGTGCTGATGTCGACCTTGCTGAACACCTCGTTCAGCAGGCCGAGGCCGCGGTGACGGTAACTCTTGCCGTCCTCGTCGAAAGTGGCTATGCCGCCGCCTTCCTGTCCCCTGTGCTGGAGGTTGTGAAGGCCGTAATAAAGCAACGTGGAAGCGTTAGGAACGCCATAAACTGCAAGAACACCCATCTTAAGACTCCTCCTTGATTACATTGTTCAACCTTTCAAGAACGCTCCTGTAGGAAGCGACGACGTCGCTGAGGTCGAGGCGGAAGCGGTCCTTGTCGAGCCTGTTGCCGGTCTGCTCGTCCCAGAGGCGGCAGGTGTCCGGACTGATCTCGTCCGAGATGATGATGTGGCCGTTGTCGGAAGCGCGTCCGAACTCGATCTTGGCGTCCACCAGCTCTATGCCAGCCTTGTGGAGCAGGCCCGAAAGCAGTTCGTTGACACGGCGTGCGACGGCGTACATGTGCTCGAGCTCCTCGTAGGAGACGAGCCCGAGGGCGACGGCGTGGTGCACGTTGATGAGCGGGTCACCCAGCTCGTCGTTGTTGTAATGCAGGTCGATGATGGTATTGGGCTGCTTGTAGCCGTCCTGGATGCCGAGGCGCCTGGAGAGCGAGCCGCAGACGCGGTTGCGCACGATGATCTCCAGGGGGATGATCTCGATCTTGCGGCAGAGCTGCTCGTTCTCGCTGACGGTCTCGAGATAGTGCGTTTCGATGCCGTTCTTATTGAGGTAGCCCAGGAGGATGGCGGAAATCTGGTTGTCCAGTGCTCCCTTGCCGAGGAAGCGCGCCCGTTTGATGCTGTTGTAGGCCAAGGTCACATCCTTGTATCGGAAAATGACCTTATCGGGATCGTCGGTCGCGAAGACCTGTTTCTCGTTGCCGTTGAAAATCAGTTCGTTTCTTTTCATGTATCTATTTGTTTCTGAAATAGTTCACTGCATTGGTAAAGAGCGGCTGCAGGCGGTTCCCGGAGATGTTCCGGAAGACTCCGTCCTCGTAGCGCTCCGTGTGGCCCATCTTGCCGAGGATGTGCCCGTCGGGGCTCAGGATGCCCTCGATGTCGTAGTGCGATCCGTTGGGGTTGTCGACGTAGCGGAACGCGACCTGGCCCTTCGCGAAAAGCTCGCGTGCCAGATCGGGATTCACCACGAACTTGCCCTCGCCGTGGCTGAACGCGATGGAATGGCGCTCGCCCTTGGAGAGGCCGGCCAGCCATGGAGAATTGACCGATGCGACCTCGGTGGTGGCGACGAGGGATATGTGGCGGTTGATGTCGTTGCGGAAGAGCGTGGGCGAATCCGGCGTCACGCAGCCGAGGCGGCCGTACGGCAGCAATCCGCTCTTCACGAGCGCCTGGAAGCCGTTGCAGATACCCAGGATGAGGCCGCCGCGGGCCTGGAGGGCCGCGATGGCGGCGCCGACCTTCGCATTGCCTATGACGTTGGCGATGAACTTGCCGCTGCCGTCGGGCTCGTCTCCGGAGGAGAATCCGCCGCAGAAGGCCAGGATATGGCACTCGTCGATGCGCCCGGCGAGGGCGTCGATGGACCCGAGGACGTCTTCCGGAGTGAGGTTGCGGAAGACGAAGGGACGGACCTCGGCGCCAGCCTCGCGGAAGGACTTGGCGGTGTCGTAGTCGCAGTTGGTGCCGGGGAACACCGGCAGGCAGACTATAGGTTTCTCAACCGGCTCACCCGGATAGACGAGGTTGGACTTGTCGAAAGGAAGCTCCTCCACGGCCGGCGCGGGCTCGTCGAAGGCCGGACGGACCTTCGGCGGGTACAGCCGGGCGTAGCGCTTCACATAGGCCTCCTCGAGGGCCTCGAGGGACATGCTCTCGCCGTTGATGCGGATGCCGAAAGGAGTTACGCCGCCCAGAAGGATGGCGAAGGGCCAATCGAGAACGTCGGTGGTCTCGACCACTACGGAGCCGTATCCGAGCGAGAAAAGCTCTTTCTCGGGAATGCATACATCCACTCCAAGGGCGTTGCCCATGGCCATCTTGACCAGGGCCTCGGCGACGCCGCCGTAGCCCAGGGACCATGCCGACACGACTTTCCCGGCGAGGATCTGCTCCCTGAGGAAGGTCCAATTGGCCTTAAGTTCCTCGGTATCAGGCATCCAGTCAGGCTGCGGGGTATGCTTCAAGAGATATATGCTGTGGCCCGCCTGCTTAAATTCGGGTGAAATGACCTTGCTGGCATTCACCGTGGTGATGCCGAAGGCCACGAGGGTCGGAGGGACGTGGATCTGCTCGAAAGTGCCGCTCATCGAGTCCTTTCCGCCGATGGAGGGCAGCCCGAGGGCGGCCTGCATCTTGATCGTGCCGAGCAGGGCCGCGAGCGGCTTGCCCCAGGTGTGGGGATCCTGCGTCATGCGCTCGAAATACTCCTGGTAGGAGAAGCGCATGCCGGACCAGTCGGCGCCGGTGCAGGCGACCTTGGTGCAGGCCTCGACGACGGCGTACGCGGCGCTGTGGTAGGGGCTCCAGCGGGCCAGGTCGGGGTTGTAGCCGAAAGCCATGACACTGGCCGTGTCGGTGTGCCCGTCGGCGGGAAGCTTCTGGACGGAGGCCTGCGTCTCCGTAGTCTGACGGCTACCGCCGTAAGGCATCAGCACCGTCGAGCGGCCGATGGTGGAGTCGAACATCTCCACGAGGCCCTTCTGCGAGGCTACGTTGGGCGAGCCCATGACGGAGACCATGCGCTCCGCGAGGGTCTCCCCGGCGGGCTCGCGCACGAACGGGTCGCGTTCCTCGACAGCATTGATAGCGGCCTTGGCGTAATGCTTCGCGCCGGCGCTGTCGATGAATTCGCGGGAGAGGTCGCAGACCTTCACGCCGTTGTTGTACATCCTCATGCGGCCGGACGCGGTGACGTCCGCCACGTGGGTGACTTCTATGTTGTCGATGGCGCAGAGTTCCTCAAATTTCTCACGGTCAGCGGCTTCCACCACTACGGCCATGCGCTCCTGCGACTCGCTGATGGCGAGCTCGGTGGCGTTCAGGCCCGCGTACTTGGTAGGAACGCGGTCGAGGTAGATGTCCAGGCCGGGGGCGAGCTCGCCGATGGCGACGCTGATGCCGCCGGCGCCGAAGTCGTTGGACTTCTTGATGAGGCGGGTTACCTCCGGGCGGCGGAAAAGCCTCTGGAGCTGGCGTTCCTCGGGGGCGTTACCCTTCTGGACCTCGCTGCCGCAGGTCTCGAGCGAGGCCTCGGTGTGCTCCTTGGAGGAGCCGGTTGCTCCGCCGATGCCGTCGCGACCGGTGCGGCCGCCGAGCAGGAGGATCACGTCGCCGGGAGCGGGGCTCTCGCGGCGGACGTTGTCCGCCTTAACGGCTCCGACCACGGCGCCTATCTCCATGCGCTTGGCGGTATAGCCCTCGTCGTAGATCTCGCGGACGTGGGTGGTCGCCAGGCCGATCTGGTTGCCGTAGCTGGAGTATCCGCCCGCGGCCTTGCGGCTGATCATGCGCTGCGGGAGCTTGCCGGGGATGGTGTCCGCCACCTTGGCTGTGATGTCGCCGGCGCCCGTGACTCGCATCGCCTGATAGACGTAGGCGCGGCCGGACAGAGGGTCGCGGATGGCCCCGCCGAGGCAGGTAGCGGCGCCTCCGAAGGGCTCTATTTCCGTAGGATGGTTGTGAGTCTCGTTCTTGAACTGGAGGAGCCACTTCTCCTGCACGCCGTCCACGTCGACGTTGACGTAGATGCTGCAGGCGTTGTTCTCCTCGCTCTGCTCGAGATTGTCGAGCTTGCCGTGAGCGCGCAGCCAGCGGGCGCCGATGGTAGCGAGTTCCATGAGGCAGAGGCTCTTTTTCCCGCGTCCGAGCTCCTCGCGCATTTCGTGTAGCATCTTCAAGGAATCCTCGAACTCATCCTTCATGAAGGATTCGTCCACAGCGATCTCCTCAAGCTCGGAAGTGAAGGTGGTATGGCGGCAGTGGTCGCTCCAGTAGGTGTCGAGGATGCGAAGTTCGGTCTCCGAAGGGTCGCGTCCCTCGGCCGTGAAATAGCGCACGACCTCGCCGAGGTCGTCGTGGCTCATGGCCAGGCCGTGGGACTTGCGGAAAGCGTCCCACTCCCCTTCAGGCATCGCGGTGAACCCGCCGAGGTCCTCCAGCGGCTTGACGTCGGCCTTCTCGCCGAGGGCCAGGACGCCGAGGTCCTTGGGGCGGCTCTCGACAGGGTTGATGAAATAATGCCTGATGCGGGCCAGGGTCTCGTCAGTGGTGTCATCGTCGAACACCAGCAGCCTGGAGCTCTTGATCTCCACCTCCGCCGCGGGGTCGATCAGGTGGACGCAGTCCACGGCGGACGACGCGCGCTGGTCGAACTGGCCGGGAATGTACTCCACGGCTATGTATTTCCTGCCCTCCAGGGGCCAGGAATCGGTCACGGTATCGGTGACGACTTCGCCGAAGACGCTGTAGCGGCATTTCTCCAGGAGTTCGTCGGAGAATCCGAACAGGTCATAGACGTTGATGAGCCTCAGCGACCTGAGGTTGAGTGAGAGGTTCTCGTTGAACTCGGCGAGCAGGCTCGAAGCCTCCACGCGGAACTGCTCCCTTTTCTCGACAAATATACGGTTGCTCTTCATATCGTATAAAAAGTATGCCCACCGGTGCGGATGCGGGTGGGCATAGCGTTAAATCACAGTGTTCAAGACCTTGTCGCTCTGGCGCTTGCGGAACTCCTCCAGTTTCTTGGAGAGGTCGGAGTCGTGGAGGGCGAGGATGGCGACGGCGTAGAGGGCGGCGTTCCTGGCCCCGTCTATGGCCATGGTCGCCACGGGAATCCCGGAGGGCATCTGGACGATGGACAGGAGGGAGTCCAGTCCGTTCAGGGCCTTCGACTTCACCGGAACCCCGATGACGGGGAGGGTGGTCAAGGCCGCGATCACGCCCGGAAGGTGTGCGGCTCCTCCGGCGCCCGCGATGATGATGTCGAAACCGTTCTCCCTTGCGGAAGTGACATAATCGGCGAGAGGGCCGGGGTTGCGGTGCGCACTGAGGACGCGCTTCTCATATCCGATTCCGAACTCCTCCAGCGTCGTGCATGCGGGGGACATGACGTCCCAGTCGCTCGCACTGCCCATGATGACGGCTACCTTGCTCATGCAAATAAAGACTTGTATGGGTTTGCAAATAACACTAACAACAAGCCACAAAGTTACTACTATTCCAGCACCCGTACAAAGACTTTTTAAAAATATTTGAAAAACATTTCAACACCGGAATGTTGATAAATTTGAAGGAATTGCTTGGATTATTATCTGAAATAGCGTTAACTTTGCACGAATTTTAGATTAGATGATGAGATACATGCACAGCTCCGGTTCATTGCGCTTCGGCCACACCGATGACTGCATTGTTTTCCCGTCATCATTTGTTTTATAGACAGCCTTCAGGGTTGTCTTTTTTTTTGCTTGATGGAGATTCTTCTTAAGGGCGGGGCCATCGTGAACGGCTCCGGGACGGTTACGGGCGACATCCTCGTCCGCGACGGCATAATCGCCGCCGTCGGGACGGACATCGCAGCCCCCGCCGGGGCGGAGGTCCTGGACGTCACTGGTCTGGCTGTCGTCCCCGCTTTCGCCGACATCCACGTGCATTTCCGTGAGCCTGGATTCACTTACAAGGAGACCATACGCACCGGGTCGATAGCCGCGGCGCGCGGCGGCTACACCGCCGTCTGCGCCATGCCCAACCTCGATCCCGTGCCCGACAGCCCTGAGACCCTGGCCGTCGAGCAGGCCGCCATCGACCGCGGCGCGGTTATAGACGTCCTCCCCTACTGCTCCATCACCAAAGGCCGCATGGGCCTGGAATTGGTTGACTTCAAGGCATTGAAAGACAAGTGCATAGCCTTCTCTGACGACGGCAGCGGAGTGCAGTCGGACGGGATGATGCGCAGCGCCATGCAGGCCGCCGCACGCGAGGGCGTGATCCTCGCGGCACACTGCGAGGACAACGCCCTGCTGCATGGCGGCTACATTCACGACGGCCGCTACTGCGCGGCGCACGGGCACAAGGGCATCTGCTCCGAGAGCGAATGGGGGCAGATCGCCCGCGACATTAAGCTCTGCGAAGAGACCGGCTGCCGCTACCACGTCTGCCACATTTCCACGAAAGAAAGCGTCGCCCTCATACGCGACGCCAAGGCCCGCGGGGTACGCGTCACTTGCGAGACCGCGCCCCACTACCTCGCCCTGTGCGAGGATGACCTGCAGGAGGACGGGCGCTTCAAGATGAACCCGCCGCTCCGCGGAGCGGAAGACCGCGAAGCGGTGATTGAGGGCCTCGCTGACGGCACCGTCGACGCGATAGCCACCGACCACGCGCCCCACAGCGCGGAGGAGAAGTCCCGCGGTCTCGCGCACAGCGCGATGGGCATCGTCGGCCTCGAGACCTCCTTCCCGGTCCTGTACACCACGCTCGTGCTCACCGGCAGGATCAGCCTGGAGAGACTCGTGGAGGCCATGAGCGCGGCTCCGAGGCGCATCTTCCGCCTCGGCGGAGGCGCCCTCGCACCGGGCATGCCAGCCGACATCACGGTCCTGGACCTTGAAAAAGAATATAATATAGACAGCCGCTCTTTCCTGTCCATGGGAAAGGCCACCCCCTTCGACGGATGGAAGGTCCGCGGAGAGGTGGTGATGACCATGAAGGACGGCAGGGCGGTATATAACAACTTGACAAAATGATAAGACCGGAAAAGAAATTAGTGCTTGAAAGCGGCCAGGAATTCTACGGCACCGGCTTCGGCGCCGACTGCCGCAGAGTGTGCGAGATCGTCTTCAACACCTCGGTCGTCGGCTACCAGGAGATCATTTCCGACCCTTCGTACGCCGAACAGATCGTGGTCATGACCTATCCCCTGATAGGCAATTACGGCATCACGGACGAAGACTTCGAGTCCAGGACCCCGAGCATCGGCGGCCTGGTGGTCCGCGAATGCTGCGACACCCCCAGCAACTTCCGCTATACCAAGACCCTCGAGGAGGAGCTCGAGGAGCGCGGCATCCCCTGCCTGAGCGGCGTGGACACCCGCATGCTCACCAAGATCATCCGCGACACGGGCCGCCCCATGGCCGCCATCGTGGAGGCTGACATGCCCCGCGAGGAGGCCCTGGCGCTCATAGCCGCCACCGGGCGTCCTACGGACCTCGTGCGCCGCGTGAGCTGCCGCAAGCGCTGGGTCACCCGTACCTCCGGTCACAAGTTCCATGTAGTGGCGGTGGATTTCGGCATCAAGTACAGCATCATCAGGCTCCTGAAGGAGCGCGGATGCAACGTCACGATAGTGCCCTTCAACGCCTCCGCGGAGGACATCATGGCCTTCAATCCCGACGGCATCCTGCTCTCCAACGGACCCGCCTCGGCCTTTGACGCTCCCGAAGCCTGTAACCTCTTCGCGGAGCTCAAGGGACGCCGCCCCATCCTCGGCATAGGCCTCGGCATGGAAGCCATAGGCCTGGAGTACGGCGCGGCGCTCACCCCCATGGGCTGCGGCGTCCACGGCGACCATCCCGTCAGGGACCTCGCCACCGGCCGCATCAACATCGCCGTGCTCAACCAGAGCTACCGCTTCGACACAGTGGAGGGCACTCCCCTGACGGCCACCCACGCCGCCGTGCCCGAGGGCTACACCCTCGGCTTCGAGAATCCTGCCGACAAGGTCATCGGCTTCCAGTTCCACATGGAGTCGGCCCCCGGCCCGCAGGACAACGTCAATCTTTTCGACAGGTTCATTAAAATGATGGAGGGACAGTGCAATGCCTAGAAGAACGGATATCAAGAAGGTTATGGTCATAGGCTCCGGTCCGATCGTGATCGGGCAGGCCGCGGAATTCGACTACGCGGGCACCCAGGCGTGCCTCGCCCTCAAGGAAGAGGGCTATGAGGTCATCCTGGTCAACTCCAACCCCGCCACCATCATGACCGACACCAACATCGCGGACAAGGTGTACATGGAGCCCCTGAAGCTCGACTACATCGCCAAGATCATCCGCTACGAGCGCCCCGACGCCCTCGTGCCCGGCCTCGGCGGACAGACCGGCCTCAACCTAGCCGTCCAGCTCGCCAAGAAGGGCGTCCTGGACGAGTGCGGCGTGGAGATCCTCGGCACCTCTTTCCAGAATATCGAGAAAGCTGAGGACCGCGAGCTCTTCAAGGAACTCTGCCTCTCGATCGGCGAGCCGGTTATCCCTTCCGAGATCTGCTACAGCGTCGAGGAAGGCCTTGCGGCGGCGGAAAAGATAGGTTATCCGGTCATCCTCCGCCCGGCTTTCACCCTGGGCGGAACGGGCGGCGGCTTCGCCTATAACCCGGAGGAGATGACGGACATGATGCGCAACGCGCTTTACCTCTCCCCCGTCCACGAGGTGCTCGTCGAGAAGAGCATCAAGGGCTACAAGGAGATCGAATTCGAGGTGATGCGCGACAGCAACGACACCGCCATCGCCATCTGCTCGATGGAGAACATCGACCCTGTGGGCATCCACACGGGCGATTCGATGGTCGTAGCTCCCGCCCTCACGCTCACCGACAAGGAATACCAGATGCTGCGCGACAGCGCCCTGCGCCTCATCCGCGCCCTGAATATCGCCGGTGGCTGCAACATCCAGTTCGCGCTCGACCCGCTGTCGTTCAAGTACTATATCATCGAGGTTAACCCGCGCGTGTCGCGTTCTTCGGCCCTGGCATCGAAGGCCAGCGGCTTCCCCATCGCACGCGTGACCGCCAAGATCGCCGTGGGCCTCACCCTCGACGAGATCACCGTGGCCGGCGCCCCCGCCTGCTGCGAGCCGGCCATCGACTACGTCGTGGCCAAGGTCGCCCGCTTCCCCTTCGACAAGTTCAGCGAGGCCTCCAACGAGCTCGGCACCCAGATGAAGGCGACGGGCGAGGTGATGTCCATCGGCCGCACGCTGGAGGAGAGCATCCTCAAGGCGATGCGTTCCCTGGAATCGGGCTGCTGCCACATCCACAAGAAGAAGTTCGACGACTGGACCGAGGAGGCCCTGCTCGAATACATCAGCAAGCCCACCGACGACCGCATCCACGCCATCGCCCAGCTGCTGCGCCTGCGCATCGACCTTTCGCGCATCTACGACCGCACGAAGATAGACATGCTCTTCCTGGAGAAGATCTACAACATCGTCCGCATGGAGCGCCGCGTCAAGGCTGCGCCCATGGACGCGGCCATTCTCCGGGAAGCCAAGAGGATGGGCTTCGGCGACAAGTTCATCGGCCAGCTCTGGGGCGTGTCCGAGGCGGACGTCATCCGCATGCGTTTCCATGAGAACATCATGCCTGTGTACAAGATGATCGACTCCTGCTGCGCCGAGCACGAGACCTACGTCCCGTACTTCTACTCGACCTACGAGCAGGAGAACGAATCCATCCGCAGCGACCGCAGGAAGATCCTGGTGCTCGGCTCAGGCCCCATCCGCATCGGCCAGGGCGTGGAGTTCGACTACTCCACCGTCCACGCCATCTGGGCCATACGCGAGGCCGGCTACGAGGCCATCATCATCAACAACAACCCCGAGACCGTCTCCACCGACTATACCATCTCCGACAAGCTCTACTTCGAGCCGCTGACCACCGAGGACGTCATGAACGTCATCATGCTGGAGAAGCCCGAGGGCGTCATCGTCACCCTCGGAGGCCAGACCGCCATCAACCTGGCCGGCCCGCTCGCTGAGTTCGACGTGCCGATCATCGGCACCGGTCTGGAGGCCATCGACAACGCGGAGGACCGCAAGCTCTTCGAGCAGATCATGCGCCAGACCGGCATCCGCCAGCCCAAGGCCCATGCCGTGACCACGGTCGAGGAGGGCGTCAAGGCGGCCGAGGACATCGGCTATCCCGTCCTCGTGCGCCCGAGTTTCGTGCTCGGCGGACGCGCGATGATGATCGTGGGCAACGAGGCCACGCTTCGCCATTACCTCCACAACGCTGTGGAAATCAACGAGAAATCCCCCGTCCTCGTGGACAAGTACATCATGGGCCGCGAGACCGAGGTGGACGCCATCTGCGACGGCGAGAACGTGTTCATCCCCGCCATCATGGAGCATGTCGAGAAGACCGGCATCCACTCCGGCGACAGCATCAGCGTCTATCCTTCCTTCACCCTCAGCGACAAGGTCAAGAAGGAGATCATCGACGACACGGTCAAGCTCGGCCGCGCCATCGGCATCGTCGGCCTGTTCAACATCCAGTTCATCGTGGACGGCAACGACGACGTCTATGTGATCGAGGTCAACCCGCGCTCCTCGCGCACCGTTCCTTTCATCTCGAAGTCTACCGGCATCCCCATGGCGAAGATCGCCACCCGCGTGATGCTAGGGCATTCCCTGAGGGACCAGGGCATCACCGACGTGTATTTCCCGGAGAGGAAGAGGCATTTCGTCAAGACCCCGGCATTCTCGTTCGGCAAGATCAAGGGCATCGACACCTACCTCTCCCCCGAGATGAAGTCCACCGGCGAGGCCATAGGCTACGACGACTCCCTCAACAGGGCCCTCTACAAGTCCCTGCAGGCCTCCGGAATGGATATAAAGGCCTACGGCACCATCTTCGCGACCATCGCGGACAAGGACAAGGAGGAGGCCCTCCCGCTCATCCGCCGCTTCTACGACCTAGGCTTCAACATCGAGGCCACCAAGGGCACGGCGGCCTTCCTGAAGGAGCACGGCATCCGTACAAGGTGCCTGCGCAAGCTCAGCGAGGGCAGCGACGAGATCTACCAGGCCCTGCGCAAGGGCCATGTGAAATACGTGATCAACACCATCGACATCAACCAGAAGAGCAGCCACCTGGACGGCTATGAGATCCGCCGGACGGCCGTCGAGAACAACGTGACCATCTTCACGGCCCTCGAGACCGTGAGGGTGCTGCTGGACGTCCTGGAGGAGATCACCCTTGGCATCTCTACTATAGACGAGGAATACAAATGAAAGAAGCGGTCCTGACCATACTGGAGAACCTCCCGATAGCTCCCCGGACGTACAGGATGAAGCTGTCCGGAGACACCTCGGAGATCCGTTGCAGCGGCGAGTTCGTGCAGTTCGCCATCGACGGGAAGTTCCTCCGCCGCCCCATATCCGTCCACGACGTGGACTGGGAAACCCTGACCGTCATCTACAAGGTCGTCGGCGAGGGTACAGCCGCCATGGCCGCGATGCTTCCCGGAGATAAACTCAAGGCCCTGACCGGGCTCGGGAACAGCTTCGACATAGACGCCTGCCGCTCGAAGGCCCTCCTTCTCGGAGGAGGCGTGGGCGCGGCCCCGCTCTACCAGCTTGCGAAGGAATTATGCTCCCAGAACAAGGCGGTAACCGTCGTCCTGGGCTTCAACAACGCCTCAGAGATCATGCTCGTCGACGAGTTCGAAGGTCTAGGAGCGACGGTGTATGTAGCCACGATGGATGGTTCCGCGGGCACGAAGGGTTTCGTGACCGACGTGCTGAGGCTGAAGAACATTCCGTACGATTATTTCTATGCCTGCGGCCCCATGCCCATGCTGAAGGCCGTCTGCGCGGCCGTCCACTGTCCCGGGGAAGTATCGCTCGAGGAGAGGATGGGCTGCGGCGCGGGCTTCTGCTATTGCTGCAGCATACAGACGGTGAATGGCCCGCGCCGCGTCTGCAAGGACGGGCCGGTTTTCAAGAAGGAGGATTTGATATGGTAAGGGACCTGTCAGTTTCGCTCTGCGGCATAAGCCTGCAGAACCCGGTCATACCGGCCAGCGGCACCTTCGGCTTCGGGCTCGAACTGGCGGACAGTTTCGACCTCAACGTCCTGGGAGCCATATCGTTGAAGGGCACCACCCTGGAGGCCCGGTACGGCAATCCCACACCCCGCGTGGCCGAGTGCACGGAGGGCATGATCAATTCCGTGGGACTCCAGAACCCGGGCATCGACGTCCTTGTCGGGGAGAAGGTCCCGGCCCTCCGGAAAGTCTACTCACAGCCAGTAATAGCCAACATCAGCGGATTCTCACTGGACGAATACAGGACCTGCTGCATGCGGGCCGACGCCTGCGAAGGCATAGACATCATCGAGGTCAACATCTCCTGCCCCAACGTCCACAACGGCGGCATGGCCTTCGGAACTTCCTGTGAGTCGGCCTCGGAAGTCACGCGGACGGTGAAGGCGGTGTGCCGGAAACCGGTATTCATCAAGCTGAGCCCTAACGTGACGGACATCGCGGCCATTGCCCGCGCCTGCGAGGACGCGGGCGCCGACGGCCTGACGCTCGTCAACACCTTCCTCGGGATGCGCATCGACATAGCCCGGCGCAGGCCGGTGATCGCGAACAAGATGGGAGGATTCTCCGGAAAGGCGATATTCCCCATCGCGCTGAGGATGGTCTACCAGGTCGCGCACGCCTGCAGCATACCTGTGATGGGCTGCGGCGGAGTGGCCTCGGCAAGGGACGTCATCGAGATGATGATGGCCGGAGCGACCGCGGTGCAGGTCGGGGCGGAGAACATCCGCAACCCCTTCGCCTGCCCGCAGATCATCTCCGAACTACCTGGAGTGATGAAAGAACTGAACATAGACAAATTAACTGATATCATAGGAATAGCATGAACAGGGATGTAATCATAGCCTGCGACTTCAGCAGCAAGGAAGCGACCTTGGAGTTCCTCGACAGGTTCTCCGGCCGCAAGCCCTTCGTCAAGATCGGCATGGAGCTCTTCTACGCCGCGGGACCCGACATCGTGCGCGAGGTCAAGGCCCGCGGACACAAGGTCTTCCTGGACCTCAAGCTCCACGACATACCCAATACCGTGAAGAAGGCGATGAAGGTCCTGTCGGAACTGGACGTGGACATGACCAACGTGCATGCCGCCGGTACTGTCGCGATGATGAGGGCCGCGGTGGAGGGCCTTACCAGGCCCGACGGCACGCGGCCGCTGCTCATCGCCGTGACGCAGTTGACGTCCACCGGCGAGGATGCGATGCAGAAGGAGCTGCTCATCGATTCGAGCATCAACGACACCATAGTGCATTACGCGCGCAACGCGAAGGAAGCCGGACTGGACGGCGTGGTGTGCTCGCCGCTGGAGGCCGGCATGGTCAAGGCCGCCTGCGGCGGTGAATTCCTGGCCGTCACGCCGGGCATCCGCTTTGCGGACGCCGCGGCCGACGACCAGGTCCGCATCACCACCCCGGCCCGCGCCCTCGACCTCGGCTCCGACTTCATAGTCGTCGGCCGCCCCATCACCGCCGCCCCCGACCCCGTCGCCGCCTACAACCGCTGCCTGGTGGATTTCCTCGCAGGTTAAGTACTGCCCTGGAAAACCGTGGCCGCCCGTGGCCTCGTGAACGGGGGGACCGCAAGCGAAGCGCAGCGGTGGGATGAGCGAAGCGAAGTTTTCAAGGGCAGTACTTAACCTGCAGGAGAAAAGGAGAAGAGAAAAAGGCAATGGCGCGTAAATGACAGATAATGAGCCAAATAAGCGTTTACCCATAGGCGATTTAAGGAACAGGTAAAGGATTAATTGATTGAAAATAAGGCACTTGAGTGCCATCACTACATATGAAAAAAACGATCGCAAAGCAGTTGCTGTCCATAGGGGCAGTGTTTTTGAGGCCGGAGGAGCCGTTTACATGGGCCAGCGGCATCAAGAGCCCGATTTACTGTGACAACCGCCTGACCCTTTCCGCACCGGCGGTGCGTGAGAAGGTCGAGGCCGGACTGGCGGAGCTGGTCCGCACGCACCATCCCGACTGCGAAATGATCATGGGCACGTCCACCGCGGGCATAGCCCACGCCGCCATCACCGCGACCATCCTCGGCCTGCCGATGGGTTACGTGCGCAGCGAGGCCAAGAGCCACGGCCGCACGAACCGCATCGAAGGCCGCATGGACCCCGGCACCAAAGTCGTTGTCATTGAAGACCTTATCTCCACCGGAGGCAGTGCCATAGAGGTCGTGGAGGCGCTGCGCGAAGCCGGCGCGGAAGTGCTCGGCATCGTCAGCATCTTCACCTACGGCATGAAGCGCGGCCTCGAGCGCATCGCCGCCGCCGGCACGGTCAACCACTCCCTCTGCGACCTGGACACCCTTGTGGAGACCGCCGCGGAGGAAGGCTACATAGCAGCGGAATGGAAGGACCGCATACTCGCCTTCCGCGACAACCCCTCGGACGAGAGTTGGATTAAATAATAACCAGATATGAAGCACCTTATTGACCCGATGGACCTCTCCAAGAAGGAGACGGACGAAATCATCTCCCTGGCACAGGACATCATCGCCCACCGCGAACGCTACCAGGGCAGCATGTCCCACCGCAAGCTTGCCACGCTCTTCTACGAGCCCAGCACCCGCACGCGCCTGAGTTTCACCTCCGCCATGATGGAACTGGGCGGCAACGTCCTTGGCTTCTCCGACGCCCGCAGCTCCTCCGTCAGCAAGGGCGAGACCGTACAGGACACCGTACGCGTAGTCGGCTGCTTCGCCGACGTCATCGCCATGCGCCACTACATCGAGGGAGCGCAGCTCTACGCCACCGAGGTGTCCCGCGTCCCCATCATCAACGCCGGCGACGGCTCCCACAGCCATCCGACGCAGACCCTCACCGACCTGCTGACCATCCAGCGTGAGCTCGGCCACATCGACGGCATCACGATCGGCTTCTGCGGCGACCTCCGCTTCGGCCGCACCGTCCATTCCCTCATCAAGGCCCTATCCCGCTACAAGGACATCAAGGTCATCCTGATCGCTCCGCCTGAGCTCAAGCTGCCCGACTACATCAAGCGCGACGTCTGCGAGCGCACCGGCATCCCCTACCGCGAGGTGGAGACCATGGAGGAGGTCATGCCCGAGCTGGACGTGCTCTACATGACGCGCGTGCAGAAGGAGCGCTTCCTGGACGAGGACGAGTTCGACCGCGTCAAGGACAGCTTCGTGCTGGATGCCGCCAGGATGGCCATGGCCAAGGAGAAGATGGCCGTCCTGCACCCGCTTCCGCGTGTAAATGAGATACTTACCGAGGTGGACGACGATCCCCGCGCCGCCTATTTCCGCCAGGTGGAGAACGGCAAGTTCGTGCGCGAGGCCCTCATCGTCAAGCTCCACGAGTGGAAGAACGACCCCGAGCACGGCATGCCCGCCCATGACACCCCCGTCTTCGACGAAACGCTGCGCTGCGGCAACCCCAAGTGCATCTGCAACAACGAGCACGCCCCGCACAAGTTCCGCCGTGGAGAGGACGGCGTCCTGCGCTGCTGGTATTGCGATTCCAAGGTGAAATGAGTATATTTGAACCATAACAGGGATTTGGCCATGAATAATCATGAAAGAAGGGTCGGGACAGTGTCCCGCGGCATCCGCTGCCCCATCATCCGACAGGGCGACGACCTCGCAAGCATCGTGACCGAAAGCGTGCTCGAAGCCGCGAAGGAAGAAGGCTTCGAACTGCGCGACCGTGACGTCATCAGCGTCACCGAGTCTGTCGTGGCGCGTTCACAGGGCAATTACGCCCCTATTTCCGCGATAGCGGAGGACGTCCGCGCCAAGACCGGCGGTGGGACCGTCGGCGTCATCTTCCCCATCCTCAGCCGCAACCGCTTCGCAGTCTGCCTGCGCGGCATCGCGATGGGCTGCCGGAAGATCGTCCTCATGCTCTCCTACCCTTCCGACGAGGTCGGCAACGAGCTGGTGAACATCGACAGGCTCGACGAGCACGGCATCAATCCTTACACCGACCTGCTGACGCTGGAGCGCTACCGCGAGCTCTTCGGACACAACGTCCATGAATTCACCGGCGTCGATTACGTCGATTACTACGCCGGGCTCATCCGCGAATGCGGCGCCGATGTCGAGATCATCTTCGGCAACCGCCCCGGCAGCATCCTCAACTACACCGACACCGTCATCGCCTGCGACATCCATACCCGCGCCCGCACGAAAAGGATCCTCCGCGACCTGGGAGCCCGCGTCGTACTCGGCCTCGACGACATCCTCAACGCCCCTGTGAACGGCAGCGGCTGCAACGAGCGCTACGGCCTCCTCGGATCCAACAAGGCCACCGAGAGCATGGTCAAGCTCTTCCCCCGCAACTGCCAGCCCCTCGTGCTGGACATCCAGGACCGCATCCTCAAGGCCACGGGCAAGCACGTGGAGGTTATGGTATACGGCGACGGCGCCTTCAAGGACCCGAAGGGAAAGATATGGGAACTCGCCGACCCTGTCGTCTCCCCCGCCTTCACCGACGGGCTCATCGGCACGCCCAACGAGCTGAAGCTCAAGTATCTGGCCGACAACGACTTCGCCGGCCTCAGCGGCAAGGAACTCCGCGACGCCATCTCCGCCAGCATCCGCGCCAAGGACGGCAACCTCAAGGGACTGATGGTCTCGGAGGGCACCACCCCGCGCCAGCTCACCGACCTGATCGGCTCGCTCTGCGACCTCACCAGCGGCTCCGGCGACAAGGGCACCCCCATAGTCCTGGTCCAGGGCTACTTCGACAATTACACCTCGGAATAAACTGTAAACTTCATAAACCGAAACGATATGAAAAAGATCTTCACCATCCTTTCCGTCTGCCTCGCGGCAGTCCTCATGGTTTCCTGCGGCGGCAAGTCCGTGAAACCCGCATTCGACGGTATCTCCGATATCGGCTCAGTATCCGTACCCGGCACGATGTCGTATGACGCCGCGGCCGACGTCTACACCGTGTCGGCGGCTGGCGTCAACCTCTGGTTCGCCACCGATGCCGCCAGCATCGTCTGGATGAAAGTCAAGGGCGACTTCGAGATGACCTGCGACGTGGACTTCGTGGGCGAGGGCGTCAACCCCCACAGGAAACTGGGATTCATGATCCGCGAAGACCTCAGCGACAACTGCATCTACGCAGACATCGCCGTGCACGGCGACGGCCTGACTTCGCTGCAGTACCGCCCGGCCCGCGGCGAGAATACGCTCGAGACGGGTTCGGTCCAGGGCAAGGCCCCAGACACCATCTATCTCGCGCGCCGCGGCCAGACTATCGCCGCCCGCTCCGGCAAGGGATCCCTCCCCGACTACGACGAGGCTGCCGTCGACCTTGACCTCCCCGAGGAGTGCTACGTCGGCCTGTTCCTCTGCTCGCACGAGGAGGACGTGGTCGAGACCGGCCACTTCCGCAATGTAAGGTTCACCAAAAAGTGAAACAGAAAAAGAAACTGAAGAAACTCCGCATCACGGAGGCCGACTTCATGCTGGCCAACCGCCGTGCAGCCCGACTGGAGGAGATCGCCGAGCATGGCCGGCCGGTCTCCTTCCGTCGTTCCATCCATAAATCGAAGAAACTCTACGACCGCAAACGCCTGAAAGCCAAAGGTTTCGGTTCAGAGTAACATCAGACTCAGTAAGGCAGTTCCGTCAGGTGCCTGTGGATGCCGTCCAGCAGGCGGGCGCAGTTGTCTGCCGTGTTGGCCGCTATGACCAGGGTAGGCTTGAATATCGGAGGGAAGCGGCCGTCGATGGTCTGAACGGTGCCGCCGGCCTCGCGGACTATCAGCGAGGCTGCGGCGAAGTCCCACGGCATCAGCCTGATCTCGAAATACAGCTCCGCCTTTCCGGCGGCGACGAGGCACAGCTCGACCGCCGCCGAGCCCGTGCGCCGCACGTCGTTGCATTCCATGTAAAGGTCATAGATGATATCGCTGCAAAAGCGGGACAATTCCTTCTTGTATATGCACAGGGCCGTGAAGAGAATGCCCTGCTCGAAGGGGCGGTCCGAGACGTGGATGGGCGTGCCGTTGCAGAAGGCGCCGCTCCCCTTCTCCGCCGTGTACATTTCCCCGCGCCAGGGGCTGTAAACGACACCGAGGACCGGCTCCCCGTCCGTGACCAGCGCGACGCTGATGGCGCAGCTCTCGATGCCGCGGGCGTAGTTGGCCGTGCCGTCGATGGGGTCTATGACCCAGACGTCACGGTGCGCCATGTCCGCGAAGTCCTCCTCCTCGCAGAGGAATCCGCTCCCGGGCAACAGCGCCCCCAGTTCCTTCGTAAGGAAATGCTGCACAGCAAGATCCGATGTTGTGACTATGTTCTCGCGGGTTCCCTTCGACTCCACATCGAAGCCTTCGCGTACCATCAGGGACGACGCCCTGCGCACGACGTCGGCCACTTGTCCTATGCTGGGATAATCAATCATTTTATTTCAGTTGTGAGAGGAAATGCAGGAAGATGTCGGGACGGAAGACCAGCGGGGAAACAAGGCCGTACACCGCCCCCCAGAAGTGGGCGGTGTGGCCGATGTTGTCCATGTTCCTCTTTGCCATGTACCAGCAGTAAAGGAGGTACAGCGGGGCGAAGATATAGCCCGGCACCGGAATGGGAATCAGATAAATGTAGATGCCCATCTTGGGTTCGAACAGGATCGACGCAAAAAGTACGGCCGACACTGCTCCGGATGCCCCAACGGCATTGTAGTTATATGTGTCCTTGTACTTGATGAGGTCGCCTATGGTGGACACGGCTATGGCGCTCACGTACAGCACCACATACAGGATGATTCCGGCCGTGCCGCCATAGGCCGCCTGGAAATACTGCTCCACCACTGTCCCGAAGAAGTACAGGGTTAGCATGTTGAAGAACAGGTGTCCCCAGCTCCCGTGCACCAGGCCGTAGCTCAGCATCCTGAACCACTGCTTACGGTGCCATACTCCGTAGGCGTTGAACTTCAGCGCGTTGATGTCCAGCCTCCCGTAGAAGCATAGGAGGCTGACCACGACGGTAATGACTATGATGATAACCGTCACCATTTGACCCCATTGAATATGGCTTCCGCCAGCATCCGAGCGCCGGCCCGCTGGGGATGGACACCGTCACGGCAGTAACTGTTGTCAGTGAAAAGGTCCTGCAGATCAATCAGTTCCAGCCCCGTTTCAGAAGCAATCTCCCGGATGGCCGGGCGCACTCCCTGTTCCATCGTCTCAGGATAGACGCCAAGCAAAGGACGCCCCATTATGGGGAATATCCTGATCGGCGCGACCAGTATGACGCGCGGACCTGAAGGGAGGTTCCGATAGGACTCGATGATGCGCTTGTAATCACGGCGGAAGATCTCCGGGGCCCAGTTGCGGACCTTGGTGTCATTGGTCCCCAGCATCAAGATAACGATGTCGGGATTCCACCCAAGACTCTCCCTATAAACCCGCTTGCTGACGTACGGAGTGTCGGCGTCGAACCTGGCCGACGCATCGTTGTACCCGAAATTGCGCACCTCATACTCCGGCCCGAGCATCTCCTGCAGCAGCGCAGGATAACTCTGCCTCCAGGGATTCAGCAGCGTGAACCCCCAAGTGATGCTGTCCCCTATGCACGCAACCTTGATCATGGCATACACATATAATTACCAGTCCCGGGCGAGAGCGAGGCCCTCGGCGATGCAGGCGGAGAGCTTCGCCTCGATGCCGGCCGGAGTGCTGTAGTCCATGTTGCAGGCGGAGATGACGGTGAGTTCGCCGAGGTTCCAGAGGCTGCCGAGGGCCCTGAGGTAAGGCGTGGCCTGCTCGCGGGGGTCGCCTGTCGGGATGTCCATGCCGCGGGTGGTGATGTACAGGACCTTCGGGGCCTTGCAGAGGCCGACACAGGTCGTGCCGTCGTCAGTGAAAGTGACGTCGAAGAGTGATGTCTGCTCGAAGAAGCATTTCAGAGCGGCGGGGAAGCTCATGTCCCAGAACGGGGCCGCGATGAGGATGCGGTCCGCGGAGGCGATGTCCCGCGCGGCCCGGAGGGCCCAGGCGGGGACATCCCCGCGGCCCCTCTCCTCGAAAAGCCCCGGGTCGAGCGGCACGATCCCTTCCATCTCGGGTAGATTGTACCTTACGACCTCATACCTTTCTGCCAGGGCGGAGATGACAGGCTCCGCGATCCTGCGCGTCCGCGACTCGCCCTGCCTCACGCACGCATCTATGACGACTAACTTCTTCATTGATAACTGTTTAATCTTCTTAATCCTCCGCGCCTTTCCTGGCCTCGGTCTTCTCCTTGAACTTATTGACGTTGATGAGGAAGCGCTCATGGGTGCCGTCGCCGACAAGTCCCTGCTTATCGTAAACGGCTACCTTGAAGGTGATCTTCCTACGGTCAATCTCTATGACTTCACTCTCGCACCAGACAGTCATACCGACGGGAGTGGCCGCATGGTGATGGACATTGACATGTATGCCGACGGTCTCCTCCCCCGGCTCCAGATACGGTTTTACGCTTTCCTGGCAAGTCCGTTCCATAAGGGCTATCATCATGGGTGTAGCCAGTACCAAAACCGTTCCGCTGCCTATATGTTTGGCAGTCCATTCCGGCGTGACGAGAATCTCGTTCGAGCCCTTGATTCCCGTTTCTACCATATTGAGTTTTGTTTGACTATTCGGAGTTCATTTCCCGAGGGGCCAGGAGCACTAACTGCCTTCAGCGGCCGTTTGCCGCTCCTGACCCAGGATACCAATATGGGGGTTAGGAGCACAAAACGCCAATTGAAGCCACTATCTGCTCCTGACCCCTCGGGAATTGCGCTAAAATAAGCCTTTGACTGCCCATGTCTACGCATAAGGTGGCCCTTCTTAGAAGTTGATCTCAACCGGGGCGGAAGTGAATGAGTTGATGGTCGCCGTCGCGTCCTTCAGGTAATAGACGGCGGTATTGCCGTCATTCTCGTCGTACATCGAGCGGAGGTTCGGGTAAGCGTCGAGCATGGCCTTCTTAACTTCCACGCGGGAATCCTCGACGAGCGTGGCCGTGATTCGGAGCCATTCCTTTCCGTCAAAGGCGCAGATGGCCACCTTCGGATTCGCGGCAATCTGCCTTGCGACGTTCTTGACGTGGCCGGTCTGGATATAGAGCCTGCCTTCGATGATCTCGGCTGTACCGAAAGGACGGACCTGGGGCTGGTCGCCATCGACAGTGGCGAGGAAATAGAATCCTGTCTTGTGCAGGAAATCGCGTACTCTTTGCATATCGAGAATGTTTTGTCCTTCGAAGATACTGCTTTTTTCGCAGACGGCAAAGGCTTCAGGCATCAAGGCCGAGCATGGCCTCGCAGCCGGCGAGGATGTCCTGGAAGGCGCGCTCAAAGTCGCCGGTGTACCAAGGGTCGGCGACGTCGCGGCCGCTGCCGGTGTAGGACATCATCAGGTGGACCTTGCGCTGAGGGTCGGAAGGGATGATGTACCTGAGCCAACGGAGGTTGCTGCCATCCATGCAGATGATGCGGTCAAAACGGTCGTAGTCCTCGGGGACGACGGTCCGAGCCCTCTTCAAAGGGTCGAACCATACGCCGTGCTGGTTCAGGCAGCGCTTCGCGGGAGGGTAGATGGAATTGCCGTACTCCTCGTCGGAGACGGCGGCGGACTCGATGTAAAACGAATCCTGAAGGCCGCGGGACTTGACCAGCGCCTTCAGGATGAATTCGGCCATCGGCGAACGGCAGATGTTGCCGTGGCAGACGAAAAGTATGCGCGTCATGCTAACGTTTCTTCAGCGGGACGTAGGTCTCTTCGGAGGTGATGCACTTGTAGGCCGGACGTATGATGCGGCGGCCCTCGAAGTTGAGCTCCTCGTTGCGGTGGGCGCACCAGCCGACGATGCGGGCCATGGCGAAGAGAGGCGTGTAGATCTCGCGCGGGATGCCTATGCAGTCATAGACGAAGCCCGAGTAGAAGTCGACGTTGGCGCAAAGGATCTTGCCTTCGCCCTTGACCTCGTAGATGGTCTTGATGGCGACCTTCTCGATGAGTTCCATGAACTCCAGCTCCTCGAGGCGGCCCTTCTCGGCGGCCAGTTCGTGGGCCATCTCCTTCAGGAGAACGGCGCGCGGGTCGGACTTGGTATAGACGGCGTGGCCAATGCCGTAGACAAGCCCGGAGCCGTCGAAGGCCTCCCCCGCCAGGAGCCTGCGGACGCAGGCGGCGATCTCCTCTTCGTCCTTCCAGTCCCTGATGTCCTTCTTCATGAACTCTATCATGTCGCAGACCTTGAGGTTGGCGCCGCCGTGCTTGGGCCCCTTCAGGGAGCCGATGCCCGCGGCGATGGAAGAGAAGGTGTCGGTGCCGGTCGAGGAGGTCACGCGGACGGTGAAGGTGGAGTTGTTACCTCCGCCGTGCTCCGAATGGAGTATCAGGAGCAGGTCGAGCGTGCGGGCGTCCAACTCCGTGAAGCCGTTGCCCTTGAGCATGTAAAGGAAGTTCTCCGCCAGCGAAAGGCCCGGCTGCGCGTCGCGGATGTGCAGCGAGCGGCCGTGGTGGTGGTGGCGGTACATGTTGTACGCGTATGCGATGGTTGCGGGGAACTTGGAGATGAGTTCGATGCTCTGGCGCATGAGGTTGTCGCGGGAGACGTCGTCGGGGTTCTCGTCGAAGGTGTAGAACTCCATCACGCTGCGCGCGAGGATGTTCATGATGTCGTCACCCTCGAGCTCGATGATGTGCAGGATGGTCTTCTGCTCAAGCGGCATGTTGTCGAAGATCAGGTCCTTGAAAGACTGGAGCTCCTCGGCGTCCGGAAGCCTTCCGGAGAGCAGCAGGAAGCAGATCTCCTCGTACCCGAAGCGCTTCTCGGCCATGATGGCATGGACGAGGTCCTTCACCTCGTAGCCCCGGAAATAAAGCCGGCCCTCGACGGGAAGGATGCTCCCGTCGTCCTGCCGCTCGTATCCGACGACGTTGCCGATGTTGGTGAGGCCGACAAGCACGCCCGTGCCGTCCTCGTTGCGCAGTCCCCTCTTGACGTCGAGTTTCTTGAAGAGCTCCGCATCCATGCGGGTGCAGGACTTCATCTCGTCAGAGAGCTTGTATATCAAATACTCATTGAGGTTCTTCCTTGTCATAGCAGTCCGATAAGGTGGTTCGTGAATTCGCGCGTGCCCATGACCCTGCCGTCAGGCATGAGGCGGGCGAGGTCCGCCGTGGCGCAGCCTTCGGCGAAGGAGCGCTCCAGGGCGTCGTAGATGAGTCCCGCGGCCTCGTCCCAGCCAATGTGCTCGAGGAGCATAACGCCGGAGAGGAGGTTGGAACAGGGATTGACAATGTCCTTGCCGGCGATGTCCGGCGCGGTGCCGTGCGTGGCCTCGAAGATGGCCAGGCCGCTGTCGTAGTTGATATTGGCCCCCGGGGAAATGCCGATGCCGCCGACCTGGGCGGCGAGCATGTCGGAGACGTAGTCGCCGTTGAGGTTGAGCGTGGCTATCACGGAGTAGTCCTCCGGCTTCAGCAGGACGTTCTGGAGGAAGGCGTCGCAGATGCAGTCTTTGATGACGAGCCTGCCGGAGGAGATGGCGTCGCCGAACTCCCTCTGAGCAAGCTCATAGCCCCATTTCTTGAAGCCTCCTTCGGTGAACTTCATGATGTTGCCCTTGTGGACAAGGGTGACCGAGGGGCGGCCGTGGTCGAGCGCGTAGCGGCACGCGGCGCGGACTAGCCGCTCCGTGCCCTCTCGCGAGACCGGCTTGACGCCGAAGGCGGAGGTCTCGGGGAAACGCACCTTGGTCACGCCCATCTCGTCGCGCAGGAAGCCGTAAAACTTCTGAGCCTCAGGCGTTCCGGCCTCCCATTCAATGCCGGCGTATATATCCTCGGTGTTCTCCCGGAAGACCACCATGTCGACGTTCTCCGGATGCTTCACCGGCGACTCCACGCCCTTGAACCAGCGGACGGGCCGCAGGCAGACATAGAGGTCGAGGGTCTGGCGAAGATAGACGTTCAGGGAGCGTATGCCGCCGCCGACGGGCGTCATGAGGGGGCCCTTTATGCCCAGGCCGTACTGCCGGAAGGCATCCACGGTGGAGTCTGGCATGTAAGTGCCGTACTTCTCATAGGCGGAGCCGCCTGCGGGGACTTCCATCCAGTCGATGCGCCTGGGGCCGCCGTAGGCCTTGGCCACGGCGGCGTCGATGACGCGCATCATCGCGGAAGTCACCTCGGGGCCTACCCCGTCGCCTTTGATATATGGTACAGTCAAAGATTCCATTTCATGTTCTATTTGCGGGATGCAGAAAGGGCGTTCAGTGCGGATCCGGCGCGGAGCCACCATATCTGCTGTTCGTTGTAGCTGTGGCGGACCTCGATGCTCTCGGACGGGCCGTCGGAATGGTGCAGAACGACCTGCAGCGGCACTCCCGGCTCGATGGCGGAGCAAAGGACGCTGATCCTGTCGCCGGGACGGACCTTGTCGTAGTCCGCAGGGTCGGCGAAGGTGAGGGCCAGCACGCCCTGCTTCTTGAGGTTGGTCTCGTGGATACGGGCGAAACTCTTTGCCAAGATGGCCTTGACGCCGAGGTAGCGGGGCTCCATGGCCGCGTGCTCGCGGCTCGAGCCTTCGCCGTAATTGTCCCCGGCCACGATGACGCTGCCGCCTTCCGTCTGCTTCAACTCTGCCGCGCGCTGCGCCACAGGCGCTCCGGACATGCCCGTAAAGGCGTCCGTGGCGCCGAGAAGGAGGTTCTGCGAGATATTCTGCAGATGCCCGCGGTAGCGCAGCCACGGCCCTGCCATGGAGATATGGTCGGTCGTGCACTTGCCCGCGGTCTTGATGAGCAGCGGAAGGTTAAGGAAATCGCTCCCGTCCCAGGACGGGAAAGGCTGGAGGCGCTGGATGCGCTCGCTGGCGGGGTCGATCTCCGGGTCGGGGCTGCCCGGGACGGGAGCCTGGTAACCGGCGGCACCGGTGGCAAAGCCCTTCGGGGGCAGTTCGTCCACGCAGGGGGCCTTCACGCCCTCCGGCAGCGAGAAGCCTCCGCTGAAGGCGAGGGCCACCGCCACCTGCGGGGACACGATGAACGCATGAGTATTGGGATTGCCGTCGGCACGCTTCGCGAAATTGCGGTTGAACGAGGTCACGATGGAGTTAGGCCTGTCGGCCTCCTTCTCGGGGACCTCGCGCTTCCACTGGCCTATGCAGGGGCCGCAGGCGTTGGACATGATGACCGCGCCGGCCCTGCGCAGCACGGCCAGGAGGCCGTCGCGCTCGGCCGTGGCCTTGATGCGCTCGCTGCCGGGATTGACGATGAGCTTCGCCTTCGGCTGCATGCCCGCATTGAGCGCCGCCCCGGCCACGGCCGCGGCCGCCGCCAGGTCCTGGTACGACGAGTTCGTGCACGAGCCTATGAGGCTGACTTCCACCTTCTTGGGGAAGCCTTTCTCCGCCACGCGGGCGGGCATCTGCGACAGCGGACAAGCCGCATCGGGAGTGAACGGACCGTTGACGTAAGGCTCCAGCTCGGAGAGATTGATATCTATCACTCGGTCGTAGTACTCCTCCGGGGCGGCCAGGACTTCGTCGTCCGCCCTCAGGTGCTCCTCATTCATCACGGCCATGGTGGCGACAGCCGCACGGCCCGTGGCCTTAAGGTAAGCCACCATCTTGGCGTCGAAGGGGAACACCGAGCAGGTCGCGCCGACCTCCGCACCCATGTTGCAGATGGTGGCCTTGCCGGTGCAGGAGATGGTCTTGGCGCCGTCTCCGAAGTATTCTATGATGGCGTTTGTCCCGCCCTTGACGGACAGGATGCCGGCCAGCTTGAGTATCACGTCCTTGGGGGAAGCCCATCCGGAAAGGCTCCCGGTGAGCCTGACGCCGATGAGCTGGGGCACTTTCAGCTCCCAGTCCATGCCGGTCATCACGTCCACGGCATCGGCCCCGCCGACGCCTATGGCGAGCATGCCCAGGCCTCCGGCGTTGGGCGTATGCGAGTCCGTTCCGACCATCATTCCGCCAGGGAACGCATAGTTCTCGAGGACGATCTGGTGGATGATGCCGGCCCCGGGCTTCCAGAAGCCCATGCCGTAGCGCGAGGCCGCGGCGGCGAGGAAGCCATAGACCTCCTTGTTGGCCCTGCAGGCCTCCGGGAGGTCGGTCTCGACGCCCTTGCGGGCGCAGATGAGGTGGTCGCAGTGTATGGTGGTAGGGGCGCAGACGCTGTCCTTCCCGGCGTTCATGAATTGGAGGACGGCCATCTGCGCGGTCGCGTCCTGCATCGCCACCCTGTCCGGGCGGAAGCAGGCGTAGCTGCCGCGGGCCGGCTCAGGCGAGCCCGGCTCGTATAAATGGGCGAAAAGGATCTTCTCGGCCAGCGTGAGCGGTCTGCACATCGCGGCCTTTGCGACCTTCACCCGGGCTCCATACGTTTCATAATGGGCCCGGATCATGTCAATGTCGTGGATCATGGCTAGTTGGTCTTGCCCGGATAGGCTTTAAGCGCCTCGGCAAGTATGTGCATGGCCTTGCGCAGTTCGGGGACTTCGAGTACGTATGCGATGCGGACCTGGTTCACGCCGACGCCGGGCGTACGGTAGAACGACGCGGCGGGCGTGACCATCACGGTCTGGCCGTCGAGCCTGAACTCGGTGAGCAGCCATTTGGCGAAGGCCTCGGCATTGTCCACGGGCAGTTCGGCGACGGTGTAGAACGCGCCGTACGGGGTGGGCGTAAAGACGCCGGGCATGGCGTTGAGCGCCTCCACGGCCGTGTCGCGGCGGCGGATGTACTCCTCGCGCACCTCATCGAAATACTCCTGCGGAGTGTCCAGGGCGCCGATGGAGGCGTACTGGCCGAGCACGGGCGGGCACAGGCGCGACTGCGCGAACTTGAGCGCTCCGGCCATCACGTCCTTGTTGTGCGAGGCTATGACGCCGATGCGCGCGCCGCAGAGGTTATAGCGCTTGGAGACGGAATCCACGAGGATTACGTTCTGCTCGGCGCCGGGGATGTTCATCGCGCTGAAATGCGGCTCGTCGGTGTAGCAGAACTCGCGGTAAACCTCGTCCGAGATGAGGAAGAGCCCGTGGCGTATACAGAAGTCGCCGAGCGCGAGCATCTCCTCCTTGGTGAAGAGCTTCCCGGAAGGGTTGCACGGATTGCAGAGCAACACCGCCTTGGTCTTCGGAGTGACGAGCTTCTCGAACTCGCTGATGTCCGGGACCTTGAAGCCTTCACGGATATCGGTATGGACGGCCTTGAGCGTCAGGCCGTTGAGGAACGCGAAGGTCTGGTAGTTGGTGTAGAAGGGCTCAACCACGATGATCTCGTCGCCCGGGTCGGCGGCAATCTGCATCGCCACCGCGAAAGCCTCGCTGCCGGCCACCTCCACGAGAAGCTCGGAGACCTCGATGTCGATGCCTATCTTCTTGTAGTACTTCTCGACGAGTCCCTTCCGGAGCTCGATCAGGCCCGCGGAATTGGTATAGGACAGGTGATGCATCGACTCGCACTTCTTGATGACGGCGTCGATGGCGCAGTCCGGGGACTTGATGTCCGGGGCGCCGACGTTGAGATGATAGACCTTGACACCGCTTGCTTCTGCGGCTTCGGAGAACGGCACGAGCTTCCTGATCGCGGAAGCAGGCATCGCCTGAACCTTGGAGGAGGTTCTCGGAGCAATGGAAGAACTCATATTTATACACTTTTAACTAACCACTTCCGCAATATAAGAATTAATTTTTAAAAAATATTCAAAATGCAAAAAAAAAGATGCCCGGAAGGCATCTGTGGTCAGTTAAACGCGGAAAAAGCGTCAGTCCTTGTCCTTTGACCGGCCTATTCCGAATATGCTGATGTTGCGTATCAGGTAGTCCACGGCTATGCCGGCGGGCACGCGGTGGTAGCTCACCGTCAGGTCCACTACCCCCCGCAGGGGCCTGGTGACGGTATTCAGCGTCCTGAGGCGCTTGCCCAGGCCGGGGTCCTTCTCGACGATCTCGCACTTGAGGGTGTTGTCCATCGAAGGGTTGAAGCGCATGCCCTTCACCGTTACGGTGGAGGCGTCTTCCCAGACTATCTCCTTGTACACGAAAACGCTCGGGGCAAGCTCGATCGCCCTCATGAACTGGTCCTGCTTGCTCGGGGTACGTATGGTATCCACATAATGGAGGGTCTTTGGCTGCTTCTTGAGCTGCTCCTTGTAGTCCGGCTCCGGGCAGAGGGCGGACGAAGGGAGTGAGAAGAGTACGGCGGCCGCGAAGGCCAGGAGATAAAGTAAACGCTTGCTCATGTGGAGTCTTATGATTCGGGCACAAATATACTAATTTTAGTCCAACAACAAGAAGTGGGCCGCAAAGAAAGCACTTTTTAAAGAATTTGTGTAACTTTACCGCGTTGTACTGAACCAAAAACAGTAAAATGAAGAAAACTCTGAACGAAATCTGCGCGGCTTATACGCTTGCCGACGAGGTGAAAGCCAAGGGGATATATCCCTACTACAGGCCCATTTCCTCCGGTCAGGACCCTATCGTGCGTATGGCGGACGGAAGCGAGGTCCTTATGTTCGGTTCGAACTCCTATCTCGGTCTGTCCGACGACCCCCGCCTCAAGGAAGCCGCCATCAAAGCCATCGAGAAATACGGTTCAAGCTGTTCCGGAAGCCGATTCCTGAACGGCACCCTCGACATACACGAAGAACTTGAAGCAAAGCTCGCCCGCTTCGTGGGCAAGGAGGAAGCCGTGACTTTCAGCACGGGCTTCCAGGTCAACCTGGGCGTAGTGAGCTGCCTGGGCTTCCGCGGAGGCTTCACCTTCCTCGACTCCCTCGACCACGCCTGCATCATCGACGGCAGCCGCCTGGGCTTCACCCAGGTCCGCAAGTTCACCCACAACGACATGGGCAGCCTTGAGAAGAAGCTCAGGGGAACGCCCCGCGGGGCATTCAAGTTCATAGTGGTGGACGGTATCTATTCGATGGAGGGTGACATTGCCAAGCTGCCCGAGATCGTGGCTCTCTGCAAGAAATACAACGCCTGCGTGATGGTGGACGACGCCCATGCGCTCGGCGTCATCGGCGTGAACGGTTCCGGTACCGCAAGCCACTTCGGCCTCACGGACAAGACCGACCTGATCATGGGTACCTTCTCCAAGAGCTTCGGCTCGCTTGGAGGCTTCATCGCAGGAGACCACACTGTCATCAATTACCTCAAGCACAACTCCAGGTCGCTGATTTTCAGCGCGTCCATGACACCGGCGGCGGTGGCCGCCGCATCGGCGGCCCTCGACATCATGATTAACGAGCCCGAGCGCAGGGAGAATCTCTGGAAGGTCACGCGCCATGCGCAGCAGGCCTTCAAGGCAGCGGGCTTCGACACCGGAAGGACGGAGTCCCCGATCATCCCGCTGTTCGTCCGCGACACCATCAAGGCCATGA
Source organism: Bacteroidales bacterium (assembly GCA_017620335.1). Taxonomy (GTDB): domain Bacteria; phylum Bacteroidota; class Bacteroidia; order Bacteroidales; family UBA932; genus Cryptobacteroides. The sequence continues at coordinate 77,919 of JAFZQO010000049.1, forward strand.
CCGTCGTCCGGATGGCCTACGAGCGCGGCGTGTTCGTTACTCCCGTCATCGCCCCGGCGGTCCCCGAGAACGACGTCCTCATCCGCTTCGCCCTCATGGCTACACATACGACGGAGCAGGTCGACAGGGCCGTGGAGGTACTCACGGGCATTTTCAAGGAACTCGAAATCATCGCATAGGGCATGGTCATCCTCATCACAGGCATCACTTCCGGCTTCGGCCGTGCAATGGCGCAGAGGCTCTCGGCGGAAGGTCACAAGGTCTACGGCACGCACCGCAAGGCCCAGGACCTCATTCCGGGAGTCACGTACATCAAGGCCGACGTCCAGTCCGACGCTGACTGCGAGGCGGCCGTCAGGCAGGTGGTGGATGCCGAGGGACGCATCGACGTTTTCATCAACAATGCCGGCATGGGCATAGGCGGCCCGCTGGAGTTCTGCTCCCTCGAGGACGCACAGCGCCAGATGGACATCAACTGGATGGGCATGGTGCGCTTCCTTCATTACGTCCTGCCCGTCATGCGCCGCCAAGGTGGAGGCAAGATACTGTGTTTCAGCTCCATAGGAGGCCTCATGGGACTCCCCTTCCAGGGCCTTTATTCCGCTTCGAAATTCGCCATCGAGGGCTATTGCGAGGCCCTGCGGCTGGAGACGAAGGCCTTCGGCATCAAGGTCGTGGTAATCGAGCCGGGCGACTTCGCGACCTCGTTCACCGCGCAGCGGAAGAGCGTCGCGGCCCCGGAGGCATACGAAGTTTACAAGACCTACGCCCGTTCGCTGGAAAGCATAGAGCACGACGAGACCACCGGCCTCAAGCCGGAGTATCTCGCCGGGAAGATAGCCAAGATCGTGGCCAGGAAGAACCCGCGCTACCACTACATCATCTCCACGCTCGAGCAGCGCCTGTCCGTCACCCTCAAGGCCATCCTTCCGCCGAGCTGGTTCGCCAGGATACTCGCAAGCTATTACCATCTGTAACAGACAACACTATTTAACTGATACCCATGGAACCCAAGAAACTTTATCTCGTTAAGGAGGGCAAGAAGGTCTGCGGCCTCTGCAACGGCATCGGGGAGTACTTCGACATCGACCCGACCATCATCCGCCTGGCCTGGTTAGGTTTCGTATTCATCGGTGGAACGGGCCTGCTGGCCTATTTCATCGGAGCCCTTATCGTTCCGACGAAGCCGGCGAACCCTTGACGGTCCGGACTATCTTGTAGCCGGTAGCCGCGATGAGTATCGACATCAGCGGCGAGATCAGATTGAAGAAACAGTAAGGCAGGTACTCGAGGGTAGGAACCTTGAGTACGGTGGCCTGTGTCATGCCGCAGGAGTTCCAAGGTATGAGCACCGAGGTCACGGTCGCAGAGTCTTCCGTGGAGCGGCTCAGGAGGCGGCTCTCGAATCCCTTTTCCTTGAACAGGTCCTTGTAGAGGTTGCAGGTCAGGATGATGGACAGGTACTGGTCGCCCGTGACCATGTCCGCGAAAACGCCTGTCGCGACCGTGGATGCGACCAGGGGCGTCCTGCCCGAAATGCGGCGCGTAAGCATGCCGGTGATGCTCTGGATCATGCCGGCGCCGGTCATGGCCCCGCCGAAAGCGGCGGCGCAGAAGATCAGGAACACCGTGCTGAGCATTCCGTTGATGCCGCGCGTGGCCACCAGGGGGTCCAGGATTTCATTTCCGGTAGGGACGGAGGTGTCACCGTACCAAGTGATGAAGAGGCCGCGGAAACTGTCCGCAAAGCCCCTCGGGCCGCCGCCTATGGCCGCGACCGTGTCCGGCTGCGCCAGCAGCGCGGCCACGCCGGCCATCAGCGCGGCCAGCATCAGCGTGATGACCGCTGGGACGCGCTTGTAGATCAGCACTCCGGTGGCCACCGGCACCAGCAGCAGCCAGGGGCTGATGTTGAAGGCGCCGTGCAGGGCCGCGGAGAACTCCCCTGCCCTGAGAGCGTCGCCCGGGTCGTGCAGGAGGCTTGCCACGAGGAATATGATGCAGGCGATGGTGAACGACGGCACGGTCGTCACCATCATGTATTTTATGTGCGTGAAAAGGGGCGTTTCGCTGACAGACGAGGCCAGCACGGTCGTGTCGGACAGCGGCGAGATCTTGTCCCCGAAATAGGCCCCGGAGATGATGGCGCCGGCAATCCACGGCTGGGAATAGCCCATCGCCGCGCCTATGCCCAGGAAGGCCACGCCAATGGTGGCGATGGTGGTCCAGGAGCTGCCCGTCACGACCGAGACGAGGGCGCAGATCAAACATACCGCCAGAAGGAAGACCTTGGGACTCAATATCTTGAGTCCGTAGCAGATCAAGGTGGGGACTATTCCGCTTACCATCCAGCTTCCGGAGATAGCGCCAATCAAAAGAAGGATGACGACGGCCGTGCCTATGGAGCGGATGTTCTCCGACATCGCCTTCTCAAGATTCTCCCAGGGATTATGGTACACCAGCAGGGACAGCGCGATGGCCGCGCCCGTGGATATGAGCAGGGCGACCTGGCTTCCGCCGTCAAGGGCGCCGGAGCCGAAATGCTTGATGACGAAGAAGAGGAGGACTACCAGCAGCAGGAACGGCAGGAGCGAGACCTGCCAGCCCGGAGTCCTGCCCTGTGGGGAATGCTTCATGGCAGGAGCTGCTGAGGTTTACTGTTTCTTTACGGGATCGCAGGTAAGGCCTACGCCCAGCTTCTTGAAGATCTTGCGGTCCACCTCGCTGAGCATGACCGTGGAATGCACCTGGCAGCCCTTCAACTGGGGCAGGCACGCAAGCGCCCTGCGGCAGTTGGTTTCGTTAGGGCTAAGGACGGACAGCGCCACCAGGACCTCGTCCGTATGCAGGCGCGGGTTCTTTCCGTGCAGGTAAGATACCTTGGTCTTCTGGATGGGCTGTATCATGCTCTGGGGCAGGAGTTTTGTCTGATGGTCTATGTCAGCAAGATGCTTGATGGCATTGAGGAGAAGGGCCGCGCTCGGGCCGAGCAGCGAGCTGGTCTCTGCGGTGATGAGCGTGCCGTCCTCGAGCTCCATTGCCGCGGAAGGCACGCCGGACTTCTCCTTGCGCTCCTTCGCCGCTACGGTGCAGCGGCGGTAGTCCGTGGTGATCTTGGCCTGCTTCATCACGAGGGCTATCTTGTTGACCTCGTTGTCGTTGCAGTCACCTTCGGCAAGCTGGCCAAGGGCGGTATAATAGCGCCGGACTATCTCGTGGCGGGCGGCGTCGCAGCAGACGTCCTCGTCGGAGAGACAGTAGCCTATCATATTGACGCCCATGTCTGTCGGGGACTTGTAGGGATTCTCACCGTAGATACCCTCGAAGAGGGCGTTCAGAACGGGGAAGATCTCTATGTCGCGGTTGTAATTGACGGCCATCTCGCCGTAGGCTTCGAGATGGAAGGGGTCTATCATGTTGACGTCGTTGAGGTCGGCCGTGGCGGCCTCGTAGGCAAGGTTGATGGGATGCTTGAGAGGGAGGTTCCAGACGGGGAAGGTCTCGAACTTGGCGTATCCGGCCTTGATGCCGCGCTTGTGCTCCTGGTAGAGCTGGCTGAGGCAGACGGCCATCTTTCCGCTGCCGGGGCCGGGGGCCGTGACGACGACCAGGGGGCGGGAGGTCTCGACGTAGTCGTTCTTGCCGAAACCCTCCTCGGAGTCGATCAGGGCCACGTTCTGCGGATAGCCTTCGATGGTGTGGTGGTAATAAACCTTTATGCCCATGCGTTCCAGGCGGTGACGGTAGGCGTCGGCGCTGGACTGGCCGTTGTAGTGGGTGATGACGACCGAACTGACCATGAAACCACGGCCCATGAACTCGTCGCGCAGGCGCAGGACATCCATGTCATAGGTGATGCCGAGGTCGCTGCGGATCTTGTTCTTCTCGATGTCCACCGCGCTGATGACGATTACGATCTCGCAATCGTCTATGAGCTGGCTGAGCATCTTGAGCTTGCTGTCGGGCTCGAAACCCGGCAGCACGCGGCTTGCATGATAATCGTCGAATAACTTTCCTCCGAACTCCATGTAGAGCTTGTCGCCGAACTTGGCGATGCGCTCCTTGATATGCTCGGACTGGATCTTTAGATACTTTTGACTGTCGAACCCGTATTTCATAACGGGACACAAATATAACAAAGTCCGCCCTTTCCGGCAAATTTTTTAGTTATATTTGCTTGATAATGTTCAGGCAGGCCATCATATCCATAACCGATGGGCAGACGGGCAATCCCGCCTGCAGGATGGCTCATCCCATTACCCTGAAGCTGTATGACGGAGAGCAGGTCGCGATAGTCGGCGACAACGCTGCCGGCAAGACCCGGCTCGTGGAGGCCCTGACCGGGGTGAACCCCGTGCAGGGGACGGCCCTACGCTACGACTTCTCCCCCTCCCCTCTCCGGCTCGCCGGCGAGAATATCAAGTACATCGCATTCAGGGACACCTACGACGGGGCCGACAACAACTATTACCTGCAGAAACGCTGGAACCGCCAGGACATAGACGACGACACGCCCACGGCCGGGGAGCTGCTCGACCGGGCGTTCGAGGCCGCGGAGAACGGCTCCGGCCGTCTCCTCGACGCGGCCTCCCGCGCCCGGCTCCACGCGGACAGGCTCGCCATGCGCGACAGGCTATACCGGCTTTTCGGGCTGGACGCCCTGCTGGACAAGTTCATCATCACCCTTTCCAGCGGCGAGCTGAGGAAGTTCCAGCTCACGCGCACGCTGCTGGCCCTGCCGCGCGTGCTGGTGCTGGACAATCCCTTCATCGGGCTCGACGCGTCCACGCGGGACTCCCTGTCGGAACTGCTGGGCGCCCTCGCCTCCGAGATGCGCCCGATGATCATCCTGGTTATGTCCCGCGTGGACGTCATGCCGCCCTTCATCACCCACGTCATCCCCGTCTCCGGCCTCGACGTCCTCCCGAAGGTCCCGGTAGAAGACTTCACCTTTTCCTGTCATTCCGAGCATTCTTCCTGTCATTCCGAGCGAAGCGAAGGAATCTGTCCCGCCGGCCTTATCCGCCATCTCCCGCCCAAGGACCTTTCCGCCGAGCCCTTCTATCCCGCCGGGGCATCCCCGGAAATCATCCGCTGCACCGGAGTCACCATCCGCTACGGCGACCGCACCATACTGCGGGACTTCGACTGGACCGTCCATGAAGGCGAGCGCTGGGCCCTGACCGGCGAGAACGGCTCCGGCAAGTCCACCCTCCTGTCGCTCGTCTGCGCGGACAATCCCCAGAGCTACGCCTGCGACATATCCCTTTTCGGCCACCGCCGCGGCTCAGGCGAAAGCATCTGGGATATCAAGAAGCACATAGGATATGTCAGTCCCGAGATGCACAGGGCCTACCAGAAGAACATAGCCGCCCTGGACATAGTGGCCAGCGGCCTGTTCGACACCGTCGGAATGTTCATGCATCCTACTGATTTCCAGCTGGATACCTGCCGTCTTTGGATGCGGGTATTCGGAATAGAGGACCTCGCGGACAGGCCGTACCTGAGGCTGTCCAGCGGCGAGCAGCGGCTCTGCCTGCTCGCCCGCGCATTCGTCAAGGATCCGGAGCTCCTGATCCTTGACGAGCCCATGCACGGCCTCGACCTGCGCCACTGCGCCCGCGTCAAGGACATCATCGACGCCTTCGTGCAGCGCCCGCACAAGACCCTCGTGATGGTCTCGCACTACGAATCCGAACTGCCCTCCTGCATCGACCGCAGGATGGTCCTTACACGCAATACCTGACCCGCGAAATGGCTGACGGCATACTCATACTCGTCCTCGCGCTCTGCGCCGCCTTCGTCCAACGGACGATAGGCTTCGGCTTCGGCATACTCGTCATGACGATGCTGCCGCTGCTGATGCCGTCATACGGGGAAGCCACCACGCTTTCGGGCATTCTGGCGATGTTCACCTCCACCGTAGTGACGATACAAATGCGCAAGTACATCACCTGGAAACGCCTTCTGCCGGTCCTTCTGGTTTTCATGGCGGTCTCAACTGCAGCCATTTTCATGCTCCCGGGCATCGACGACAAAGCCATCATGGTGGTCCTGGGCATCGTACTCATCCTTACGAGCCTGTATTTCATACTGCTGAGCGGAAGGATCCACATCCGTCCCACAGTCGGGTCCCAGATCGGCTCAGGCATACTCAGCGGCCTGATGGGCGGATTCTTCGCCATGCAGGGGCCTCCGGCGGTACTGTATTTCCTTTCTTCGGAGAAGGACAAGGAGCATTACCTCGCCATGATTTCCGCCTTCCTACTCATAGGAAACCTCGGGATGACCATAGTGCGCGGCGCCAACGGCTTCCTTACACGGGACGTGGGCGTCGGGGTCCTTTGGGGCATCGCCGGAGTCGCTGCCGGCGCCTTCCTCGGCGCCAAGGCGTTCAAGCGCATACCCCACAAGGCCTTCAACTACGTCGTCTACGCCTATATCGCCTTCAGCGGCGTAGTCATCCTCCTCAACGCCCTCCACAACTGACCCCCACTCCCCCATAGCGTGTTATCCTTCGACCTGCGGTAGAAGGATGCGGGCCTAAGGCCGGTAAGGGGGCTAAACGTTGGCTTTGCGGGCGAATTCGAAGAGGGCCGCGGGGAGGTGGCAGTAGCCGGAAGGATTCTTGTCGAGGTAATCCTGATGGTACTCCTCGGCGGGGTAGAAATTCTGCAGCGGAAGCTTCTCGACGGCAAGGGGCTGTCCCGCGACGGCCTCCGCAGCGCCGTAAATCTTGTCGATGACCGGAAGGTCCGAAGCGTCGGTATAATAAATGCCGGTACGGTATTGCGTACCTTCGTCTTCACCCTGCCTGTTCAGGCTGAGGGGGTCAATGGACTTGAAGTACAGGTCCAGAAGCAGTTCCAGGCTCACGATCTCAGGGTCGTATTTGATACGGACGGTCTCGGCAAAGCCCGTATCGCCGGCCTTGACCTGCTTGTATGAAGGATTGGAGAAGCTGCCGTTGGCGAAGCCGGTCTCAGTCTCCACGACACCGCGTACCTGCTTGAAATAATGCTCGGTGCCCCAGAAGCACCCTCCCGCCAGATAGATTTCCTTGAATGAAGCCATAGTATCTTTCGTTTGTCGCAAATATACACTAACGCCATCTTATTTGCAAACGCGTTTTACCTTGCACTTGGCCACCCCATCTACATCCGGCCGGTCACAATCAGCGCCAATCATTACCAACGCCCTGTACTTAATCCATAGCCTGCCAGGCTTGATGAATATCGCACGGCACCAAGACACCGTCTAAACTATTTTCTAAAAAAACTGGCCGTTCCATGCCAGGCAATATGGCCACACATGGAACGTCAAGCACCGCTATACTACCGCAAGAGGAATCTGGCTGTTCCATGCGAATTGCATCAGGTAAAAAAGAGGACTGTCTAGGGAAGGATTTCACAATCACAGGATGTCTTTCACTTCATCATAGACCAGGCCGCAGAGCCTGGCTATCTGCTTGGTGGAGCTGTTGAAACGAGCCTTCAGCGCCCTAGCCAGCTTTAGGCGCTGTGCGGTCGTCAACAAACGTGTATTGGTCGTTCCGAACAACCTGGAGCAGACCTCGTTCTTGTGCTGACGCATCTCCTGCATGGGCAGGGACAGATGCGAAATCATCCCTCCCCGCGCATCAACAGTCTCCTCCCTGGAACGGCAGAAGAAATAATGGAAACCCTTGTTCGTCCGATAGAGTTTCTCAACCGTTTCGTAGGCGACATACTCTCCCGGGAAGATCAGCGGACCTATCATCCTCACTGATAACCCTTCGGTGACAGCTGTCTTGATAACCTTCTTTCTCTCCCGGCCTGTAAGGACACGTGAAGATAAAGCGTCATCGCCGACCCAAGACGGAGACGTCCATAACCCTTTCTTCCTGAAGTACAGAGCGCCACTGGACCATGGGTAGTCAAATGCATTGAAGCTGATCCCAGCCACAGGTGGATTTTTCAGGACATAGCAGATGACCGTCTTCAGATAATTGACATCCTCGACTGCCTGATGGGAAATATTGACAGGAGCCATCTTGCTCCTGTCACCGTGGCGGCGCGAGATATGCCACGAGAGTCTCCTGACATACTCGTGCATGAACCTGTTGCATTCCTCGAACGTGCCATACAAGATGAAATGGACGTGGTTGTCCATCAGCACGAAAGCCAGAATGACCACATCGTATGTCTGAAGGACGATATAGATGCGGTTCATCCCCTCGATGAAATCAACCTCGTCATAGAAGATGACATCGACTGAGTTGCCGTCCGTTGAGAAATGCCAACAATTCCGGACAGGGGGATCGAATCCTTTTTGAAAAGGAATGTTTAAACCCAGGTCATTCTCCATCCTGATTAGTTTTTCATGCGTCAGTTTCATAATTTGATACACATTGGACTTAGTGTTTGGCAGAAAGATAATGATATTCCAACTAAGCGGCTGACAGATTCATGTTTTTCTGAACAAATGGATGTTTTTATATGCTTGATGAAAAGCACATTGCACAATGACAAGCTCCACACGTCACTCATGAGGGCCCAATCGTTCCATGCCCGGCAAAATAGCCTCACATGGAACACTAACCGACATTATACTGCTCCATCATGAGGTTTACGTTCCATGCGATTATGATCCACGGTCAAATGACGATTCCGAGCATTTGTTTTATTCGGTAAACCCCATATTTTTCTGCATTTCGGGATGATTTTTTATATTTGTGCGATATAATACAATCACACCGTACAATGAAACGTTTGTTTGTCATACTTGCACTGGCGGCCATCGCCGTTGGCGCATCCGCACAGGATTCCATCCTCCGCCAGAGGGTGGAGATAGCGGAATTCGAGTCCGAAGAGAACAATACCAGTATCGAAGTGTTCTACATGGACGACGAGACGCCCCGCGTGTACTATCTCTCGCTGGGTAACCTCGGCATCGGAACCGACATCGTGCAGGTCCAGTTCGATCCTTTCTACGAGCTGTTCATCCCGCTCGGCAACACCCTGGACGAGGCCATAGAGAAGATGAAGGATATCCAGGACCTCTACAAGCTGCCCCGCCTCGGAAGCTCGGAGCTTGACGGCTGCTTCGCGGTCGCCTATCCCGACGGCACCTCCACCAAGGTTGCAGTCACTGCCAGGAGGTTCCTCGCCGCCAAGGTCCTCGAGTTCAGCCTGCCGGGCGACGGTCCCGTCCGCGCCACGCACATCACCAAAAGCAATTTCAACAGCCTGCTGAGCACCCTCAAGCTTTATCGCAAGATCCACCCCAAGGAGATTTAATCCTGTCATGAAGAAGACCATCCTTGCCCTCACGGCCCTCTGTGCGGCCATTGCCTTGCATGCCCAGGCCAGTTTCGACATCGAGCTGAAGAAGGTCGGTGCGCCCATCCAGCCGACCATGTACGGCATTTTCTTCGAAGACATAAACTTCGCCGCCGACGGCGGACTGTACGCCGAGCTGGTCAAGAACCGCTCCTTCGAGTTCCCGTACGCACTGCAGGGCTGGAAGGCTTTCGGCAGGGTCGAGATACGCGAGGACGGTCCCTTCGACCGCTGCCCGCACTACGCCAGGCTCATGGATCCCGGGCACGGCGCCAAGCAGACCGGCCTGGACAATGAAGGCTTCTTCGGAATAGGCGTCGAAGCCGGCAAGGATTACAATTTCAGCGTGTGGGCCCGCGTCCCCGAAGGGGGCGAGGGCAGCATACGCGTGGAACTGGTCAACACCTCGTCAAACGGTGAGAACCAGTTCTTTGCGCAGGAGCAAGTGAGCATTTCCGGCAGGGAATGGAAGAAATACACCGCCGTCCTCAAGCCCGGAGTCACCGACCCTAAGGCGACGCTGCGCATCTTTCTGGATGGGAAACGCTCCACCGTCGACCTGGAGCACGTTTCGCTGATGCCCGGCGACGCCATCGCGGGCATCTACCGCCGGGACCTCGCGCAAGCCCTGGCGGACCTGCATCCCGGCATCTTCCGCTTCCCCGGCGGATGCATAGTCGAGGGTACCGACCTCGACACCCGCTACAACTGGAAGAACAGCGTCGGTCCGGTCGAGAACCGGCCCCTCAACGAGAACCGCTGGGAGTATACCTTCCCTTACCGCTTCTTCCCGGACTATTTCCAGAGCTACGGCCTGGGGTTCTACGAGTTCTTCCTGCTTAGCGAAATGATTGGTTCAGAGCCTCTTCCCATCCTCAGCTGCGGCCTCGCCTGCCAGTTCCAGAACGACGACCCATCCGCCCACGTGCCGGTCGATGAGCTGCAGCCCTACATCCAGGACGCGCTGGACCTCATCGAGTTCGCCAACGGCAACATCGACACCAAGTGGGGCGCCCTCCGTGCGGAAATGGGGCATCCCGAGCCCTTCAACCTCAAATTCATGGGAATAGGCAACGAGCAGTGGGGAAAAACCTTCCCCGAGCACCTCGCACCCTTCGTGGAGGCCCTGAAAAGGGAGCATCCGGAGATCAAGCTCGTGGGCTCCGCCGGACCATATCCCGAGGGCGAGGACTTCGACTATCTCTGGCCCGAGATGAAGCGCCTCGGCGCGGACCTCGTGGACGAGCACTATTACCGTCCGGAGGAATGGTTCCTCTCCCAGGGCGCACGATATGACAGTTACGACCGCAAAGGACCCAAGGTCTTCGCGGGAGAGTTCGCCTGCCACGGCACGGGAAGGAAGTACAACCACTTCCACGCGTCATTGCTCGAGGCCGCCCTCATGACGGGCATCGAGCGCAACGCCGACATCGTCCACATGGCCACCTACGCCCCCCTATTCGCCCACGTCGAGGGCTGGCAGTGGCGCCCCGACCTCATCTGGTACGACAACCTCCGCTCCATGCGCACCGCCAGCTGGTACGTCCAGCAGCTCTACGGCCTGTACAAGGGCGAGAACGTCCTCAAATTGACAATGGGCGGCGTTCCGGTTACGGGCGCTGAAGGCCAGAACGGCCTGTTCGCCAGCGCGGTAAAGGATGGCGGCTGCATCTACGTGAAAGTCGCAAACACCTCTGAATCAGCGCAGTCACTGAGCTTCAACTTCACCGGCCTCAAGAAGAAGGACCCCGGCGTGAAGGCCTTGAAGCGGATCGTCTTCACCAGCGACAGGCTATATGAGGACAACACCCTTGACGAACCCGAGGCCTTTAAACCCGTCGAAGAGGCTTTCAGCGGCGAAGGGCAGACGGTCGGAGCCGTCGTCCCGGCCATGAGTTTCAACGTCTTCGTGTTCGAGAAAGAATAAATCCACCTGGAGAACTGAACTATGCAATACTTCGGAGAGATAATAGCGCTGATCGTCGCCTTTTCATGGACGGCGACAGCGCTGTTTGCCGACATCGCCAGCCACAGGATCGGGGCCGTGCCCCTGAACCTGCTCAGGATGGCGATGTCGCTCGTATTCCTCGCCGCCCTCCTCTGGATATTCACCGGGGCGCCATATCCGCTCCACGCGGACGGCAAGGCATGGTTCTGGCTGGCTTTGTCAGGGATCGTGGGATACGTTTTCGGCGACTATTGCCTGTTCAACTCCTATGTGGTCTTCGGCTCGCGCTACGGCCAGCTGTTCATGACCCTCGCCCCGCCAGTCGCCGGCATAGCCGGCTGGCTGATGCTCGGCGAGAGCATGTCATGGCGCTCTTGGCTGGCCATGGCGGTGACTTTGACCGGTATAGCCATCTCCATCCTCGCCAGGCAGGGCGACTCTCACAAGGTCACCCTACAACTGCCCCTTAAAGGCGTCCTGTTCGGCATAGGCGCCGGCGTCGGACAGGGACTCGGCCTGGTACTGAGCAAGATAGGCCTGGAGGCGTACGCTGCCGCGGTCCCCGCCGACGCGCCGGCCGCCGTCGCGAAGGCCATTCCCTTCGCCGGCACCTTCATCCGGGCCGTCTTCGGGCTGGCCGGCTTCGCCGCCATCCTCTGGGCCCGGAAGTCAATGGGCCGCGTGCGCGAGGCCCTGCACGACCGCAAGGGCATGACCTTCGCGGTGCTGACCACCTTCTTCGGCCCCTTCCTGGGCGTCTCCCTCTCCCTGATGGCCGTCCAGTACGCCAAGGCCGGCATAGCCTCCACGCTGATGGCCCTGACCCCCGTGCTCATCATAGTACCCTACGCCATCATCAACAAGCAGCGCATCACGGCCAAGCAGGTCCTCGGCACACTGGTCACCGTCGCCGGCGTGGCGTTGTTCTTCCTCCTGTAAATTATCAAATATCAACCATATTCTTTCGTTAAGGTACTCCAGGTTTGGATTGCCGCCGATTTTAGTTATATTTACAACGGATATTATACTTAACCCATTACCCTTTATGAAAAAAACTGTCCTTTCGGTCCTTACCCTTGCGGCCATCCTACTGGCAGGATGCCGTACGGGAGGCTCGCCCGACCTTAAACTTAACGACCTCGAGTATTTCGAGAGGCAGGGCGTCAACGTCCTCGTGTACAACAACACCTTCTCCGGCGGATTCAACGACGAGAAGAACTCCGGCATCGAAATCATACACCACGGCGTCCGCACCGTGCAGGGCGGAGCCGTCAGGCTCGTCAACACTCCCGAGCAGTGGGACCTCGTCCCTACGACCGTATCCAGGGAGGTCAACGTGGAGGATAACTCCGTCGAAGTGGCCCTCCGCTACGAGGACTACGACTTCGACTCCAGGATAGTAGTCACCGGCAAGGGACCCGCCGTGGAGATCGCGGTTTATCTCGACAAACCCGTCCCCAAGGAGCTCGAGGGCGACGCGGGACTCAACCTTGAGTTCCTCCCCTCGCAGTACTGGGGCAAGACATATCTCATGGACGGCCGCCTGAACCGCTTCCCGCGCTACACTGCCAGCGAGACCGTCGCCCGTCCCAACTCCGAGAAGGTCAAGCAGTTCAAGGGATACAGGACCTATGACGACAGGGGCACCGGCGAGTTCATCGACGCGCTCCCGATGGAGACCGGCAGCACCATCATCATGGCTCCGGACGAGCCCGAAAGGATGATCAAGGTCACCAGCGACAGCGGCTTCAGCCTCTATGACGGACGCGTCCTCGCCCAGAACGGCTGGTTCGTGCTCCGCACAGTCCTCCCGGCCGGAAAGACCGGCAAGGTCGTCTCCTGGACCGTCGAGCCCAACGCAGTCAAAGGCTGGATCCGCGAGCCCAACGTGGGCTATTCCCAGGTCGGATACCAGCCGGAGCAGCCCAAGGTTGCTGTCATAGAACTTGACAAGCTTGACAAGCCCAAAACTACTGCCTCCCTCTGGCGCATAGCCGAGGACGGCAGCGAGAAGCAGGTTTTCACCGGAAAGGTCACCGAGTGGGGCCCTTATTACAAGTACAACTATGTCAAGTTTGACTTCAGCGAAGTCAAGGATCCCGGCATCTACTTCATCAAGTACGGCGATGTCGCCACCGGCAATTTCCTCATCGACGACAGCGTCTATGACAAGATAACCGACGCCACCAGCGACGTCTGGATCCCCATCCACATGAACCACATGACGGTCAACGAGGGTTACCGCATCTGGCACGGCGAGCCTTTCAAGGAAGGCTACCTCCAGGCCCCCGCCAATACCGACCACTTCGACCTGCACAGCCAGGGTGCCATCGACACCAAGTACAAGGCCCTCGAGCTGATTCCCGGCCTGAATGTCGGCGGCTTCTTCGACGCGGGCGACTTCGACATCGAGACCGGATCCAACATCAGCGTGGTGCAGAACCTCGTGACCCTCTGGGAGGTCTTCAAGCCCATGCGCGACGAGACCTTCGTGGACGAGGACCAGCGCTATGTGGACCTTCACCGTCCTGACGGCGTTCCCGACGTCCTCCAGTTCATCAAGCACGGCACCCTGAACCTCGTGGCCCAGGCCGAGAACATCGGGCACATGTCCCAGACCCTCTCCAACTCCGTCCTTGACAACTACCATCACCTCGGCGACGCCGCGGCCATTACCGACGGCCTCCACTACGACCCGAGGCTAAAGCCTTACCAGAAATCGGCCGACGGCAAGTCCAGCGGCACCCCCGACGACATGTGGGCCTTCACCACCCGCAATCCCGGACTCGACATACGCGCGGCGACCATGTTCGCGGCCGCCAGCCACGCCCTCGAGGGCTATGACGACGCCCTCGCCGCCCGCGCCCTCGCCGCCTCCAAGCGCCTGCAGAAGGAAGCCAACGAGCTCATGGCCGCCAGGGCCGCCCAGGCTCCCAACGGCGGCGGCAACTTCGGCCGCATGATGGGCAACGACCTGGGTACCAACCTCATGCTCTATGTCGCCACCGGCGACAAGGAGTACCTGGACAAGTTCGAGTCCCAGATCTGGACCTCGCTCGACCGCAACGCCAACAACACCATCAGCACCGCCATGGACGCCATCCCCTACCTTGGAGACGATTACAAGGCCAAGCTGGTCCCGTATGTGGAGAAGTATAAGGAGTACCTCGACAGCTTCGAGGAGGACAACCCTTACGGCGTGCCCATCGGCCTCGGCAACTGGGCTGGAAGCGGCTCCGTGGTCAGCTTCGGCACCACTGCGAGCTTCGCGGCCTACTATTTCCCTGAGATAATCGACAAGTCATACGCGTACAAGGCCACCAACTACCTCTTCGGCTGCCACCCGTACCACAACTACTCGCTCGTGGCCGCGGTCGGCGCCGCCCGTCCGAAGGCGGTCTTCTACGGCAACAACCGCGCTGACTTCTCCTTCATCCCGGGCAACGTGGCCCCCGGTGTGCTGTTCAGGCACCCGGACCATTTCGAAAACTACGACGACTGGCCGTTCCTCTGGGGACAGAATGAGGGTACCATAGCCGGCAACACCAGCTACCTCATCTTCGGCCAGGCATTTGAAAACATAGTGAAACGATGAAAAAGACTCTGATCAGCATTCTCGTGGCGTCGCTGGCTGCAGCGCTCTTCTGCAGCCAGGCCGGCGCCCAGACCAAGTACAACGACATTTTCGAGATGATCCGCGGAAGGGTTCCGGGGGTCACCGTCGGCCAGGCCAGCGCCGGCCAGATGCCCAGCATCGTCATCCGCGGAGTAGGCACCAATTCCGGCATGACCCAGCCCTTGTTCATAGTTGACGGCATCCAGACGGACAACATCGCCTCGATCAATCCCGACGACGTGGACGAGATAGACATCATCAAGGACGGCACTTCAGCCATCTACGGCATGCAGGGCGCCAACGGCGTGATAATCATCACGACGAAGACCGCCGCCAGGCAGGCGGCTGCTCAGGCCGAGGCCGCCAAGGCCGCCAAGGCGGCGAAGAAAGCCGCGAAGAAAGCTGCGAAGAAAAAGACGGAGTAGCCTTAGAGCTTCACCTCGATCTCATGGACGCCCGGTTCGTATGGAATACGGACCGGGATTCCTTTATTCTTTCCATCGGGATTGGTGACGCGGATGACATACTCCGCGTCGCGGAACTTCCTCCTGACGGTGAAGCCCTTCCATGACGAAGGGATGCACGGGTCGACCACCAGGCCGTCGTAGTCCGGCTGGATGCCGAGGATGAACTGGGTGACGCAGTACCAGTTCCAGGCCGCAGTGCCGGTGAGCCAGCTGTTCTTGCCCTCGCCGGGCTTCGCGGCGTCCTTGCCCGCGACCATCTGCGAATAGACGTAAGGTTCGACCTTGTGGAGCGTCTGGTCCTTGGTGTACGCCGGGCAGATCTTGCGGTAGTGCTCCCACGCGTCGTCTCCCCTGCCGGCCAGCGCCTCTCCTATGATGATCCAGGGATTGTTGTGGCAGAAGACGCCGGCATTCTCCTTGTAACCTGCAGGATATGAGGAGATTTCGCCGTACTCGACCTTGTAGCGGGTGAAGGCGGGATTGTTCAGGACGATGCCGTGCTCACAGTCGAGGTACTTCTTGACTGAGTCGAGCGCCTTGTCCACCATACCCTCATCGCTTCCGATGCCGGCCATGGTGCACCAGCCCTGAGACTCGATGAAAATCTTTCCTTCATCGTTCAGGTGCGAGCCGACCGGACGGCCGTAATAATCGTAGGCCCTCAGGAACCATTCACCGTCCCAGCCGTGGGCCTTTATCGCCTCGCACATGGCATCCACGTGCCCCTGCGCCCGCTCCGCCTCCTTCACGAACCCTTCCGGACCGGAGAGGCTAGGGGTCCGTAAAACGTCCTTCGGACCCCTAGCCTCTCCGGATTCTCCGGAATGGTTTGCCAGGTGGCGGCAGAGGGCGACGTAGTCGCGGCCACAGACCACGAAGAGGCCGGCGATCATCAGGGACTCGGCCTTCGAGCCCTCGGTCTTGTTCTCCGTGGTCTGGAAGGAGTCGTTCGGGTCCCAGCTGAAGCAGTTGAGGTTGAGGCAGTCGTTCCAGTCGGCGCGGCCGATCAGCGGCAGGCCGTGGGGACCGAGGTTGTTAACCACATGGTCGAAGGAGATGCGCAGGTGCTCCATCAGGGAAACCTCCGAGCCGGGCTCGTTGTCGAAGAGTACAGGTTCGTCCAGGATGGAGAGGTCACCGGTCTCCTTGATGTATGCTATCGTGCCGAATATCAGCCACATGGGGTCGTCGTTGAAGCCGCCGCCGATATCGTTGTTGCCACGCTTGCTGAGCGGCTGGTACTGGTGGTAGCAGCCTCCGTCCGGGAACTGAGTCGAGGCGATGTCGATGATGCGCTCGCGGGCGCGCTCCGGGATCTGATGGACGAAGCCCACCAGGTCCTGGTTAGAGTCGCGGAAGCCCATGCCGCGACCGATGCCGCTCTCGAAGAACGACGCGCTGCGGGACATGTTGAAGGTCACCATGCACTGGTACTGGTTCCAGACATTGACCATGCGCTCCAGGCCCTTCTCCTCCGAGCTGACGCTGAAGATGGACAGTAGGTCGTCCCAGTAACTCCTGAGCTCCTCGAATGCCGCATCGACCTTTTCAGGGGTGTCATAACGGGAGATGAGAGCATGGGCGGGTTTCTTGTTGATGATCGGACTCACCAGCTTCTTCCCTGCTGCCAGGGCGGCCGCGGTGGCCTCCTCGTCGAACTTCTCCTCCTGAGGATTCTCGATGTAGCCGAGCTGGAAGACGAAGTCGCGGGACTCGCCCGGAGCGAGCGTCACTGCGATGCAGTGCGAAGCGACGGGGCTCCAGCCGAGCGCGACGCTGTCGGAGGCGGAGCCGGCCAGCACGCGCTGCGGCGCCTCAAAGCCGTTGTAAAGCCCGATGAAGCTCTCCCTGTCGGTATCGAATCCCTCCACCGGGGCGTTCACGGTGTAGAAGGCGTAATGGTCGCGGCGCTCTTTGTACTCGGTCTTATGGTAGATTGTCGAGCCCTCAATCTCCACTTCTCCGGTGGAGAAATTGCGCTGGAAATTCTCCATATCGGTGGCGGCGTTCCACAGGCACCACTCCACGAAGGAAAAGAGTTTCAGAGACTTGGGGGCATCAGAGGTATTTGTCAGGGTAAGTTTCTGGACCTCGCAGTGAGCCTTGAGGGGCACGAAGAAAAGCACCGAGGCCTCCACCCCGTCCTTCGCGCCCGTGATGCGCGTATAGCTCATGCCGTGACGGCACTCGTACGAGTCAAGGGGTGTCTTGCACGGCTTCCAGCCGGGAGACCATACGGTGTCTCCGTCCTTGATATAGAAATACCTTCCGCCGGCGTCCATCGGGACGCCGTTGTAGCGGTAGCGGGTGATCCTGCGGAACTTGGCGTCCCTGTAGAACGAATAGCCTCCGGCGGTATTGGAAATCAGTGAGAAAAAGTCCTCGTTGCCGAGATAGTTGATCCAGGGCCAGGGAGTGGCCGGATCGGTGATGACGTACTCGCGCGCAGCGTCATCATAGTGTCCGTATTCTTTCATGCCTGTCATTGGTTCAGATAACACAAATATACGGATTTTACGTATATTTGCAATCCCGGATCGTCAGCAATGACAAAGGAAACCAACGAACAAAACATATTAATCTACACAACCATGCAACACCTTATCCAAAAAATCGCGCTTATCACCGCGATCTTGTGCCTGAGCGGAGCGGCAGCTTCCGCCCAAAGCCTGAGGGGTACGGTCAAGGACACTTACGGAGAGCCGGTCATCGGCGCCGCGGTCATGGTCGAGGGCACCACAATCGGTACCACGACTGACATCGACGGCGTATTCGTCCTCGGCGGCGACCTTGCACCCAACGCCACGCTCACCGTATCCTCCATCGGATATCAGACCCAGACCGTCTACCGCGCCGGCCGTTCGCTGATCGACGTCGTGCTCGAGGAGGACGCCGTCCTGCTCGACGACGTGGTGGTCATCGGCTACGGCATCCAGAAGAAGAGCGTCGTGACCGCCTCCATCGCCAAGGTCTCGTCGGACGACCTGGCCAAGGCGGCTCCCGTCCGCGTCGACGCAGCCCTGAAGGGCCTCGCCGCGGGCGTCAACGTCACGGCCAATTCCGGACAGCCGGGCGAATCGTCCCGTATCCGCGTTCGCGGAACCGGCACCATCAATAATTCCGACCCGCTCTACATCGTGGACGGAATGCCCATCGAGGGCGGGATCGACTTCCTCAATCCTTCCGACATAGAGAGCATCGAAGTCCTGAAGGACGCGGCCTCGGGAGCCGTTTACGGAGCCCGTGCCGCCAACGGCGTCATCCTCGTCACCACGAAGAAAGGTTCTGAAGGCGCCGCTCGCGTGACATATAACTTTACGCACGGATCGTCCAGCCCCTGGCGCGAGCGCGAGGTCCTGAACGCCTCCGAGTACGCGATGATGATCAACGAAGGTTTCCTCAACAGCGGAGCGGCCCCTGTCTACAACGACCCCTGGAGCTACGGCGAAGGAACCGACTGGCAGGGCAAGGTGTTCAATTACAACGCCCCCCAGTCGCAGCATGAGCTGAGCGTCAGCGGAGCTTCCGAAAACGTCAACTACTACCTCTCCCTCGGATACAACTCCCAGGAAGGTATCGTCGGCGGCAACTACGGCCGTTCAAACTACGACCGTCTCACCCTCCGTTCCAACACCAGCTACGTTCTCTTCGACAAGAGCGGGGAGCGCGACTTCCTCAACAGGGCCACGCTTACCAGCAACCTCAGCTACGCCAAGGTCAAGTCCACCGGCGTAAGCACCAATTCCGCATACGGCTCCCCGCTGGGTTCAGCCCTTGCACTCTCTCCCATCCTGACCGTTTACGAGCCCGACCCGCAGGGGCAGATGGAGAAGTACGCCGGCACCGACGGCTACACTCCCGTCTACTCCAAGAACGGCGGCATGTACATGATCCCGGGCAACGCTTACAACGAAATGGTCAACCCCTTGGCCAGCCTCTCTCTGCCCGGCGCCCAGAACTGGAGCCACAAGTTCGTGGCCGGTTTCAACGGCGAACTGCAGATCGTCGACGGACTCCGCTTCCGCTCGAGCTACGGCGCCGACCTGTCCTTCTGGGGTTATGACAGCTATACTCCCCTCTTTTACCTCGGTTCCAACAACAAGGCGACCTTCTCCTCCGCCTCCAGCGAGAGCAGCAAGGGCCTCGTCTGGCAGGTCGAGAACATCCTGACTTACGAAAACAGCTTCGAAGACCACTCGTTCGCCATCCTCCTCGGCCAGTCGGCCAAGGAAAGCAGCAGCGATTACCTCGGAGCCAGCGCACAGCACCTCAAGAGCTACGAGAAGCCGTACATCAGCTACACGGACGGTCTTCAGGAAAACGGTGAACGCAACGGCTGGGGCGCCCCCAATGCCAAAGCCAAACTCGCCTCGTTCTTCTTCCGCGCCAGTTACAACTATGCCGAGCGCTACATGGCCGAGCTTACGGTCCGCCGCGACGGTTCTTCCCGCTTCGGCGCCAACAACCACTGGGCGACCTTCCCTTCGTTCTCCTTCGGATGGAACATCCACAGGGAGCCCTGGGCAAGCCTTCCTTCATGGGTCACCATGGCCAAGGCCAGGTTCTCGTGGGGAAAGAACGGTAACGAGAACATCGGAAACTTCGGCTACACCGTCCTCACCAGCGGCGGCAACAACTACATCTTCGGCGAAGGCGAGGAGACCGTGCAGGGCGTGAAGGCCAGCGGCCTCGCAAACCAGAGCCTGCGCTGGGAGGAATCCATACAGACAAACTTCGGCATCGACCTCGGACTCTTCCGCAACTCCCTGACCTTCACAATGGACTGGTTCAAGAAAGTCACCGACGGCATGCTGATGATCATGAACATCCCTTCGTACGTGGGTGAGTCCAAGCCTGTCGGCAACGTCGGTATCATGGAGAACAGCGGTATCGAGTTCGAAGCCGCATACAAGTACAGCAGGAAGGACTTCAACTTCCGCGTCGGAGGCAACCTCTCCTACCTGCACAACGAGCTCATCGAGTACGGTAACGAGTCCGGATGGGCGAACCTCGATTCCTTCCAGGGCACCGGCACCATCTCTCGCGCCGAGAACGGCATGCCTTTCCCCTACTTCTACGGCTACAAGACCGACGGAGTGTTCCAGAACCTGGAGGAGATAAGCAACTATACAAATGATGAAGGCGCCCTCTTGCAGCCCAACGCACTGCCCGGTGACGTCCGCTTCGTGGACGTGAACGAGGACGGCGTCATCTCCGACGCCGACCGCACATACCTCGGCAAGGGCACCCCCGACTGGACCTGGGGTCTGAATTTCTTCGGTTCATGGAAGGGTTTCGACTTCTCGATGCTATGGCAGGGCACCATCGGCAACGACATCTATGATGCCACCCGCCGCGCCGACATCTCCTACACCAACCTCCCTGCGTACATGCTCGGACGCTGGACCGGAGAAGGCACTTCCACCCGCCTCCCGCGCTTCGTCATCGGTGACAGCGTCAACTGGGTATCCTCCGACCTCATGGTCTATGACGGCTCCTATGCCCGCCTCAAGAACATCCAGATCGGGTACACCTTCCCCGCTTCCCTCACCCGCACCGTGTTCATCTCCTCGCTGAGGGTGTTCACCGCGGCCGAGAACCTGCTCACTTTCACCACCTACCACGGTTACGACCCTGAAATCGCCTCCGGCGGCACCTCGCTCGGCATCGATTACGGCGTATATCCTCAGGCACGCACATTTTCGGTTGGTCTCAACCTGGCATTCTAAAAGAAGGAGGAACGAAACATGAAACATTACAGCATAATACCTGCAGCCATCCTGGCCATGGCGCTTCTTTCCGGCTGCGGCAACAGATTCCTCACCGTGGAGAACCCGACGGCGGAGCCGATCGAGGATTACTTCACCACCAAGGAGCACCTCACCGAGGCCCTCGTGGCGGCATACGACCCGCTCGAGTGGACCGACTGGGCGATGGGCGCATACAATCCGCTCCCCATCATGAGCGACATCATGGCCGACCAGATATGGCCGGGCGGCTCGGACCGCAACGACAACCACTACTGGCATCTCATGGCCGAATATTCCTCCACCCCGAACGACTGCATGACCGGTCTTTGGACCGATGCATACTCCGGCGTGAAGCGCTGCAACGACGTCCTCAAGTACATCGGCTGGGTCGAGGATCTCGACCGCTCCACCGCCGTTTCCTATGAGGCCCAGGCACGCCTGCTGAGGGTTTACTACTACAGCTGGCTCTGGAAGTTCTGGGGCAACGTCCCCTATTATGAGGAGAACCTCGAGGCC
This sequence comes from Bacteroidales bacterium, assembly GCA_017620335.1. Taxonomy (GTDB): domain Bacteria; phylum Bacteroidota; class Bacteroidia; order Bacteroidales; family UBA932; genus Cryptobacteroides. Next base: position 99,536 of record JAFZQO010000049.1, read on the forward strand.
CCGTTCGTCAGCGAGCAGTTCAAGGCCGACGACGTATATGAGGCCATGATGAAGGACCTTGAAGGAGTCATCGCCCTCAACGCCCTTCCGATGAAGCGTCCCGCTTCCGAGTACGGCTACATGACCAAGGCCTTCGCCTACATGCTCTACGCCGAACTCGCCATGTACCAGAAGGACAACTCCCGCCTGTCGACCGCCTTCAACTACATGAAGGAGATCATCGACTCGCGCAGCTACAGCCTCAACCCCGACTTCGCCGCCATCTTCTCCGCCGAGGGCGAGTGGTGCGACGAGTCCATCTACGAGATCAGTTACCGCTCGGAGAACTCCGCCCGCAGCTGGGGCAACCCCATCTACGCCGGCGGTACCGTGCTGCCGCGCCTCCTCGGCCCTTCGGGCTGGTCGGACGGCACCCCTTCCTCCGCACCCCATGACAACGGCTGGGGTTTCTGCACCGTAGCCTCCACCACCTACGCGATGTATGAAGAGGGCGACGCCCGCAGGGACGCCACCTGCTGGAACGCCGCAGCGGTGGGCAGCTACAACCTCCGCTACCAGGATACCGGATTCTTCCTCGAGAAATATGTCGGACAGACCTCCAACGCCGGACAGATCGCCGACGGAGACCTCAACTACGACAAGAACATCCGCATCTACCGCTATGCGGAGTGCCTGCTCAACGCAGCCGAGCTCGCCATCGCCGGATACGGCAGCGGCGACGCTGAAGGATGGCTGAACCTCGTGCACAGCCGCGCGGGCCTCACCGACCATGTGGCGCCCACGCTTGACAACGTCAAGCAGGAGCGCCGCCTCGAGTTCGTCGGAGAGGGCAAGCGCTACTGGGACCTCATCCGCTGGGGCGACGCCGCCAAGGTGCTGGTCGCCGGTGACGACCCTGGCTTCACCACCGGAGGCGACCGCGGCAAGCTCGCAGGCTGGAAACCCACCGCCAAGTACCTTCCCATCCCCCAGGGAGAAATCGACGCCACCGCAGGAACCGAGTTCCCGCTGAAGCAGAACGAAGGCTATTAATCCTTAATCAGAAACAGTCATGAAAAACATATCCAAGCATCTCTGTCTCGCGGTCCTCACGCTCGCAACGTTCGCTGCCTGCGCCCCGGAGAAGATCGAGCATCCCACCGAGTACGGCATCGCCAAGGCCAGTACCGTGGAGCCGGTCATCTACGTGGACCAGGAGACCAACCTTGTGACCTTCAGCATCCCCGCGGGCACGAAGGCCGTGATCCCCGTCTGGCAGTTCCAGGACAAGAACGGCGAGTGGAGCATCTATTCCACCCGCGACGGGCTCCAGAAGACCTACGCCTCCGCCGGTGACTATGCAGTCAGGATGTACCTGATGAACGCCAGCGGCGTGTCCGCTGACTATGTGGAGAGGACCTTCCATATCAACAACACCATCATGAACTTCGACAAGTTCGTGACGTTCATGGCGGGCGGGCTGTCCGGCTCCGCCAAGGAGTGGCGCATCGACAACGCCAAGGCGGGCCACATGGGCTGCGGCCCTTCCGGTACGACCGGCACCGAGTGGTGGAGCGCACAGCCTGACGAGAAGAAGGACTTCGGAGTCTATGACGCCCGCATGACCTTCAGTTCCGAACGCGGTTACACCTTCGACCCGGGCGACGCGGGCACCGTTTACGTCAACTGGGGAGTCACCAAGTCGAAGTACACCCCGTACTGGGACGGCACGGAGAACGACTACACCGCCCCGGCCGAACTGCAGGCACGCAGCTTCGAGTTCGATGTGGACGGTGACGACCTATATGTCGTCTTCCCCGCCGGAACGCTCTGGCCTTACCTCCCCAATGACGACTTCATTGACAATCCCCGCCTCAAGGTCGAGAGCATGACCGCAAAGGCCATGGAACTCATCTCCGACAACGGCAGCATCGCATGGCACTTCTCCCTGACCTCCGGCGCAGCCGAGAAGACCTTCGACGGGTACAAGTACAAGGCCGACTCCAACATCTGGAAGCCCATCGACGACAACTCCGACTTCGAGATCACCAGCATGTACTATGCCCACGGAGCGGGCTGGGAGGGCTATCCCGACGGCTCGATGACTTACACCCAGGAGGGTCCGAAGTGGACTGTCAGCCTCCCGTTCGAGTCCGACCAGCAGTGGCAGGCGCAGTTCCACATCCAGCCGACGTCGCTGCCTCTGACCTCGGGGATGAACTATGACTTCTCCTGCATCATCAATTCCTCCACGGGTTTCAACGGAGTGACCGTCAAGCTTACTGACAGCACTGACGACGGCAACTTCCTGTTCTTCGAGAAAGTCGAGGTCAAGGCCTTCGAGGACTATGTCTTCTACCTGACCGACCTCAAGGGCATCGACGCGGACAACACCAAGCTCGTGTTCGACTTCGGCGGCTGCCGCGAGAACACAGAGATCCTGATCCGCAACATCGTCCTTAAGGACCATGCCATCGACGACGGCACCGTCCTGCCCGACGTCACCCCTGACGAGCCGGTTGAGCCCGAAGAGGGCGCCCGATACGACGTTGACAACGCCGAGACCAACTTCTGGCTCAGCTCCGAGATCGGCTTCGCCTACTGGTACAGCGCAGGCGACTGGAGCGGCGCCCTCGTTCCCGAGTACGAGTGGATCAACGGCGACCAGAAAGACTTCAGGATCATCATGCCCGAGGGCATCGGAGGAAGCGAATGGCAGGGCCAGACCCACTTCACCATCGACCATCCCGCCGCTGCCGACAAAACCTATGACTTCTGCGCCACGCTGAATGCCACCGAGACCAGCACCATCACGGTCAAGCTCGCCTGGGAAGGCAACGACAACGACAATGCTTTCTTCTATGTCAACGACTTCGAGCTGAAGGCTTTCGAGGACTGCACGTTCAAGATGCCGAATATCTTCCCGAAGGACAAGGACGGCAATCCCGTCGATTACGACAAGGTAGCCGTATTCTTCGACTTCGGCCGTACTCCGGCAGGAACCGAGATCGAGATAAAGGACGTCTGCTTCCAGGAGCACCAGGAACCCCAGGGCGGCGGTGAGGAACCCGGAGGCGACGAGCCCGGAGAGGACGAGCCCGCGGTAAGGCCCGGCGGGACTGAACTCTGGGACGCCTCCAAGGTCAGCATCAGCTACTGGTACAGCGCCGGTGACTGGAGCGGTGCCCTCGCACCGGAGATCTCCGAAATCGAAGGCGGCTGGAGCGTCGTCATCCCCGAAGGCATCGGCGGCAGCGAGTGGCAGGGACAGACCCATTTCACCCTCGACGCCGGCGCCAAGGCCGACTGCACTTACGACTTCCAGGTAGTGCTCAACAGCTCCGCCGACTGCGTTGTGACCGTCAAACTCGCCTGGGAAGGCAATGACAACGACAATTTCTTCTTCTATGAAGGCAATGTCCCTCTGAAGGCTTACGAAGACGTATCCTTTGTCAAAACCGGTATGATTCCGAAAGACAAGGATGGCAATCCGGTCGATTACGACAAGGTCGCTCTCTTCATCGACCTCGGCCGCACCCCGGCTGGAGAGACCGTCGAGATCAAGGACATCATCTTCAAGGAGTTCCGCGCTCCAGTCGAACTTTGGGACGCCTCCAAGGTCAGCATCAGTTACTGGTACAGCGCCGGTGACTGGAGCGGTGCCCTCGCACCGGAGATCTCCGAGATTGAAGGCGGCTGGAGCGTCGTCATCCCCGAGGGCATCGGCGGCAGCGAGTGGCAGGGACAGACCCACTTCACCCTGGACGCCGGCGCCAAGGCCGACTGCACCTACGACTTCAGCCTCGTGCTCAACAGCTCCGCCGACTGCGTCGCGACCGTCAAGCTCGCCTGGGAAGGCAATGACAACGACAATTTCTTCTTCTATGAAGGCAATGTCCCTCTGAAGGCTTACGAAGACGTTTCCTTCGTCAAAACCGGTATGATTCCGAAGGACAAGGACGGCAATCCGGTCGATTACGACAAGATCGCCCTCTTCATCGACCTCGGCCGCACCCCGGCCGGAGAAACCGTCGAGATCAAGGACATCCATTTCCTCGAGAAATAAGATATGAAGCTTTTCAAGTTATTGATTCCATTGGCTATCCTCTTCTCCACGGCTTCATCCTGTGGGGAAGAGAAGCCGGGATCACCTGAGGAAGAGGCCGTCATCATGACCGTCGAGAAGCTCGAATGCTCAGCGGAGGCACAGACCATAACCATGGACGTCTCCGCCTCCGACGCATTCGAGGCCTATTCCAACACGGAATGGGTGACAAAGGTAGACCCGTCGTACTCCCCTTCCCCGAAGGGTACGGTACGGATCACGGTCGAGGAGAACCTCAAGCGCGAATCTAGGACGGGCGAGGTGGTGGTCAAGGTCGGCACCACGCGCCGCAAGGTGGCGCTGGAGCAGGCCGCGGCCGCCGAGCCCTCCGTTCCGACCCCGGAGGGGTACACGCTCGTCTGGCACGACGAGTTCGACGGAACGGGCGTGGACTCCAAGGGCTGGAAATTCGAGAACTGGGACAAGGGACGCGTCAACAATGAGCTTCAGTACTATGTCGCCGGAGGCGAATTCGACGGCGTGGAGACCGCGTTCGTGAAGGACGGCATCCTGAACATCAGGGCCCAGAAGTACAACGGTTCCAAGAAGTTCAACGACAAGACGGACATCAACGGGCAGGTCATCTCGGCCCGCATGAACACCCGCGAGGCCTGGAAATACGGCTACCTGGAAGCCCGGATCAAACTGCCCAAGGGCAAGGGAACTTGGCCGGCATTCTGGATGATGCCTACGGACCAGAGCCTGGGATGGCCGGCATGCGGTGAGATCGACATAATGGAGGAGGTAGGCACCCATGCCAACTACACTTCATCCTCGATCCACTGCAAGGCTTACAACCACCCTAACAATACCCAGAAGACTGCCGAGAAACTGACCAAGGGAGCCGAAGACGAATTCCACGTGTACGCGCTTGAATGGACTGCGGACTACATGCAGTTCTACGTCGACGGCAGCGCTTCCGGATGCCTGCGCTTCGAGAACGACAAGAAGGGCAACAACGACACATGGCCCTTCAACAAGGCTTTCTACATCACTCTGAACCTCGCATGGGGAGGCAGCTGGGGCGGCATGAACGGAGTGGACGAATCCGCCCTCCCCTGCACCATGCAGGTGGACTACGTAAGGGTATTTCAGAAGAAATAGGCACGCCGCTCCGCTAGAACAGCGAGGCGAGCGAGTCATAGTATCGCTTGGAGACCGGGATGGGCGGGCATTCGACGTCCATCTCGGCTTCTATCATTCCCTCCTTTCCCTTGCTCAGCGCCTTGACATGCTCGGGATTGAGCAGGTAGGAACGGTGGCAGCGCACGAGGCCCTTGCCCTCGGTGATGCGCTCCACGACCTTCAGTGAGTTGCGCAGGACATAGTCCTTCAGGCGCACACCCTCGAGGTAATGTATGCGCACATAGTTCTCCTCGGCGGCGACGTACACCACGGACGAGAGCGCCACGACCAGCTTGAGCTTCTTGTGGGAGTCGGTGAAACGCAGCATCCTGTCCTGCTTGATCTCGACGTCCTCTGAGCGGGAGGTCAGGAAAAGGGCCAGGGTGATGATGGCGTAAGGATAGGCCAGGATGAGGAAGGAAAGCCTCGCGCAATAGCCGAGCGCACGGAAATAAGGCAGATGCGGCTGCGATATCAGGGACATGTACAGTGACATGAAGCACGCGGCTATGAGCATCTCCACAAGGCACCAGCCGATGTATCCGAAGACGGAGAGCTTCCGCCCGCGGAAGATGAAATGGAAGGCCAGCCTTGCCGCCACCAGCGTCAGGAAAAGGATGCTGAACAGGATGGAGACGTTGAAATAGAAGAAGTTGCGGCCAGCGTCCAGGAATTCACGGCAGTCGAACGGGCTGTAGAGCAGCATGAACGCCATGAAGAACAGAGGCGCCACCAGGAAGTACCAGACCTGGACCGGAAACCTGCGGAATATGTTCGGGAGATTCTCCATGTCCTAGTCTTTAAGCTTCCTGTACTTGAAACGCTTGGGCTCCTCGGTGCCCAGGCGGCGCTTGCGGTTCTCCTCGTACTCGGAGTATGAGCCTTCGAAGTAGTACACCTGGGAATCGCCCTCGAATGCGAGGATGTGGGTGGCGATGCGGTCCAGGAACCAGCGGTCGTGCGAGACGACCACGGCGCAGCCGGCGAAGTTCTCGAGGCCTTCCTCAAGGGCGCGTATGGTGTTGACGTCCACGTCGTTGGTCGGCTCGTCGAGGAGGATTACGTTGCCCTCGTCCTTGAGCGTCAGGGCCAGATGCAGGCGGTTGCGCTCGCCGCCAGAGAGAATTCCGCACTTTTTCTCCTGGTCGGCTCCGCTGAAGTTGAAGCGGGAGACGTAGGTGCGCGCGGGAACCTCGCGGTTCCCGAGGCGCACGAAGTCGGAATTCTGCGCAATCGTCTGATAGACAGTTTTTTCAGGGTCTATGCTCTTGTGCTGCTGGTCCACGTAGGACAGCTTGACGGTCTCGCCTATGACGATTTCGCCGCTGAGCGGCTGCTCCATGCCCATGATCAGGCGGAAGAGCGTGGTCTTGCCGGCGCCGTTCGGGCCGATCACACCCACGATGCCCGCCGGGGGCAGGACGAAGTCCAGATGCTCGAAGAGCAGGCGGTCGCCGTAGCCCATGGACACGTCGTGGAACTCGATGACCTGGTTGCCGAGGCGGGGGCCGTTGGGAATATAGATCTCGAGATTGGCTTCCTTCTCCTTGGTGTCTGCAGCGGCCATTTTCTCGTAGGCGCCGATACGTGCCTTCTGCTTGGCCTGGCGGGCCTTTGGCGCCATGCGGACCCATTCGAGCTCACGCTCGAGGGTCTTGCGGCGCTTGCTTTCCTGCTTCTCCTCCTGTGCGAGGCGTATGCTCTTCTGCTCCAGCCAGGAGCTGTAATTGCCCTTCCAGGGAATGCCCTCGCCGCGGTCCAGTTCGAGGATCCAGCCGGCGACGTTGTCGAGGAAGTAACGGTCGTGGGTGACGGCTATGACGGTACCCTTGTACTGCTGCAGGTGTGCCTCCAGCCACTGGATGCTCTCGGTGTCGAGGTGGTTGGTGGGCTCGTCGAGCAGGAGCACGTCCGGCTCGCGGAGCAGGAGCCGGCAGAGTGCGACGCGGCGGCGCTCGCCCCCGCTGAGGGTCGCGATTTTCGCGTCCTCAGGCGGGCACTGGAGCGCGTCCATCGCCCTCTCGAGCTTGGAATCGATGTCCCAGCCGCCGTGATGCTCGATCAGTTCGGTCAATTCTCCCTGTCTTTCGATCAGGGCGGCCATCTCGTCGTCGGACATGGGTTCCATGAACTTCATGTTCACCTCCTCGTACTCCTTGAGCAGGTCCATGACCTCCTGGACACCTTCCCGGACGACCTCGATTACGGTCTTGTCGGGGTCCATCTGCGGCTCCTGCTCCAGGTAACCGACGGTGTATCCCGGCGCCCAGACCACCTCGCCGCGGTAGGATTTCTCCACACCGGCGATTATCTTCAGGAGCGTCGATTTTCCGGAGCCGTTGAGGCCGATGATGCCTATCTTGGCGCCGTAGAAGAAGGAAAGGTAGATATCCTTGAGGATAACCTTGTTGTTGTGCGGCAGGACCTTGCCCACGCCCGCCATCGAGAAAATGATCTTTTCGTCTGCCATAACGTACAAATTTACTTCATTTCCCCGACATCTGCAACAAGCAGGAAGGCTACCAGCCGGTGAGGGTGGAGGAGTGGAATTCGGGGGCAGAGGAGGCGGAGGCGATGGCGTCGATGTTGTGGGGGCGGACGCCGCAGCCGGCCAGGATGACAATCCGGCCGGCAGCCTGGCGGACGAGCCGCGCGAGGGTGAAGCGGCCTGCGAAGGCGTCCGGCTCATGGCCGGACGTCAGCAGACGCCCGCAGCCGAGCGCGATGACGTCTTCGAGGCAGCTTTCCACGTCGGAGCATTCGTCGAAAGCGCGGTGGAAGGTGACCTGCAGCGGGCGGGCGGCGGCGACGAGGCGGCGCATCGCCGCCATGTCGATGCCGCCGTCCGCCTTCAGCGCCCCAACGACGACACCGTTCACCCTATGCTCCATCCCCGAAGAATCCCTGACAATCAATTGCTTGCACATCTCGATTCCGTCAATGGTCTGTTGGATTTCGTCTTCGCTGTAGACGAAATCCCCGCCACGGGGACGGACCAGGACGTTGACAGGTATCGGAGCAGTGGAAAGGGCGTCTTCGGCAAGGGTGAAAAGGGTGGCGCGGATGAGTTCCGCGGAAGGGGTGACGCCGCCGATATCGAGCCGTGAACACAGCTCGATGCGGCGGGCGCCGGCCCGCTGGGCAGTCACGGCGTCAGCGGCGGAAGTACAGCAGGCTTCGAGGAAATATCTCATTGAGCGTCAATGGTTTCAATGTAGAAACTGACGGGGCGGAATCCGTCGTTGCAGGAAATCATGGCGCTGTGCGGGTTCTTCATCCAGCCGTCGTAGAAATTGCCGCCGCCACGCGCAAGCTCCTCTACGAATTCACGCATGCTGCCCCAGGCGCTTTCGCAAAGCCCTTCCGGACGCTGCCCATCATGCGAGATGAACACCTGCCCCTCAAGCACATCGCAGGCATGCTCGATGGGGTTTTCATAGATTTCCGAAAGGTCGCGGTAGCAGGCTTTCCGGATAGCGGTGATCCTGACGTCCATGGTTAGCGGCGGTAAGGGGCGAGCGCTTCGATGAACCCCGGGAAACGCCTTTCGAAGACCACCGGCCTGCCGTCCTCGATAAAGCAGTGCACGCTGGAGCCGGTGAAGACGACTTCTCCGCGGCAGGTCATGATGTATCCGATACGGAGCTTGAGGGCGGATATCTCCTCGACGAAGACGTCCACTGCTATCTCGTCCTGAAAGGTCGTGGTCTTCTTGTAGGAGCAGTGAACTTCGGTGACCGGGGAGACGACTCCTTCGGCCTCCATCTTCTCGAAGCCGTAGCCGATGCGGTCCAGCATGTCAATGCGGGACTCCTCCATGAAACGGATATAGTTGGAATGGTGCGTGACGCCCATGCGGTCGCACTCGTAATACTTCACTTTATGGATATAGGGTTCAGCCATAATTAGTTAGAGTTTATCAATGACATTGCGCAGGTCCTCAGCAAGGGAGGTATTGTAACCCTGCGAGAAATAGACGATGCGGCCGAAGGAGTCGCCGACGGCGACGACGGGAAGGCGGACGCCTTCCTTTCCGGCGCCGGAGGCGAGCATCGCGGCGACCTTGCCATCCGTGTCGGTGCCGAATACGGCATTGTCGGGGGCGGGACCGAAAGCGGGTCCAAGGACGACGACCGGACGGCCCCAGGAATTCAAGGCGGGTGTCGCCGCGGTCAGCTGCCGCATGGCATGTATCGACGGCTCATCGCCTTGCCCGAGGACAGCGATGATGAAATACCCGCGGCCGGTCACAGACAGGATGGAGGTCTCGGCTGCAGGATTCCCATCAGGCAGGAAAGTCTTCTCAGCATCGAATGTGCCCAGAACGGGAAGGCCCACTTCCGCGGAGCGGATGACCAGGGGAACGACGGTGCGGCCCCCCTCCCTTATCTCAAAGAAAGAAGACCGCGAAAGGACGCTCCCGTCGGCCAGCCTGCGGCCGGTAGTCAGCATATAATACCCTTCGTCAAGGCTATAAGGATTGGCGAAGAGGGTCGCGTAATCCAAAGGGCCGTCCTCGTTGAAACTCAGGAGTTTACAGCTGAGGCTACTGTCTTCAGGCACAATCTTCGACAGGGTGAAATGGGTATAGTACGAAGGATTGTCGGAATAAGGCTGGGCATCCTTCCCGAAAGCTTCTTCGGGGATGCCCAAGACCAGTCTGCCCTGAGGGGCCTCCGAGGCCAGGACGACGTCGTTCCAGCGGCCGCCCTCGAGGTACTGGGCCTTGCCCGTGACCTCGTCGAGCCGCGCCTGGAAGCCGTACTTCCGGCATAACGCCACGAAGAAGATGTCACGTGAACGGGTGTCCGCCTCCCGGTTCCGCCAGACGAAGACGGGAGGGATGCGGAGCCCCTGCGGATTGGCTGCGTCGTTGACCTTGACATTGTCGCATACCCAGTCGTAAATTTCAACGGGGGAAGCGAACGAAAGCCCCTCCCCTATTTCCTCGAAATAAGGATACAGAGCTTCGTATTCGATACGCGGGCAGTCGCGCCACTTGTTGAAGCCGTCCGGTCCGACGTGCCGGAGGGCATCGTCCAGGACGCCTGCCGTGACATCGTTCTGGTCCTTGTAAGACAAGGAATTGATAATCTGTTCCGCCAGGTCGCCGTTTGCAGCAAGGAAGGGGCCGGTGACCGAGGAGTTGCCATGGGGGCGGGCGTTGCGCATGGAGTCTTCCGCCGCCAGGCGCCGCGCGTTCTCCGCCACCTGCTCCGCAGTGGCGGCGGACGGCAGCGGCTTCTCCGCCGGAGGCACTATGTCGAAATCGAGCGAGAATGACTCGCCTAGGGAATGGTCAAGCACAACTGTTGTGGATTCAGAAGAAGCCTTGGCAAGGCCGAAGAGGCCGTCCTTGGATGCCCAGACCATGATGTCTCCAAGGCCGGTATCCAGCGAGGCATGTCCCTCGGAATCAGTCAGATAAGTCGCAACGGTGTAGTATTCGGCGTAATTGTAGATCTTGAACTCGACGGAAGCGTCCGGGACGGGCGAGCCCTGCGCGTCGACGACCGTGACGGTCGTCCTGCGCGCGGGCACATAGCCCCGTATCACATTGATTTCCGTATAGGCGGAAGTCCTGTCTATCACGTCCTCGGGGCCGTCATAGTCTCCGAACACTTTGGTATGCAGCAACATTGCACGGGATACCGATGCGTTGAACCATCCCAGGTCCAGCACCGGCTCAGGCTCGCATGCACCCATGAAATGCCATCCGCCGTCGACGTAGACCTCGACCCAGGCGTGGTTGTCGTCCGTGTGCGCCCAGCGCGGCGTGTACACCTGCCTTGCAGGTATCCCCGCCGCCCGCAGGGCCGCCACGGCCAGAACGGACTCCTCCCCACAACGGCCGTATCCCGCGCGGATGGTCGCCAAAGGCGACGAAGTCCGCGCGTCCGTCGGCCGGTACGACGCCCTCTCGTGGCACCAGTGGTTCACCTCGAGGGCCGCCTCAGCCATTGACATTCCCTGCACCCTGGCGCAGATCGAATCGGCATACACCAGACGGAAATCGTCCAGCGTCTCGTTGTTAATCCTCAGCGGCAGCACGAAATGGCGGAACTCCCGCTCAGGGACATCCCAGCCCATCCTGTCGCGCACCTCCAGGGTCTTCTCCACATTCTCCTGCCACCAAAGGTCACCGTACATCTCCCTGTCAGGCAGCGGCATGCTGCCGTAAAGGAACTCCATATATCCGCGCTTCCCGTCCCCGCAGGAAACGGCCAGCAAGGCGGCTGCCACCAGCCAGGCAAGAGGGCGGAAACTGATATCCAAGCATTTCATCCTATCCGATAATTTTCGTAAAGATAGCAATTTTCCCAGACTTCCGCCCTCCTGCAGCCGGCATCGTCACTCCACCTTGTTCCCGACCTTAGCCATCGCGGCCGCGTGCGTGCCGGGCCGGCGCAAGTACCTTGCGCGCCCGGCCTCCGCGCCCAGGTCCACCCCCAGATGCTGCAGCCGCAGCTTCACCGCGTTGACATTCCTGCCGAAATGGCTTGACAGTTCCCTCCATGACGTCCTGTTCGGATACATTTCCAGAAGCGCCTCATCTTCAGCGGGATCCCACTTCGTGAAAGACCTCGGATACCTATTGCGGAACTCCTTCATCCTCAACCTGTCCCAGTCCATGAAAGCCATCATCAAGGCAAACTTCTCTCCCTCCGTCAGCCCTGACAGCCACGCCACCGGTTCTCCGGCCATCCCGTAAATCCTCTCCATCTGCTCTGGCCTGAAACCGCAGACCTGCCGGTTGAAAGTCCACCCTTCTTCGCCGGACAGATTCCTGTCATTCAGGAAAGCGCTCAACTCCTCAAACGCTTCCAGCATGATGTCCGTCACGGCATCGTACACGATGCTGCGATGCGGCGCCATCATGTCCGTGATCATGACGGCCTCTTCACTGATATCCCTTTTCATAGTCGATAGTTTTTCGGGGCATGCGGCTACAATATCGCCGGCTACGCCCCACGGTTGAACAATACTCCACGGACGGCACAGCCATCCCGACCCAAAGATATAACACTCCCGCCAATTAATCATCATTTTAAACGTTTAATTATCAACGCCTTAGCACTCAGTCGCTTACAAAGGCGCCACCCCGTAACACCCTGGCCTTCAGCCCCTTTCACCCATCACCCTTCCTCCTCCCTCCAGCCTTGGGTTCACATCCTTCGACCGGGGGTAGAAGGATACAGGCATTTCCGGCAAAAAGGGCCACATCCTTATACCTGTGGTAGAAGGATAACGGGGAATGTGGGGAAGGAGGATGGGGAAAGGGACGGGAGCGGGGAAAGAGGGAAAGAAAGATGCGCATTTATAAAATAAATGGTTATATTTGTTTGTTTGAAACCTTACCGAAGAACGTATACAACAGTAACCTATACCATGCGTAAAACCACAGTCTTATTGATGACAGCCGCCCTGATGGCCGTGGCGGCATGTTCCCCTGGAGTGAAAAAGACCGCACACGGAGTCAGGCTTACGGCCGCCGACGGCAGCCAGGTCCGCGTCGAGGTCGTTACCGACGACATCATCCACGTAGAAGCGGTACCCAAGGGCGCCAAGTTCTCCACAAAGGAAACACTTATCGTGGTCCCGCAGGAATACGGGACGAAATACGAGCTCGTGAAAACCGACGACGCGGTACTCATCAAGACCGCCTCGCTCACGGTGACGGTCAGCAAGGCGGACGGCCGCGTACAGTATGCTGACAGCAAAGGCAACCCCGTCACCGCCGAGCTTGCCCGCGAGTTCTCCCCCATCGAGGTGGACGGAGACAAGTCCTGGACCGTGCGCCAGACCTTCGACTCCCCCGCCGACGAGGCCTTCTACGGCCTCGGCCAGCATCAGGCCGACGAGTGGAACTACAAGGGCAAGAACGAGGAGCTCTACCAGTACAACACCAAGATCTCCGTCCCGTTCATAGTCTCTTCCAGGAACTACGGCATCCTGTGGGACAGCTATTCCTTCCTCCGCTGGGGAGACCCGAGGGATTACGCGCATCTGGGAGAGGTCTTCACGCTTTATGACAAGGACGGCGTGGAGGGCGCATTGACAGGCACTTACGAACCGGCGCAGATGCGCATGACGCGTCCGGGCATGCCGGCAAGGCCGCAGCCCCAGACGCTCGTGCGCCGCGAGCCGGCCATCAACCAGGAGTATCTCATCACCCCCGAATGCCAGAAGGTCGAGAACGCCCCCGACTTCTTCTTCGCCGGCTCCAATGTCACCTTCGAGGGCGAGATCCAGCCTAAGGAAAGCGGCACCTTCCGCTTCCTGCTCTACTACGCCGGCTACACCAAGGTTTATCTCGACAACGAACTTGTCGTCCCCGAGATCTGGCGCACCGCATGGAATCCCAACAGCCACAAGTTCGCCGTCGACCTCAAGGAGGGCGAAAGGGTTCCCATCCGCATCGAATGGGAGCCCGACGGAGGCACCAGCTACTGCGGCCTCCGCGTGCTGAGCCCCGTCGAGGACAGCGTCCAGGGACAGATGTCCTGGTGGGGCGAGATGCAGGACGAGATCGACTACTACTTCGTCAAGGGAGAGAATATCGACAAGGTCATCAGCGGCTACCGTACCCTTACGGGCAAGGCCCAGATCATGCCCAAGTGGGCCATGGGCTACTGGCAGAGCCGCGAGCGCTATACCAACCAGTTCGAGCTCGTCCAGACGCTGAGGGAGTTCCGCGAGCGTGGCGTCCCCGTGGACAACATCGTCCAGGACTGGCAGTACTGGGACGACGACGCCTGGGGCAGCCATGAGTTCAACGTGGACCGCTTCCCCCGCCCCAAGGAGATGGTGGACTCCGTCCACGCCATGGGCGGCCGCTTCATGATCAGCGTCTGGCCCAAGTTCTACACCACTACTGAGCATTTCAAGGAGTTCGACGAGAAAGGCTGGATGTACCGCGTTCCGGTTGACCAGCACGTCATCGACTGGCTCAACTACGAGCAGTCGTTCTATGACGCATACTCCGAGGGGGCCCGCAAGCTCTTCTGGAAACAGATGTACGACCATCTCTATCCCATCGGCGTCGACGCCTGGTGGATGGACGCCAGCGAGCCCAACATCCACGACTGCACCGACATGGATTTCCGCAAGGCCATGCAGGGGCCTACGGCCCTCGGTTCCTCGACCGAGTACTTCAACGCCTACGCCCTCATGAACGCCGAGGCCATCTACGACGGCCAGAGGGGCGTTGACAACGACACCCGCGTGTTCCTTCTCACCCGCAACGGTTTCGCAGGCCTCCAGCGCTACTCAACAGCATCTTGGAGCGGCGACATCGGAACGCGCTGGGAGGACATGAAGACCCAGATCACCGCCGGCCTGAACTATTCCTTGAGCGGCATCCCGTTCTGGGGCCAGGACATCGGCGGATTCAGCGTCGAGAACCGCTACGCCAACGCCCAGCGCCTCTTCGACCGCACCGGCGAGGAGAACGAGGACCTCAAGGAATGGCGCGAACTGAACGCCCGCTGGCACCAGTGGGGCGTGTTCTGCCCGCTGTACCGCGCCCACGGACAGTTCCCTTACCGAGAGCCCTGGAACATCGCTCCCGAAGGACATCCCGCTTATGAGACCATCCTGGACCAGGACCGCCTGCGCTACCGCCTCATGCCTTACATCTACACCCTCGACTCGCGCGTCTGGTTCGACGATTACACCTTGATGCGCGGCCTCGTGATGGATTTCACCGACGATCCCGTCGCCCGTGACATCGACGACGAGTTCATGTTCGGCGACGCCTTCCTGGTATGCCCGGTGTACGAATACAAGGCTCGCAGCCGCGAAGTCTATCTGCCCGAGGGCGGATGGTACGACTTCCATGACGGCCGCTACTTCGACGGAGGCGGAAGTTTCATCGCCGCGGCCCCTTACGACCATATCCCCGTCTATGTCCGCGAAGGCAGCATCGTCCCGATGGGACCCAATATCGAATATACTTCCCAGGAGCAGGACGGCAGCCTGTACATCCAGGTCTACGCCGGCAAGGACGGCGCTTTCACCCTCTACGAGGACGACGGCCTGACCTATGGCTATGAGAAGGGAGAATACGCCAAGATCCCGATGAAGTGGGACGACGCGACCCGCACCCTTACGATCGGCGCCCGCGAGGGCTCCTTCGACGGAATGAAAGCCGAACGCACGATCCACGCCTGCCTCTTCTCCGAGGCTGCCCACGACGACCTGGACCGCTATGTAGTGTACGACGGAACCGAAACCACCATAAAATTTTAACCCATGATGAAGAGGCTGGTAATCTTAGCCGCGGCGCTGGCACTCATGTGCGCATGCTCTCAGAGGGCGGAAGGGCCGCGGACGGTCGAAGACTTCAACTTCGACTGGCGCTTCACCCTCGGTGACTCGCCGTTCTGGGCCGAACCCGGCTTCGACGATGCGGACTGGCGCTCCCTGCACCTGCCGCACGACTGGTCGATCGAGGGCGAATTCTCGCCCGACAACCCGTCCGGGACGGGCGGCGGCGCCCTCCCCGGCGGCATCGGCTGGTACCGCAAGCATTTCAAGACTCCTGACGGCGTGGCCGACGGCAAGGTCGTCAGCGTCGAGTTCGACGGCGTCTTCATGAACAGCACCGTCTATGTCAACGGCAGTGCCGTCGGCACCCGCCCGTACGGCTACAGTTCGTTCTCCTATGACATCACCCCGTACCTCAATCCCGAGGACGAGGACAATGTCATCGCCGTCCGCTGCGACAACGCCGACCAGCCCAACTCCCGCTGGTACGCCGGCTGCGGCATCTACCGCAACGTCCGCCTCGTGACCACCGGCGCCACCCGCGTGGCCTGGAGCGGCACCTTCGTCAACACCCCGGAGATCAACCCCTCGCACGCCCTCGTGGCCATTGAGGTGACCCTTGACGGGCCTGTGCCCGAAGGCACCACCGTACGCAACGTCATCCGCGGCGACAAGGGCGGAGTGGTAGCCCGCGGGGAGGCCGTCGCGGCCGGAGGCAGGGTCCTCCGCGACACCCTGACCATAGTCAAGCCCCGTCTCTGGGACATAAAGGATACCTATCAATATACTGTCGAGACCACCGTCAGCATCGATGACGCGGTCTCAGACGTGTACGACACCAGGTTCGGCGTCCGCACCGCTGAATTCGACGTGGACCATGGATTCTTCCTCAACGGCAGGCTGGTTAAACTCCTCGGAGTCTGCCTCCACCACGACATGGGCTGCATCGGCACCGCCGTGCACTTCCGCGCCCTCCAGCGCGAGCTCGAAATTCTCAAGAGCTTCGGAGTCAACGCCATACGCACCTCTCACAACCCTCCGGCGCCGGAGCTCCTCCAGCTCGCCGACGACATGGGCTTCCTCATCCTCGACGAGGCATTCGACATGTGGCGCAAACGCAAGACGCAGTTCGACTACGCCCGCTTCTATGACGAGTGGCATGAACGCGACCTCGGCGACTTCGTACGCCGCGACCGCAACCATCCCAGCGTCATCATGTGGAGCCTGGCCAACGAGATCGGCGAGCAGAGCGACAGGGCCGACGACGCCCTCCAGAACCTCTCGGTCGAGGAGGCCAACTATTTCCTCAATTTCATCGACTTGACGATGGAGGAGGCATTGGACTCCAATATCAGCCCCAATGTCATCCTCGCCCGGCATATGGCACAAATCGTCCGCGACCTCGACCCCACACGTCCGCTTACTGCCGGCTGCAACGGCCCCAGCCCGAACAACAACATGTACCGCTCCGGCCTGTCCGATGTGTTCGGCATCAACTACGGGACGCGCGTTTACGACCTGACCGAAGACTGGTTCCCCGGCACGCCGGTTTACGGTTCCGAGACGGCTTCGGCCATCAACAGCCGCGGAGTGTATCCGCAGCCTTCGACCGACACCCTGATCGTTCCCGGAAGGAACTGGCAGTATGATTCTCCGGACCACCAGCTCCCGGCATACGACAACTGCCGCGTCCCCTGGGGCAACCTCCACGAGGAGGCCTGGGTGCGCATCCGCGACCGCGAATGGATGGCCGGCACCTTCGTCTGGACCGGATTCGACTATCTTGGCGAGCCCACGCCATACGGCTGGCCTTCAAGGAGTTCCTACTTCGGCATAGTGGACCTTGCAGGCTTCCCGAAGGACTGCTACTGGATGTACAAGTCGGAATGGACCGACGAGACCGTCCTGCACGTGTTCCCGCACTGGAACTGGAACATCGGCGACAAGGTCGACGTATGGGCATACTTCAACAACGCCGACGAGGTCGAACTCTTCGTGAACGGCAAGAGTTACGGCCGCGACCACAAGGAAGGCGAGAAACTCCACGCCAAGTGGCTTTCCGTGCCTTTCGAGACAGGAAAGATCGAGGTCGTGTCGTACAGGAACGGCAGGGTCGTGGCGCGCGAGACCCGCGAGACCACGGGCGAGCCCGTAAAGCTCAAGCTCACGGCCGACCGCAGCACCATCTCCGCCGATGGCTATGACCTGTCGTACATCACCGTCGAGGCCGTCGACAGCAAGGGCCGCGCCGTGCCTACGGCCGACCTGATGCTCGATTTCAGCGTCACCGGCGCGGGCGAGCTCTTCGGAGTGGACAACGGCAACGCTGCCGACACACTTTCCCTGAAGGGCAGCCGCAAGGCCATGTTCAGCGGAAAGGCCCTAGGCGTCGTCCGTTCCATCAAGGGAATACCCGGATCCGCCCGACTGACCGTGGACTCCCCCATCGGGCAGGCACACATCGATATCAAGGTTAAATAATTAATATTCAAAACTATGCAGAACCAGAACCAGGGAAGCAAACTCTATTTGTTCTCCATCGTGCTAGTCGCCGTGCTCGGCGGCCTGCTGTTCGGATATGACACCGCAGTCATCTCCGGAGCCGAAAGGGGTCTCCAGGCATTCTTCGAAGGTGCCAAAGACTTCACCTACACCAACGTCCTTCACGGATTCACCTCCTCGAGCGCCCTCATCGGCTGTATCATCGGAAGCGCCCTTTCGGGCCTCTTCGCCGGAAAGTTCGGCCGTAAGAAGAGCCTGTTCATCGCAGGTATCTGCTTCTTCCTGAGCGCCGCCGGCTCCTACTATCCGGAGTTCCTCTTCTTCCCCAAGGGAGTGGCTTCCAAGTCCCTCTGGGTGGCGTTCAACCTCTACCGCGTGCTCGGCGGCATCGGTGTCGGTATGGCCTCTGCCATCTGCCCTATGTACATCGCCGAGGTGGCCCCGGCCAACAAGCGAGGCAAGCTCGTGTCCTGGAACCAGTTCGCCATTATCTTCGGTCAGCTGGTCGTGTACTTCGTGAACTTCCTCATCATCCAGTCGCACAAGAACGACCCCGCGGTCGTCGAGTGGACCAACCAGGTCGGCTGGAGACTTATGTTCGGTTCCGAGTGCGTGCCCGCCGGATTGTTCGCCCTGCTCATCCTGCTCGTGCCTGAGACTCCTCGCTACCTCGTGATGTCCGGCCAGGAGGGCAAGGCCCTCCAGGTGCTCTCCCGCATCAACGGCAGTTCCGTCGCCTCCCAGATCATCTCCGACATCAAGGCCACGGTCGTGGAGAAGAAGGAGAAGCTCCTCGCATACGGCTTCCTCGTCATCTTCATCGGCTGCATGCTCAGCGTGTTCCAGCAGTTCGTCGGCATCAACGCAGTGCTGTATTTCGCGCCGCGTATCTTCGAATCGATGGGCATGGGCAATCCCATGACGCAGACGGTCCTTATGGGTGTCGTGAACATCAGTTTCACGTTGGTGGCCATCTTCACGGTTGAGAAACTCGGACGCAAGCCGCTGCTTATCACCGGCTCGCTCGGCATGGCCATCGGCGCCATCGGCGTCGCCCTGGCCGACGCCCTTCCGGGCGTCCCCGGCATCGTCGGCGTGCTCAGCATCATGATCTACTCCGCCTCCTTCATGTTCAGCTGGGGTCCTATCTGCTGGGTGCTCATCTCCGAGATATTCCCGAACACCATCCGCGGCGCCGCCGTGGCCATCGCGGTGGCATGCCAGTGGATCTCCAACTTCATCGTGAGCTCCACCTTCGTGCCCCTCTACACCTGGAGCCCTGCTTTCACTTACGGCATGTACGCCGTATTCTGCCTCATCGCGGCCCTCTTCGTCTGGAAGCTGGTGCCTGAAACAAAGGGCAAGACCCTCGAGGACATGACCGCCCTGTGGCGCAACAGGAAGAAATAAAACACTATGAAATCTTTCAAATACTTCTTTTCGGCATTGGCGCTCCTCGTGTGCGCCAATGCCTTTGCACAAACGCCTGATTACGAGGCTGCCGCGCGATTCTCGCAGAAGGCCATAGCCAGGATGGTATTCTCCACCACGGTGACCCCGAACTGGTTCCGCGACAGTGACAAATTCTGGTACAGCTACAAGACGCCGGCCGGGACGCGCTACTATATCGTCGATCCCGCGACGGGCACGAAGACCGAGGCCATCGACATGGACAAGCTCGCGATGGATGTGACCTCCATCGTGCGCGACCCTTTCGACGCACAGCACCTGCCCCTGACGGGGTTCGAGCTAAAGGACGACAAAGTCTTCCGTTTCGACGTGCGCAGCACGCGCGACGTCCCTGACACCACCGCCCTGAAGAAGGATCCCAAGTCCAGGAAGACCGTCAAGAAGGTCTACCATTTCGAGTACGACATCGCCACGAAGCAGCTCAGCGAGTACAAACCCGAGGAGCGCGAGTATCCGAACTGGGCCAGCGTCTCCCCCGACGGCCAGACCGGTGTCTACGCCAAGGACAACAACCTCTGGTGGATGGACAAGGAGAACATGGCCAAAGCCGTCAAGGATGAGAAGGACAGCACCCTCGTGGAGCATCAGCTGACCTTCGACGGCATCAAGGACTTCGGTTACGGTTATGGCAACTACAACGGCAACACAGACACTTCCAGGACCAGGCGGACTCCCGTCTCGTCGATAGTGTGGTCGCCTGACTCCAAGCATTTCGCGACGATGAAGTACGACATGCGAAAGCTCAAGGAGCTCTGGGTCATCAATTCCACTTCAAAGCCCCGTCCCACCCTGGAGACCTACAAGTACCAGATGCCCGGCGAGCCCGGACCTCAGGAGGAGCTGTACGTCTTCACCATGCCGGAGGGCACTTCGAAGCGTTATCACACCAACGCATGGAAGGACCAGGAGCTGAGCTTCGAGACCCGTCCGCGCAAGAACTCCGAGCGCTATGACAAGTACCGCTCGCGCGTGTGGCTGGGCGATGAGAACGGCTTCTACGCCAACCGCATCTCACGCGACATCAAGAAGATAGACTACGTTTACATCCCGCTCGACTCGGACTCCACGAAGACCATCATTTCCGAAAGGATGAACTCCTTCATCGAGGGGCGCAACCTCAGGCTGATCAAGAACGGCACGCAGATCATCGAGTGGTCCGAGCGCAACGGCTGGGCAAACCTTTATCTATATAATACCGACGGCACGCTGGTCCGCAACCTCACCGAGGGGGCCTATCATGTGTCCGACATCGTCCAGGTCAACGAGAAGGAGAATTATGTCGTCTTCACCGCCTGCGGCGTGGAGAAGGGCGAGAACCCCTACAATGAGCATACGTATCGCGTGAGCCTGGCCGGCGGCCCGATCCGCCGCCTGGACATGGACGACATGGACGTCAAGGCCTCGGGCAGCGACGACGGCCGCTACTACGTCATCAACTATTCGCGCGTGGACGCCGCCCCGAAGTCTGCCCTGATCGACGGGAACGGCAAGCTTACGCCGCTCGAGGAGGCCGACCTGAGCCTGCTCTATGACGCAGGCTACAAGATGCCCGAGCGCTTCACGGTCAAGGCGGCCGACGGCGTTACGGACCTGTACGGGGCCATCTACAAGCCCTTCAACTTCGATCCGGAGAAGAAGTATCCCATCATCGAGTACGTGTATCCCGGACCGCAGGTCGAGGCCAACAACATCTCATGGTCCTCCAACATGCTCCGCATAGACAGGCTTGCGCAGATAGGCTTCATCGTGATCACCGTGGGCAACCGGGGAGGCCATCCCGACCGTTCGAAGTGGTACCACAACTATGGCTACGGCAACCTACGCGATTACGGTCTGGAGGACCAGAAGACCGCGGTGCAGCAGCTCGCAGCGCGTTATCCGTGGATTGACATTTCCAGGGTAGGCATCCACGGACATTCCGGCGGCGGATTCATGTCCACCGCGGCCATCCTCACCTACCCCGACTTCTACAAGGTAGCCGTCTCATGCTCCGGCAACCACGACAACAGCATCTATAACCGCTGGTGGAGCGAGCAGCACCATGGCATCATGGAGAAGATCAGCGAGCAGGGCGACACCACGTTCGTGTACAGCATCAAGACCAACCCCGAGCTGGCATCAAACCTCAAGGGCCACCTGATGCTCGTGACCGGCGACATCGACAACAACGTCCACCCGGCCAATACGATACGCATCGTCGACGCCCTGATCAAGGCCAACAAGCGCTTCGACTTCCTGCTGCTGCCCGGACAGAGGCACGCCTACGGCGACATGAACGAGTATTTCTTCTACCGCATGGCCGACTATTACAGCGAGTGGCTCCTCGGGGATTCCCAGCGCGACCACGTGGATGTCGGGCAACTGAACAACGACTGATAACGATTGAGTCAAAAAAGTTTACGCTTTCTTTGCTTTTTCGCGTTTTTTTACTAAAATTGTGGACGCTGACCATAAGCAACTACTATACGTTAAATTAATAAAACTATTACTATGGCTTACAAAATCATTGACATCGAAGGCATCGGCCCGGTTTACGCCGAGAAACTCATCGCCGTCGGCATCGACACCGCTGACAAACTCCTCGCCAAGTGCGCAGCCCCCGCAGGCCGCAAGGCCCTTGAGGACGAGACCGGCATCTCCGGCAAGCTGATCCTCACCTGGACCAACCACGCCGACCTCTACAGGGTTAAGGGCATCGGTCCCCAGTTCGCTGAGCTGCTCGAGGCCGCAGGCGTCGACACCGTCAAGGAGCTCGGACACCGCAACGCCGCCAATCTCGCAGCCAAGATGCTCGAGGTGAACGAGGAGAAGCACCTTGTCCGCCGCGTCCCCGTCGAGATCGAGGTCCAGCGCATGATCGACCAGGCCAAGGAACTCCCTGGCATGATGACCTACTAGAAAGATCATTTTTGCAATGCAAGCCGGCTGCGAAGCCGGCTTTTTTCTTATATTTGCATGCTTAAACAAGCAAGCATGGCCAAGGAAGAGAAAGTTTGCTGGTTCGCCACGATCACACGAAGCGGACAGTGGAAGAAGATAGACAGGCGCCTGGGAGAGCTGGGCGTCGAGCACTATATCCCATACAGCTACAAGACCATGGTCTTCCTCCACACGACCAAGTCCACTGCCCTTACCCTGGTCAACTCCGGTGAAGTCAAGGGGCATTTCATGATTGACCACAATACGCACACGCTTTTGGAAGTACCTGAGAAACAGATGGATAACTTCATGCGCCTCCTAGACCTGTCACCGGAAGCCGAGTGCCTTTCGGCCGTTCCCCTGGTCAAGGGAGACCGCGTGAAAGTGGTGAAAGGAGCCCTCAGCGGAGTGGAGGGAGACATCGTCGAGGAGCACGGAAACCTGTACCTTGTGGTCAGCGTCCTGTCACTTCTGAGTGCCCGGGTGGAAATACCACGAAGCTATGTCGTGCCGGCTGACGGAGGAAAATGACGTTTTTTTTAGTAAAATAACTCTGGAGATGTTTTGTTTAGTGAAAAATATTATGTAATTTTGTGCCGAATATGAAGTAAATTTTAACATTAGTATAGTATGAAAAAACTTTTTTTGCTGATTGCTTCGGCTTTCCTGATGTTCCCTGCCTTCGCGCAGACCGTCACGACCAGTGAGGACGAGAACACCCGTACCGTCGTCGAGGAGACCATCACCCCCAACGGCAAGGTCGTCACGACCACTGTCTATGAGAAGAACTCGGTTTTCACCGGTGGCTTCTGGCGTAACTGGGAGCTCAGCGGAAACCTCGGTGCGCAGCTCTTTTACGGTGACAATGACTGGAAGGTTAACAACATCACCGAGATGATCACCTTCCCGGCCCTCGACCTCTACCTCACCAAATGGGCCTCCCCGAGCTTCGGTGTCGGCCTCGGTGTCAGCTATGGACAGTTCCGGGGACTCTATCAGTCCTCTGATTACTGGCAGGGCACCAACAGGATCGTTGACGCCTGGTTCAAGACCGATGAGCTCTACAAGGATGCCAGGGCAAAGTATGATTCCGAGAAGCTCGCCTATCAGCGCGGCCATTGGATTGACGCCTATGTGCTGGCCCACGCCGACCTCGGCAACATCTTCTTCGGGTACAATCCCAACCGCTTCTTCGACATCGTTGCCTTCGGTGGTGGCGGTATGATCTTCGGCCTCAATGACAAGTATGCCCACAGCGTCACCTACAACCTCGGCTTTGCCAACAACTTCCGCATCACCGACCGCTTCAAGATCAACCTCAACCTCCGCGGCGCTTTCGTGGGTGACGAGTTCGACGGCGAAAGCTATGTTGACGAGCCTTCTGTCAAGCACATCCTGGACAACCACAAGTATGACGGCCTCTTCGGTGCGACCCTCGGTTTCACCTACGGCCTCGACAGGGAGGGTTGGAAGACCGCCAGCAGGACCAGCAAGTATGAGTACGACAAGGAGACCATCGAGAAGATCGTGAAGGAGACCGTTCCCGTTCCGGAGCCGCAGATCATCGTGGACATCCCCGAGGTCTGGTTCCACATCAACTTCGTGGTTGACAAGTGGGATATTTCCAAGCGTGAGCTCATCAACCTCCAGAGCATCGCCGACCTCATCAAGAGCACCCCGAACACCAAGTACCTCGTCTGCGGCTATGCCGACAAGCAGACCGCTACCCCCGACCACAACATGATGCTCTCCGAGAACCGCGCCAACGCCGTTTACGATGTCCTTGTGAACCAGTTCGGTGTTCCGGCCTCGCAGCTCGTCAAGGACTTCAAGGGTGGTGTTGACTACATGTTCTATGACGAGAAGGAGCTCAGCCGCTGCGTCATGATCAACTCCATCAAGGACTAATCATTTGATTTCCTGAAATAACGACCGATTTTTTAGCCGGGGCCGTTCGGCCTCGGCTAAATTTGGAAAGGGAGCATTATGCAGGATTGTTTCGTACACGAAAGCAGCTACATCGATCCTGATGTCACCATCGGGAGAGGAACCAAGGTCTGGCACTTCTGCCACATTCAGAAAGGCGCCGTGATCGGGGAGGACTGCTCACTCGGACAGAATGTCAACATAGGCTCCGGCGTACGGATAGGAAACGGCGTACGCATCCAGAACAATGTCTCAGTTTACGAAGGCGTAGAGTTGGAGGACAATGTCTTCTGCGGGCCTTCATGCGTGTTCACCAACGTGAACACCCCGCGGGCGCACTTTCCGGTGCACGGGGTTTACGCGCGTACGCGCGTGCGCGAGGGCGCATCGCTCGGCGCGAACTGCACGATAGTGTGCGGCCATACCATCGGCCGCTGCGCCATGATAGGCGCAGGCTCGGTGGTGACCGCTGACGTTAAGGACTACGCGCTGATGGCCGGGGTTCCGGCCCGTCAGCTCGGTTGGGTCTGCGAATGCGGCAAACGCCTCCGCGGTCCCGGCCTGACCTGCAGTTGCGGGCGCAGTTACCGGCTTGACGGGAACAACCTCGTCCAGATCGGCAAACAGTAGATTCCTTCACTAAGTTAGGAATCTGAATATCAATGAGTTGCTTTTCTCTTTAAGAGACGAGCAAGGGCGAAGCCATATATCAAAGCCGACAAAGGATGGAATTCCGAGACTTAAAAAAGCAGTACAGAATCCTCAGGGAGGATATGGACAGGGCCGTTCTGTCAGCGACCGCTTCGGGAGCATTCATTATGGGACCGCAGGTCCGAGAGCTGGAAGGACAGCTGGCGGAATACGTCGGCGTGAAACACTGCCTGAGTTGTGCCAACGGCACCGACGCCCTAACCCTGGCCCTCAAGGCCTGGGGCATCGGCCCGGGCGACGCAGTCTTTGTACCGGACTTCACCTTCTTCTCCTCCGCGGAGGTCGTTTCGCTCGAAGGCGCAACCCCCATATTCGTTGATGTCTGCGAAGAAATTTTCAACATCGACGCTGAAGACCTTGAACGTGCGATAAGGCAGACGCTGGATGGGGGCAGGCTGACCCCCAAGGTCATCATCACCGTGGACCTTTTCGGTCTTCCGGCCGATTATACGCGCATACGCGACATAGCCGACCGCTATGGCCTCCTCATCCTCGAGGACGGTGCACAGGGTTTCGGCGGATCCTTCGGTGAACGCCGCGCCTGCAGTTTCGGCGATATCGCCACGACTTCGTTCTTCCCCGCCAAGCCCCTCGGCTGCTATGGCGACGGAGGAGCCGTTTTCACCGACAACGATGACTGGGCCGCGCTGATAGCATCCTACCGCTTCCACGGCAAGGGAAGTTTCAAGTATGACAATGTCCGCATAGGAATGAACTCGCGCCTGGACACCATCCAGGCTGCGATACTGCAAGTGAAGCTCAAGGCTTTCCGCGAGTATGAACTGGATGCAGTGAACGCTGCGGCGGAGCGCTACACTTCCCTGCTTCGCGACATCGTCGCCATGCCTGTCATTCCAGAAGGATTCCGCTCAAGTTGGGCTCAGTACACCATACGGCTACGCGATGCCGTGCAGCGCGACGCCCTCCAGGCATCCCTCAAGGCTGAGGGTATCCCCTCCATGGTCTATTATCCCAAGCCCATGCACTTGCAAACTGCATTTGAAGGACTTAACTCAAGGCCTTGTCCCTGCGCAGAATCCCTTTGCGCCCGCGTCCTCTCCCTCCCTATGCATCCATACCTGACAGAGACGGATATCGAAACTGTCTGTAACGCTATCATAAGCACTCTCAAGTGAGACTGTTCAAACGTAAGAAGCCAAGGGTAACACTCCAGTACGAAGAGCAGTTCATCCCTGAGAACTACTCTGAACGGGGTGTGGAATCAGGCGCGAAGTTCGAACGGCACCTTGCTACGAACCGTGACTTGAAGACCATCTTCAAGGCCACGAAAGATTTGGACATGAACGGTATCGAGAAATGGCTCGATGCCCATATGGAAGAGTTCGATGACAATACGTTCATAGTCAATACCGATGAGGGAGCATCCCTGGACGGGCTCAGGCCCCACCACCCTGAATTGATCATCAACAAGATGGCGCTCAATCGTATACGTCATCTGAACACCTTCCTCAACAAGGCGAATGAAGCCCTGGAGGACAACGGGTATTTATGGGTGCATTCACGTACTGCGAGACTCAAGCGCGAAGTGATTCTGAAAGCACATCCCGGTATTCCGGGGAAACTGATATACTTCAGCCACTACATTTGGCACCGGGTATGTCCCAAACTGAAGTGGACCCGATGGTTCTACTTCTGGGTAACCAAGGGACGGAACCGTACATATCACAGGGTGGAACTCCTCGGACGCATGTACAGGTCTGGCTTCGAGGTCATAGACGAACGGTTCCACAACGGGGAATATTACATCCTCGGGCGCAAGTTCCGCGCTCCGATATGGGATGACGAGCCTACCTGCGGCCCCCTGGTCAAGCTTAACCGTGTCGGATACCACGGCAACATGATAGGCGTTTACAAATTCCGCACGATGTACTCCTATTCGGAGTACCTGCAACCATACATGCTTGAGCATGAAGGGCTTCAGGACGGCGGGAAATTCGCGCACGACTACCGTGTGAACGGATGGGGCAAACTGCTGCGCAAGACGTGGCTGGACGAACTGCCCATGTTCATCAACGTTTTCAAGGGCCAGATGAAACTCGTCGGCGTGCGTCCTCTGAGCAGGCATTATTTCAGCCTTTATACGCCCGGGATGCAGGATCTGCATGTCAGCGTAAAGCCTGGACTCCTGCCCCCGTTTTACTTTGACGAGCACTCCCCCGTCACCCTGGACGACGTCCAGGCCTCGGAAAAAAGATATATAGACGCCTTCAAGGTTCACCCCTTCGCCACCGACTGGCGCTACTTCTGGGGCACCGTGGGCAACATCCTTTTCAAGCACAAAAGATCACATTAATCGATATGGCAGAAGAGAAAACACCCGTGCAGGAAGAGAATTGGGACATAGTCATCAAGCCCAAGGACAAACTGCTTTCCGTCGATTTCAAGGAACTGTGGCGTTATCGTGACCTTTGCAGCCTGTTCGTAAAGCGAAACATAATCACACAGTATAAACAGACCATCCTGGGACCTGTCTGGTTCGTGGTTCAGCCCGCCCTAACGGTCATCATGTACATGATCGTGTTCGGAGGTATCGCCGGCATCCCGACCGACGGCGTACCGAGACCGCTGTTCTACCTCGCAGGTACCTGCTTGTGGCAGTACTTTTCAGACTGTATCACCAAGACTTCCAACACCTTCGTTGACAACGCCGGCATATTCGGAAAAGTTTATTTCCCCCGCCTGGTGATGCCGATAGCCAACGTCATAAGCAACCTCCTCCGATTCGGCATACAGTTCGGATTCTTCATCATCGTATACATCATTTACTTCTTCGTGGATCCGACCTGCAATGCGCATCTGACCTGGTACGCCCTTCTCTTCCCCGTCCTCATCATGATGATGGCCGGACTCGCCCTCGGATTCGGAACCATCATCTCCTCGATGACCACGAAATACCGCGACCTCCAGGTTCTGTTCAGCTTCCTGATCCAGCTCTGGATGTATGCCACACCTATTGTCTATCCTCTGAGCCAAACTAAGGGTATGCAGTTCCTTGGACTGCCCGTCCACAAACTCATGTGCCTCAATCCGGTTACTCCCGTCCTTGAGACCTTCAAATACGGCTTCCTCGGTGCAGGCGAGTTTGTGGGATGGCGCTGGCTGATTTACAGTTTCATATTCATGTGGGTTCTTTTGGCCCTGGGCATCGTTATCTTCAACAAGGTTCAGAAGAGTTTCATGGATACGGTGTAATTATCAAACTACAAGGTATGGTGGAAAAGGACAGTAATCTTGTTTCTGCGATTATTCTTACCCATAACAGGGTTAATCTGTTAAAAAGAGCTATCGACAGTGTTATCAACCAAACATATCCGAACATAGAATGTATCGTCGTGGACAACTCATCCACTGATGGAACCAGAGAGTATTGTCTGTCACGAGGAGATGTTCGATACATCTATTGTAGCCCTCCGGAGGAAACCGGTAATGGTTGTAATTACTCCAGGAATATCGGAATCAAGGCATGTAATGGAGATTTGGTCGCATTATTGGATGACGACGATTATTGGATGCCGACTAAAATTGAAAAGCAAGTCAAACTGATGCAAGAGAAGGGATGTGGTGTCGTCTATTGCGGGACTAAGGCGGAGATTGTCGGAGAAGAAACGAGATTGGAAGAATGGCCTGTGAATCACGAAAAAGAGGGAGACATGAGCAAGACATGCTTACTGCATCCTTTTGTACTTACAAGTCAACTGTTGATAAAAAAAAGACTTGCTCGAATCTGTTGGTTTATTTGACGAAAAACTCCAGTTTATGCATGAATCAGAACTGATGATCCGCCTGTGTCAAGTTACGCCTGTTTATGCTGTTGATGAGTGTTTGATGGGATATAGGGTAGACATTTTTGACAAAGGGCGACAAACGAATAAGCTAATAGGTTGGAGAGAGGCGTTCCGTTATATTTACAGAAAGAATAAGACTCTGTTATCCCAATTGAACCACTCGGACAAGATTCAGATAAACAGGGCATATGCTGCATATGCCTACGGTAAATCTATCACAGAGCACCTGCATGGTTACACGGTGTTGTACTACCTTCTATTGAAGTGCATGAACGCTCCCAGAAAGTTTAATAGAATTGTAAAGTCCATAAATAAAAATCTATCACATAGCAATAACGATGTTCAATAACCGGGGTGTATATACGGATTTGTGTGGTACTCCGGAATTCAAGCATTTCGTTCCCTTGGATGGCCGCTACCTTTGGGAACCCTTATTCTCAGCCAGATGCATCCCGGTATATCTATCATAATTCCCGTCTTTAATGTCGCCGACTGGTTGAATGACTGTGTTGACAGTATACTCAGCCAGAGTTTTACGGATTATGAAGTATTGCTCATTGATGACGGCAGTTCTGATGGCAGCGAGACCATATGCGATGAATATGCAAAGAAAGACAAGCGCATCCGCGTCTTCCACAAGGCTAATGGTGGGATAAGCTCCACCAGGAATTATGGGCTGGAACTCGCTGTAGGTAAATGGATTTGCTTCGTAGACGCCGATGATCTTTTTATTTCGCCCGATGCCTTGAAAGTCATGTTCAGTCATGCGACTGATATGGTTGATCTTGTGATAGAAGGTTATCTCGAGTTTGAAGGCAATGTCCCTGAAACGAAGACGGAGGCAACAAATAAAAGGACAATCAGTCGGAATGAGGCCCTGCTCTTAATGTATCCCTCCACCGATTTCCCTTATCTCGGTTATGTCATTGCGAAATTGTATGTTAAGAAGATTATCGACGACTGTCGCATAAGATTCGATGAAAGGATTCTCTATAAGGAGGACACGCCATTTGTAGTAGAATACCTCTGCCACACAAGCAACCCGATTGTGCTCGAGCTAAACCCGGTATATGGATACCGACGGAACAGAGGGCATTCCGCCTCAACAATGATATCAGGATCCTATTCAGAGGACTATTTAACTTCTTTGGATGCTTTGATTTCGATGAGGCGTAGCATCCGGTCGTTAAGTAACGGCAGTAACAGCCTCGTCAAGGCGGCCGACTATGAGGTCTTCAACAGGTTGTTCACCATCATCGGGTACATGGAATCACACGGATGCTTGGATAAATCCAGGTTATCCTCAATCCGGGCTAAGGTTATTAAGGAAATAGGGATTTTCCGTTTCATACGGTTTTATATCCATAGAGTACGGATAAAGATTAAAAGAAAATTCCATCGTTTTTTAGAATATGTACAATAATCGCGTAGTTGTTTACACATCCGGCACATTTGACATGTTCCACTCCAATCACCTTAAGATGATTGAATACGCACGTGGCTTAGGAGATGTTCTCATTGTTGGAGTAAGTACTGACGAACTCGTAGCCAGTTACAAGAATCCGCCGATCATCCCGTTTGAGGAACGGATCGCCATCATCAAGGCCTTGAAGTATCCCGATATCGTGATACCGCAGAGGACCCTTGACCATACAGAGGCTGTCAATAGGATGAATATCGACGTATTCGTCGTAGGTGACGACTGGGTTGGAAAGTATGATTATCTCAAAGAGCTGGGGGTTACGGTATTCTACTTCCCGAGGGGAGAAGGAGAATCGACGACCGAGATCAAGAAAAAGGTGTTGGAACGCTACAAGGGGACAATTCGCCAGATTGATCACCAGCCCAATCCGGATGTGGTAAAATGAGAGCACTGGTAGTCGGAGGGAGTTCCGGGATCGGACTGTCCATCGTACTTGACCTGATCGACAGGGAAGAGTATGACATCGTCCATGTTTTGGACAAATCCGTATTCCCGGAAGAATACCGGACGGCTAAGGTCGACGACCATGTCTGCGATCTGTCCAAAGGGGAGTATTCTTGCCTGGATGGTATCAATGACATTCAGGCCCTTTATATCACGGCCGGGTTCGGACATCTGGGATTTTTCCAGGAACTTTCCGGCGATTATATTAATGACATATTCTCCGTGAATGCCATCGCTCCTATCCGGATTATCCGCCACTACTATGGAAGGATACTTTCAGATTCGGATTTCTACTGCGGAGTAATGGTCAGTATCGCCGGAAGGCTCTCTTCTCCCCTCTTCAGCGTCTATAGTGCGACAAAGGCGGCATTGAGCAAGTTCATAGAAGCGATAAACGTTGAACTTGATGTCCAAGGGGTCAAGAACCGTATTTTGGAAGTATCACCCGGGTCCATGAAAGGGACGGGGTTCTCCGGAGGTAAATCCAATCCGGAAATGACTGCGGAATTGGCCGGAGAGATAATACGAAGGGCAGAATCACATGAAGAACTATTCATTCCCCAATATGAGGACATCTTCAAGAAGGTGATTGAAAGATATGAGGCTGATGCGCATGGTTTTGGAGTGGAGAGTTTTTGGTACAAACAGAAAAGGTTAGGACAGAAATGAATTTGGATACTGAAGTAATTTGCGGCTACGAGGTTTCTGCTCAAATGAAACGCATCTGGGCAATGGAGCTTGAGATGGTTGAAAGATTTGTCGCCGTATGTAACGAATACTGCTTAGAGTATCGCATCATGGGGGGAACGCTGCTGGGAGCGGTTCGTCACAAGGGCTTCATTCCTTGGGATAACGACATTGATATCCTCATGCCCAGGAAAGACTTCAACCGTCTTTTAGAGATTGGACCTGAAGTTTTTGAAGACCCCAT
This sequence comes from Bacteroidales bacterium, assembly GCA_017620335.1. Taxonomy (GTDB): domain Bacteria; phylum Bacteroidota; class Bacteroidia; order Bacteroidales; family UBA932; genus Cryptobacteroides. The sequence continues at coordinate 131,206 of JAFZQO010000049.1, forward strand.
GTTTTTCCAAACCCCGGTAACGGAGCAGTCACGTTATTTCTGCACATATGCGAAAATACGGAATGAAAAAGGTACGGCTGCTTCTGTATATGATTATGAAAACGGTATCAATTGCGGTATTTTCATCGATATCTTTTGCTTGGACGAGATTCCCGATTCTTCTATTGGAAGGAAATTGTATTTCAGGAGGATCAATGAGATAGCAAAGATGCAGCGTTTTGCCTTCCATAAAAATCTGAAGAAAGGGGGCATCAATGAGATAAAGCATTTTTTACAAAAAATGGTTTACCGTTTCATCTATAAGGGTCCGGATGCTGCTAAACTGTTTATGATCTATCAGGATGCTGCGGGTAGACTTGCCGGCAAGAACCGGAAACAGGTCGCACATCAAGCATTTGGTTTCCACGAGAACTTCATCTGGGACAAGAAGGAGTGGGATTCCTTCGTAATGCTGGAATTTGAGGATCTTCTGCTTAAGGCCCCCGCTGGATACGATGCCATCCTAAGGCACCAATATGGCGATTACATGATGATCCCGGAGGATAAATCGACGCATGATTATCTGGAGTTCAATCCGGACATACCTTATAGGGAATTCTTTGGCGTTAAACAGCAATAACGATATGAAAAGCCGTCCTCTCATGGTCGTCATGACCCCCGTTCGAAATGAAGCATGGGTTTTACGGGCATTCCTGGAAAGCACCAGCAAATGGGCTGATTACATTATCATCGCCGATCAAATGTCCACAGACGGGAGTCGGGAGATTGCCCAGTCTTATGAGAAAGTCATTCTCATCGACAATAAGAATCCTGAGTTCAATGAACCAGAACGCCAGGCGATGCTGATCGCAAAAGCAAGGGAAGTGGCCGCAGGCAGAGACACCCTGCTCTGGGGTTTGGATGCAGACGAGATCCTGGCCGCCAACTTTCAGGAAACAGAGGACTGGAAGCATATCGTGAATTCTGTTCCGGGAGATGTGTTCTGGTTCAAGTGGGCAGAGATCTGTCCCGATAAGAAGCATTATTGGATCTCTCCCACGACATATTTCCCCTGGCTTTTCCACGACGACGGAAAGGAACCTCATGGGAACTATGTCCGTGACATGCATTCAATGAGAATACCCTACCCTATCGAAGAAAAGCAGATGTACTATATCGATGATTTCAGGGTCTTGCATCTGGCATACCTCAATGAACATAGGACGGCCGCCAAGAAAAGGTTTTATACTTTTATAGACTGGGAGAGGAACCATCAGAATCCTATCCCGCTTGCAAGGCAGAATTCATTCGCCAAGAAAAACGATGTCATTAAACCCCTCCCGGATTATTTTACAGCCTATGGTGACGGTTTTAATCTCTGGGACTATATCGACACGGAAAGCGAAGGGTTCTGGTTCGACCGTTATGTCGCGGATAGATTGGACAGGTATCCCATAGTTCAAATCAGAAAGCTTAATATCTGGGACAAAGAATTCTGCAAGATGAATGGTGTCACTGACCCGAGAAGGCCTGTCGACAAAACGATACATCACTATTTACATCTGACCAACGCCTCCAAATGCAGTATTGTCCGGGCAATGGATAAAGTAATAAAAAGATTCTATCATAATTGATCCTTCACGAAATGGATTTATCTATTATTATACCTGTTTATAATTGTGCCCCTGTCATCACCCGATGCCTTGAAAGTATCGACTATCCCGATGCCGAGGTGATTGTAGTTGATGACGGGTCACAGGACGACACTGCCCGGAGGGTTTTGGAGTATGCCGGAAGCCATACCAACATTAGGCTCATCTCGAAAGAGAATGGAGGTGTTTCCTCTGCCAGGAACAAAGGAATAGAAAAGGCGTGCGGAGACTATATCATGTTCATAGACGCAGACGACTACATTGCAAAAGGAGGGATAAGAAGGGTCATGAAGCTGGCCAGGGACTGCGATGCAGATATAGTGAAATATAAGGTCGTTTCCGTATACCGGGCGGATGATCAAGACCTCGGTATCGAGGACACTCCAATGAAATCAGAGGTTATAACCGGACTGGGGGAAGCCCTGAACCGGTATGATATCTCGGACTATCATGTTGTGGATGCTGTTTTCAAAAGGCGCATAATAATAGAAAGCGGAATAAGGTTCCATGAGGATTTGAAGCTTCGCGAAGACGATGTCTTTATGGGAGAGTTTTATTGTAACGCTTCCACTGTCGTGGTTACAGATTTGCCTTTGTATCACTATGTCAGGTCCTCCCCATATAGTTCGACTCATAATCAAAGCATCGAAAAACAGCGCAAATTGATAGAATCGAGTTATCGCGCCATGGAGTACCGGTCAAGCTATGTCAAGAATAAACACCCGGAATCATTACCTCTTGAAAGATTGAAATATATGCGATGGGTTTGCCATCCTCAGGTCGCAATCAATGCCGGTTATTCATATGACGAGTATAGAAGCATCCTTCAGATATACAAAGGGTATGATAGTTGGCCGCTTGACTATCGCTGGATCCATGTCGCAGGACTTGACTATTCTTTAAAAGCGAAACTTAAGACAGGGATAAAGACTTTTTTATGCAATCATCCCCGTCTTGCATATTCTATCTTTAATTCTCATCTGAAATAACATGCCCACAGCCATAGAATTCAACCATGTCGGTAAACAATACCGCCTGGGTCTCGTATCTACGAAGACTCTCTCACACGACATCAATCGCTGGTGGCAAACGGCTATCCTGAAGAAAGAAGACCCCTATCTTAAGATTGGAGAGACCAACGACCGTTCCGTAATGGGCAACAGCGAGTATGTCTGGGCCCTCCGCGACATCGACTTCAAAGTTGAACAAGGCGATGTCATAGGCATCATCGGCAAGAACGGCGCCGGCAAGAGCACGCTGCTCAAGCTCCTCTCGAAGGTCACCGGCCCGACTGTCGGCACCATCCGCGCCAAAGGCCGCATCGGCGCCCTCCTGGAGGTTGGCACCGGCTTCCATCCCGAGATGACAGGCCGCGAGAACATATATATGAACGGCGCCATCCTGGGGATGACCAAAGCTGAAGTTTCGCGCAAGCTGGACGAGATCGTAGATTTCTCAGGATGCGAGCGCTACATCGACACTCCGGTAAAACGATATTCCAGCGGAATGTTGGTCCGCCTCGGTTTTGCAGTCGCCGCCCATCTTGATCCGGAAATCCTCGTCGTGGACGAAGTACTCGCCGTAGGCGACGCAGAGTTCCAGAAGAAAGCAATTGGAAAGATGCAGGATGTAAGTTCTGGGGAAGGAAGGACGGTCTTGTTTGTAAGTCATAATATGGCTAGCATAGCGAAACTGTGTAAACAATGCATCCTTCTTGACAAAGGCAGCATTCTTCGCTCAGGAGATACGCAAGACATCATAAACGCATATGTGTCAAATGCCAATTCGCATAACTTGAACATAGACAGCAAGATTGAATTGACGGAGGGATTCTGTATCACACGCATTTCATTTGAGCAGTATGGAACGCAGAACGACAAGATTTCCCAAGGATCCCCGTTTTCCATGTCATTCGTTGCGACCAATGAACTCGATTTTGATTGTGCCCTCGTTTTTAACATGGAAGTCAGTTCTGAACAGGCACAACATATCACCTGCTTCGGGAATGAGTTTCAAGACAAAGAAATTGTTATCCATAAGCATTCCCAGATCCTTGTCCGTATGAATTTTGATGAAATGCTTCTCAAAAGCGGGACTTATTATCTGACGACATATTTTCTTATATCCAACAAGTCGAGGTCTTTCACGAAGGACTATTACCTCGAGTTCGCGAAAAAGTTCATTGTCGATCCACCTTCTCCGCTCTTTTATTCCAGCCCCAATAGGATTTGGAAATCATTCCCATGTCTGCCGCAGCATGGCAATTTAAATATGGAAGTCAACGATTTTACGGTTGAGGATATCTCTGACTAGTTTCCAGGAGGGGGGCAAGTAATATCAACGAATACAGGCCCACGTGAACAGACAGCCTTTGGCCCAGTAAATCAGTCCATGGTTAATGGTATTTCAATTATAGTATGTACTTTCAACGGAACCGCCCGTTTGAAACCTACAATCGAACACCTCGCAGACCAGGAACTGAGATGTGACACGGAGCTAATCCTTGTGGACAATGCCTCCACGGACGGCAGCGCATCGTTTGTGGAGGAAATCTGGAAGGAGAAAGGGAATCCATACCCACTCGTGATTGTCAATGAGATGGAGCCGGGCCTGATTCATGCCAGGAAGGCTGGTTTGAAGGCTGCCAGAAACGACATTGTCGTTTTTTGTGATGATGATAACTGGCTCCAGTCAGACTATCTGAGCTTGATATCGGAATTATTCAACAGCATGCCGGATGCAGGATTCATAGGCGGACAAGGTATCGGTGTCACGGACGGGGAGTTCCCTTCCTGGTGGTATGGAACCGACCGTCCAGGGAACTATGCGGTAGGCAAACAATTGCCCCGCTCGGGTAATGCTGATAAGCGCGGATATCTATGGGGGGCAGGCCTGGCAGGAAAAAGAGGTTTATTCCTGCATATCTTTGATGATGGTTATCCTTTCCTGATGGTGGGAAGGAAAGGCGGCCAGGTATTATCCGGAGACGACTTTGAAATGTGCGCGCGGGCCTTGCTTGCCGGTTGTCACATGTACTACGACGAAAGACTTCTATACCATCATTTCATTCCCAAGGGGCGATTGACAGACTCATATTTCAAGCACTTGCTCGAGAGCTTTGAGGCCAGTTCCACATATAATGAAGAATATCGTTCCGCACTTTTCTTCTCTCAAATGTCTTGGAAGTCGAAGAGCAGACAGTTTTTCATCAGAATAATCAATTATATCATTCATCCGAACAATCCAAGGAAAAGGGTACTGCTAAGGCAATATCTTTCTTATTCCCTTCATCTGCGTCCTTTTGTCCCGGATGAGTTAAAGGTTATTTATGATTACTGCAAGTTTTCTAATTGGGGTGGATTCAGAATATGAAACTGACCGTTATTACAATTAACCTGAACAACATGGACGGGTTGGTCAAAACCGTCAATTCCGTTCTGGAGCAGTCTTTCAGTGATTTCGGGTTCGTCATTGTTGACGGAGCCTCGACTGATGGAAGCGTTGGCTTCATTCAAGATACAGCCAATAGATTTCCCGGTCTCATTTGGGTAAGTGAGAAGGATACGGGTATCTTCAACGCTATGAATAAAGGGATTGCCAAGGCGGAAGGCGATTATATCCTGTTCTTGAATTCCGGGGATTACCTTGTTGACAAGGATGTTTTGGCAAAGGTTTTTGAAAAGGAGCGTACTTCTGATATTTTATTGGGAGCAGAGCGGGTATCCAAACATGGCGAACCGATATGGACCACATATCCCAAAGCATCGTACTCTTTGAAAAATCTGTATCATGGTTCAATCGCCCACCAGGCGGCGTTCATCCGTAAAGGATTGTTCGAACGCTTTGGCTTATACCGCGAGGATTTGAGATTCATGGGCGATTGGGAGTTCTTTGTCCGGACCCTCATCGTGAATCATTGCTCATTAGAGCCTATGGACATCCTTGTTTCTGACTACGATCTGGAAGGCATGTCAAGTGACGTGAAAAACAGGGAGGCCATTTTTGCCGAGAAGGACAAGGTGTACACAGACCTGGGTCTCGACAGGATCATCATAGACTACAAAAGGGCAGATGAATGGTTAGATTCCCATAAGCCGATGACTTGGGCCTGGGGGAAGGCCTATATCCGTAAGCCTGTCGAGATTCTCTTCCGCATCGCTTCAAAGAAGAGAAACCAATGAACATGGATACTCCTATTCTTGTAATAACATTCAATCGCCCGGATCATCTTCGACGTGTAATCGAAGCCCTGCGACTTGTTGAACCCACCGACATTTATTTCTTCCAAGACGGCCCCCGTAATGAGTCTGACCGGCAGAGTTGCATGGAAGTCAGGGATGTTATCAAGTCAATGACGGATTGGTCGTGCAGCATTCACACCTATTACTCTGACGACAACCTTGGATGTGGACTGGGGCCGGCTTCTGCCATCAGTTGGTTTTTTGAGAATGTCGAGCAGGGAATCATCATAGAAGACGATACCATACCTCATCCTGACTTCTTCGAATTTGCAACACAACTGTTAAACAAATACGCCTCCGATGACTCTGTAATGGCTATCGGGAGTATGAAACTGGGGGAGAAAACATATGGTGACGGTTCGTATTATTTCTCTAAAATGAATCATACCCTGTGTGTATGGGCCACTTGGAGAAGGGCTTGGAACCATTTTGATTACAGGCTGTTGGATTTTTCCACAAAGGAATTGAGCAAGTGCCTCAAAAAATATGGAGCCGATCTAAGAGAACGGGAATATTGGTCTGAAAGATTGGTTGAGATCCATAAAGACGCTCTTGATAATTCGAGTTGGGACCAACAGTTTTGGATGGCTATCTGGAGACGCCATGGTAAAGGTATCCTCCCAAATAAGAACTTGAGCACAAACATAGGATTTGACTCCTTGGGGACTCACACGAAGGATGAATCCAACCCGATTTCCAATCTTCCGTCAGAAAGTATACTTCCTATTATCCATCCTTCTTCAACCACAATTCAAAGAAAAGCTGATCTTGACTTTCAAAGGTACTATTTCCAGCCACGGGCATACGGTTGGAATGGTATAAAATACCTGCCTTCCAGACTTAATAAGCGCCTTAAAAGACTTGTCGGTCACAACGGCCCCTGGTTTCATGCCCTCAAAAATACCCAGCATCAGGCCGGAGTTAACAAGCATTAGAAATGAGTCAGCAACTAACAATCATTACGATTAACCGGAACAATGCCGATGGTCTGAAGAAGACCATGGACAGTGTCCTCGCTCAATCGTGTACGGGATTTGAGTACATCGTAATAGATGGAGCAAGCGATGACGACAGTGTCGATATAATACGACAATTCGCCAACAGGTTCGGCAGTCGTTTAAAGTGGATTTCTGAGCCGGATAAAGGTATCTACAACGCCATGAACAAGGGCATTGGGATGGCTACAGGCGAATATATACAGATCCTGAACAGTGGAGACTGCCTGGTGTCCGGTGACACTACCGGAAGCATGATTGATGCCCTGAAGCAAAACAACTTCCCTTCAATCCTTTACGGCAACATGCTCAAGGACATGCCTGACGGACGTATAGTCCGCGACGAGGGATTTGCCGGCCAGGACATCACGTTACTCGGCTTCTACTTCGGGACGTTGAACCATTCTCCCGCTTACATCAAGAAAGACCTCTTCGACAAGTATGGCTACTATGATGAATCGCTCAAAATAGTTTCAGACTGGGAATGGTATTTCAAAGCCATCATCTTTGGAGGGGAAAAGCCCGTATATACAGACATCGATGTTACTTTGTTTGACATGACGGGAATCAGTGAAACGAACATTGACCTGAGAGTATCGGAAAGAAGGCAGGTCCTTCAGCGATTGCTTCCCTCCCCCGTTCTCGCCGATTATGACCAATGGGCATTCCCTATCATACAGATGAAACGGTTAAAAAGGCACCCTTGGGCCTACAAGATGGTTTACCTGCTTGAACGGACGCTGTTCAAAATCGAGCGGTGGAAGAATGCATGTAAAAAGACGCGATAATGGAGCCGGTCCTTAGCATCATTGTCCCCGTATATAACGTACAGCGTTATCTCAAGAAATGTGTTGACAGCCTGCTGTCCCAGGACATCGAGCGGTCCGCCTATGAGATCATCCTTGTTGACGACGGTTCCACCGACGAGGGTGGAAAGGTTTGTGACACCTACGCCGCCAATTATACGAATGTGTCCGTCATTCACCAGAAGAACCAGGGTCTGAGTGTCGCCAGGAATGTAGGACTGGAACAAGCCGGAGGCAAATATGTTTTATTCGTAGATTCCGACGACTATATTCAGGATAATGTATTGGCCAGTTTGGTCGAGTGCATGAGACAAAACGATCTGGACATCATTCGCTTTAATTTCACAAGGATTGATGAGGATGGCATCCAGAACACCTCGCATGTGGCTTCATCCGGTGTATTTAACGGCCATGACTATCTTATCAACCATCTGGGATTCGAGTGTTATGCCTGGCAGTTCCTGCTGAAAAGGGATCTGCTTATAGACAACGGTTTGTATTTTAAGCCGGGCATTATCTTCGAGGATTCCGAGTGGACTCCCAGAGTCATGGAGAAAGCACAACGGGTTTCAGAAGTTGATCTAAACGTCTATTATTATCTTCAAAGGGGTGGTTCGATAACAAAAGACCGTGCGGAAAGGGTCATTCGCGGCCAGCTGGATCTGATTGACTATCTGTCAACGCAGATGAGCCGGCTTGAGGACAAGAGATGGCATCAAGGGATGATCGCCCACACTGCAGTATCTGCCATTACCCGGATAAGTACTGAACTCTATCCGCAACGTAATATTTATCTGAAAGAATTGAAACAAAAGGGAGTTTATCCACTGTCTCTGTTTCATTCCAACAAAAGCGCCGGGAGAAAGATAAGACTCATCAATATTTCTCCCAGGATTTGTTGCCTTCTTATTCATTTCATAAATCTATGATTCCTAAAATAATACATTACTGCTGGTTCGGACGTGGGCAAATGCCTGAACTCGCACTTAAATGCATAGAATCGTGGCATAAGTATATGCCGGATTACAAGTATAAACTATGGAATGAGGATAACTTCGACATCAACTGCAACCAATATGTAAGAGAAGCCTATGAGGCGAAGAAATATGCGTTTGTGAGTGATTATGTCAGGCTATATGCACTCTATACAGAAGGAGGGATATACATGGACACGGATGTCGAGGTATTAAAGCCTTACGACCCGCTGCTCGGATTGACGGGGTTCATCGGTTTCGAAGGGACAAAATACTCCCCTGTAGGGACGGGCACGATAGCATGCATGCCCCAAGGGGAGTGGGCCGCTGAACAACTCAAGTCCTACGAGGATATACGTTTTATCCAGCCTGATGGGACATATGACCTGTTGACCAACCCGTTCAGGATCACACGGGAGATGAAGAAACACGGTTTTATTCAAAACGGGAAAGAGCAGGTCTATAAGGACATGCACGTATTCCCTGTCGATTTCTTTTGCCCCAGGCAAACGACAGGGGAAATCTTTTTTACTGAAAACACTTATTGCGACCATCATTTCATGGCATCATGGACTGACGCAAAAAAGAATTGGAAGATGTATTTGGCCGCGTTTATCGGCAGAAAGAATATGACACGGTTGATTAAACTCAAAAGAAGACTGGCAGGAAATGCAAACGTTGAATAAATACTTCTTGAAACGAGCGACTGTCGTCTACTTTATTTCGTTAGTCGTTTGTGTCATCCTTTATTCAAGCCACTGGATGGCCTGGTATTGGATGCTGGCCGGTATAGTTGAGGTTTCCCTGTTTTATGTATTGTCCACTTATCTGGAAAAAAGAAGCAAGAGAGAACCTGCCATAACGTTTGAAAGGCAATTGTTTGGTGGTACCCTGCTTCTACGTCTCTTATGGGTAATCGGGTTTTATTTGTTCACCATGAATGTTTGGAACACTCCATGGGAGCAGCCGATAGGAACATCAATGGACTCCACCGGATATTTTGATGAAGCCCTTTGGTTAAGGGAAATGATCTTAAACAAGGACATTTCTCCTTACTTGATGTATATCTCAGCATCCCTTGATGATGCAGGGTATCCCATATTCCTGGGTATACTCAGCCTTCTGACAAATGAGAATATTCTTCTGACCCGACTGCCCAATATCGTGTTCGACGCATGGACTGTGGTCCTGACATACCGGATAGCGAAAAGGAATTTCGGTGAGAATGTCGCAAGGGTCGCCGGCATATTCACCATGCTGATGCCGATGCTGTTATTCTATTCCGGCGTTACAATGAAAGAGACTTTGATGCTGATGTTGGTGACATGGGCTATAGAAAGAGGTGACTATACGATACGGAATCATTCTTCCGCTGGTCTGAGTTTCGTGTCTTTCCTTCTGTTGACCGCCTCGATCCTATTGTTTAGAAAAGCATTGGCTGTGGTCGTGGCCCTCTCTTTCATTTGTGCCCTTATGTTATCGTCAAAGAAAGTCATTGACAGCACCCGCCGGGTCACTATCATTATCATAGTGATAATCGGTGGATTTGCTTTCGTGGGAGGAGGAGGAATGTTGGATCAGGGCAATGAACTGGTCGAACAGGTGGAGTCTTCAGAGATTAACTTTGAGTATAGAGCCAACAGGAAAGGAGGAAATATACTGGTCAGTAATCTTAGCAAAATAATGCTGGCTCCTGCCATCTTCACCATGCCGTTCCCGACCATGATCGACATTGAGGGTCAGAATATACAACAACTTCAGAACGGTGGCTTCTACATAAAGAACGTCTTATCATTTTTCGTCATTTTCTCTCTCTTTGTACTATTGAAGCGAAGAGCATGGGGTGGGAACGTAATGATTATTGCATATCTCGTCGGTTACCTTATTGCCCTATCGCTGAGCTCCTTTGCTCATTCCGGGCGTTTCCATCACCCTGTCATTCCCGTTGAAATGATATTCGCCGCATTGGGGATTAGTTTTATCAGGAACAAAAAACAGGCGGACTTGTTCGACTACTTCCTGTTTTTTGAGTTCCTAGTTATCATATTCTGGAACGGATTCAAACTGAAAGGAAGAGGCTTGATATAATGAATGTTTTGTTGGTACACAGCGGGAATGCTGTCCGGGACAGTCGCGATTATACTTTCGTGAGAGAACAGGGAGAGGCATTGAGGAGTTTAGGCGTCAATGTCTTTTACTATGCTGTCCAAGGGAAAGGTACGAAAGGATATCTTTCTTCCCTGTCCGGGTTAAAAGAAGCGATAAAGGACAACCACATCGACCTTGTCCATGCACATTATGGTCTTTGTGGTGCCTTGGCCGTCATGCAGCGCTCCGTTCCCGTCGTTATTACTTTCCATAACGGAGAGACGCTTTCATCCAAGGTGAAATTGATTTCAAGTACCGCGGCATGGTTCAGCAAATACAACATTTTCGTTGCCCAGCACATTCACGATAAACTGTTCAAGGTTCCCAAAAGGTACAGTATCATCCCTTGTGGGATTGACTTGGAGCAACTGCCTCTCGTTGACAAGGAACAGGCAGTCAAAGCCATGGGGCTTCAGACAGTCGTTCCCAACATCCTGTTCGGAGGCTCCTTTTCGAACGGAAGGAAGAACTACCCCTTGGCCAAGGAGGCGCTCTCCCTCCTTCCATATGAAGTGAACCTGATCGAGATGAAGGGATTCAGCCGGAAAGAGGTCAACCTGCTGTTGTGCGGATGCGACCTGTTTCTTTTGCCGACCAAGAGTGAAGGATCCCCACAGGTAGTAAAAGAGGCACTTGCCTGCAACTGCCCGATAGTTGCGACCGCAGTCGCTGACATTCCCGAATTGCTTTCAGGTGTATCCCAGTGTTACGCGACAGGTTTTGATGCACATGAGATTGCCGGCAGGATTGATTCAATAATTAAAGACGGAAAACGAAGTGACGGCAGGCTCAAGGTCGAGTCGTTGGGACTTGACAATCCACAAGTCGCCCTTCGGATAAAAAACATATACGAAAGCGTTCTCGCAAAGAGATAAACTAAGAAGATGCAGAATAATAAGATAGACGTTATAGCCTTCTATCTCCCCCAGTATTACCCGATCAAGGAGAATAACGAGTGGTATGGCCCCGGCTTCACGGAGTGGACGAATGTCGGGAAGGCCAAGCCCTTGTTCAAGGGGCACTATCAACCCAAAGTACCGGCTGACCTCGGGTATTACGATCTGAGGCTGCCGGAAGTCCGGGAGCAGCAGGCTGAACTGGCGAAAGAAGCCGGTATCTCTGCCTTCTGCTACTATCACTACTGGTTCGGAAATGGGGTGCAGATGCTTGATATGCCCCTCAAGGAAGTCGTCCGCCTTAAGGAACCGGACTTCCCTTTCTGTATCTGTTGGGCCAACCATTCCTGGTTCAAGAAGACGTGGGACTCTGAGACCAGCACCCTTAACAATCTGCCACTTATAAATCAGGAGTACCCTGGAGCAGACGATATTGACCGTCATTTTTATTCACTACTGGACTGTTTCATAGACCCTCGCTATTATAAAATTAACGGCAGACTTGTATTTGTTTTTTACCATATCGACGAAATCCCGGAGCCTTCCAGCTACCTTTCCAGATGGTCAGAACTGGCGAAGAAGGAAGGACTTCCCGGTTTTCTCTTCATGGCTTATTCTGATGATATCGCACGTCTCTCTCATCCAGCTTACGCCTTGTGCGACAAGGTTGTTCTGAGTTGCAAGTATAATTTAGAATCCATTGGTAGTTCCAGATCTTTAAGAAAGTTTTCTAGTTTTAGCAAATCTTTTATTTCAAGGCTTATACATGTACCGCTTAACAAGTACGAATATAAGGACATCGTGCCGAAATTGTCAACGGACCGTTTTAAGGATGAAGGTATTATTCCTGTCTTGTTCCCTAACTGGGACAATACTCCTAGGAGAAATGAAGGAGCGTTGATACTCAACAATTGTACTCCCGATCTTTTCTATCGCCACTGTCAAGATGTATTCTCATTGATTAAGGATAAATCAGATAAAACACTATTCTTGAAATCATGGAATGAGTGGGGCGAAGGCAATTACATGGAACCTTGTATCAGATATAATCATGGTTATATTAGAGCATTGGCAAAAGCGCTACATGATTTCGAATCTTCAAATGTGAGTAAATGAATTATCTTTGGAAGAATAATAACGACGATCATGACTTTAATAGAATTCATTCAACATTTCGCTGAGCAGTTCGAAGAAACTGAAGCGAACGATTTATCTCCCGAAACCGTTTTCCGGGACAACGACGAATGGAGTTCCCTGCTGGCATTGTCAGTCATGGCAATGGTAGATGAGGAATACAATGTACAGTTATCCGCTAACGAAATGCGGCAGGCTAATACTATCCAAGAATTGTTTGACATAGTTAATAGTCATCTATAATGGAGTTCAATCCCTTTTCTCTGGCTGGAAAGACTATCCTTGTTACAGGTGCAGCTTCAGGTATGGGCAGAGCGACTGCTATCGCTTGCTCAAAGATGGGCGCTCATGTTATCGCTATAGTCCATGATCCCAATGATATTGATCAGACGTTGTCTGAATTGGAAGGAACATATCACCAAGCATTTCCTTTAGACCTTTCTAATGAAGAGTCATGGTGTGCTTTATTGACCGCAGATTTCGTCCTCGATGGAATCGCCAATTGTGCTGGTATAGCCAGTATGAATCCATTTGCTTTCATCAAAAAGGAAGAGTTTGACAAGGTGTTCGGGGTTAACCTCTTCGGTCCCGTTCTTCTCGTTAAATCTTTGTTGAAAAAAAAGAAACTGAATAAAGGTGCTTCAGTGGTATTCGTATCATCCATTGATGGTCCGAGGATTGTACACCCGGGCAATTCCGTGTATTCAGCATCAAAAAATGCCCTGGTAGGGATAGCACGCAACATGGCTATCGACCTCGCATCCAAAATGATTCGTGTCAACTGTATACTTCCCGGCACAACAGATACCCCACTCATCCGCACATCCAACGTCACCGAAGAAGAGTTGCAAGAGAATGCGAAATTGTTCCCTCTTAAACGTTTCGGCACGCCGGAAGAAATGGCATATGCAATCATCTACCTCCTTTCCGATGCTAGTAGTTTTGTGACCGGTACCGAATTGGTTGTAGATGGCGGTTATTCCTTGTTATAGATTATGGCAGAACTGAGATTCAAGGGAGTCGGCATCCATTCGATAGCGGCATGCGTCCCTTCCCGGATTGAGACGAACGAATCCTTGGATTATCTGATTCCGAAGGAGGACCTCGAGAAAACCATTAACAATATCGGTATTCGTGAAAGACGCATTGCTGACAAGGATGTCTGCGCCTCTGACTTATGCATTCGTGCCGCTGAGCAGCTTTTTGAAGACAGAAGTATTGAGAAGGAAGACATTCAGGCGCTGATATTCGTCAGCCAGACATCGGACTATCATCAGCCGGCGACAGCTCCTGTTCTTCAGCACAAACTGGGCCTGAGCAAATCCACGTTGTGTTTTGACGTCAATCTAGCTTGCTCTGGTTATGTCTATGGCCTCTCTATAGCGTATTCCTTCTGTACCCAGATGGGATGCGATAGAGTTTTGCTTTTGGTCGGCGAAACTATGTCCAAGATCACGTCAGAATTTGATCGTGAGTCCAAGCCTCTATTCGGCGACGCGGGGACAGCCACGCTCATTGAGAAAGGAGAATATGGGGAGTCATTCTTCTCATTAAATTCAGACGGCAGCGGGGCAGAAGTCATGATGATTCCTGTCGGAGGATTCCGCAATCCTGCATCTGTCGATGCCTTCGAAATGACCAAGGATGGAAGGGGCAACAAAAGGAATGGTTATCAGTTCCGTATGGACGGAATGGACGTATTCAATTTTGGGATGAAAGTTGAGCCCAAAGATATCAAGAATCTTTTGGCATTTGCGGGCGAGACGATGGATAATATTGATCTGCTGATTTTCCATCAAGCGAACAAGTTCATGACTGACTTTTTCGCCAAACGATTGAAAATCGCCATCGAGAAAGTCCCATACTCCATTGACCGCTTCGGGAATACAAGTTCCGCATCGATTCCATTGACTATAGTGTCCGAGCTTTACGAAGTTTTTTCCGAAAGGAAAAAGGTCATACTATCAGGATTCGGTGCTGGTTTGTCATGGGGAAGCGTCCTTTTGGATCTGTCACGCTGCAAAATCTTGAAACTGACTGAATATTAATTAATCAATGAACTATTTCATCTTCAGGAACAACACTATAGAAAGGTTCTTTCCAAAGGGATATATATTCTCCGGATATGACGACATTTCCGTTATTCCGGACACTGCAGACGGCTATGTATGGTTCTTCCAGCTTCCTGTCAGGATTAATGAGAGGACTCTCTGCGAAGAGATAAGAGGTTATTCAGAGAAACTGAATTTGGTACTTGATCAGGTTGCATCCTTCAAACCAATGTTCCTTTTAACTATGGATGAGTTTCCATCCATTCCCATTACGAGCGGAGTAGCATTGAAAGAATCCATCTCCGGATATAATATTTCCCTATTCGAAGCACAGAAAGCACATAAGAATGTCTATGTGCTTGATATAAGAGAATTTACGCACCAATATGCTGAAAATGACCTTATAGATTGGAAGTTCTGGTTCATTTCACAGATGGGGCTTAACCCTAGGCTTTCCAAACCATTCATGGACTGGTTCAATCGAAAACTTTCACAGGTTTCGTTGAAGAGGAAGAAATGCCTCGTTCTCGATTTGGACAACACACTTTGGGGAGGAATCCTCGGAGAGGACGGGATCAATGGAATCAAGCTCTCCGGAAGTTATCCTGGAAAAGCCTATCATTTATTCCAAGAGACCTTAAAAGAGTTGTGCAAAAATGGTATAATACTTACCATATGCAGCAAGAACAACGAAGGTGAAGCTCTGGATGCCCTGGATAACAATCCGTTCATGATTCTAAAGAAAGGCGATTTCTCTTCATGGAGGATCAATTGGAAAGACAAGGTCACCAATATTAGGGAGATAGCAGAAGAGTTGAATATAGGACTTGATAGCATGGTATTCATCGACGATAATCCTTCAGAAAGAGAATTGGTCCGTCAGGTGCTTCCGATGGTTGCCGTCCCCGAGTTCCCGGTACAGCCTTACGAGCTTCCAGTTTTCTGTAAAGAATTGGTTGAACAGTATTTCCGCGTTTACTCCATAACCGTGGAAGACAAGAATAAAAACGAACAATATAGGGCTAACGCACTACGCACTCGGTCACAACGTACCTTCACGGATATGGAATCCTTTTTGCAAAGCCTGAATATCCACATCCGGATCGAAACCGCCAATGAGTTCAACGTCCCGAGGATTGCGCAGATGACCCAGAAGACCAACCAGTTCAATCTCACAACCCGAAGGTATTCTGAGTCTGACATACTTTCCCGTCTGGCAGATGGTTGGGAAATGTATTGCATGAGTGTTTCGGACAGGTTTGGAGATAATGGCATAACAGGTTGTATCCTTTTGAATGGGTATGAGATTGACTCTTTTCTGCTGAGTTGCAGGATACTTGGAAAGGGTATCGAGTCCGCTTTCCTCAAAACTGTCCTGACCGGATTGAGGGATAGGGGAATACAATCCGTCACGGCTGAGTTCATCCCCACGGCTAAGAATGCTCAGGTTGCAGAATTCTATGACAACTGTGGCTTCACTGTCATCGAAAAGAAAGAGGATGGGACAAAAGCATATTCCCTTGACTTGACGACAGCCGACCTGAATGTCAAGCCTTACTATTCAGTAATCGAATAATATGGAAGAGAAGATATTAATCATCATGAAGGAGGTCTTCGGTATCGAAGATATTGACGAAACATGCTCCCAAAGGACATGCGAGAAATGGGACTCCATGGCCCATTTGAACCTTGTTCTAGAGCTCGAAGACGAATTTGGCATCTCGCTAGAGCCAGAGGAAATCGGGATAATGACAAGTTTCGAAACAGTCTGTCAAATGGTTGCAAAAAAGGCTGAAAAATAATGAACGTTCTTGTTGACATCGGCCATCCAGGGCACGTCCATCTCTATAAGAACCTATGCAAGCAATTAGAAAAAGATGGGCATAAGGTTTATTATTCTGTTAGAGCCGTCCCCGTCGCCCAGCACCTGATGGATGTATTTCAGATGCCCTACCTTTATCTTGGGAAGAAATCAAACTCAATCATTGGTAAGGCCTGGAAAACATTTAAGAATGACATTATTCTATTCTTGTTTGTCATCAGACACAAGATTGACATCGGAATCAGTTCCGGTATTTCCTTATCCCATGTTTCCAGGGTTACAAAGATGAAGTCTTTCATATTCGGTGATGATGATGACGAAGTTGCTCGGCTTGCTGTCAAGTACGGATTCCCTTATTCCGAGGCTGTCTTGTCCCCCTCTGCTTTAGGTACTGCGCATAGAAAGACTCCTAACGCGATATTCTATGCCGGTTATCACGAATTAGCTTACCTGCATCCCAACGTCTTCACACCTGATGAATCCGTCTTGTCAAAGATGGGTATCAAGAAAGGAGAACGTTTCTTTATCCTTCGTTTCGTCGCTTTAAATGCTTATCATGATGTAGGTCAACAGGGCATCTCATCAAGCCAGAAGAAACAACTCATTGACTTGTTGAATGGTTATGGCCGCGTAATCATCACTTCCGAGAAAAGTATCGAACCCGAGTTTGAGAAATACAAGCTCACTGTTCCTGCTGAGGATATGCATTCACTAATGTACTATTCTTCTTTGTACATTGGAGATAGCCAGACAATGGCTTCCGAAGCCGCCGTGCTTGGAGTTCCATCCCTTCGATGCAACACTTTCGTCGGGAAGATTGCATACCTTGAGGAAGAAGAGCACAAGTATGGGCTTACATATGGATTCACTCCCGATAGGTTCGACAAGCTTTTGGAAAAAGCCCACGAATTGCTCCAGAATCCGGGCACAAAGAGTAACTGGGAAGAGAAGCGCCAAAGAATGCTTTCCGATAAGATAGATGTTTCCGCATTCTTTACTTGGTTCATCGAGAATTACCCGGATAGCAAGGAATTGATGAAAATGAATCCTGATTATCAGTATAGATTCAAATAACTAACGGATGAAAGCTTATCTTGAGTTGAAGAACCAGCCTCTTCCGAATTACGAGGCCAACAGTCTATTGACCACAGTACAGAAGTCTGCCAGGGAACATGGATACCATTCTGCCATCTGGTATGGAATCATCCGCTGGAAGGACCATATTTTGGGAAGACTGGGAAAGAATCTTCCCTGGAACGGAATGAGGATCCAAATGCAGAGATGGAGGGGAGTTAAAGTCGGAAAGCACGTTCACTGGGGAACTGATATTACCGTCGATGCCCCATACCCTTACTTCCTTATAGTTGAAGATGGTGCTGCGCTCGCTGGAAACAACCAAGTATTGACACACATCAAACCCTCCAAATACTTTTCACAGTGCATGAGTTCATATGTTGCACCGGTTATAGTCCGGAAGGATGCGTGGATTGGTGTTGGAGTTACGCTCATGCCCGGAGTCGAGATTGGAGAAGGTGCAATGATAAGCGCAGGCAGTATTGTAAATACAGATATTCCACCAATGGTCCTGGCAGGAGGGAATCCAGCAAAAGTTATTATGGACTTCTCCAGATTCTTGAAGCAAAACTACACCCCAGAGGAGTATGATAGATTAATTGCAGAGAGAGCCTCTAAGTTTAAACAGTTTAATAAATAAATGGACTTCACCCTCTCGAAATACTCCGAACTGCTGGATGCGCTTAAAGCGTATGGTTTCGAGGAACTTACGCTGAGGCATGACGTGGACTTGAAGCCGCTTAACTCGCTCAGGACGGCGCAGATGGAGGCGGAGAAAGGTATGCACGGAATCTATTATTTCCGCGCTGTGCCGGAGAGCTGGGATGAGGATGTCATCAAGCTTATCGCGCTGCTTGGACATGAGATCGGCTATCATTACGAGTCGCTGACGACTTGTGACGGGGACGTGGATAAAGCTTACGCGGACTTCTGCAAAAACCTGGAGGCCTTGCGGGCGATAGTGCCAGTGCGGAGCATCTGCATGCACGGCAGCCCTCGCTCCCCTTTCGACAGCAAGGACATCTGGAAGAAGTACGACTACCACGCCCTAGGCATAGAAAACGAACCGTATCTGGACACGGACTTCTCCAAGGTTTTCTACCTCACCGATACGGGCAGACGCTGGGACGGGTATAAGGTCAGCGTGCGGGACAAGATTCCGCAGTATCAGGACCAGTGGATTGAGCAAGGTTTGGCCTTCCACTCCACCGACGATGTCATTGATGGGCTGCGTAAAGGCATCATCCCCAAGCGTTTGATGATAACGGTCCATCCCCAGCGATGGAATCCGTTCGGCGCCGTCTGGTGCAAGGAACTGCTCCTCCAGAGCGCGAAGAATGTCGTGAAAAGATGCATGATCGCCTTGAAATAAAGTCCGTCAAACTCATCGCCTGGGACCTTGACGGGACGTTCTGGGAAGGGACCTTGTCGGAAGGCGAAGTGACGGTTCCTGAAGGCCGTGCAAGGCTCCTGGAGAATCTGGCCGACTGCGGTATCATCAACTCCATCTGCTCGAGGAACGACTTCGGGAAGGCGAAAGAAAGGCTTGAGGATGCAGGGGTTTGGGACCTTTTCGTCTCTCCTTCCATCTCTTGGGAGGCGAAGGGCCCGAGGCTCAAGCAACTGCTTGAGGACCTGGCCCTTCGTCCTGTCAACACGCTTTTCATAGACGACAACCCGTCCAACCGCGGCGAAGCGGAGTATTACGTGCCCGGGATCCAGACGGCGGGGCCGGAGGCGGTCGAGGCGCTTGCTTCGCAAGTCGCCGGCCTCGACCGCAGCGACCCCGCCCGCACCCGCCTCGCACACTACAAGACCATGGAGAAACGCAACGCCGCCAAAGCCGGTACAAGCAGCGAACAGTTCCTCTACGACAGCGACATCCGGGTAAGCATACATAATGACTGCCTGCAGCACAAGGAGCGGATCCTCGAACTGGTCAACAGGACCAACCAACTGAATTTCACCAAGACAAGGATCAGCCCGGAGGAGTTGGAATCACTGCTGGACAATCCCGGATACGAGTGCGGATACATCTCCTCGAAGGACAAATTCGGCGACTACGGCATCATAGGCTTCTATGCCCTGAAGGACAATATACTGGAGCATTTCGCCTTCTCCTGCAGGACCATGGGTCAGCGCATCGAGCAGTGGGTCTATGCTCAACTGGGATTCCCTCGGATAACGGTCAGCGGAGAAGTCGCTTCGGGACTGAACGGCAACGAATGCCCCGGCTGGATCAATCAAACCCAGCCTGCTGCTCCCGATACAGCGGACAGCCCGGAAACCTCCCCGCACTGCCGCGTCCTGCTGAAAGGCCCCTGCGACCTCTCGCATTCGCTGGTCTACCTCAAGGGCTCCGGCGTTTTCGACACCGAACTCGGATACACAACAGACAAGGGCAAGGTAGTCGCCGCTCACAACCATTCCGTCCACATCGAAGGCCTGCACGAATGGTCCGAGGAACAGAAACAAGAGATTGCAAAGGACTGCATCTTCGTGGATCCGCCCATGCTCACCGGCAGGTTTTTTTCGGGAAACTACGACCTGATCGTACTAAGCACGTCCTTCGAATCCTACTATCAGACCTACCGGAACAAGATTTCCGGAGTGAAAGTCGCCTTCGCCGGCGTCAACCTGACCAATCCCAAAAACTGGCCAGGAATTATCGACGGAACGATTTACAACGGAGGCAACGCTTTTTCCGAGGAGTACCTGAAAGGGTTCTCGGAGAAATACGAATACATCGGCATAACGAAGCCGGAGACATACCTGGAGTTCCTGGAGAAATGCCTCGAGTGGCTGCCTGAGAGGACTACGCTTTGCCTGATCCTCGGCGCGACCCGCTTCATCGACGAGCGTAACATAGTCAGGTTCAGGCACGAAAGGTTCAACGCCGCCATCAAGGATTTCGCGAAAAGCCATCCCCGGATCCGCTTCATCGAGGTTGACGATTTCATCCATGATGCTTCGGACTATCTCGACGGCATCAACCACTTCTCAGCCCGGGTCTATTATGAGCTGGCCCAGGCGATAGCAAAGACCATACATGAGACTACAGGCCAGAGCGTCACGACCCGCCAGCGCGGTACAGTCCGCTTCGACAGCCTCATACTCAAGGCCCGCAAACGGCTGACTTCCGTCCTCAAACCCGGATCCACCCTCTACAAGCCATTGAAAGCCGTCTATGACAGGCTCTACAAAGAAAGACGATAAAAGAAACAGATATATGATCAACGTAATCGGACTAGGATACATCGGCCTCCCGACCGCCCTGATGCTCGCCTCTCACGGGCAGGAAGTGGTCGGCACGGACTACAACAAGGAACTGGTCGCCACCCTCAACGAAGGACGCACCACTTTCAAGGAGGATGGTCTGGACGAGCTTTTCCATGAAGCCATTGCAAAAGGCATCACCTTCACCACCGTATACCAGCACACGGACATGTACATAGTGTCGGTGCCTACGCCATACGACAAATTCTCGAAGAAGGTCGATCCCTGCTATGTCATCAAAGCCGTCCAGCAGGTACTCGAGGTCTGCCCCGAAGGAGCGACCGTCGTCATAGAGTCGACCATCTCCCCCGGCACCATCGACAAGTCGGTGCGCCCGGTGGTGGCGGCTTGCGGAAAGCGCGTGAACCTCGTCCACGCGCCGGAACGCATCATCCCCGGCAACATGGTATATGAACTGCTTCACAACAACCGCACGATAGGCGCGGATGACAAGACCGTAGGCGAACGCGTAAAGGCCTGCTACTCAAGTTTCTGCCAGGGCGAAATCGTGGTCACGGACATCCGCACCGCGGAAATGACCAAGGTCGTGGAGAACACATTCCGCGCCGTGAACATCGCCTTCGCGAACGAGCTCGCCCGCATCTGCCGGCATGACGACATGGACGTTTACGAGATCATCCGCATCTGCAACATGCACCCGCGCGTGAACATACTCCAGCCCGGCCCGGGCGTCGGCGGTCACTGCATCAGCGTCGATCCCTGGTTCCTGGTTGGCGACTATCCGAGCCTCGCGAAGGTCATCGACGAGTCGATGAAGACCAACGACGGCCAGCCGGCCTTCGTGCTGAACCGCATCCACGAGATAATGAAGGAGAACGGCATCACCGACACCCGCCGCGTCGGGCTCTACGGCCTGACCTACAAGGAGAACGTCGACGACATCCGCGAGAGCCCGACGCTTCAACTGCTTGAGTGCCAGGAGCGCCACCTCGCTGAACCGCTGAAGGTCTATGACCCCTTCATCGAAAAGGACATGGTCCCGAACCAGTACCACGACCTCGACGCCTTCCTTGCTGACATTGACCTGGTCGTCATCATGGTCAAGCACGACGAGATCAAGCGCAGCTGGGACAAGCTCAGGGGCAAGGTAATCCTCGACTGCCACAACATCTGCCCCCTCGAAGGAGTCTACCACATATGAAAAGGATAATGATAGTGTTCGGAACCCGGCCGGAGGCCATAAAGATGTGCCCCCTGGTCAAGGAGTTCCAGAAGTATCCCGCCGATTTCGAGACGGTCGTATGCGTGACGGGACAGCATCGCGAGATGTTGGACCAGGTGTTGCGCATCTTCGAAGTCGTCCCGGACTACGACCTCAACATAATGAAGAAGGGACAGGACCTGTACGACATCACGGCGCGGGTGCTGACCGGGATGAGGGACGTGCTGGACGAGGTCCGGCCCGACGTGGTCCTGGTGCACGGCGACACGACGACCAGCACGGCGGCCGCGCTGGCGGCCTTCTACCGCCAGATACCCGTGGGCCACGTCGAGGCCGGCCTGCGCACGCACAACATTTACAGCCCCTGGCCGGAGGAGATGAACCGCCAGATCACCGGACGGATTGCCACATACGACTTCTCCCCCACCCCCCTGAGCCGGCAGAACCTATTGGACGAAGGGGTGTCTCCGGACAAGATCACCGTGACCGGAAATACCGTGATCGATGCCCTGCAGATGGTCGTAGCCCGCATCAAGGGCGATGCGGTTCTCCAGGCCAAACTGGCGGATAATCTTTTCGCATCAGGGTTCGATGTTGCCCACGACCGACGTTTGGTGCTCATCACCGGCCACCGGCGGGAGAACTTCGGAGAAGGCTTCATAAACATCTGCCTGGGAATCAGGGACCTGGCGGCAAAATATCCGGACGTGGACTTCGTCTACCCTATGCATCTCAACCCGAACGTCCGCGGCCCCATCCACGAAATCTTCGGCGCCAACCTCGAAAACCTCGGCAACCTGTACTTCATCGAGCCGTTGGAATATCTTGATTTCGTGTACCTTATGGAGAAGAGCACGCTCGTGCTCACCGATTCCGGCGGCATCCAGGAGGAAGCCCCCGGCCTCGGCAAACCCGTGCTGGTCATGCGCAATACCACCGAGCGGCCGGAAGCTCTCGACGCAGGAACGGTCAAGCTCGTCGGCACTGATTACGACCTGATCATGGGCGAAGTGTCGCGACTGCTCGACGACACGGACGCCTACGACGCAATGAGTCATGCCGTAAACCCCTACGGAGACGGCAAAGCATGCGCCCGCATTGTAGAAAAGTTCAAATAAATGATTATCTTTGTGGGATATTACGAAAATCCGATTTTGATATGAAGATACAAATGATCATCCGTACGGGCATCGTCCTGGCCCTTGCCGCGATGGCGGTCTCTTGCGTAACCACCCGCAAGGTAGTCTATCTCCAGGACATGGAGCACGAGACCCAGATCGAGCTGGAGAACCGCTTCGAGGCGGTCGTCGCCCCCTATGATGAACTTGAGGTTATCATCTCCACCTACGAGACCGAACTAGCCAAGGCCTTCAACATCTATACTGCCGCCGAGGGCGCTATCCGCAACAATAACAACAACATTGGTTATCTGGTCGACCAGTTCGGAAATATCGAACTGCCCGTTCTTGGTACCATCCATGCTGCAGGCCTCACCCGCCTCCAGTTGCAGGATAAGATCAGGGACCTGCTTGTTAACGGCGACTACTTGAACGACCCTTACGTGATGGTCCGTTTCAAGGACTTCAAGATTTTCTTCCTCGGAGCCAATGGAGGCAAGGCCATCAACGTCACCAACGAGCGCTGTACCCTGCTCGAAGCCCTCGCCCTTTCGGGAGACATGTCGATCTACACCAACCGCAGCAAGATCGCCGTTATGCGTGAGATCGACGGCAAGATGGTCACCCGCTTCCTCGACCCCCGGTCCTCCAAGGTGTTCAACGACCCGTTCTTCATGCTCCAGCAGAACGACTTCGTCATTACGAGAGAGACCCGCTACCGCAATTTCCAGCAGTCTTTCTCCCAGTGGAGTCCATTCTTCTCCGTATTCTCTACTGCAACCAGCATAGCGTCACTTATCATGATGTTCCGTTTTTACCAGAAGATGTAACTTGACGATTATGACCAGAAACAATACCAACGACGATACCGATCTCTCTTTCCTCGAGAAAAAAGATGCCAACGCCCTGACCGGCAAGGACATCTTCTTCACCATACTCCGCAATCTCCACTGGCTCATCCTCTGCGCCGCCATCGGCGCAGCGATAGCGTACTACATCTCCGACCGTGCAGACCGCATCTACGAGAGCCATGCCAAGATTCTGGTTACTTCCATCACCCGCAACCGTTTCGACAACGGCCAGTCGATGCTGGAGAACATCACCAACAGGCGCGTGGCCACCACCATGGATGCTATCAACGATGAGATCATCGTGCTTAAGTCCGAGACCCCCATGCTCGAGGTTGCCAAGAGGCTCGATCTGGGCACGACATACATGTGCCAGACCAAGCTTGTCAAGCGCGTCAAGGATCTCTACGAGGACACTCCCGTAAGGCTCAAGTTCCTGGACATCAACGAGAACGACTATGCCACCGTGGTCATTACCATCAACCGCGATTCAACCTTCGTGATCGAGGCCGGAGATTTCGAGCCCGTCAAGGGCCATCTCGGCGACACCGTCTCCACGGGTTACGGACGTATCTCCGTGACCCCGACATGGGCGCTTCGCGAACTCTATTATGAGAATCCCATCACGGTTTCCCACAGGAGCATCTACGACGTCGCCGACACCTATCGTTACAAGGTTTCCGTCGATCGCAACAGCTATTCTGACGGTATCATCAATTTCTCCCTGCACGATACCTCCCCCCAGCGCGCCGCTGACATCCTCAACGAGATGATCACGGTTTACAACGAAAACACCATCCTCGAAAAAGGCCGTATCATCAACCAGACCTCCGAATACATCAACAGCCGTATCGCCCAGCTCGACGCGGACCTCGGCGCCCAGGAGTCGCAGATCGCCACTTTCAAGCGCGACAACCAGCTCCTGAGCCTTCAGGAATACGGCCAGTCCTATCTCGCCACCAGCATCGAAGCCAGGGAAGAGATCGAGCGCCTCAATGCCCAGATCTCGCATGCCCAATACCTGGAGAGCCTGATAGCTACCAACACCGACAATAAACTCTTCCCCGTCACAATCGATATCCAGGACGAGAATATCAAGAGCACCATCTCTCACTTCAACGAACTCGTCCTCAGGCTCGACCGCTACAAGAGCACCGGCACCACCAACAATCCCGTTGTCCAGGACATCAATGTCGAGTTGAATACGCTCAAGTCCAACCTTGAAAAGCTTCTCGCCACCTACATCGACGCGATGCACCAGCGTATTGCCAGCGTCGAGGCCATCGGCAACAGCGCTGCGGACAAGATCCGCCAGGTACCCAGCGGCCAGCTGTATATCGACAACGTCACCCGCGTGCAGGGCATCAAGGAGCAGCTTTACCTCACCCTCCTCAGCAAGCGCGAGGAACTCCTCATCGAGCAGCCTTCCATCGAAGGCAACGCCAAGATCATCGACAGAGCGCGAGTGAACCGCTCCCCCATCGCTCCCAACACCAAGCGCAACATCCTTCTGGGCCTCCTCCTGGGTCTGCTCTTCCCTGTTTTGGTGTTCCTGTTCTTACGTATGCTTGACACCAAGATCCGCTTCCGCAAGGATATTGAGAACTATACCGACATCCCGTTACTCGGAGAGATTCCGTCAAAGGAGAAGGATGACAAGCGCCATATCGTCGTTTTCGACAAGCAGCGCGACCAGGTCTCCGAAGCATTCCGCATTCTCCGAAGCAACATCGAATTCACCCGCAATTCCGACCAGTCCTGCACGTCGTTCCTGTTCCTGTCGCTGATGGAAAGTTCCGGAAAGACCTTCCTGACCTCGAATCTTGCGGCGAGTCTCGCCCTTGTGGAAAAGAAAGTGGTCCTGCTCGACCTTGACCTCCGCAAGGGTACAATGACCCACAATTTCAACCAGCGCAAGACCCCTGGTTTCTCAACCTACCTCTCCGGCAAGACCGATGATTTCGAGTCGCTGATCCAGCATGATATCGTTGCACCCGGCGTTGATTCCATTTTCTCCGGCGCCCTGCCTCCGAATCCTGCTGAACTCTTGAGCAACAAGCGCCTGGACGACATTTTCGCCAGGCTGCGCGAGCGCTACGACTATATCTTCATCGACGCTGTTCCGGCAGGTATTGTTGCTGACGCCGACATCCTCAAGCGTTTCGCTGACGTCACCGTCTTCCTCATCCGCTCCAACAAGGTGGACAAGCGCATGTTGCCTGACCTTCAGGAGCTTAAGGACCAGAACAGGTTCCCCAACATGACCATCGTCCTCAACGATGTGAAGTACAGGAAGCGTCACGGTTACGGTAGCAGCACCGGCTACGGATACGGCTACGGATATGGCTACGGATATGGCTATGGTTACGGCTACGGCCATCAGTATGGATACGGCTCATATGGTGATGAGGGCAGTGACAAAAAGCACCATCACCATCATCATAAGAAGTCCGAAAAGGCAGAAGCATAATGGCTAATTTCGCATTGATAGGTGCTGCGGGCTACATCGCCCCCCGTCACCTTAAAGCCATCAAGGACACGGGCAACGACCTTCTGGCCGCCTACGACCGTTTCGACAGCGTAGGACGCCTGGACGGTTTCTTCCCCGAGTGCTCCTTCTTCACCGAGAACGAGCTTTTCGACCGTTTCTGCTCCAAGCAGATGCAGACTGACAATCCCCTGCACTGGATGACCGTCTGCACTCCCAACTATACGCACGACGCCTTCATCCGCTATGGCCTGCGCCTGGGCTGCGACGTCATCTGCGAAAAGCCCGTGGTGCTCAACCCCTACAACATCGAAGCGCTGATGAAGGTCGAGAAAGAGACCGGACACAAGGCCTACAACATCCTCCAGCTCCGCCTGCACGACAGCATCGTGGCGCTCAAGAAGAAGGTTGACGAAGGCCCCAAGGACAAGGTCTATGACGTGGACCTCACCTACATTACCTCCCGCGGCAAATGGTATTACACTTCGTGGAAGGGCGACGTCCACAAGAGCGGCGGCATAGCCACCAACATCGGCGTTCACTTCTACGACATGCTCCAGTGGATCTTCGGTCCGGTCAAGGAGAACATCGTCCATGTGATGAGTTTCGACCGCGTAGCGGGCTATTTAGGCCTCGAGAAGGCGCGCGTACGCTACTTCCTGAGCATCAACTCAGACTGCCTTCCTCCGAACGCCGTACAGGGCGAAAAACGCACTTACCGCACCCTGAGCATCGACGGCAGCGAGTTCGAGTTCAGCCAGGGATTCACGGAACTTCATACCCAGAGTTACAGGAAGATCCTCGCGGGCGAGGGCTTCCGCATCAGTGAAGCGCTCCCGTGCATCGAGATCGTAAGCCAGATCCGTAACGCCACTCCCATCGGCCTCAAGGGCGACTACCATCCCCTTGCCGCCCTCCCCCTCGCTAAGCATCCTTTCGGCTGGGACGACAGACGATAAATGCATCCTTTCAGAAATCTGCTCCTGGTCTGCATGGGCCGTGCATCCTCCCTTGAGAAGGATCCGACTCCCCAGACCTGGAATATGCTTTTCAACATGGCCCGGCAGCAGACGCTGCTGGGTGTGCTGAACGACGCCGCGCACAGCCTGCCTGTAGAGCAGCAGCCGCCGGAAGACATCCTGGAAAGATGGGACAGGCTTACCGGCAGGATCGAAGAGATACACTCCACCCATGAGAAGCATACCGTGGAACTGGAGGACGTTCTCGCACGTCTGGGGCTCCATGGCTGCATCCTCAAGGGAACGGGGCTGGCGCGGCTGTACCCTAATCCGGGTCGCCGCCAGTGCGGCGACATCGACGTCTGGGTACCGGGGCCGCGCAAAAACATCATCAAGGCCTTTTCCAAGGAGTATCCTGTCCATGATGTCATATATCAGGAATGCAAGGTGGATATCTTCGACGACACAGAGGTAGAGGTTCATTTCCACCCCGCTAAACTGTTCAATCCTTTCTCCAACGCCCGTCTCCAGCGGTGGTTCGAGAAGCACTCCCCCTTCGAATCGCCGGATTCCATTCCTTGTATCCAAGGACAAGGCAGAGCCGTCCTCTGCTATCCCGATGCCGAATTCAACACCGTTTTCTGCATGGCCCATATGTACAGGCATTATCTCGTTGGCGGACTTGGCCTTCGTCAGATGATGGATTACTACTATGTGCTAAGGGAACTGCCGGCGGCCGGGCGCGAGCCTGCCATGCGGACGCTTAAGCGTCTGGGCATGGGCCGCTTCACCGCCGCCACAATGCTCGCCCTACAGTACAATTTCGGACTCGAGGACGAATACCTCCTCTGCGAACCCGACCGCAAACTCGGCCCCCAACTCATCGAGGACTTGATCAAAATGGGCAATTTCGGCGTCCTCGACCCGCGCAACCGCGGCAAGGAAGGCGAATCTGCGCTAGCGCGCTTCCGCCGCAAGAACCGCCGCGTCTTCTCCAACCTCCGCCACTACCCACGCGAGGTCCTCTGGGCCCCCTTTGCCCGCCTCAGCCAATATTTCTGGCGCCTTTTCCTCGGCTACCTCTAGCCGCTTCGTCCCCATCCTGTCTAACCCCTTCTAGGAACAGAAAAAACTTTTTCGTTCCCGTTTCGCCTGAAATATCACTTTCCGGGCACAGAAAAGATAGTTGCTTACAAATAGATGCTTTTCGAAGGGGTCAGACGAAGTATTTATATGAAAACGCAATCGGGCGGCCCAGATGGGTCGCCCGAAATGCAAATATGTACGATGTCGATTGTATTATTAGTATCGTCCGGTTCCTTCATTAGTCTTTGAGTCGGTGTAAACGATGTGTTTCGATACTCCCGGCTTAAAGATATTGTTCGCTTTGCTCTCAGCATGACGGACCTTTACATCAATGTCCTCTTTCTTATCGTTATCGAAAACGAACGGGTTCTCGACATTGTCAGTGGTGGTATACTGAGGGGCTTTATCCCTCTCGTAACTCCAGGCCCAGTCTTCTTCAGAGACTCTGTAGACATAGCCCCTCTGTTTTCCGTCCACCGTTGTAGTCGATGGCATTCCTCTTACCTTGACTATCGGTTCAGCCTCAGAACTAGAACCCATACCCCGAGTCACAAAGACACTGGAGACGTATTTCCAATCAAGATCCTCGTCATCTACAGTCCAAGTTTCCCTGTTAGGGATAATCGCACGCTCAATCATAAACTTTGCGCTCTCACCAGGCTCAAGTCCGGTCTTCTTGAAATGAATATTGACAGGGAGACTGACGGTAGGACTCTCAAATGGAACAAGAGGATCATCCTCGCCCTCAAGAACGATACCTGACCCATCTGCATTAGTCGCTACATTAGGTCCTCCGACGGCATCAGGATTCATCTTGATAGGAATCATTATTATAATCTCATGACCCTGATAATGATCAATCTCCGTTGTGCTTCCAGGCTTATAAACCGGTCCGCAGAAGTTGGCGCTATAGTCAAAACCTGTAACCTTGATACCATTGGTTCCCACGAGCTCTACACCTATTCCAGCATCAACGTCAAGCGGTTCTCCTGTTGGCACACCATTATCATCAAGGGCATAGTATGTATCCTCGCTATGATCGACTAATACTTCTGTGTCAAAGATATACTTTCCGTTCTCAATCTTGTTAAGTTTTGCAGTAAAGATCTTTACATAGTCACTTAAATCAGCATCTTCTTCAAATACACCGTCAGGAAGGATGAAGCTGTTGGATACAATATCAACGTTAGATGTGGCTGAACTCAAACTCTGATTGGCGGTTCCAGAAGACTGTGACGCAACGTGTTCAAAAATAGCATTCAAGCTACTGGGGTCATCTGATGCCATGAAGAAGAAGTCACTTTCACCGGCAAGGGCCTCGTTCTGATCAGCATAAGCATCAGCGGAGCGAGCGTCAGTCCAAGGGTTATAATTGGGAACAGTATAAGTGATAGTTCCGTTAACTCCTGCAGCATTAGAACCACCACTGGCTGGCATTGTAGAACTCGCTGTTACTCCGGTAAAATTGGATGACATAAAATTCATGTAATCTATAACACTCTGTCCAATCGGTGACCAATTTGTTAGATCCGAGGTGTTGAATAGACCGATAGTATATACGCTTGCTCCATATTCGCTCTTGAGTGTATTAGCATTATCGACGGCTGCCTCAGCATAGTCACAATCAAATGCATATGAATAATGATGGGAAGGACAACCATCAGTAAAAATCACAACGGCGCGATTACGAGTCTCGTCAATTGTTGGATTGCCGTCTTCATCCTGCCATTGCGCCATCGCGAGTTCCAAAGCAGGTGCAGGATTTGTATAATTAGCAGTTCCAATATTACCCCCAAAATAGTTATACATAGTCGTATACTGGGAATTAATCTGGCTTAGGCTATAAACGCGATTGCCGCCACTATTAAAAGACATGATAGCGACACGGTCACCACCATAATTAGTATCGACCGAGCGGGCATCGTTATCATTACTATAGACTTTAGTTAAGAATGCCTGACAGGCAGATTTCAGCGCATCGAGTCTTGTACCGGCACCGGTTACACGTCTCTCATATAGTACGCCTGACCAACAACCTAGATTATTATTATCGGGACCATTAGTATTTGACATCGTAGGTTGGTCTTCCATAAGACCGCTCTCTTCTGTATAGTACGTATTCTCTAGTCTGGCGCGGCCAGTATAGCCAGCATAGTTATTCAGATACCACGGCTTTCCATTCTTATCAGTAAATGTTAAATATCTAGCTTGGCCACTTCCATTTCCTCCACGAGTTACCGCATAATACTCATCATCGGATTCCATATAGTAATAATAATCATTCGTGCCATAGGATTGATAAGAGTAACCTTGACTACTTCTTGCTGTATAAGATACAGTTCCGCCATATGACTCATTCATAGACGAGGAATAATCCAAGACTAGAATAATATCCGATGGTACACTAGATACAGTCTGCGCAGCACTACCGGTCGCGAAGGTTTCAAGTTTGATCCAGTAAGTACCGTCGCTGAAAGGCTGGGAGATGTTTTTGCTATAAGCTACTTTGTTTGTTGCATCAGTATGAACACCAGTGTCAGTCTCCTCCGGATAAACAGGATTAGCATTGTTGTTCCCAGAGTCCTTAATGACATCATTAATGGAGTACTGAGCTCTGACGGCAGGAGCAAGAGCGAGCAACGCTGTAGCGGTGAGTAAGATGCTATATATCTTTTTCATGTTTAATCTATTTAATTGATTACCCTAACATTTACTCTTCTTCATCTATCGATTTCGCATTTGCCCAAGCGGCGATATAAGCATCCTCCCCATCCAATAGTGTGCCATTGGACGTCCTGGCAGATATAGCCTGAGTTGCGATCTCAAGAACGAAATACATATCTTTTGACAGAGCCTCACCTGCATTTGTGGTATGAGGGATCCTTAATATCTCGTATTTAGAGAAGAGTTCATTAGTAACTCCTTCAGGAGGAACCGGTGTCGTGTAATAATAGTAACCGTCGTCACTGTTATAATACCAGCCATTGACAGGATTTGTGCCATTCTTGTATCCGGCAAGGTCGTAAAATTTTCCATGCGTTCCGGCTGTTGTTTTTACGAACTGGTCCTCATACCAACTATCGACTTCATAGAGGAAGTTGACGTTGTCGGTGAAACCAAATACCGGATTATTATTCTTATCAAGCCACTGTCCGACGATGGCGGCACGGATGAAAACATCGGTGTTGCCAGTATTCGTAACTGTTACGGCTTCCTTACTCGCACCGACAATCGCATCATTTGTCCCCATAGTCACCGTATCCTCGACCTTGATATTAACATCATCAATCTTAATGGTGTAAGTACGGAGTTCGCCGGCATTCCATGTGATACTGCTGAGGATATCGCTGAGGTTGAGGTCCCAACTCAAATCAGTCTCGGTGGAAGTGTTATAATTGATGGTGAGGGTGACTGGAGTTTCGCTCGACGTCCTGGCCAATGCCTGAGGGATGAACCAGAAAGTTTGGGAAGCATCCGATTTGTTGAGGTTTTTCTCATTGCCGGCTGAATAGAAACTGTCAGCAAAAGGACCTTCGTCGAAATCGATAGGAGTGCCATAATCCCCAGATGAGAAACCTGTCGTCTTAGACGCGTTGGAGGCCGCCAGGCCGCTTGCCGCCCAAACAGACTGGGTAGCGGAAGAATAAACACCGTCTTTATTAGTATAGGAGTCATTCTCTTTAAGGGGGGTAACGACACAGTCTCCGCTATCGTAGAGGCCCTTTATCACCACACTGTTGATGGCAATTCCCTTACTGATATCCGCATCACTGTTCCCAATTGCGAATTTTACGCCGGCAAGAACGTGATGGAAAAAGACAGGAATACCGTTGTCTTTATCAATCAACTTGTTATACTCATCTTCATTGGTGACTGCACGCGAGGTGAAAAGAATATCATTCTGGGCCTCAGCAGTAGTCAAGGAAGATCCGTCATAATGGAAGGAAATGGTCCCCGAGGTTATATTGTAACTCGGAGTCCCGACGCCGGTCTGGTCACCGGTCCTAAGGAAGAAATAGAGTCCTTCTTTCTCCCAAAGGTCATTAGGGTACTTCCTCTTGTAGATGAGTTTTTCCTCATTTACTATGGTGAAACTACCGTCGGTTTCATAGGCGGCGGATTCTCCTTTACGGTAAACCGTGGCGGTGAAGCCACCATAAAGCGAATGGAAGTTCTCCGTATAGCCAGGAACGCCTTTCGTCTCGGGACCATAAGTGACATCGTCAAGACGTGTGATGGTCTCCTCGAGGAAGAAATTCGTCCCGTTGATGTTACCCAGGTCTATCTTCATGCCCTTGACCGTAACGTTCTCATCGGCGGCCTTGGTCGCTTTTGCGTTGCCGGTAAGGCGGAACACAATCTCGCCTTTTTCGGGAACATAGACATCCTCGTTGAATTCGTTGTTCTGGCAGGAGACCAGAAGTGCAGCCGCAAAGAGGACTGCTGAAACAATGATGTAATGCTTTTTCATAATTCTCAGTCCTCCTTGTTTAAAATTCCAAATAAGTCTCGGACCCCGGTCCGTCCTTACCTCTGTCTGCATTAATGTTGTGCAACTCATCAACGTTAACTGCTTTGAAAGCAGACGTGCAAACGAGTCTCTCGAGATCTACCTCGTACACTTTGGTGTGCGGAGATTGGTAGGTCTTTCTTGTCTTTAAGCTAAACATTGTATAATACCTGTTATATGAATTAATTATTATTTCCAAAACGCTGCCCGTTTCTCAAAAAAGTAGAAACAATCCCTTACTCCCCGCAAAGTTAGGAAAAATATTTGAATCTCCTTATATAATTATTGAATTTTAATCCATTTTCCACCACTTTTCTTCCTGTTTTTTCTCCCCTGGAGATCATTTCCGGAATACAGCGTGGATTGTCATGATTAAACCCCCTGATTGTCAGTCACTTTGAAGTTTGTAGTCAATCTTGTTCAGGGAAAATGGTAAAGGATTTACGGTATATCTTCTTTCTTAATAGATAGTCTTGACTTCAGCGTTGCCTCTGGCAGGTATTTTAACTCTGTCAAGGTGTGCTTCGAAGTGAATGGATCTTCTTCTTGTGCATGTTGCTATCCGGTAGTATAATTATTAGTCACAAAGATTGACTCAATATTTTGACTAAAAAATAAACGAAAACCTATATGACAATAATTACATATCTTACCCTACACATAATTAATTGTCAAAAAGCATAGTATTTATTGTCAAAACTATAATACGGTTGAATGATGATTCGTGGGGTAAAACAAAGAAAAACCTAAACTAAGTCTCTATTAGACAAGATGTTGGTAAATTGACTCACTACTCATAACTGGTATTATGTCAAGTTTGTTTGTTATGAGCCGTAAACGGCTAAAATTCAAAGTTCCAAGGGTCATAAGGGTAGTGGATCTTGACCTGGAAGAGGACCTGCTCGCAGGGGTGAGTTCCGTGACTCCGCCGCCTATCGAGACTATGGGGCAGGAGTATGTCGACAGGGGAGCATCCTATTATGAAGACTCGTGGTATTAAAGGAGGAGTGAAGATGGAAAAGAAAGTATTGTTTCGGGTGTTGGTGATGCCTTTGGTGATCTTCGCGGCTGCATGCGGGGAGATATCCGTTAATGAGCTATACCGCCCGGCGGGTTCTGAGATCATGCTCTCCGCAGCTTGCGGGTATGCCAATGGCATGGAGACGCGTACTGAGTACAGCGGTGACGCGCGGTCTGTTACAGGGTACACTTATCCTTTTGAGCGCATTGACTGGTGTGACGGGGATATGATTACGGTGAGTTATGTCCGAGGTGGCAATCGCTCTTATGCGGACTTCCGGGTTGGAGTGCCGGAGGCTGATGCTGAGAGGAGCGATGCTCCCGTGACTTCAAATGACAAATTGTATTGGGCAGATGGCATTGGTAACCATGTCATTCATGCCATGTATCCTGCGCGAAATTTTAGTGGTAATACTTCCGCCGGATTGACGAATGGTAATCATGTCACTGGCAGCATCCCAGGGTTGCAGACACTGACTTTGAAGGATGGTAGATATCAACCCGCGATGGAGTATGCTTATATGGTGGCGAGGGAGGAGATAGAAGAGTCCGGGACGGACAGGAGCGTGACGCTCCATTTCGTCCCGGCCATGACAGCCTTCGAGTTCAGGTTCAGGCTCGCACAGGGAGAGGCCCCTGTCACTGTGACCGGCTTTGAGATGCGGTCGGCGTCCTCGGAGCTCTGCGGAAGCTTCGCTTTCGACATCACCGGAGGCTCAGGGGCCGACCGCAGCCTCACTTATGGGAACTATACTACAACGGGTGCCGGCAGCGCGGTGTCGGTGAACTTCGGCTCCGGCGTGGAACTCGGAGCCGAAAACTGTCTGGATTTCACCGTCCTGGTGCTGCCGGCGCAGATCGACGACGTTACCGTCGCCTTTACGTTCGCCGACGGCACGACCAAGAGCCTGGACCTGAAACATGAAGGAGCGTTCGTGACCTTCGATGCCTGCAAGAAGTATGTCATCACCAATGACAATGTTCCGGGCGCGGAGACATGGACATATGTCGTAGAGGAGATCGATGATATCGTCGCATACGGGCATAGCCCGGTCAATGGTCTTGGCTTCAACGTCAAGAGCTATAAGTATAGCAGCCGCGCCCCCGAGGTAAAGGTCGCAGTCCACTGGACGGTCCAGTACTCGTCCAACGGCAGCAATTGGTCTGACTCTAACGGCAGTACTGACTTTTCTGTCGTCAACACCAACGGATTGGGAGTGGACGATTCCTCTTATTATGCCGGAGAGTCCAATGCCGCGAATATCGCCAACAGTACTAGCGGGAGTACGACTGGTGAAGCTTCCGATGCTACGAGGGCTGTACTCGCCTCGGCGACACCGAGAGGCACTGATGAGGCTCCTTTCGACTTGTCGATCCATCCTTGCTATGGAGATAAGGATGTGGCGACATCCCAGAATACGGCAAACTGTTATATTGTCTCCGCACCTGGCGTGTATATGTTCCCGCTGGTATATGGCAATGCTATCAAAAACGGAGTCGATAACGTTATCTCATATGCTCCGGAGAGCGTCACTCATCTATACCAGCAATACAGTTCAGAGGCCCATGTAGTATACCAGGCCAATTTCCACAATGCTGTAAATGCCAATATTACCGGACCTTACATTTTTCCGGACCTTTCTTCGTATGGAACGGTCAGCGATCTGAATGCAGCCATCGTTTGGCAGGATGTTCCGGCAGGGGAGAGGATAATTCCTTTCGACGAAGTCGAGGTAATAGGTAGTGGGAGTTCCGCTTATATCAAGTTCAAAGTTTCCGCAGATGATATCCGCCAGGGTAATGTAGTGATTGCCCTTCGCGGAAAGGTCGGGAACATTCTTCCGGAGAATAGTATTCTTTGGAGCTGGCACATATGGGTGACTGAAAAGGATCTCAATCCTGTCACTGTTGTCCATCCCGTAAATGGCACTACGGAGATGGCCGCCTATAATCTAGGATGGACAGACAAGACCACCGCCATGTCCACCAAGTACCCCGACAGGGAGTATTATTTCAAAATAGTTCAGACTGAGGAGGGAGGTACTTCAGAGTCCTTCAAGATAAGACAGATAGGTGATGCGACATCGACGCCTGACAATATCGGGGCGAACACCTTTTATCAATGGGGGAGGAAGGATCCCTTTTTGCCGGCCGCCAGCAGCAATGCCAACAAGAGTGTTTCCGCAGGTCCCGGATATACGATAGTCCGTGACAGCATGACCTTGAATCTGGAGTCCATAAGTTCTTCAGGGGATCCGGATTTCGGATATGGCATACGGAACCCTCATATCATGTTGAAGAACAACTACACGAGTGGTTGGGTAGGTGGCGCGACACATGTGGGTGGAACTGATGTCCAAAGACAAAATAGCTCTATTGCGTATAATCTTTGGAGTGCGTATGTTAGGACACAGGCGGACAAGACCACTTTAGGAGGGAAGGCCAAGACTGTATATGATCCTTGTCCTCCTGGTTTTCCCGTTCCAAGTCTGTACGCATTCTCGGGCTTTGCCGGCTTCACTGGGTCGAGTACTCCAAACAATCAATACTATCCCAGGAAGGGAACGGTCGCTTCTGATGGTTTCAATTTTTATCGCAATGGATCTTCGGGTGCTACGATCTGTATTCCGTTCTGTGGAGCACGAGGATATCAGGATACTGGGATCTATGATGTAACATCCTGCGGTTATTATTGGACGGACTGTCCTGATATCAGTACATATCCTGGAACAGGAGACCATAATGGCTGGCGTATGTCCAAGAATATGTTGTTCACAGACTCATCGATCAATCCCGTTTATGATCTGTATAAGGGTGCGGCTTATGCCATTCGACCTGTTTTAGAGTAATCTATGATGTAAAGAAGACTGTCCATTCGGGTGAGCGGGCGCTGTGCGGGGAGCATACTATTCTCTCTAGTCAAGCGTTGTCAGTGCTTGTGTGTATAACTAAATCTCCCTTTGTAAACGAATACGGGCTCCCATCAGGAGTTGGAAAAAGATCCTAAACTTGCTTACCTGCTGTCGGAATGATACTGTTTTTTGATACCAATGTCCTCTTGGATATTCTAATGGGATCAAGGCTCTATCACCTTGAATCCGCTCCTATCTTGCGTATGGGCGAGAAAGGGGCAGCACAGATTGTCATCTCCACTCAGTCCATTATTGACGCGGAATATGTTTTCACGCAAAAGGAGAAATCATCAATCAAAGTATTCAAGGAATCCATACGTTTTATCCTTTCCATAGCAACAATCGCTGCCATTGATGAGAACAATCTGAAGATGGCTATCCGGAGCAACATCGCTGACTTCGAGGATGCCGCCCAGATCGATTGTGCGACAAGAGCAAAATGCGACTTCCTGATCTCTTCAGATAGAAAGTGGAAGGGATATACTGTGCTTCCTGTCTACACGCCAAAGGAGTTCTGCGATCTTGTCTTTGAGTCCTGATTATCCTACACTTTCATAACTTTCCCCGACAGATTTATCTTTCTGTCGGGGATTGACGTTTCCTTTGACTTTTATTAGGCGTTATTCTTAGCGATGCAGGGTCTCTAAAGGGTGATGGAGAGGCCGCCGAGGATGGTGCGGCCGGGCTCGGGATAGCCGAGCATGGTCTGGTAGTCCTCGTAGAGGAGGTTCATGCCGCGGACGAAGACCTGGAGCCAGTCGGTGCAGCGGAAAGCGAGACGGGCCTTGAGGTCGGTGTAGCTGCTGGTAATGGCATCATCGCCGGTGCTGAGGTAGAGGTCGCCGATGTACATGGCGCCGATGCTGCCGCTGAAGCGGCCCTGGGTCCAGTCGGCGCCGGCGTAAAGCTTATGCACAGGGGCTCCGGTGTAGATGGTGTCCATGTGCAGGAAACTGTAGTTGGCGTTGAAGGACAGGGACGGGGCGACGCGCCAATCGGCGGCGAATTCGACGCCCTTATTGGCGAAGGCCCCGACGTTGCGGTTCTGGGGTTTTCCGTTCTCGCGGACTACTTCAATGATGTTGCTGCCTTTGGTGTAGAAGACGCTCAGCTCGGTATTGAGCGCTCCCCCGAGGAAATGGTGGCCGAGGGTGAGGTCGTAGCTCCAGGCCTCCTCAGGGAGGAGTTCGGCATTGGCGGAAGCGTACATGTAGAGCTCGCGCATGTTGGGCATGCGGAAGCCTTTGGAGGCCGAGGCCTTGATGGTGGTGTTGGGGCCGGGCATGTAGGAGATGCCGGCCTGCGGGATCCACTCGGCGCCGTAGGCGCTGTGGTGGTCGAAGCGCAGGCCGGCGTTGAGCATGAATTTCCCAAAGACTTGCTGGTCAAATACATAGAGCGCCTCCTCGTGGAGCCTCTTATGGTCGGCGTAGATCTCGGTGGTGGGGTTGCGGTAGGCGTTGCCGCCGTAGAAGATGGCGTCGGCGCCGACGGTCAGGGTGTTGCCGGTGAAGAGCGGGACCATCTGGTAGGCCGACAGGCCGGCGGTGAAGTCGGTGCCGTGGAAGAGGAACTCCTGCGGAGCCTTGTCCTGGGTATGGCCGTCGTTGATGGTGTGGTCTCCGAAGTTGTAGTAGAGATCTATGTTTCCGGAGGTCCTGTCGTATTTGTTCTCAAGGGAAAGGGTGGCCATGCCGCGGATGATGTCGGACCAGGCGTCGAACATCGGGGCGGAAACGGTGCCCGGATTCTCGGAGTAGGCCTTCATGAGGCTGACTCCGGCGCCGGCCTTCCAGGCGCGGCTGAGCTGGTAGCCGAGCTTGACCATGCCGTTGGTATTGTTGTAGGCGGAATTGGCGCGGTGACCGGCGGTGCGGTCGTGGCCGATGTTGACGGAGGAAGTGAAGCGGCCCTTCTTGTAGTTGTCGGCGAGTGAGGCGCGGTACGTGCCGTATGAGCCGCCCATTGCCTTGAAATCCACGGTGTTGCCGTCCTTGGCGGGCTTGCGGGTGATGATGTTGATGGCGCCGCCCATGGCGTTGGAGCCGTAGAGGACGGAGGCCGCACCGCGCGAGACTTCGACGCGCTGCGCGTTGGCGGCCATGTACTCGTCGGCGACGGGGTGGCCGTAGATGGACTCGAACTGGGGATGGCCGTCGATGAGGATGATGACGCGGCCGGCGGCGGCGCCGAATCCGCGGAGCGAGATGGCGCCGGCCGCGCCGCCGGAGACGCCGTAGCCGGTGACGCCGCGGGAGGTGACGAAGAGGCCGGGGACCTGTTCCATCAGGACAGGCATCACGGCCGCTTCGTCGCTGGCGGCGATCGAGGCGCGACCGACGACGGAGACCGGGGCGGGCAGGGCGTCGCGGAGGACGGACATGCGGGTACCGGTTATGACGGACGATGCGAGGGTATCGGTTTTTTCCTGATTGTCATTGGCTGCAAAGAGGGCTGCAGCGGAAAGCGTGGCGGCGAGGAGGGAGGCGGCCGCAAGCCTGAACAAGTTCTTCATTGTCAATAGTATAATTTGTACAAATATAGTTCGCTCACGCGCAAATGGGCAATTATGGGGTATTCTTCCGCTGATGTACAATTAATAATTCCAAGCAAATAATTGTATTTCAAATAATTGGAATTATCTTTGTATTTAATGCCAAGACTTTGAACCTTAACTTGTACAATTAATCATGGCCAGGACAAGCAGACCGGACAGCATTTACAGGGTGTCCCTGCACCGCAACGCGGGGCATACATACGCGGCTACGCACCCATTTACCCTTGACGAAAACGGCAGGAGAAGATACAGCGTCCAACATTGGGGAACGGTGACGGAAGACCTCCGTTTCATCCCCGGGAAGCGGTATCTGGAAGCGTCGGAGGAAGAGAGGCGAAGGCTGGTCTTCCCTGAAGGGTGGGATCTGTCCGCGGCAGAAAGGGCGGGCGCGCCGGGGGCGGGAGCCGCAGGCTCGGCCGCCCCACCGCGCCCGCTCCCCTGCACCCCAACTGACTCCGGCAAAGCCTTCGGCGACGTCTGGCTCCTGGAGCAGATCGTCGGCTGGTCCGGCGTGCGCGAGGACCTCTGCGAGGCCCTCGGCGACGCCGCCCGCGCCGACGACCTCCTCACCCTCGCCTACTACCCTTTCCTTACCGGGACATCATTCCTCCGTTTCCCCCGCTGGCAAGCCGCCACCAAAGTACCGTCCGATCGTCCCTTGGACGCGATGCTGACGGAATCTCTCGCCTCAGTCAGCCGCACAGCGTTCCACCGCTTCATGGACCTTCGACTCAGGCGGCACCACGGAGAACGGCTTGTCGCTGTCGACTCCGTCACGCGCCACTCCTCCGGCGAAGCGGTCTCCGACCGCAAATGGGGCCAGAAGACTGAACGCATCCATTTCCAGTCCACGGTAGAAGCCGTCGCATACTCCCTGGACACCCATATTCCGGTAGTCTATACCTCTTTCCCTGAAGTGGTTACGGACTCCAGGGGAATGGGCGTATTCCGCTCAGAGCTCGCCAAGGCAGGACTGGAAGGAATCACCGTCGTCACCGACAGGGGATACGATTCCCTGCAAAGCCTGGAGGGCTATTTCCAGGACGGGCCGATGGTCATGTGCGTCGACGTGAAGCAGCCGGCCGTGCTCGAGCGGATCCGGGCCTTCGGCCGGTTCCGCGAGCACCCGGCCGGCATGCGCTACGACGCCACCTCCCGCCGCTGGTACCGCCAGTACCCCCTCGCCCCTTCCCTCCTCCTCAACCTCTTCTTCAACCCCGAACGCCGTGCCGCCGAACTCGCTCAGATCGACGCCGAGATCGCCTCCCAACAAGCCGCCCTCCGGGAAATCTCCGACTATGGTATCACCATCTCCGACCGCCGCTCCCTCCGTCGCGACCACTACTTCTTCAAGGCTTCTTATAATCCTGACACCCAGACCGTTACCTCCTTCTCCCCCGACAAGCGCCGCATCCTGGACACCCGTGCCGCCTCCGGCTTCTACGCCAACGTCACCTCCGGCCTCGACATCTCCCCCCTCGAAGCCGTCTCCATTTACAGCCTCAAATACGACCAGGAAAAGTTCCTCCGCCAGTTCCGCTCCCTCCTGTATTTCCCCCAGCGCCTTCCCATCTCCGGCAACATCCGCTTCGGCATCCAGCTCCTCCAATACATCGGCCTCCTCCTCAACACCCGCCTCCGCCACTCCCTCCAGCACCCAGCCCTGAACGCCCCCCAGCTTTCTGCCCAGCACCACTTCAGGAACTCCCCTACCACATACACCTTACCCACCAAGTCCGATTTTTCGCCCTCCATTTCCCCCAGTTCCGCCCTCTCCTCTGCCTTCCAGCCCGGTTCTGCTCTCCACTCCCCCGCTGGATCCTCCATCCCCTCCGGTTCACCCCTCCAACCCCATTCCAGTTCTCCCTCCCCGGGCTCCTCTCTCCCCCTCCGCAGCCTGACCGAAGCCCTGGACGAGCTCCACAACATCCCCTGCGCCAACGCCGGCGACTGCACCTGTGCCCTCGGCCCCCTCACCCCCCTCCAGCAGCATCTCCTCCGCATCCTTCTACCTCCGGTCGAAGGATGATGCCACTTTCACCCAAAACACCCACTTCCTTCTACCACAGGTCGAAGGATAACCGCCATTTCCCCCAAAAAACCTCCACGTCCTTCTACCACAGGTCGAAGGATAACCGCCCTTTCTGCCAAAACCCCCGTATCCTTCTCTAGAAGTAAGCGATGCCTGGAGCGGAAATGTCACTGACGGTCCAATGGCTGGACCGGAAGGAGCGAAAAGGGTAGTGAATTGTCACTGACGGTCCAATGGCTGGACCGGAAGGAACACCGCAGGTCCAAGGATAATGCCCCCACCACATTGAGGCCCCTCCATGAAACAGCAGCACTACAGAAATATCCCCTGCATTTGCAGGAACGGCCTTAAGTGCCTATATTTGTCTTGATATAAAACTCCCCGTTATGGAACTTGACGAATTGAGAAAAGACTGCGCGCGGCGCCAGAAGAAAGGCCTGCATTTCATCCTGGCATCCATCGTCATCTGGAGCCTCATCCTGGCCACTCAAATGATAAACCTGACTGTCGAGCAGAAAAACCTTGTCATTTTCTGCTGCTCCGCCATCCTTTTCCCCCTGGCCTGGGGCCTGTCCAAAGCGCTCGGCATTGATTTCGAAGGGAAAGGCAACCCCCTCACCAAAGCCGGCATCATATTCAGTATCAACCAATTGCTGTACATACTCATAGCGATGTGGGTCTTTGCGGCCGTACCAGACAAGATGCTGATGGTCTATACGATGATCTTCGGTGCCCACCTGATGCCATTCTCATGGTTGTATCAGTCAAAGACCTATCTGATACTTTCCATCGTCATTCCAATTATGGCACTTCTGGTCGGGCTCTTTTGTCATCCGTATGTCCTGGCAATAATAATGGTCATCGTCGAGATCCTCTTTTCAGTGCTCCTGCACCTTGAGGTCAAGAAGCTGGCGTAGTCGTCCCCTTTCTCCTCCTCTTTTCATTTCTTCCTCCAATCCGCTTCACCTCCCCACCTTTTTTCTCACCCTCCTTCCCTGCCCCCCTGACTTGCCCTTTCCAGCAATCTATTCAGCATCTCGCATCGTACCGTCCTCTATCCTCCTCCCCCGTGTGTGAAAGCAGCCCTTTTTGCACACGTCAAAACTTTTCCGCCAATCCCGTGTGCGAAACTGCCTCTTTTGCACACGCCGATGCCTTTTCCAAGGTTCCCGTGTGTGAAAGCACCCACTTTTACACACATCGAGGCCAACCCAGGCAGAACGACGTACACGTCGTGCAATTTCCTCCATACCGTCATGGCACACAACTCTCTGATGAGCAGTATATTAAGCACTTAACCATATCCATTATAGGCTATGGACGATGAAGCATTTCGCTGATTATCAAATAGTTGTCCGCCACCGACACTGACTAGACTATAGAACGAAGGATGTGGGAGGGCGCCCCAAAAGGCAGTTTCCTTCTACCGTAGGGCGAAGGATGTGGGGGTTTCAGGCAATTAAGGCAGTTTTCTTCTACCAGAGGGCGAAGGATGTGGGGGTTTCAGGCAATTAAGGCAGTTTTCTTCTACCAGAGGTCGAAGGATGTGGGGGTTTCAGGCAATTAAGGCAGTTTTCTTCTACCAGAGGTCGAAGGACGTGACGGTTCTGCCCAAAAGAGCGTTATCCTTCGATCTCCAGTGTTCCTTCCGGTCCAACTACTGGACCGGAAGTGACATTTTACCCCACTATTTGCTCTTTCCGGTCCAATGGGTGGACCGGAAGGAGCATTTCCGCTCCCGGCATTCCCTATTTCGCCACCGCTTCCTTATAGAGAAGGATGTGGCGGTTTCTGCCCGAAAGGGCAGTATCCTTCTACCTGAAGTCGAAGGACGTGACGGTTCTGCCCTAAAGAGCGTTATCCTTCGACCTCCAGTGTTCCTTCCGGTCCAACTACTGGACCGGAAGTGACATTTTACCCCACTATTTGCTCCTTCCGGTCCACCCATTGGACCGGAAGGAGCATTTCCGCTCCCGGCATCCCCTTTTTCGCCACCGCTTCCTTATAGAGAAGGATGTGGGGGTTTCAGCCAATAAAGACAGTATCCTTCTACCAAAGGTCGAAGGATGCAGCGGGTTTTGTCCGAAAGGGAGTCATCTTTCTACCGAAGGTCGAAGGATGTGGCAGTTTTTGTCCGAAAGGGCGTCATCCTTCTACCGCAGGTCGAAGGATGCGGGGGTGTGCGGAAAGGAGGGAGCTAGAGGAGCCAGGCGTAGAGGAGCTCGACGGGATGGACGGCGTGGACGCCGGTGCCGTCGAGGATCTGCTGGCGGCAGGAGGTACCAGGAGCGACGATGACGGCAGGAGCGGAGGCAATCGAAGCGGCTGAGGCAATCGAAGCGGCAGAGGCGGAAGAAAAGGTAGGGGCAGAAGCAGGAGAGGCGGCAGCGAAGGAGGTCGAGGGAGCGGGAGCGGGGGCGGAGGGGAGGTGGAGGGCGCGGCGGATGGCGGGGAA
Organism: Bacteroidales bacterium; assembly: GCA_017620335.1. Classification (GTDB taxonomy): domain Bacteria; phylum Bacteroidota; class Bacteroidia; order Bacteroidales; family UBA932; genus Cryptobacteroides. The sequence continues at coordinate 175,422 of JAFZQO010000049.1, forward strand.
AAGGACCATTTCGCCGATCTCCAGGGAGCGGCGATAATGCTCCTTTTCGTAGCCGAAGGAGCCCGCCATTCCGCAGCAGCCGCTGGGGATGACGTGGACGGTGGCACCGGGGAGAAGGCGGAGGGCGGCGGCGGTCTTGTCGACGCCGACCAAGGCCTTCTGGTGGCAATGGCCGTGGAGCCAGACGTCGACGGAGTCGGAGCGGAAGGCATCGGGGGAGATGCGGCCGGCGGCGACCTCGCGCATGATGAACTCGTCGAAGAGCAGGCAGTTCGCCGCGAGGGCCTTGGCCGCCGGCCGCATCTCCGGCGGAACCAGGTCGGGATACTCATCGCGGAAACTGAGGATGCACGAGGGCTCGATGCCGACGAGCGGGGCCTCGGCGGAGACGACGCCGGCGAGAAGGCGCACATTGCGCACGGCGAAGCGGCGGGCTAGCTTTAGGCAGCCCTTGGAGATGGCTGCGCGGCCGCTTTCGACGTGGCGAGGCACGACTACGTCGTAGCCGAGCCGTCGCAGCAGCCGCGCGAATATCAGCCCGAGCTCCGCCTCCTGAAAGTTGGTGAATTCGTCGGCGAAGAGGTACACGCGGCGGGAGGCCTCAGCGTGCACGGAAGGGGCGGGAGAAGGGCGACGGATTCCTTCGCTGCGCTCGGAATGACAAGGTGGGGCGGAGGTGGAGACGGAGGAGGCGGGTGCCTGGGCGGAGGCGAAGGGACCGGAGGCCATGGCGGAGGGCGCCGGGACGGCGGGGGCGGAGCCGAAGCCGTCGAGGCGCAGGAGCTGGCGGAGGGTGCGGCGGCTGAGGGCCGGGATGCGGCGCTCGGCTGCGAAGCGCAGGATGCGCTTCAGCAGCGCCGCCGAGGGGCCCCAGCCCGCGAAGAAGTTGTAGAGCGGGCGCACCAGATGGCCGAGCCGTTCCACGGCGGCCATCCTGGCGACCGCGAACGACCGCAGCGGCGTTCCCCTCCGCTGATGGATCTGCTGGAGGACCTCCGCGCGAATCTTCGTCATGTCGACATTTGACGGGCACTCGGCCCGGCAACCCTTGCAGGCAAGGCAGCTGTCGAGGATTTCCCGGACCTCCGGGGAGGTGAATCCCCCGCCCCGCGTCAGGCATTCGCGGAGGACATTCGCCCGGGCACGGGTGGTGTTCAGCTCGTCGCGGGTGGCTTTGAAAGCGGGGCACATGGTCCCGCCGATGAGGTTGGACTTGCGGCAGTCGCCGGCGCCGTTGCACTGCTCGATCGAGCACATAAGGGCGTGCGCCTGGCTGCGGACGCCGCTGGCGCCTTCGACCTTGCATTCGTCGAAGGCGGCGCGCCAGTTGAAGACCGTCTTGGCGCCGTCGATGACGTAGGGCTGCCCCAGCTCGAAACGAAGCCATTCGTCCATGCCGGGCGCATCGACTATCTTGTTCATGTTGAAGACGTTGTAGGGATCCCAGCAGCGCTTGACCTCCTGCATGAGACGGTAGCATTCGGGGCCGTACATCAGGGGGATGAATTCGCCGCGGAGGCGGCCGTCGCCGTGCTCGCCGGAGAGGCTGCCGCGGTGCTTACGCACCAGGCGGGCAGTCTCCTCGGCGACCGCACGGAAGAGCCGCCTACCCTCCTCCGTCTTCAGATTGAGGATGGGACGCAGATGCAGCTCTCCCGTACTTATATGTCCGTAGAAGACGCAGTCGAGACCAAGTTCTGAAAGCAAGGCCCGGAAGTCGGCCATGTAGGCCGGGAGGCGCTCAGGCGCCACGGCCGTGTCCTCTATGACGCCGACGGGCTTGGCGTCGCCCTTCATGCCGCTGAGGACACCGAGGCCGGCCTTGCGGAGGGCCCAGACGCGGGCGACGTCGGCGCCGTACACCCGCGTGCAAGCGTACGCGAGGCCGGACGCGCGAAGCTCCGCTTCCAGCGCGTCAGCCGCCGCGTCCATCGCCTGCCCGCGGAATTCCGCGATCAGCAGCGCCGCCGGGTCGCCCTCGACGAAGAAGCGGTTGCGCCGCGCCTCGATGTTGTCCTTCCCGAGCTCGAGGATACGCCCGTCCATCAGCTCGACGGCGACGGGGCCGTGGCGCAGCGCGACGAGGTTGCCCTCGAAGGAAGCCTCGAGCGAAGGGCAATGGGCGCAGAGCACCATGCCCTCCGCCGGCGGCAGCGGATCCAGGGAGACCTTGATCTCGGTGACGAGGGCCAGGGTGCCCTCGCTGCCGCAAAGGAGCTTGCAGAGGTCGGGGGCCGCGGCGGGGGCGGAGGCGGAAGCCTCCTGGCCGCCCGCGGGGCCCCCATTACCGAGGCCGAGTGCCTCGTCGATGGCGTAGCCGCAGCTGCGGCGGCGGAGCGACGCGTCGGGGTAGTTCGCCTCGATGAGGCGCACTACCTCCGGGTCGCTCCGCCATCCCTCGAGCTGCGCATAAATGCTGCGCTCGAGGCTCCCCTCCCCGCGCACCGCGGTATCGAACTCCGACCCGTCCGCCAACAGTCCTTTCAGCTGCAACACATGATGGCGGGTGGATCCGTAAACAAGCGAATGCGTTCCGCAGGAGTTGTTCCCGACCATTCCGCCGATGCAGCAGCGGTTGCTGGTCGACGTTTCGGGGCTGAAGAAGAGCCCGTAGGGCTTCAGGGCCAGGTTGAGCTCGTCGCGTACGACGCCGGGCTCAACGCGGGCCCAGCGCTCCTCCGCATTGATTTCCAGAATATGGTTGAAGTGTTTGCTGACATCTACGACAATGCCGTTTCCGACAACCTGGCCGGCGATGGAGGTGCCGCCGGCGCGCGGGATGAGGCATGTGCCTCGCTCCCGCGCCGTGCGCACCAGCTCCTTCAGATCCTCCAGATTCTCCGGATAAGCCACCCCCTGCGGCGTCTCGCGGTAGATGCTGGCGTCGGTCGAATATGCTATTTTGTGCAAAGAGTCGGAATAAATGGTCATAGTGCCCTTTCTTCAACGCAAAGATACCTATTTTTCATAGAAAAGGCTATCTTTGTAAAAGGCAACACCGCTTGATGAAACTATAACCACAATAACCATTCACGTATGAAGAGAATTATCCTTATCACCGCTTTGGCCCTCATCGCAGCGGGCGCGTACGCGCAGCAGGTGGGGCCCGGCGGCCAGCCGCTCAGGCCCCGCCAGGCTGCGCCCGCCCCGCAGGAAGTCTTCACCGGAGTCGTAATCAACCCCGACAACAGCGTAACCTTCCGCTACAAGAACCCCAAGGCCGTCAAGGTCGAGGTCTCCGGAGAGTTCATGCAGGGTTCCGCCGAGCTCAAGGAAGCCGACGGAGTCTGGACCTACACCACCGAGCCCCTGGCTCCCGAACTCTATTTCTACAGCCTCACAGTGGACGGCTCCCCCATCGTGGACCTCTACTATTCCGTCGTCAAGGACATCCCTCGCTGGATGAACTATTTCATCATTACCAAGGAGAAAGGCGACAGGGGCGACATTTACGGAGTCAACGACGTCCCCCACGGCACCGTCGCCTCCCGCTGGTATGACAGCAAGACCTTCGGCAACCGACGTCGCGTCAACATCTATACCCCTCCGGGGTACGAGCAGAGCGGCAAGAAGAAATATCCCGTCTTCTACCTCCTCCATGGCAACGCCTGTGACGAGAACTCCTGGCTTGACCTCGGCCGCGCCGCGCAAATCCTCGACAACCTCATCGCCCAGGGCAAGGCCGAGCCGATGATCCTGGTCATGACCAACGGCAACCCCGCCCAGCAGGCCGCACCCGCCTACTACGGAGACACTTACACCAACGGCAACACCCTCCCCGGAAAAGCCAACTTCGTTGATTCCTTCCCGGAGATCATCTCCTTCATCGATGCCAACTACCGCACCATCGCCAAGAAAGAAGGCCGCGCCATCGCCGGCTTCTCCATGGGCGGCGGCCACACCTTCACCATCTCCAAGGACTATCCCAACACCTTCGACTACGTCGGTCTCTACTCCGCCGCGGGCAGCAACATCAGCGACCCGGCCCAGAAGCAGAAGATCCTCGACATGAAGAAGAACGGAGTCAAGCTGTACTACATCGGCTGCGGCACCGAGGACTTCCTCCACAACAGCGTCCTCAACTACAACAAGCAGCTCGACGAGATCGGCTTCGAGTACTTCTACCGCGAGACCCCCGGCGGCCACACCTGGGGCCCCTGGAGGATCTATCTCAGCGAGATGGCCCAGATGATCTTCAAATAGGATAAGCTTATGAGAATCAGGCCATTACTGATCGCGGCGCTGGCCGCCGCAGTCTGCTGCTCCTGCGGGCAGCAGGCTGGAGGCGGCGCCGCCGCGCCGGTCAAGGAGGACTTCGTCAGCATGTCCACCAACCAGAAGGGTCAGGAGTACCCGATGGTCAATTCGGACGGCATCGTCCGCAACAGGGTGTACGCCCCTGAGGCCAAGAGCGTCCAGCTCCAGATAAACGGCATCCTCTTCCCTATGCACAAGGACAAGGACGGCTACTGGATCGGCGAGTCCACTGAACCTTTCGACGAGGGCAACCACTACTATGCCATCGTTATCGACGGCGCAGAGGTGCCGGACCCGAACAGCGTATTCCTGTACGGCTCCGGCAAGGAGCGCACGCAGATAGAGATCCCGGCCCACGACCAGGACAAGTACGCCCTTCGCGACGGCATCCCGCACGGCCAGGTCAGGGAGATCTGGTACCATTCCGACGTGGAGGGCGCCCTGCGCCATCTCTTCGTCTATACTCCGCCGGAGTACGACCGGGATGTCACCAAGCGTTTCCCCGTCCTTTACCTCCATCACGGAGGCAATGAGAACGAGACCGGCTGGAGCCGCCAGGGCCACTGCGGCCTCATCATGGACAACCTCCTCGCCGACGGCAAGACCCTCCCGTTCATCATCGTTATGGGATACGGCGAGCACGGCCGTCCCGCCGAAGGCAGCACGGCCGGTTACATGGACAGCCCCGGCTTCAAGATGTATCCGGAGATCCTTCTCAAGGACATGATCCCGTACATCGACAAGGAGTTCCGCACCATCCCTGACGGGGCGCACCGCGCGATCGCAGGCCTCTCCATGGGAGGCATGCAGACGCGCGTGATCAGCCTCGCCAACCCGGAGACCTTCAACTGGGTCGGCATCTTCAGCGGCGGCGTCATCTCCCCGGAGGACCTGGACAACAATCCTTCCTACGAGAAGTATAACAAGCTGACCTTCATAGGGTACGGCAGCCGCGAGGTTGAAAACCCGCGCGGCGGCGTCGACCCCGCGGAGGTCACCTCCCAGATCCAGGCACGCGGCATCAACACCCACTACTACATCTCGCCCCTCACCGCCCACGAGTGGCAGACCTGGCGCCGTTGCCTCTACGAATTCGCCCCTCTCCTCTTCAGATAACAGTTTACAAACTGTTATTCAGCTAAATGGCCGGACACACTTAATGTGCCCGGCCATCTCTTTCAGTGATGCAAAGAATCAGTCGCGCTTGAAGATGTCGCGCGTATAGACCTTGTCGGCAACGTCGTCGAGGACGGGGTCGTAGCGGTTGGCGATGATGGCGTCGCTCATCGCCTTGAAGCGCTCCAGGTCGCCGACGACGAGGCTTCCGAAGAAGGTGCTGCCGTCCGGCAGCGAAGGCTCGAAGACGACGACGCGGGCGCCCTTGGCCTTGATGCGCTTCATGATGCCCTGGATGGCGCTCTGGCGGAAGTTGTCCGAGCCGGCCTTCATCGTGAGGCGGTAGACGCCGACCGTGACGTCGCGCTCGCGCGTGGAGTCATAGGCACTTGAAGCGGTGTAGTACCCAGCCTTGTCGAGGACGCGGTCGGCGATGTAATCCTTGCGCGTGCGGTTGCTTTCGACGATGGCCTTGATGAGGTTCTCGGGGACGTCGTTGAAGTTTGCCAGCAGCTGCTTGGTGTCCTTCGGAAGGCAGTATCCACCGTAGCCGAAGCTGGGGTTGTTGTAATGCGAGCCTATGCGCGGGTCACCGCAGACACCTTCGATAATCGCCTGGGTGTCAAGACCTTTCATTTCGGAGTAAGTGTCCAGCTCGTTGAAATAGCTGACTCGGAGGGCCAGGTAGGTATTGGCGAAGAGCTTGACCGCCTCGGCCTCCGTGGAGCCCATGAGGAGGACGGGGACGTCGGGCGCCAGCGCCGCCTCCTTCAGGAGAGCGGCGAAGCGCCCCGCGTCCTCCCGCGGCGTCCCGTCGTACCCGACGATGATTCGCGACGGATACAGATTGTCATACAGGGCTTTGGATTCGCGGAGGAATTCCGGCGAAAAGAGAATCTTCGGCGTCACGACCCGCATCGTCCCGTCGGCCAGGCGCTCGCGGTAGCTGAATCTTTCTCGGGCCGACCTGGTGTATCCTACGGGAACGGTCGACTTGATGATCATCACAGCGTCGGGATTAACCTCCAGGACCGTCTCGATGACCTCTTCCACATGGGAAGTGTCGAAGAAATTCTTCTTCGGATCGTAGTTGGTGGGGGCGGCGATGACGACGAAGTCGGCATCGCGGTACGCGGCGCGGCCGTCGAGCGTCGCCTTCAGGCGCAGCTCGACCGGCCTCCCGGCCGCGTCCCGCCCCGCCAGATATTTCTCTATATACTCATCGGCAATCGGCGATTCCCGCCGGTTGACCTTCTCGACCTTCTCAGCGACTACATCCACCGCCACAACGTCATTGCGCTGCGACAGCAGCGTTGCCATGCTCATCCCCACGTACCCCATTCCCGCAACTGCAATCTTCATGTTTCCAATCATTTATTGGTTATTCCTTTCCCCTCACATCATTGCCACACTCGCAAAAATACTCATTAGCGCCCTAATTAACAAACATCCAATCCCTCTTGAACTCCGCCTAAGTGTTCCTTCCGGTCCATCGGCTGGACCGTCAGTTGCATTTTCCCACCATTTTCGCTCTTTCCGGTCCACCGGCTGGACCGTCAGTAACACCGACGACTTTTATCCCCGATCCAGGTATTTAGCGGCCGCATCATAACTGAGGCCTGTCACCCTTGCAAGCTGGTTCGCCCCCGCTGAGAAACGGAACCGAAGTTGTCGTAACAGTTCCAGCATTTGGTCTTCCGTCAGTTCCTCTACCGAACGCTTCCGGAACAGAGACTGGCACAGATCCGGAACTGCCGCCAATATTACTTGGTCCCGGAATGCCGGCAGGTCTGATTCTTTCATCTCCAAACGTTGCTTCGCCTTGGAAGAATTATGCAGGAAGAAGCTCATCCGTTTCGGAGTCCTGAACGCCTCCTCGACGATGTCTTTCCGTACAAACGAGTCCGGAAGGATATAGCCGGCATCGCATACCACCCAATTCTGCGGCAACATTATACGGCTGTGAAGAATCCTTGCCTGCTCCCGATCCGATACCGCCTTGAGGGGACGTCCGCGCTCCGTTACTCCACCACCGAAAGCGACACCGTCACCATTTTGGTATCTAAGGTCTATGTTCGGTGCGACGTCGTCATGCTTCAGATTTGGGCGGAAAAAAGTACGTCCGGTACCCCAGGGATAATCGAACGGGCTCACGCAAATGTTTGCGGCAACAGGATTCATCTGTATATATGCAATTGCCCACTCCAAAGCCTCATCCCCATGAATAGGCTTGATATCCACTTTCAGACGACGAAGATGTTCCCTGCTTCCGTACTTTTTCCAAAGATATCTCGAATAGGCGGTCTTAAAACCCTGAATGAATGCTTCCGCCTTCTCCCTGCGGCAAAACAGAGACAGATGAATATGGTTGGACATCAGTATGAAAGCAAGTACGAAAACCCCGCACTTGAAAGCTTGTACCGCCACATAGTTCATTCCAACGATGAAGTCTTCCAAATCCCTGAACAAGAGGCGGTCTTCCAAATGTTCAGTAGTAACCAGCCAATAAGCCATAGTTTAAGTTATTTATCAATAAGGAAGCAGTTTTTCCGAACTCCTCCACCACTGTGAGAACCAGCCAATCAGCATGAAGGCATCAGGTCTCACCATTCTCTCAAAGGGCACCAGCCAAAGAACAAGGAAAGTGGCACCCATGGCATCCACGCTGGTCGTTTGCGTCGAACACCTTCACAAATATATGAAAACTGATTGGTATAATTGTTATCTTTCTTTACCGTTTTTTCTCCCTCTGAAACTCTCTAAATCTATGTTTTTACGACTATACTGTTCTTTCCGGTCCATCGGCTGGACCGGAAGGAACAATTTACCCATGTTTTCGCTCCTGACGGTCCAACGCGTGGACCGGAAAGAACACCTTGAGGAGATTAAGGCAGCGTGGGAAAAAAAGGGAAAGAGGGAGGAAGGAGTTCGGAGAGGATTGGGAGAGGAGAGTTGAGAAAAGGGCTGGGAGAAAGAGGCTGGAGAAGAGGGACGGGGAGGATGGGATAAATTCTATGACAGGTAGTCGAAGGATGAGGGTGTTTTCGCCCAAAAGGGCGGTGTCCTTCTACCGAAGGTCGAAGGATACGGGGGTGTGGCGCGGGGGGAAGGGGGAGATTAGGGAAGGAGGAGGTCCAGGACGATGGGCCAGTGGTCGCTGATGCGGGGGACGCCGTAACCGTCGGTGACCATGCGGTAGGAGACGGGCGTGAGGCCATTGACGAAGAAGTGGTCGATGGCGCCGTGGCTTTCGGACTTGGTGAAATTGGCGAAGGTGTCGGTTTCGGGCACGGCGAGCATCGCGCGCGCGGACTGCATCTGCAGTCCCGCGGCCTCGATGCTCCGCAGGCCCGTGTTCCAGTCACCGCAGGCGAGGTCGTGCCCTGTCAGCTGCCCATTGACTTGACGCACAGTGCGTTCCACGATTTCCCGTTCCCAGCGGGAATGGACGTTGATGACGCGGATGCCCTCAACGGTGCAGGCCTCCCAGAAGATTGCGAAGGAATGTTTCGATGTCTGCATCGTGTCGCGCACGAAGATCGGATGGCTTACCCCGATGCCCACGCGGCGGTACCCGTCGGGTACGTACCGCGCCACCGGCGGCAGGACTTCCTGCAGGCAAATGACGTCGGGATTGACGTCAACGATCATCCGGGTCATCGCCTCCATCCGCCTGCGCCAGTAGTACTCCCCCGTTTCGTCGCGGTCGCGGGTCCATTCGCGCACGTTGAAGGAGAGGACCCGCAGGCTCCGCCCGGGGAGGGTGGAGGAAGAAGGGGCGGCGGCAGAAGGAGCGGCGGAGTGCGCAAAAGAAGCGGTTTTGCGCACGGAGGCCGCGGCGGGGGTGGCAGAGCGGAGGGAGGTGGCGGAGGCGCGGAGGGGGGCACCGTCAGCGCAGGGCGCGAGGAGGATGGCGGCCCAGAACAATACCAGGACAAAAGTTAAGGGGAATGCAGAGAGGAGTCTCATTGGCGTTTGCCGTAGGTGAAGTGCCAGATGAGGGGGCCGAGGAAGTAGACGAAGCCTTCGAGGATGCCGATCACCAGGACCCCCATCAGGACCCATTTCCCCACCTCGGCGGCGAGCGAGCCTTCAATCACTCGGCCGAAGCAGAGGCCCAGTGTGGTGATGACAGCCGCGGCGATAACTGCCACCCAGATTGCTGCGCGTTTGACGAATTTCTTTTTATCCATAATCAATTGTATTAAAGGCAGTGACGACTAAGGAGTATTGACCCCCCCGGAGGAATCCTTTAAGGCTATTCCCGTATTTCCAATATATCTTCCTCATTTATAGGCTCGTACGCCCCGTCCTTGCACTCCATGATCACCGTGCCGGACTCCAGTGACTCGATGCGATGCCAGCGGCCGGCCTCGACCGACATACCCACGCAGCCGCTCCCGGCCGCAATGGACACCACCTCCGTCACCCTCCCCGCATCGTTGTAGAAGTACTGCGTCGCGCTCCCCCGCAGGATCACCACCGTCTCGGAGCTCTTCCGGTGCCGGTGGATCGGAAGCGCCGTCCCCGGCTCCAACGCATTCAACATGCGTTGGGAGCCGTCGGCCGGCGAATTCCTCAAATCGAGATTCATCCGCAGCCGCGGGCTCTTGAGGGCCTCCGCGGTCAACTTATCCAAAAGCTCAGCGTCAATCGTCATTTCTCCAGCCCTTTCAGATATTCCTCATGCAAATGATAGTACTTCTTCATGAACAGCAAGTACGCCAGGACCAGCACCAGCACCACGGCCACCAGATAGATCCAATGCGCCTTTTCCGGCACCAGGTAAACCATCACAAGCGAAATCACCAGCTGCAGCGCCATGTAAATCAGAGACACCACCACGTGCGAAAGGCCCAACTCATTGGCCATCAACTGGTAAGCGTGCTTGCGATGCGCCTGGCCCAGATTCTCGTGGAGCATAATCCGGTGCAGGATCGTACAGCACCCGTCCACCCCGTACACCACCAAGAAAACCAGCCAAGTGATGTCATTTGTCTTCAGAATCAGCCGCCCGACAGCTAACAGCATGATGAACGCGATCCCCACGCTCCCCACGTCCCCTGCAAAGCACTTCGCCTTGCCCCGGGGCCGGAAATTGAAATAACTGAACACCAGCACTCCAAGGATGGCTATCACCAGAATGCCCTCGTCCACGAAGTCCAACTTCCGGTTCATCAGCGCCAGCGGCACCAGCACCGCCAGCGAATACCCCGCCGTGATTCCATTGATCCCATCCATGAAATTGATGATATTCGTGGCCCCCACGAACACGATCAGGGCAATCAGCACAACCCACCACATGTTCCAGTGCATGATGCCCAAATTCCAGAACATCAGCCCCATTGCCACGAACTGCGCCACCAGCCGCACCGAATCCGGCAGCGACCGCACGTCATCCCAGAAGCTCACCCCGGCGATCAGCACCAGGCCCACCAGGAACGGCAGATAATCCACCACCGTGCCCCAGCCGCCGGTCGCCCCCTGCAGCACCGCCCACACGAGCATGGACAGCGGGAAAATCACCCCTCCTCCTCGCAACACTATCGTGGAATGCGAACTCCTCTCGTTCGGCCTGTCAATGATGTTGCACCTGTCCGCTACGCGGAAATACAGCAGCTCCAGCGCCACCAGAACCGCCAACACTATTATGTAGGATATCCACATATCTTAAAGTTCCGTTCTTTCCGGTCCAGCGTCTGGACCGTCAGTGTCATTTCACCCCCATTTATGCTCCTTCCGGTCCACCCGCTGGACCGTCAGTTACATCTTTCCTTGTATTACGCGGCCGGCGTGGAGCTTATTGCTGGTGACGCCGGAGATGTATGGAGGCAGTTCCAGGATGATATCGGCAGAATCGATCGTCCAGACTTCGAGCGGGAAGCCGGCATCCTTGCAAAGGGAGGCGGCTTCGTCGCTGAAGTCTGATGAAGAAACGAAGACCTTGGTCACATCTGTCGCAAGTTTCCTGAGCCCATCGGCCTTTCCCAGCACACCCTCGTCGACCCGTACGGTCAGAAAGCCGACACAAGCGTCGGGATCTTCAGCCAGGACATATTCAAGGAGTGAAGGGAAGAACGAAATATACTTCGCCAGACCCTTCAACCCGTACTTCTCGACAAGCGCGACTACCCCGGCGATATCGCTGGAATTCCCCGCCTTCAGCTCGATATAGGGAATCAAACCAATTGACTGACAAAGCCCTAGGAATTCTTCCAGGGTCGGTATTCCCGTTCTGGAGAAACGCTCCCCTTTCCACGAGCCAAAATCCAATTCGCGCAGATGCGCCAAGGTCATTTCCTTGACCGCGCCGCTGCCATTCGAGGTCCGGTCAACGGTGGCGTCATGGATGCAGACCGGCACGCCGTCCGCTGTGAAATGCACGTCCGTCTCGGCGTAGGTGAAGCCCTCGAGCCGAGACATACGGTACGCCGGCAATGTGTTCTCAGGCGCGACCGCACTGAAGCCACGGTGATTCACACCTCGCATAACCGAGTCGTAATCAAAACTATAGACAGCCTTAAGCAAAGAAACTTGCCCGTCCGGGAAGTAGAACGTCCAGTCCTTATAGCCCTCGACGACACTCTCTATGCTTGCCGCCGCATCCCGTCCTTCACACTCATCAAGAGACCTTTCACTCCTTTCCCCGTTCACATACCAAAATCCATCCAGACCGATCCGCACGAAAGGACAGTCGGCATCCTTTATCGTGAACGTCTCACCATCAGACAGTTTGAATTTCAGTTGCCCTTTCTTTTCGTTCACCTCGGACACGCTGACCCCGCGGGCCGCCGCCGACTCCACCACCACGCGCGCACGCTCCACCGTATCGGCAAACGGCTCCTGCGCCTCAAGTTTCGAGCAGGAGCAGAACAGCACAAGTGCAAAAGAAATCAGTATCCAACGTAAATCAACCATTTACAAATCACGCTTGCACGAAGGTCAGCGATTATAGGGACAGGCGGAGGCCGAGGGTGGCGCCGAAGGTGTCGGGGAGGACGGAGCCGCGGTCGGCGTAGATGCCGTAGAGGATGGAGAGGTTGAGGGGACGGCTGGGGGCGGCGGCGGAGCGGCCGGAGGCCGCCCTCAGCCGCACCGCCCCGCTGAACCCAGCGCAGACCTGACGCAGGGGCGTCTCATCGACACTACCCCACTCCTTGTTCCAGGCGGATTCACCGGCATAAGGCTTCCGGTAAGTGCCGTGATTGGCCGAATAGGTCAGCATCAGCTTGTACGGATGAGCCTTGAACAATTTGCCCGACAGGGCGAAATGATGCGCCTTCAGACGGTTGTTCTCGAGGCCGAGGACCAGGCCGGCCGAGGTCCAGGTCCCCGCGAGAGTACCCGCAGGGTACATCAGCGGGGACCCGATCGGCCGGCCGTAATGCGTCCAGCCCGAGCGGTACTCCCCGTTGTTGAAATAGTTGTCCCCCCCGGTGGTCTTGACCCCCGGAGGCGTAATGCTATGTCCTTCCTCATCGAATTTCTCCCCGTTGAAAGGCCCCGACTGGTACATCGTGTAAGTATTCTCATACAATATGTCCGACACCCAGCGGTCCTTGTCATTCCAACTGAAATGCAGCGTCGTCACCCCGTCAGGGAAATTCTGGAACCCCATCCCTGAGCCGTCCGCATAAGGTATATCGTGCTGGAGCTTAAGTATCCAACCGTCGCCGAGGTATTCCGCGCCCCACATCTCTCCGCCGCCCTGGTCGCCGATGACGTTCAGCTTATCACTCCTGGTCCCGTCCGAACCGGCATGCCGCCCGGTCACCACACGCACATAATTGCCGAGCGTGACCGGCATCGTCCCCTTGTTGGGAATCGTCCCGCCCCAGAGGGCATAATGGTCCAGGAGGAAATGCAGCCTCAGCCTCGACCCGATGTCAAAACGGAATCCAATCCGCGTCCTATGGACAAGCGGATCCTCAACATAATTGATACCCAACGGCTTATAATCCCCATAAGCCCCGTACAGCCACACATGCCGCCCAGTCCAGGGCAAAGCCACAGGCTCCAGGGAAAGCAGGTATCCCGGCATGGCGCGGGCATTGCCGCTCTCGGCCACATGTCCACCTGTGGTGGACAACGAGCCGAGGCGCGCATCCGCGCCATAGAAATCCAGCTCCCTGTGCTTCATCCCCACATCCAGCGTCAGCGCCTTCCAGCGCAGCGACCCGTACAGCTCATCCGCCATCACATGCAGCGGATTGGAACCGGGGTCAAGATTATTCGCGTACTCGTTCGCCGCCAGGGACGCCCCCCAGCGAAGCTGGAGCGTCCGCGCGGCGTCGAACTCCGTCCGCGCCTGCACCACAGCCAGTGCCCCTTGATTCTCCGGCATCAACCCCCACTGATTCGCCGTCGCCCAGAACGGCAGCGGCTGCCCCACCCCTCCGGAAAGGGCGCCCATAAGCATCAAAGAAAAAAAGAAATCGTTCATTTCACCAACATCGTCGGGAATCAATGCGCATAAAAAACTGTCATCACTTGATAAACGGCCATGCAATTGTACTTGCAACCGCATATCCCATCCTAATATACCACTTTTGAGGCCAGTTCAAATCCGTATGTGCAGTCTGCCTTCGCATCAGCCCTAGCGCATGAAAAGCATTATGCACGGCCCATTCACGCTTAAGCGAGTCGATGGACCTGTTCCAAACAAGGCTATCCGGATGCTGCTCACGGATGGCAAGCAACTCCCGCTCAAAATCTTCCTTACTTACCTCGTAGGACAACTTGAGCCGAATGTTGTTTGATGACACATCGTACTCCATGCTAACTCAGACAAAAGCGTATAATCTTCAACTCCGCGAGAATCAATGATTATAGTTTCGGATTCTTATCAAACAGACAACCCCAGGCGTAGCGGAGGACGCAGCCTAAGGTGGATTCGTCGGAGAAGAGGCGGAACTTCCAGCGGGAGCGGAGGATTCGAAGTCCCATTCCCAAACGGCCGCCTTCAGTCCCTTCCTTGGTTTCCAGGATATCCTTCAGAAGCATCCTGTCCTCCGGCATCAATTCCCCAGAAACAGAGCATGCCTCAATACCGCAAACGTAAACCGCCAGCCTCGTCATCGAGGCCGCGAACCGCTCAAGCCCGTACCGGCGGCAAACGGACAGGAACCCATTCCAATCCAGATTATCGCGATAGCGCCGCAGGAACATCGCCCAGTCGCAAACATGCCTCAATGATATTCCTTCCTCAATCAGGAAATGCTGATGCGCATGCCGCGTCAGGAACAAAGCGTTGAACATAGGAGGCCCAACCAGCAGACAAGTCCCTTCAAGGGGCCTCAAAGCCCCCTCTCCCTCCAGCATTTCCTCCAGCTCCACCTCGAATTCCTTCCACTTCCTGCTCCCTCGCCATCCGGTCAGGAACTGGTGGTTCTCGACATTAACTCCCTTATACTTAATGGATGAATGCTTGTAATGGAAACGGTCCACCTTCACCCCCTCAGCCTCCATCAGGCGGTTCCCCTGCTCGTACGCACTCCGATCCTTCACCGCCCCAGTACCTATCAAGAAACAGTCGAAATCGCACGAATACCTGTGCTGCGGCACAGGATAGCACGAAGCCAGCGACAAACCCTTCAGAACCAATGTCTTCAGCCCATTCGACCTGAATAGTTCCCCCAACTCCGAAGCCGACTTCCACTTCTGCTCATACTGGATCTCCACATTCAGCATAGACCCGAACCAGTCGTACTTCACCTGCTTCAGGACACGGTCCAACGGCAATACCAACCCGGGGATGGCCTCATAGCACTTCTGCAGCCCGTCGTACGCCAGCGCGGCGACGCCCTGCTCCGTGGCCAAGGCCACCAGCGCAGGCCAGTCCACGCCCGTCAGCGCCTCCGCCGTCCCCGGCTCCGGCGCCTCCGTCCCAACCCCTATGCGTATAAGTTTAAAGAGTGCCTCCATCTGACCGATGGGCAAAAAAAACCTTCCCCTTATTCCGTGGCTTTACTATTCGATGAAAAAGATACCACGAACTAGCAGCTAAAACAACGTTCCAGTAAAAGAAGAAAGAGGGTTATGAATATCCACATGCGTGACAGAAAAGCCGTTCTCTTTGGCTAAGATGTCCATCGCTTTGGAAGACTGAGTATCAGACGTTACGAAATAAAGAGCACCGATGGATGATGCTTGAGCGAAGATTTTCGTGTCGTTAGGAATTATCAGTCTCTGATCAGGAGCATACAGACCGTTGCCTTTGGCATGGAATAACGTACGGGCATAACCTCCAGCTATCTCCGAATGATCGAGATTGAAAGGAGTAATCCTTATACACTCAAAGGGCAACTCGTCAAGATTCCCATACACACAATACTCTGCCAAAGCGATTGTTGACACATACAATACATACTCACTCTCAAGGAAGTATTGAAAATACTCCTTGGCAAATGCATGGAGCGGCTCATCTTCTTTAAGCAATCTAATAAGAAAGCTTGTATCCAACATCGCAATCTTAGGTTGTTCCTTATTCCTCATAACCACCTCTCATTTCAGCTAAGAAACTATCTACATCAACACCAGCCCAAGACACAGAAGCTTTGGCTATTAAGCCATTGAGATAACCCTCATCATATACCGGACGAAACCCATGCAATGAAATCAACTTAAGGGAAGACAAATCAATCTCTCCAGTCGCAATACTCTGCTTGCCTATTGCCCTTACCCCATACTCCTTGTACAAAAGGTTCTCCTTGATATTCTTCAGATAATCTTTATTGGAATCTATGGTCACCTGCCCATACTCTTTAGTATCCAGATGAATGTTGGACTTGTCCTTTCCTCCTGCATCTGTAAGGGTACCATAAAGATATACTTCAGCATCCACCCATATCTCTTCTGAACGACGGTAGTGTGTCTGCGGGGTTATCCTCAACTCGCCGTCCTTCCATTCAGAAGTAGTAATCGAAAACTCATAGTTCTTGGAAATGGCATCAGACTGAAGTTTTTCTATCGCGCGGGCTGTAGGCAAATCGAGCTTGTCAATATTCCCGGTTTCCAGGACGTTAGCCAGGATGGCTGATGTAGCAACGATGGACTGAAAGCTGGTCTTGAAGATATGACGGACTGATCCCTCCTCGATGGCATAGGTAATCTCCGGCCGTTGCTTCTTATTCCCGGAGAATAGAATAGCCTCAACAGTATCAAACAACTGGGCTATCTCCTTAATATCATAGTGATCAGGGGACAACTCCAAGTTTCCTTTGCTACCGGAAACCCTTATTTCTATGGTTCCTCTTTGGTCCATCAAGCAAGCGTACACACAATGTGTGGGTCAGTATTTCATAGCTCGTCTATAAATAATCAACCGAGATACCCCCACATCACAAAGATAAAAACAAAATAAATAAAACAAATGAAATCAGAATGTAAAAGTAAGCAGAGACTGGATGAATGACGCCCCTTCTGCAACACGCGCCTTCTCCTGATTATACATCCCTCGTCACCAGCTCCTCCATCGTCTTCCTGACACCGTGCATGGGTGACGGCTGGCTCTCCGGAGCAGGATACCCCACATTGATCATGGCCACGAGCTCATATCCCTCGGCCCCCGGAAGAATCTCCCGCAACAGCCCCGGATCGAACGACCCTACCCAGAGAGTACAAAGCCCCTCATTCTCCGCCGCAAGCATGAGATAAGTGGCAACGATAGCAGCATCCACCTCAGCCCCATTCTTCCCGTCATAACGCCTGACCCACGCCTTATCGGGCCTGCACCCCACAACCAGAATCAGCGGAGCACCATAGTTGGACCGAGTCACCCCCTTGACGAAATCAAGCATCTCCGGATCGGAAACCGCCCAAATATGCACCGGCTGCCTGTTCACCGCCGTCGGCGCAATCCGCCCGGCCTCCAGGATCCGCTCCACCTTCTCCCGCTCAACACTCCGCCCCGCAAATGCCCGGCAGGAGTACCTGCGATTCAAAACGTCATTGAATTCCATTTTCCACAGCGGAATGATCTTTTCGCCATTCTCCGTCCAGCATGAAACGAAAAAGGACTTCGTAAAGAAGTCCGATCAACGCCCATCGGCATCTTTCTTCCTGCCCCATTGAGGCCAGAAGAGGTAGCTGCAGAACTGCCAGATACCTTTCATGATGCCACGGAACGTTATCCTCTCTCTTTCCATTATTTCAGTAAGCTTTATATCATGAGGCAAGAACTGCCCCTACCTCATCAAAAGAGTAATTCCAAGTTCTCCCTTTATGATATGGTTCCTTTCACCACATCCACAAAGTTACTAATCACATACTCCACATCCTCATCGGAAAGCTTAGTATGCAGCGGCAGAGTAACTTCATTTTCAAACAGATGGAAAGCATTAGGATAGTCAGCGATATCGAACCCCAAAGCCTTATAAGCCGTCATCATAGGTAAAGGCTTGTAGTGGACATTGCAAGCGATACCGCGCTCCGCCATCTTCGAGATCACGTCGCTTGCCTGCTCTCGGGTACGCCCAAGCAGTCGTGTGAGGTAAAGGTGCCCGCTGCCGGCGAAGTCCGGCCCATAGTGCCGGAGCACCGCCACCGGCAGCCCGGCAAGCGCGGCGTCGTAGCGCTCGATAATCTCGCGCCGCCGCGCCAGCAACCCAGGATACCTGTCGAGCTGAGCAAGCCCGATTCCCGCCATAATATCGGTCATATTGCTCTTGTACCAAGGGCCGATGATATCGTATTCCCACGCCCCGAGTTTCGTCTTCGCGAGTGCATCCTTGTTCTGCCCGTGGAGCGAGTAAAGCTGCGACAGGCGATACAGATACCCGTCCCAGGTCTCCCCCTCTATCGCAGGTACTGTCGAGCCTGCATCCATGACAACAGGCTCCCCGCCGAAAGGCAGGTTCCAGGTCAGCGCACCACCCTCAGCCGTCGTCAGGTTCTTCACGGCATGGAAGGAGAATGACGAGAAATCGGCGATGGCGCCTGCCTGCACGCCATGGCGCATAGCGCCAAACGCGTGCGCACAGTCCGCCGCCACCACGATGCGCCCGATGCGCTTCTGAATCTCATTCGTTGGCCGGAACAGCCCTTTCTTAGCCTCCACAATGGCGAAAACGCGGTCATAGTCACAAACGATACCACCCAGATCCACCGGACAAATCACCTTAGTTCGCTCCGTAATGGCATCCGCCAGCCGGTCATAATCCATCTCAACGCAATCAGGTTGCGAATCAACCATCACCAGCCGGCATCCCACATGCTGCGTCACAGAAGCCGTTGCGGTATAAGTGTAAGCCGGAACGATGACCTCATCCTCCGGCCCCACGCCAATCAAACGGAGAGCCATCTCCATCGCGGCTGTCGCCGAATTAAGGCAGACGGCTTTCGCCGTCCCGCAATATGCGGCTATCCGCCGCTCAAACTCCTTCGTCTTGGGTCCCGTGGTAATCCACCCGCTCCGCAGAGCTTCGGCCACCATCTTCACCTCCTCCTCGGACATGTCCGGGGGTGAAAAAGGTATATTTCTCAATTTCATGTTCATAAGCTATATCATTTGGGGACTAACTGACTGAGTTATTATCATACAATAAAGAAACAACAGTCAATTAGGGGTTTATTCGTCTGAAGAAGTCCTCACAATCTATCAATAAGTTTGGTCGTCAATTATTCTACGTCTTTTATATGTTTACTGATTATCCGCTAAAATCCCTATCAAACGCGGTAGGATGTAGTCTGCCAATATCTTGTAGCCCTTGTCAGTTGGATGAATATTGTCAGTGCACAACAATGGGTCCTTAGATGAGTACGGAGCGTCAGATATGTCTATAAAAGGGAAATCTAAGGCTTCGCATATCTGCTTTTCCGCATTAATATAGGAAGGTAAATCATTTGAAGGATCTTTAGATATATCAGGAGGACCGATTACAACAACGAGAGATTTCGGACACTTCTCGCGAAGAATGCGTAAATCATAAATAAAACCCTGAGAGAAACTACTTTTATAATCCAAATCAGAAGTAGGAATGGATAACTCCATACTTATATCCCCTATAGTTATAGATCGAGTACAGTCATTAATACCTATCATCACCGTAATAAAATTGTCGTCGACGTCGATTCTAGATATCTGACTTGCTAAATCGTACTTGCCGTCTAAGGAGCGCGATGATGCAACGGCGCCAGGAACGGACAAATTCCGAAATGACCCAAACCGCAATGAATCCTGAATGATAGCAGCCCAAGAATGATGACGTTTGCTACCTGTCCCATAAGAAACCGAATCACCCAAAACGATGAAACGGTCCTTCAGGTTGAGGAAGAAAGGCTCCTCCGGTTCAACTCTTGTCTTACCACATGAGCAAATGACCAGAACGACAAATATGTATCTCCATAGCTTTCTCACAATCGATCAATAAGTTTAGTCGTTAAGTCCACCACAGCGGTAATCTGTTCAAAGGAAATATTATTAATAGTATCATCGGAAGAATGGATGAAACTAGAGTTGCTATAATCATTCCACCCGAAATATGGTATTTTTGCATTATAAAAAGACATATAATCCGAACTCTTTTTATCGTTCTCTTTTACAGAAAACTCCATCCCTTCCAAATTAACCTTTGTAAACAAGTCAGCCATGATGGAACCAACCCACTGTAAACCATGGGAATAATAAAAGAAGGTTCCTACTCCCTTTCTAGCAAAGCAATCAAGATTGCAATAATACTTGATCAATTTAATATCTTCAAAAGACTTAACAAAATACTTCGAACCATTAAAAGCAGCCCCAGCTGTCACTTCCTCAGCGCCCCAAAAACCGGCAATCAAAGTTTTTGGCGGCTTATGATCCGATTGCGAATAGTATTTGCACAATGACAATAGTGAAACCACTCCAGAGCCATTATCGTCAGCCGCTGGAAACCTTTTCCCATTCTTAGCACCATCATAGTGTGCTCCAATTACGATGAGAGAATCTGAATAGCCTTTAATAACTACGTAAAGGTTCTTCAAATCTAGTGAGTCCTTTATCATAAAGGGCTGAGTTACAACATCATAATTCATTCCCTCCAACACATGTTGAATATAGACCGCCACAGAATCACAACCGGCTGTCCCAGCCTTCCGCCCCATCCGAGATGGAGAGCATATGTATTCCATCCATCTTTCCTCGTCAGACAAGACAAAGGGTTCTTCATCAATGTCCAAGGGAGTATGATTACACGCTCCCAAAAACAAAAAGATTATAAAATATAAAAAGGGGCTAAACTTCCGCATCATTATCAAATCTCTTAATAACATCAACATACCTATGTGTCCCAGCTTTGCGGGTAAGGTTATTAATCACAAATTGGCGTCCATTACGGCCATATTCCAGACATTTCGCACGGTTGTAATATAGTGCCAAAATAGATTCCTTGAAAGCCTCCTTATCACCAGCCTTAGTGAAGAGCCCACTTCGATGCTTATTTATTATGTCACGAAGTTCATTTTCATCAAAATTAGCCAGGACAGGGCGTGACGCTGACATAATGCTCCACGTCTTGGAGGGTACAGAATTCGCCCCTACACCTGGCTTTGAGATCACTAACCCGACATCACCTATGCTGAAAACGGATGAAATATCCTCATATGGTTGGAAAGGAATCATGTGAACATTGTTGAGCTCATCACGAGCAACTATCGCTTCAACTTGTTGCTTATACGCTCCTTCACCGACAAGAATCAAATGTATATCCGGATACTCCTCCTTTAATTCCTCCATTACTTCCAAGAGCATATCCATGTTCTGTGTAAGTCCGATATTTCCTGAATAGCAGATATAAAATAAGGACCGATCCAGTCCATATTTATCAAACAACTTATTATCTTCACGAGGCACATCCACCACTGCCTTTTCGTCTACCCAATTGTATATCACAGCTATCTTCTCCTCTGGCACTCCCTTCGCCATTATGTTCTTTTTAAAATCCTCGGATATAACAATTATTATTTGGGCATTACGATAAGTGAAATTCTCTATCTCGCGTCCAATCTTCCATAAAACGCCACCCTTCCTTGCCAAGCCTGTTCCCACCAAGGAATCCGGGAAAATGTCTTGTAGATTATACACGAAAGGGACTTTTTTAATTTTAGACAAAAGGGCTCCGAGCATCCCTTGAATAGGGGGGGTAGATGCTAGATAAATTACATTAATATCCTTAGCAATTAACGCTCTATTAAATTGCTTAATCCAACATAGTGAATAACGTAAAGCGCGAAGAATAGCACTCTTACCTTCTGAATAAAGAGAGAAGCGATGCACCAACAGCTTTCCATCGTACATTAATTCTGACCGATGGGGTTTAGCACAATACTCTACCCTCTTCTCTGAAGATATGCCACGGCATGGAGTTGGGACATAAGCAACCATATCAAAGCCTGCATCAGCAAAAGCCTGATACTTGTTCTCCGCTAAAAAAGAACTGGCGGCCTGTTCAGGGAAAAAGTAAGCAGGTAAAAGAAGGATTTTCATGTTATGACCAGTTTATTCCATGCAAGCTACCATCAGCAGAAACCACTGTAATGTCGATGGTACTTTGAATCTTTTGTACCCTCATATCTAGTTCTTCCCTATTATCTGCTGAAATTAAGATAGGTCCTAACCTTTGCCCTTTATGGGTCATAGGCAGAGTCTTCATACCTAAATCAATGCCATGTAACTCAGCCATTTCCACGCCTGGATCTTTAAGTATTTCATCCATCCCGGAAATTGATTTCACTTGTCCTTCTGGTAATGAGAAACACACATACCCAGCCGCTTTCTCATCTCGTTGGGACATAATTGCATCCATATCTAGAGAGCTACCGGTCGCACAATCCAACAACACATCATTAATATCTATTCCGGAGTACAACGGAATCAAATGAGACGAAATATATACTCCTCCGCCCCTCAAGGCTGACTCAACAACTCTAATTCCTCCTGTTTGAACATTAAACAAATATTCAGAATGAACTATTGCAAATCTAGGCGAAACATACTTCGCCATCTTAGATTCATAGTCCAGAATTCTGTTCTTAATTGCATCAGGGGCTAAAGATGGAAAAAGTGTTTGAGAAGGGATAAACACACTCTTCAGATTAAAATACTTTCTGTCAGCAAAACCCAGATTGTAATATCTGCCATTGTATATGAAGCCTTCAGCAACCAATTCTCTACCCTCAAAAAACTCTTCTACAATCGCAGTGTCCGTTTTAGAAAAATGAAAAGCATGGCTCAAGGCACCACTCAATTCTTCCTCACAATTGACTTTCGATACGCCCAGGCTACTTTGAGAATCAGCTGGTTTAACCATCCATGGAAACGGACATAGAAAAGAATCGTGATGCAAATTATCACCCCTATGGACAGCTATGTGCTTTGGAACTGGAATCCCAAGTCTATCGCAATTATCACGAAATACATTTTTGTTGCAGTAAGCATTGACTGCTGCTATGCTATTCCCAGGGAGCCCCAATTTCTCAGCGATATAAGCGACTGTCGGCATCATTGTGTCATTCTGATCAGAAACAACAGCATCAATATTAGCCTCAGCAGCTTTTCTCAACACATTCTCTTTGTCAAATACGTTTTCATAGATAACCTCATCTGCAATATCAATTACCGGTTGGTTCCCCGGCAAAGTTACCGTAATCAGGTAATCTCCCCTTTCTTTAATCTTTTTTGCTAGAAATAGTTGACCAATACCGGCCCCAACGATCAAAAACCTTTTCATAATCATCTTAAAGGCTTCAGAATTCTGAGATTCCTGACAGAATACAGAATGAAAATGGTAAGAGCAGAAATAATGACAGCCGTGACGGGGTTCATTGGAATCCCAACGCGAGAAAGAGCTAGTTTGAACAGTTTGATAAAAGGAGGGTGTAGCAAATAAACAAGAAGCGTAATCTCACCCAGCTCAGTAAGAATGCTCTTTTTATCTGGAGCAAAAAGCATTAATGACATTCCCATAGCAGCGGCAATGATCAGCTGGATGAAGCGAATGAACAAACCTCTAATCGCATGAGCGGATTCATAAGGGGCACTTCCATAGAAAACAGGCAATGTTAAATAGCAAATAACGGCCAACAAGAGGAAAGCCACTATAGCATAATAGCTTCTATGCTTGGACAGCCATCCAGTCAAATCGGTTTTTCTTGCCAAATACCCTGTCATGAAAAAAGGTAAAAAAACAAAAGTACGTTGAAAAGTCAATGGTGTACCTATAGGCACAAAACCTACAATAAGAGACAATAATATAGAAATCACAATGACAATTGAAGAACGATTAAAGGCCCTCTCAGGCAACAACTGAACAAGGATACGCCAGAAGATAAGGGAAAGTATGTACCAAAGAGCGAAGGAAGGAGTCAATAAACGCTTGAATGTTAATATATTACCACCTCCCGTCAATGCTGGGATAATATCCAATAGTAAGTATATAGTATTGAATAGAAGATAAAGAATTATCAGCTTTCTTGTAGATTCCCAAAAATTATCTCTTTTCCTTGAAAAAAAGCCGGAAACAAACACAAATAACGGCATATGGAAAGCATAAATCACACTTAACCACCTGTCACCCATAGCGGTCCCTGTATGTCCAAGAACGACAAGGGCAATAAGAATACCCTTAAGATTGTCCCAATATGCAATTCTTGCCTTCCCCATTCTAACCGATAACAATTGATATTAAATCCCGTGCTTTGCAAGCTATCACCACAGCTTTTTCAGCCGTCTCACTCTGTGCTATCACAGAACCTATCCTATCATTACTGCAACGGATAGGGACTGACTCTTCACCTACATCTTTCGTAAGTATTACTTCCCTTACTCCTGATAGCTTAAGTGCATTTTCAACTCCGGAGATAGATTTAATAGTACCACAAGGAGCGTCGAAATACCGGATAGCAGAGCCACAATGAAGTGTTGGAGTAATGTCCGGTTCCTCGCCGAGCGCCACCTGAATGGTCGCTTTTACCATGTCGATGCCAGTAGATAGTGGAACAAGATGGCTTGTTATATTATCCCCTCCCATGCGTGCCCCCAGCTCAATCATAACCGGCCCGTGTGAAGTGACCTTCATCTCTACATGAGCGGGGCCCTTGTCAATCCCAACAGCCAGACATGCCGCAGTCGCGACTTCCCGGATCTGCCGCTGCACCTCTGGGCTTAGCATAGAAGGCTGGGAATGCCCCATCTCGACGAAGTAAGGAGCTCCAGTCGTCAGTTTATCAGTAATTTGGAGGATATGAACTTCCCCAGATACTACCATCACCTCAACAGATATCTCCGGCCCATCAAGGTACTCCTCAACAATCACATTTCCATGCCTCGAGTTTCCACGACTATACTCATAGGAATTAAGCAATTCCGAAAAAGAACTGACTTTAGCGACACCATGACTACCAGCATTGTCCGTAGGCTTGATTATACAAGGGAAAACTACTCGTCCCTCCAAAGCATTCATATCCTCCAATGAGCTCACAAGATAATACCAGGGAGAAGGAACACCATGTTCCTTGAATGCCTTGATCATTTCATATTTATCCGTCGCCTTTACAGCAGTCTCATAGGAAATGGAGTGCAAACCTAACTTCTCCGAGACCTTGGCTACACCACGCATCGGCATATCGGTAGCAAGTGTCATAATGCCGTCCGGTTTGAATTCTTCTGCAGCCCTCAAGACCGCATCTTCGTCCATCGTCGAAGCGTTATAATACTCATCGGCAAATGGAATACCTACGGCCTTGGGATTATAGTCAGCAACACCGACATACAAACCCATCTCCTTGGCTTTCAATATCCCGGGCAACTGAAGCACAGAGGCCCCTACTATCATCAATCGTTTCATTAGCTTTTGTTCTGACTCTCAACAGTGTTGATATTCTTCCTGGCAATTACGGAATAGACCGTATGGAACAAAATCTTTAAGTCCAAGCCGAATGACACATGATCGGCATAGTATGCGTCCCAGTGGAACTTCTCATCCTGCGTGATAGAATTGCGATAATATGCCTGGGCATAACCGGTAACACCAGGTCTTACTGTGAAGCTTTTCTTCATATCACCTTCCAGCTTGCTGTAATCACGATCAGGATTAAACAGCTTCGGACGCGGTCCTATGAAACTCATGTCTCCCTTAAGTATATTCAGGAACTGAGGGAATTCATCCAGTGAAGTCTTACGCATAATCCTACCTATCTTGGTCACACGTGGATCGTCGTCGCTGTTGAAAGTAGAACCATCGGCATTTTTCAAATCCGGCGAGTTGACATACATCGACCGAAGTTTATACATCGTAAATGGTTCGCAATCCTTTCCAACCCTCCGGGCGTTGTAAAAGACTGGTCCTTTGTCAGTTGCCCATATGAAAGGGGCACAGCAGATAATGACCAGCAACACAAAAGGAAGGGCAAACAGGCCAATAAAAATGTCGAAAAACCTCTTAATAAAGTGTTTATACATGAATTAAATAATTATCTCTATCTGTTACGGGCACAAAGGACTCTCAAGTCAAATAGCCACGGCGCCCATCGCGTCAAAACCTTCATTACAAGATATGCAACCATAAGGCATACGGCGAAGACAATTAATAGTCCCCAAACTGTACTCTCTGACAGGAATTTATGCACAATAAAACTGCAAATAATGGGCAAGGCGCCAGACATAAAGTAAAACCCGATGGAATTCTGACCGATAAAAGTGAGTACCCTTGATTCAGGAAGAATGCGACACAATTCCACAAGTAGAACACATGCAATAAGGCTGGTCACCACCCCCAAGGGCTCTATGGAAAGAGTTGATATCGTCGGGGCAGCATGCTTGCAGAGTAGTATTATAGAAAAATAAGCCCCACACAAGATTAACTCCACCCACCATTTCAACACCTTCCGTATTATTCTTTCATATCGCCAATACAGTCCCCCAAAAGCAAGGAACATAACGGCAATTATTCCCTGCCTGTATTCCCACCAATTCCTGGAAAAGATTGTGATGTCATTATGTGCCATATAAATTCCAAGAGCACCTAAAGGAATCGCAATCACAGCATAAAACCAAATACTCTTACGACGAGTCATAAAAAGAATCAGCAGGATAAGTTCCGCTACGACAAGGGCACTGGTAAACCAATAAGTCTGGCCACCAATCGTTTTGAAAAAAAAACTCGAATAATCAATGCTTCGTCCCCGTATCAAACTAGCCGGAATATATTCTATGATGGAAAAGAAAATTGAAGGTATCACTATCCGGAATATTATATTGAGAAATAGTGTCTTACCTCCACCGATTAAATACTGGGAACCCGATTCAAGTATTTTTGGAGAGGACAGTTGCTTCCAGAACAACAAATATCCAGACACGAAGAAAAAAGCATTAACATAAAAAGGCAAATAGATAGAATGAACGAGTACTAACTTCGTCCCGTAATTACTTTGACAATGTGCTAGAAAAACGAAGATAATGCACAATGCCCTCAAAGCATTTATCCAAGGAATATCTTTCTTTCCCATTATTGACACAAGTCAGCTATACTTCTAATTCTCGTTGATGACATAGAAGAAACAAAATAATCCTCTAGTATTAACCACATTACTGCCCTCCTAAAACACTCTTAACCTCATCGTACATGACAAAGTCCTTACCATCCTCAAAATAAGAATCTAACACCTTTTCCTTATCAAGAATCCTTTTAATACAAGATATTATGGGTTTTGCGGGCACTCCTCCAAATAGCCAACCTTCACCTTTGTCACAATAATCTTTGTTAACTAAACTATTAGAAGCAACTACGGAGAATGGGGGTAATTTCACCCCTTTGCCAACTGTTACGCCGTTAGCTAGCCAAACGTTATGTTCGAGAACAACTGCACTATTCTTATTATTAATCCTTCCGTTTATTATCGAGTAATGAAAATTCGTATCAAATATTTGGCAATTCCATCCTATACGGCAATTGTCTCCTATTCTAATAGATTCTTTTGCATGAATTTTAGTACAACGATTAACATAAATGTTACTTCCAAAGATTATTTCAGCACCTTTTGAAACCGAAAGGATACATCCTTGATCTAAAATAACGCCAGAGCCAAAACATATACTTCCCTTAACGCTCATGTATGTTTTGTATAACTGAGAGTGTCCAAATAAACTTGTATAAACCCCGCCACCAATCCGTACAGTTCCTGCTGCCTTACGCTCTAGTTTAATGCAACCACGGTGTAAATCTTCAAACTCAACATTCCCAAATAAAAACACGGGGAGTTTAATTGCGTCTTTGAAATCAAAGATCTTAAGATTGAACCATAGAGTTTTTATACATCTAAAACGTAGTCTAAATATATTACTAATCACATTAAAAAACGACATATATATTATAAATGAGAAGATTAAACGAATCAGTTACAATCGGTTCACTATATACCCATATTACTACTTATTCTTTCATAACAGTAATTTGCAATAGTTTGCATACCATGCGCAGAAGGATGAGGAAAATCATACATCTCAATAGTATCCTCAATCTCACGTAAATCAATAATAGGCAATTGATAATAACTCGCAGTCTGAATCATGACCTCTGCATATTTTGTGGTAATTCCCATAAGAATGATGCAATACACCTGGGGAGATTTTCGCATAGCCGCCCGTAAATATTTGTCATATGCTTGTGCAAACTGCATATCATTTAAACTATCATATGCACATGAGTAATCAGATAAGCCTATTGGCACATTGTTGTTAAAATCATTGTATCCCCCCACTAATAAAAGGCAATCGGTATCATCTAAAGACTCCACCAAAGATATCAAAGATGGGTAAGTCTTATGGGTGGAAGTAATCCTTCCCCCTGACCATGAGTTATTTTGGTAAAAGACAAAACCCTTTTTATTTGATAATTGCATCCACCAAGTTGAATCAACCGATAGGACATCACCCCGAGGATAATATGAATTATTATTTCCAACATATCCTTTATATGTTGAAATGCTTGCCCCGACAACACTTACCCTTACTGGATCTACACTTATATCCTCAACACATGTTTTAGTACAGGAAATAGCCACCAGAAGTACATAAGAATAAAAACAGATTCTAATAATTTGAGAAGCCATAATAAAGACTAATTCGGGGATGGATCCAGAAGAGCCGATCTTTTTGGCTATATTAGAGTATGATTTGGAATGTAACAACTATAAATTATGATTCCCAAATATTGGTCAACGCATCCCAAACGACATTAACTGAATACAATCTATTGACCCGGGATATTGCACGCTCAGAGAAAACCTTAGCGGCATGTACATTTTTGTATAAATAACCGATATTATTCCGCAATGATTCTACCTCTTTAGGGGCTGACACTAGCCCACATGGCTCGTCTCCATAAATATCTAACATCTCAGGAATTGCTCCGACAGGTGTTGTAACAATAGAGCACCCACAAGCCATTGCTTCTATTATTACATTCGGAAAGCCTTCCGTATATGTTGGAAGTGCGAATATACCCGACAAAAGCATTTCAGTAATAACACGTTCGTGGGGGATTTCTCCATGAAAAATGAGCCAATGCTGGTCGCCTACCAGTCGTTCTTTTACCTCTCTCAATATTTCAGGGGTAACATGGCCAACAATATGTAATTCTATTCCTGGAATTCCTTTACATGCCTCCAAAAGTTCGAATATTCCTTTAGTCGGGATTACATGTCCTACAAACAGAACTCTATTTGGCTCTCTGTTAATTATATTCTTTCGATAATTGATAAAACTCTTTACCTTTAGTGATAACGGATTGGGGAGATAAAAGACACTTGTGTATCTCTCTTTTAATACGTTATATGATTGAATATCCATTACAATCGTCCGATCTGCGACAGAAATAACTCTAACAAGAATCTTCCACTCCCAATTGCGATTATTATATAAATCCGGGATGCGCCCAAAATGAAAGTGAACCACAGTTTTAATCCCTAACCTCCTTGCTTTACATAACAGGTAATAGTCCTTTAATAGACTTATAGAAGCACTTGTACATAAATGAATTACATCATACCCCCCCTGTTTTAGGATTTTACTTGTTTTCTTTATATGATGAGAGTATTCCTTTGCTCCTGATATACACCTCGATATGAAACTCATCTTCGAGTCAACACGCGTCACTCTATCAAAAGGAATAATGGTTAATTCAATTGTACTGCTAATTGAATCATAATACTCAACAATATTTCTAGCCCATACACCAATTCCGCTTTGAACGACTTCAGGACTACTATTATAGGGGGTACATATGAGGACTCTCATGTTATTACAGTTTGGAAAAAGTATGACTTACGTGAGGTTTCTGTTTTTCGACAGGAGGAAGACTCAAATAATCTCCATATAACATAGATAAATAAGAATCATACTCCTTTAACCCTAAAAGGGTTATATCCTCAAATAAATATCGTGTTTCTTTACCATACCACTCAACAGGTATTATCTCCTTTCCCTTCCACCGCCCTAATATATTACCACGATAACCGCCTGGTTCAATATTCTTTAGCTCTTTACCTATTCTTTTCTGAAGAAAAGTTGGAGACCCACAAATAAATCGTAAAACTCTTTTAATGAGATGAATGAATCTGGAATAATTCACTTTTGTTGAATCAAGAAAAATATAGCCCATCAAAGCCTTTTTTCGCCATATTGAAGAGATATGCCGATCTCTATCTTTACAAAGACTTAATGGGAAAATATCTATATTTACACCAAGCTTTTCATCAATCGGCAATGAGATAGAGGGGTCGTCAATGCATGTTTGCATATCTTCTATCTTTATATAGTTATATAGTACAGCTGGATGATTCCAACATGTACAACAGCGGTAAGGATAATGCAACTCCTTTCCCAAATAGCCAATCAATTCATCATAATATTCTATTGGGACCCCAAAATCCATATCATCATCCCATGGGATAAAACCCTTGTGTCTTATCGCGCCTAACATAGATCCACCTAACATATAATAAGGAATACCGTGTTCAGAGCACACACGATCAAATTCCTTGGCAATAGAAAGAAGATGTGCCTGAACTTCCGCTATTTCTATCGGCCTATATTTGTTTACCTGTCCTTGTTTATCAATCATATCTCATGATTGTATTAAGAATAGTTATTATATAAATACTAAACCATAGCTAGATAATAGTAAATCTATGACTCAATCAGTTTAATATACCTTGTGATAAAAACTCGTTTATCGAACAGTTCTTCAGCGATCGATCTACTATTTACTGAAAACTGACTTCTCTCAGAATCGGAAAGATTAATGAAATTAATAAAAGAATTACAAATACTATCTATGTCGTTGGGGTCAAATAAGAAACCATTGACACCATCACGAACCATGATACTATTGTCAGCCACATCACTTACAAGCATTGGCATTCCACAACAAATCGCTTCTGCAATAGAATTTGAAAAGCCCTCATAAATTGAAGGAAGACACGCCGCATGGAAATGTGACATTAGGACAAAGGGGTCTTTCACAGCAGGATGCATAAAAAACACATCCGTTACACATAAATCCTCTGCACTTTTCTTTACTATTTGATAATACGGATCATCTTCCTTGCTACCATACCAGTGAACTTGAAATTTAATCTTTGTTCTATCTTTTAATCTGGCCATGGCTTCAATAAAAAGGAGGGGGTTTTTCTGAGAAGAAAAGCGTGCAAAAATAACAAAATTCATACTTTCATTAGTGGAAGGATGGTGAACAGGAACATAATGCTGCAAATCAGTATAATTATGAATTGTAACCAGTTTGGGACCTAGATTGGGGCGCTCATGAAGTATGAACCTCATTTGAGAAAAGCTATTAGAAACGATGTAGTCCGAACGATTATACAAATAATGGATCAGGAGACGCATTGTAAAGTCTGGCTTACCAAAAGTTGTGTTTCTTTCACTACAAATAACCTTAATCTTTTTACTGCGGAATAATAGTGGGATTAATAATCTGACATTGCACATTTTTCTATAACTAATGACACAATCTGCATCTATAGTAAGAAAAAAAAAGAAAACACTTATGAATTTAATAAACCTGCTCTTCCCCTTTGCCAGTCGTTTTCTATTTATACTCGGAGATATATCATAATGATCAGAAACATCAGCATATGTCACAATAGATACATCGTAGCCCTCTTCTAATAAAAATTGAGCTAATAATACCATCTGATGCTCTGCCCCTCCACCTCCAAGTGATTCTGTAAAACAAATAATAGATTTCATTAATTTTCCTAGAAATACTACAGAATAATACTATCAAAAATGGGAAAAGCTATTTAACAATAAACGAGTCCTCAGGTAAAGAAAGAAGGTATTTCTTCTTTTCTTCTGGAGTCATTTTTTTCGATCCCACATTATAACGCTTATTACGATGATAGAACTCCTCTGTTGAGCAGACTGGTTTTGCGGGATTCCCCGCAACCACAGTATGAGGGTCAACAGATTTTGTAACGATACTTCCCGCTGCAACAAGCGCTCCTTCTCCAACTGTAACACCAGGCATTATCTGAGAATAGGCACCAATATATGCCCAATCACAAATCCTAACTTTACCAAAGAAATCAAATTCTGGATGATCTTTTCTCAAAACACGCGCACCTCCATGCGTATGAATTGAGACTCCATTAGTGAGAGCCACGTTGTTTCCAATCGTAACAAGATAGGGTTCAGAACTCCAGTTTCGAGTCTCAATTTTACAGTTAGATCCAATAGTAACACCAATATGTTTTGCATATTTGATTGGAGACATGAATAAACTCCAGTATAATTTACGAAATGAAGAAAAAAAAGATTTTATAGGCATATTCATATCAGAGTTATATTATTGAGTTTGAAGAATTGCTGGTCTCGCGTTGCATATTAAACCCCAAAGTGCCCAATATAGCAAATCACCACTAGTAATACCAACATTATGCAACATAGATATAGCCACGAAACCCAGAAAAGAAGCACTAGATACTACGTAAAAAAATGTCTTATCAGATACTTTCGATAATAGTAATCGAAAAGCATGGATTAACTGGCTGATTGTAATAAAGAGAATACAAATAAAGCCGACAAATCCTCCCATAATCCATGCACAAAGAAGTTGATTATGTGGGGCTAAACCAGAATCAAATAATCCCCCTAATAAGAAGTGCCCATCAATATAGTTTATAGTACTCCGATAAATAAGGTCACGATTTGTATAGTCGAATCCAATACTAAATCGGCTCTCACCATTCATCAAATGTTCAAATAACGAACTACCTATAAAGGAGAAAGCGGCAAGAACAACAAATAAGATAAGCAGTCTGAAACTACGCTTTTTACTAACCATAACTCGAATGATAACTACAAACGATAATAGCAGAAGAACATAAAAAGCTGCCCGCTGTTGAATCATGAAAGAACTCACAAACGAAATCACCCATGGAATCAGTCGAATAATACTAAACCTTTTCCTTAGATAATACAACGATAAAAGCCCTACAACCATTATGAAATAGCCATTGAAGACATCTGTCACCATAATGCCGGGAAGAGATAGCCCATACGCTTCATCACCTTCCCCAAAGCTGTCAAGAAACTCTGTATCTACACTAAGTCCAATATAGTTTGGAATTGCCTTGATCATCGGTATGTTAAAGAACTGTCCAAAAGTCACAAAAGCATCGAACATACCAATAATAACTATCATATTTATAAAAAAAGAGAAGCCGTTATATTTCCTGACCAAAATCATGGTGGCCCAATACCCGACATATGAGACTAAATAGTAGCCTATTAGCCTACGGCTAAATAATGAGAGAAAACCCGTATAAGCAGATGAAATGCCAAACATGACAATAAACAATAAAAAACTGGCATACCACTTATCCATAAAGAGTCGGCGATCCTCAAGAAAACAAACGAGAAACATAATTACCGTCATAATGTTCCTCGGAGTAAGACCCCAAAACAGACGAATACTTGTGAAAAGGATGGCCGATATGAAGAAAACTATGTAGAATACCTTAAACCGCATAAGTTTATTGCTTATTAATAGGAAAGATCGGAGATGTTGTCTTATCAATATCAGATTTAACCACTTTTGCCGGATTCCCAGCAACAATCGAATTAGCCGGGACATCATGAGTTACAACAGAATGGGATGCAACAATAGAATTATCACCAATAATGACCCCTTTTTGAATTCTAGAGTAACTGCCAATCAATACATTCTCCCCTATTATGATTGGTGCATTTGCTGAATATTTCGGCCTACGTTCTTCAGAACCATGAGGTGTATGACGCATGTAGCGGCGGTCATCTGGATTAATTGGATGATTATTATTATCTATTATTTCAACTCCGTAAGAAATAGCGGTATCACGGCCAATCTCAACTCGATTAACCGCAGTAATCTTAGAACCCCGTGCAATTTTACTCCATGGTTGCATTATCACTTTCCCTCCAGAATGTGATATAATAACCCCAAACATATCACAATGATCGTGAAGAATAATGTCTTCTTTTATTGAGCCATCAAACAATTGTATTCTAGAAGTAGCTTTGAAACTCTGGTGTTCTCCTATTAAAACCGCATTTTTCTTTATCCGTTGTTTAACAACTACTAACTTTAGATTCTCTCCCATTCTTCGAATAATAGAGAAAACACTCTTCTTACTCATAACTAACGACGCTTAAATACTAATCTTCGAACAATACCTAAAACAGCTTCCCTTTCATGTCTATTTAACCCTATGTAATAAGCTGTCAAAATAGATAATACAACACCGAACAACGTTATACCCAACTTTGCCCATGTGTTATTCGCAAAATGCATCAAAGGAAGAACAATTAATGATGTAAGTAAAACTGAAAACAAAAGAGGAAATAACACATTACGAATATATCGTTTACCGGAAAAAGATTCTACCTCTTTATGTGCATAGGCTAAACGAATAAAAATAACGACAAAGTTCAAAACCGCCTTTAACGAAATACATGCAACGATGGAAAAACCAAGCTTGAGTAACAAATAAAGCACTATAAGCTCAAGAAAATAAGCAATAGACATTGCGACCTGATAACCCCTTATTCGCCCCGTGGAGAATATATTCATGTAAATCGGGGCAGACACAGCATTAAAGGCAGAAGCTACGATATATATAATACAAAATGAGTTCGAATAATCTGGGACCTTGTCAAGCCATAAATCCAAAACAAAGTCTATATTTAGCAACAGAGGGAAAGATACTATAAAGAAAAGGTAAAAAGAAATCTTCGCGGCATACTGAGTTAATGATGAAAGATAGTCACTATCTCCAGATGCGTAAGATTTTGTAATTTGAGGTTTGAATGCTGTTTGAAAATTAGAAATAAGTCCTGTTACAGCATGATTAACTTGATGGCCGACACCTAACGCGGCGTTGACAGTCACAGAATGGAAAATATTAACCAGAATACTTGTTCCTTGGTTTGATCCAACTATAGCAAGTTGCCCCCATATAGTCCATCCGGAAAAACTAAAAATACTTTTAAACAATGATGTGTCCCAGAAATAAGAGTAATGAGTCTCAGGGTGTCTTCTAAAACAATACGTGACATTGAGAGTAATATTAATAATTGGGACAAGCATCATCAAGAAGCCATACAATATTAATCTATCAGAATGCCAAAATAATAATAGAAAAGAAAAAACGAGCTTTAATACTGCATCCAGAATACTTAAAAAAGCAAAATAGCCCATTTTTTCATGTGAAATAATATCAGCGCTAAAAGGGACGGAAATAATACTTGTGCACAAAGCAACAACAGAGAATTGATAAATCCAGTTTGCAGCTATTTCTCTTCCCTCTGGAATATTTAGTTTCGAATTTAAAAACCATAATCCTACGGTTTCAGAAAGAACCAATAGAATGAAAGCAATAAAAAAATGAGTTGTTAAACAAACACTGAAAATGTTTTTAAGATTATCTGTGTTACCTTTCCCAATCTCATAAGATAAAAAACGCTGAGTAGATTCTGCCATCGAAGACTTTAAGAAAGACATTAATGCGACAACTCCACCAACTACATTATATAATCCATAATCGTCAAAACCAAGTGCCTTTAGAACAATTCTAGACGTATATAATGTGATCAGCATCGTCACAATCATGCGAACATAAAGCACAATTGTGTTTTTTGCTATACGACTAGTATTATGATTGACTGATGGCATCATTACAAAAAACTAAAATCATAACAACTACTCATCCGGGATAATGCAATTAAACATATCTTTAACCGCCTGAATAGCGGCTTTCTGTGCTACTATAACATTATCCTTAGTAATACTTACTGATGGGTATTTTGATTGCTTTTTAGAAACATCAAGTTGTATCGACGAGCCATAGCAAGAAATACCTACCCTAGGTGCAATTAAGGATTCGTAATAACAACACGCAGCCGCATATTGACATAAGCCATAACCACAATGACTGCCATCCATAGTTAAATCATATTCATTATTATATGAACTCGACCTCAAATTTTCAATAGCGGTTCCATATGGTATAACAAAATGTACATCATAATCATTCTGAAACTGGGATACACTTTCTGCAATCTTTTGCCAACGAATAAATGATGACTTTTCTTTATTACCACTATAATTATCCCAATAACTATGTACAATCATAACCCCAATCTGCGCATTTGGTTGATGGGATTTGATAACACTTAACAACTCATCTAAATAACCACCTTCTCCATGTGTACTCCATAAATCATAATATGGCGCATAATTACTAACTTGGTGAATAATGATTATGTCCCAGTTTACTTCAGACAGGACCCTCCGGAATAGCGCCCCATCTCCAGGGGATACTTCTCCCTGAGGTACAGGTACCTCAATTCCGCCAAGTACACGATGGAAGAAATATGAATGAGAGTCTGAATTATTGTATATATCGTACCAGTTCTTGAAAGATCCTCCTCCTCTAACGAGTTGATATAGGCATATATCGCTGACATCGGCGCCTGTATTTTTAACAATCGTTGGAAGAAGTGAAGCTGCTCCGTCAGAATAACTGTTACCAATATCTAATACTTTTAAGTTATCTTTTCTAAGGGTTCGGATTACCTCGGGATTCACCCATTCCCATTCATCAATCGTAATTGAATTCTTTGTACATGAAGAAAAAAATAAAATACTTATCAGTATATCTATGAAATAAATACTGAATATCTTTTTAAGGCCCAAACGTTTCCTGACCCTATCCTTGTCTATAATAATCATTCGCGCAGGTAACAACATCGGATTCTAATCTACACTTAAATATAAGTGAATGGAACGAACTGGCACTAAATAAACGAAGAAGAGGTAAAAAAATAAAACAATACAGCTATACAACCCTACCACTATGCTTCTTATATTCATAACTATGCACCCCTTCTTTCCGGAAATCATCGTGATACCTTTCCAGAACGGCCTTAAAAACCTCTTCGTAGAGAGGGATAAACAAATCATCTTTTGCTTCTAAATGCCAGATAATCTGTCTTGCCAAATCAGATGTTAATGATAGATCCGTTTTACCGGCATTGAAACTGGTTCCCTTTATGCTTCCAGGAGAGACATTCAGAATGCGATTAGGAGACCCGCCCTTCTCAAGTTCGACATTGACGCTTTCAATGAAGATCTTGAGCGCGGCTTTGGTGGCACCATAGACGGCGAAAAAAGGAGAGGACATAAAACCGGCAATACTCACCATTACACCGCAGTAGAAATCATCCTTACCCTCAAGTTTATGATAGAATTTCTTTATGAGTCTCAATACCGGAATGGTGTTTACATTGAATGAATTGACGATGTATGATTCAGGGACATCCTTGAAGAGTGCAAGCTTGCCGAATCCCGCCGTAATCATAAGACTATCGATGTCAGTAAAGCGGTCGAAAAACGAGTAATCCTCCTGCGTAAGGTCAAACTGATGCGATTCAATCTTGGGATGCTTATACTCTTCTGACAATGGTGCCTTATCCACGATGTAAACCTTTTCCGTGGTTTCGCGCGATGCCAGCTCTTCTGCAATCGACAAGCCTATCCCATTCGCTCCTCCTACGACAAGAATCCTCTTAATCATAACTCCGTATAATTCTCCTTATTATTGAACTTGTCAATTATCTCAGCAATTGTCACGCTTTCCCTCCTACGGAGCTTATAGCTGCTGCGACGGCCGCTTATAATCATGGCTATAAATTCCTGAATCTCATAACGGAGCCCTTCACCGTCATAGCTATAGAAGAACTTTTTGTTCTTGGCCTGATCCTCGAAGCGAACCTCGAAAAAGTCGGTAAGCCACCAGGGGGCAGGGACATAGATGTAGCCCTTGGTACCGGAGATTACGAGATTACCCTCTGTCTTCACGCCGATGCCAAGCGTAATGGAAGAGGTGGCATGAGGATAGCTAATCACTGCTTTGGTATAGATGTCCACACCGTTTTCTACCTTAGAGTAAAAATCGACATGGGTATAATCACGGCCAAGGATCTTGATGATGGCCAGAAGTGTCAGTGGAGCGTGCTCGTTCATGGCGCCGCCGGCCTGGGCAGGATCGAGTTCGCGTGTAGGCGGAGCAACCATCTTGGAGAGAGAAGCCTTTACATCCACGACATCACCGATCACGCCGCTTTTTACAAGAGTGACAAGGTGATTGAAGGCGGGGCAGAAAGCAGTCTTGCTGGCTTCAAGGAGGACGAGTTTTTTGCGCTCCGCGAGATCGTAGAGCTCGCGGGCTTCAGCGCCCGAGAGGACAAGCGGGATCTCGCAGAGGACATGCTTGCCGGCCTCGAGGGCGCGCTTCGCGTACGCATAGTGGGTGGGGTGCGGAGAGGCGATATAGACCGCATCTACGCCTTCTATGAAGTCGTCAAATGCGGTAAAGGCCTGGAGTCCGAATTCGCGAGCGAAAGCCTCGGCTGCGGCCGAGTCGGGGTTCAGGACAGAGACGACCTCGGCACCGTTGACGACCTTTGTCTCGGGCACGAATCGGCGTGCAATGCGACCGGAGCCAATAACGCCAAGGCGGTAAGTCTGCTGCGTCTCAGCGCGAAGCTGCGTACTCGAAATACCTTCCGTGCGCGGGAGATAGACGACCTTGCAGTATTCGTTCAGGTAATCGAACTTCCCTACCCAGTCAGAGCCGATGGCAAAAATGTCGACCTCGTACTTCTGGATGTCGTCAATCTTCTGCCCGACGTAGTCCTCGATGATGACCTCGTCGGCATACCCCGTAGCCTTCACGGCCTCAACCCGCTCCAGCACGTTATTCCTGGTGTTGAGTTTGCCTCTCCCCTGATCGTAGCTGTCACTCGTGACTCCAACGATTAGGTAATCACCCAACTCCTTCGCCCTCCGCAGCAAGTTGATGTGCCCCTGATGCAGAAGGTCGTATGTTCCGTAAGTTATGACTTTTATCATTTGAAGATGGTTCTTGCTTCTCTATTGCTTTGTAGCTTATTTCTTTTAAGATAGATGTAACCCTTCCGGCAAGGCCCCCTCGGCAACTATAGCAGGCACAACTCTTTTACATCGGCTCCGCTATTATTCACCACCGTGGGCAGCAAGGCCGTCGCATCTTTGGTAAAACTGTTCCCGATGTCCAACACCTTCAGGTTCGGCTTCTTGAGGATGTATTCGATGGAAGAGGGATCCAACTCTTCCTCCGGGTTCGCCTTCCTCTCCGAACACGCAGTGAATCCCACCATGCCCGCGAGGCACATAAGCACCGCCAGGCACTTATGTAGCCAAGGCCGTGTCTGGACCACGCCGGCATTGTCGCTGTATGTCAGAACACTGTTATGTGCCATGGTGAACTTCATTATGTGAAAGGACTGTCTTTATTATTCGGCGAATCCCTTTGTACTTGTCGTTTGCCTCCCGCCGCCCTCCGCTTGCTCGTGACGCCTCCTCACCCACCCCAGAGCGACTCGAATCAACTTAATGGCTGATTGGCTGGTTAACTGTCATTTTCCTCGACCATATTTCTTCGTCAATAAGTCGGCTATCAAGAGGGTCTCACGGGTATTTTTACCTGTAGTCTTCACGCGCATACTATAACCATCTTCTTCCCAATACAGGACGATATCAATAAGGCCATGTGCAAAGTCGGAGTTTTTCATCACGTATGAGTTGGCTCCCCTTTTAAAGACAAGAGAAGTGAGAATACCTTCCACATAAGGACTATCCAGCAAATGCTTAGCATGCTCTATCAACTTGTTCTTTCCGTGATGTGAAGGCAAGTTAACCTGCTTATCAAATGGGCTGATATCCGTCTGCGTTAATACGACCGGCAAAAACTGTTGCCTCCACTCAATAAAAGAAGAATCCTTATAATGAAGTGGAGATGATACGCAGTACCAGCAATACTCTTCCTCTATGCCATTACAAATAACAGTAATAGTGACTTGGGGATTGTTCCAGAATGGTTCAGATGCGAAGCCCAAACAGTAAGTACCCATGCAGAAAGCAGCATTGAAGCCATCTGCAGAGATTATCTCCTCCTCTTTTACCACACAAGTGTCAGTGTTCAAATACTGCTCGACCACATCATCATCTTCTTCCGGTACTTGGGGTTTTGTCGCCATAGATAAAACAAGTTGGACAGCAACTAGTTTCATATTCGTGTTACAATAATCCTGAAGAGAATAATCCTTGCACAACAGAACACCAGTAAGATCACCGGAATACCTAACCTTCTTAATCCCATGAATCCCAGCTGACTTCAATGTCATACTATACTCAAACACACGCGACCTAGCTTCCTCAAAAGATAAACAATAAGGAAAAGAAGATAGTTCGTTGAAACAGGCCTCGTTCATCTCTAGCTAAACTAATTGTAACAACTGGAGTGTCCACTCATCCATAAAGTCATCGGGATAACTACTCAAAGTACCATTCTTATCGCAAGTAATAACTTCTTTTGACGCTTTACCTGACTCACTATCTGTGTAAAAATAATCAATTAGGCAACTCTTGGGCTTTATGTGTCCTTCCTTAACGGCTATTCGCATACCATTGACGACATGATCACTATGGCTCTCTATAATCAATTGATATTCTTGAGACACGGCATTATCAATAAGGAGTTTCGTCAGCCTCGATTGCGCACCAGGGTGAAGATGAGCTTCAGGGTTTTCGACAATCAAAACACTTCCTTTCTCAGCAAGCAAAGAGGCAACCACAACAGGTAATACGTAACTATAACCAAAACCGACATTAACCGGTTTAAAAGAAATGTCGCCGTCTGAGGAGTTTAACCTCAATTCCAAATAATCAGTTTCAGTATTAGGAATAGATAGGTGAGCTCCAGACATTACTTCAGAAAGTGCTCGCCGTAAACGGCTCAAAAACGGCGGATCTTGCTGGGCAATAACCTGAATAACATTATCGCCCAAAGGATCAAGGAGAAGATGATTGCTTGTGAATACTTTCTTTTGAGAATTGACCGGACCATTCCTATCTGCTGATACATACATGCAGTTTCTAATGCTTTGGAGCAACTTAACATCAGAAGTAGGACTAATACCGGATAAAGAATCATCACCGTTGCTATTACCAGAGCCAGAGATGATGTCTAAACGCTCCTCATTATTCACATTCAGACGGGAAATGCGCCCCGCGCCCGGCAAGCCCTCTGCCCGACTAAATTGAACCACAATGTTCTCATCGTCAGAATTAATCCCAATAGAAAAGGAATCGCCCTCGGAATTACTCAATAATTCCTCAAATGAGCCAAGCTTTACTAAATCTCCATTTATTATAAGTTCATGCAGGTTATTGGACTTACGCATTGACTGCGCCAACAGTAAAAGAGACTGGGAGACGGTAGACTTGCCACGGCCATTTTTCCCATACATAATAGTAACAGCAGACAAAGGAATCTCTGTGTTCTGCTTAAAACATTTGAACCGCTCTAAAAAAACACTCTTTATCATTGTCACTTAACTTTTGAATTAATCCAGTTCCAAAAAGATTTAGACAACCATCCTTGGTAATACTGTGTAATCCTAACAACGTAGAAAAGATCATTCCTGTCTGCATTTTGTTTCAGGAGCTCCACTGCCTCATCAAGGCTTGCATTATCATCCATTTCAACAAACCATACAGATTCAAGAGGATGCTGCCAATCCCCCAATGATTTGATAGCTTCATACAGTGGAGTATAGTTTCTACCAGGCTGTTTTAAGTCATATGTAATTAGTACTATCATCTTTCCCTTAAATAATTTAGTATATGACAATAATATGATCCATAAAAAAAGGCGCCATTTAGAACTTCTATTGCTACCGCATCTCTTAAGTCAAGGCCTTGAGTAAATAAACCATGGCGCAAAATGCTAACCAAGATTCCTACTGCACCACCAACAAGAGAGAAAGACACCCACATTACAAATGTAAGCCGTCTCTTATTAAGTACACGGAATGGTTTAAACATATCCCATCCCCTTTTATTCTTTTTGAAGTCCGACATAAAACCAAATATAAAATGGCTTATACGTTATATAATACCAAAATCACCATTAGTAAACACAGTCAACCCATCAATATCTGAAATGTGTAACGTAACCGTATCCAGATAGCTAATCTTAGTTGAATCATTGAAATAGTTCTGAGCATTCTGTTTGATTTGCTGGTCAAGGAGGTCATTAAAAAAATCATGAAACAGACCATCTGTTATCTTTTCAGGTTTCAACTCTGTCAGTAGTGTTACCGCGATTCTCGGGAACGGATGCTCATTAAACCCAGCAGCCAAATAATTAACAATGGCAGCTGTTCTTCTTCCCTTCGGTTCATCATCTACAAATAACTCGACAAAGCCATAAGCATCCTGTCCACGTTTTTCTTTTAACATGTAGTTCATTATATTGATATTGTACTATCTTGTATTATCTTCAATGTTCGCTCGCTTGAGCTATACTCTAGCTTGCTCCTTGCCTGCTTGTAGGCTGCTCATTGGTTGCTTCTAGGCTTACTCAAGGAGCATTTAGGAGCAGGGTAGAGAGGCGCAAAGCGGCGAGTTCAAGGTTCCATGATTATCTTTTTAATATCACGAGACTTTCGTGAAGCAAATCAATGTTTCCACTATATTTGGTTTTACGCTTCCGTATGTCTCTCATTTTAGAGACTCTTTTCAACTCAAAACCTACGGACTTTCCTATATCACCTATTATTCTATCAACAGGCACTTCAATTCCAGCGTATGCTGATGTGGAAACAACAATCCATATTTGGGCATTTTCCATTGCTTGTACATACAATGATCTTAATACTTGTTGCATATCCTCAAAATAGGCCTGTATCATAAGTGGAATACGCTTGCACATCAACTGGTCCTGATGGTTGAGAATGTGCTTCATTATCCTTGTATAGTGTTCGCCAAACTCAAGTTCTTTAGGATTTGGCCAAGCCGCCTGTACGTGCGAGCGAACTGTATTAAGCCTCAATCGGTATAGTTCTTCATTATTATGAATAAAGCCACCCATGAAAAGTTCGGGCCTGTATATATCCGTATAATCAAACGTGTTCAGATATGGTGGCGACGTAATGCAGAGGGAAAACTTGTCATTGAAACTGTTTTCGAGATACGTCCTGCTATCTGCACTAATAATGGTAGGAGCCTCCTTAATCTCTGTTGCAGCATCTTCTATGCACAACTGCAATTTATCAGTTAGTATTTTTAAGAAGCTTTTCTTGTTCAAACCATCTTCCTTCCAATTATTCCGATACTTGAAACATTTACCATCCCTGCGTGCATTTGCGCAACCCATTAAGGAAGAGATTAAGGCCAATTTGAGTATATCCTTGACCTCCTGGTTTTCTATCTCGTCCAAATAAACGAAACCACTTTCGTAGGCATCTGCCACCTCTCTATTAAAGAGCCATTTTTCAAGATGATCATGTTCCGTGAATGTTGAAATGCCTATCCATCTTGAAACGGTCGTTTGATTTTGTTCTATTGCATGTAACAGTTGCTGAGCACATTGTGACAGAACTTTTTCATCCACATTATGTGTCTTTGTCTTAGCAATGAAGGCCGTAAAAGGATTCACTTCAATTCCAATTGAAGGCAATCCCTCTAAGGCGCAAGTCAAAGTTACAGTTCCACTACCATTAAAAGGGTCAATAACCAAATCCCTATTTGTAAGATTCAATTCTCTTATAGCATTATTGACCAGATTAGGAGAGAAGCCCTCTTTATAATAATACCATCTGTGCCTTGGTAGATTGACCGTATCAATTGCATTCGACAGAGACTGTCCTTTCTTATTCATATTTTCAATCCTGATAGGCACTATTACTCACCTTTACAAAAAAACGATAGGGACGCTTATAATCTTTACGAATCAACTCATATTGAGGATTATACTCTATCTCTTTGTCTTTGTAATAATTCGCATCCACTCTGGATATCATTGTACTAGTCGGGTCGGTATTCTTATGCCGCCTCAAATCATAAACGGCTAAATACCCGATGGTAACATCTCTGGGGAAAGAGTCCAAATTATTATCGATATATTCAACAAGTTGACTAGCACCCGCTTTGGCACGGGCGTCGGCATAAACTGCACTAAAACCGCTTCCATCCGCTTTTAACGACTTCCCCACCCACTTTATCTCAATCAAGGCCATATGACTTGTGCCACGCCATCTTACCTTTATGTCAACGGGCTTTGATTCATCTACATTGTGTTCACGCTTTACGTCACATTGCCTTAATCGGCTGTCGAGATAATCAAACAAAGCTTGTTGCAACAAATCCTCAGGAGCCGCATAGAAAAACAGCCGGGTTGGAGTCATTGAATCTTCCAAGGCTTTCCCCCTACACATGGGAGCAACATTATCACGATAGTTCGTGAGAGCTTCGTCAAGGTCATTGTAGGTCTTGACGGCAAAGAAACTTCCCTCTACCGGTGTGTCATCTTCTGAGAAGGGCACCAACTTTCCTTTGATCATAAACAGGTCTGCTCTATCCTCATCACGTTTCCAGCAATAAACAAAAGTGTCATTGGACAGACTATTACCATCAAACTCATCCGAGGGTAACACCTGAATAGTTTCGTCATTTACAAAGTTCACCACCAGATTGTCCCTTTCAAGTGAGTGGATGTTTTGCATCTGCATCGAAACTCCTTTTCCTTCGTAATCACCATGCTTCCCAACAAAAGCCGATATTGTCGCGTATCGGAAAATATCTATGCTCTTGTACAACTCCCTGATCTGACGAA
The DNA here is from genome assembly GCA_017620335.1 of Bacteroidales bacterium. GTDB lineage: Bacteria > Bacteroidota > Bacteroidia > Bacteroidales > UBA932 > Cryptobacteroides. Next base: position 220,047 of record JAFZQO010000049.1, read on the forward strand.
TACACTTTGTGAAGTCCCTTACGGACTCACCATGATAGGCATCGTCAATCTTTAAAATGAACTGACTTTGAAGTAATCGTATGATAGTATCCTCTAAAGCCATTGTTAACTCTTTCTTTGACGTAGATAGAGCAACCAGGAAGTTGCTGGGATGAACAAATTACTGCGATTGCCAATAGCCTTCTTGATGGTGCCAAACTGCTGGTATAACATTGAAAGTGAAACATTGTCGTCGCTATTCAAATATTTAGCGGCATGCACTGATGACTCGGTAATCACAGAATCATTAGATATAGCAGCAAGAATATCAACTATCGAATCCGTCAAAAGACAATCACAAGCCGCCTGCAAATACTCCGTTCTCCATTGCATGTCCGACAATGTGTTGAAGAAAAAAAGACGTGAAAGCCCCTTGTCTGTGAGGTTGAAACAGACTCCCTCCTTCGATAATTCACTGGTCTCATATAGCAGAGCACACGACTCTGATAACTCTGCTGATACAGGAACTCCCGTTTCACTCTTGAAGTAAGAGTACCCCCATTCGGATACGGCATTCCCTTTATAGAGCGACAGCAGGCAAGAAAAGTAACTCATGAAATTTAACTCCATGAAGCTAATTCCTTCATATTGCAATCTTGTCTGATTGACAATATAGAGAGTATCAAATATAGCGTAAGGATTAAGCATGTTGATTCATTAGTCTGCTTTCAATCTGGTTATAGGCTTGTTCTATCACTTCCTGTTCCTCCTGCTGTACTTGAGTCAAAATAGTCCACTCTGTCATGCGTTCAACCCTCATCTTGTCCTTTCCGCACCTTTCGGCCAGTTTAAGAAGCAACTGAGATGTGTTAATATTGGCTGTCATTATCACGCTGTATCCTTTTGCCACAAAATCAGCGAACATCTTTCCAGCACGACTCTCGTATGCAATATCCAATGACCCCTCGGGGGTATCGATTAACATAAAGGCATTCTCAGATTTGGTATACTCTAATAATGAAAAGCGCAGTGCGATATCCAAGAAATACTGTTGACTTTCGGATAGCTGGAAGCGAGAGTGGCGGCCAGAGCCATTAACCTTGATGACAAGGCTAGCCATATTATTATTGTCCTTCAACTCTATATCGATATCCAAACCGATAAAGCTCTTGGCATAATTACGGAAAGAAGGAATAAACTGCTCAGCTACAGCCGTGAATGACCTTTTCACCTCATCTTCAAGTGGCTTCAGTTCGGATTGACACTCGTATCTCTTCAGTTCGGCTTCATCCTTCTCTTTCTTACGGAGCTCAATATTGAGTTCTAGAGCTTTGATTTCTGACAATGTCTGTTCGGCCTGTTTGATGCTATCCTTCTTCTGCAATAGCACATTGTATTGCTGTTTGAACTCTTCAAGACTCTTTGCCATCTCGTCCATTTTGGAGAGACAATCCTTCAGTTCTTGTGTCAAACGATCATGCTTGTCCTTTAGTTCTTTTCCGCTAGACTTTATGGCAATCATTTGCGAATCCAAAGCTTTCAATTGTTCGAGAATTGCCTGCTCATTATGAGCCTTTGTCCTCTTGACTGCATCGACTATTTCCGCCCTCAATTCTGAAACCAAAGCGGTTATATCTGTGTTTTCATCTTCAGTCAATGCAACAATGATTTTTTTTAAGGAGCCAAGTATCTTTCCATCAGATTCTACTGCGACAGAAGAACTGTAAAGACGTCCAAATGCTGCATCATACTGTTCCTTAAGTGCATTAAGCCTGACCGCATTATCGTCCAATTGCAACTGTACTTGACTAATATCCGAACTAATCTCAAACTTGCGTTTCCGCTGCTCATCTATTGAGCTGTTTATTATTTCCTCTTCTTCGCAAACTCTCTCAATCTCGTTTTTCTCTTCCTCTGTAATGGTTCCATTGTTTTTCAGTTTTGACAATCGTTTTTCCATTTGGCTGATATTCCACTGAATATTACGCACATTAGACCCATAACGATTAATACTCTTGCGTAATTGGTCAGCCTTTTCTGCATCTTCGGGCTTTATGGAAAAAAAAAGATACATCAATCTGTTCATAACATCCTCATCCCAAAACAACAGTTTCTTGCTCTCGTCAAAAGTCATCACATACGTCTGCAAGAAAAGATATTGTTCAAAATTGTTTAGTTCTGAATCCTGAGCAAAGAGTGTCTGATACTGATTCAACAATGACTTGTTTCTGTCAACTGTTTCCTGATGATTAACGTCAATGCGGCTAAACGCTATCAGTTCTGAACTATCGAAGAAGTTTCTTGTCAGATGATAGGTAAAGTTGCCCAAGTTGAAATCAACCGTGACTTGAGACTGATCCCTATCTCTCTGTTCAACTCTACCATCAAAATAACGACTCGCAAATCCAACAGTTTTCTGGGCAAATGCTGGTATTGAATTCAATGACTTAAACGAAATATCTGGCTGAACCACAGTTCCTGTCATGGCGTAGGAAACAATAGAGATAAACGTTGACTTGCCAAGTCCATTTGCACCAGCAAGACACAAAACCCCATCAGGAACTTCCACCTCTATACGACTTTTCTGTTTGTATAACGAGAAATACTCAATCGTAATTCTGTTAATTTTGGGTAGAATCATAACACAATCACGTTATTAGCTGTTAAGAAGATCATCATTTTTTTCACTGGTTAAATATCCGCTTAAGTGATGCTATGTCTGCATTGTACTTATTCTCACTTAAGTATTTCAGCGTCGACCTCAATAACTTAATCTCTTGATTGTCCGTGAGAGCAGCAAATAGAGCCTTGAAACGCGGGTCAGTATTGGAGGTAATGCTTTTTGAAATCTCAGTAAAATCTTTCAACCCTGAAGGAATGCCATAGTCTTTAGTGTCCGCGCCTGAGTCCTGCGCACAGTCAAGTACAAAACGGTCTATGGCCGGTGCCACAGTAATGAGATACTGGGGTTTCTCATTGTGCTTCATCAGGGTCAAGTGACGGGTGTGTGCTATAACGCTACATTCCTTGATATATCCCAACTCCACTTTATCCTTATCTATGATACCCACTGCAAAACGGTCGGCAAATGTGCTTTTGAGCTGTCCAACAACCTTGCTGCAACTATGCTGATGGTTGACGCCGGCCCCCAGAAGATACTCAACGAGGTTGGTATCGACATAGCATTCGGGAATCACGTCCAAGAGCTTTATCTTCTTCATACGTACAACTCAAAGTTGAAGAACATATCTACGCCACTGTCGTATATCTCGTGAACTTCTTGCACTATTAGCTGACGAACATCGTACAAACGTTCCTTTCCTTCGGAAGGATGGGTGAAAAACACGGTCAATCCCTTGGGGTCAAGCTTTATCAGCTGATTGAGCACGTAAGGGCTATGGGAAGCAATAAAAAGTACGTCATTATGTTCTTGTGCCCTCTTGGTCATCCAATTCATCAACTGGCACTGTGTGGGCGGGAAAAGGTTGTCTTCAGGCTCTTCAAGGAATATCTCGCTATGATTGGTTTTGGTATAGTGGTCATATATCTCTTGGAAACGTTTTTCGTGCTTTTTCTCAGAGAAACTATAATCAACCCCGTCAATAGTCAGAACCTCACGCACTGCACCGTCATGGAGTTTTTTCTTGTACAACTTACTATATATGGTAGAGAGCAGATTCTTCCGTTCCTCTTTCTGTTCGTATGATATCTTGCGGTTATTGTCTTTATACTGCCCGTGAGTGAGGTAATCCAGATGAATAAACATAGGAAGCAACGACTGCACGCCGCTGGAACTCTCCTTTAACATCAGCGGGTTGCCGTTTTCAAGTCGCAGGCTGTCGGAATTGGAATCACTGTCGTAGGAGTAGGATATCCCTAAATCCAGCACATTGTTTTCTTGCTTGACAAACCGACGGGCTCTATCCCAGTCAGACATGAACTCAATCATATTGCCGTCAAGAGAGAGAGAACTCCAACCAGGGATGGCTGCAACAAGATTGCGGTCAGCAGGCACGTAACTCACCTTTGGACGGCGCCAGTTCCAATGGCCCGATTTCCACTGCATCTCGAACTGCTGCTTGGAATGATCGTAACTGAAGCGAAGGTGATTGGTCTCGTAAGCGATATAGGTATTCTCTTTGATATATCCAGTCATCTTGTAATAGTCAGCCATGATATCAATAAAGGCAGTACCCTTACCGAAGCCGTTAGGCTTCTGTGCCAATTCGAGGCGCTTCTCCACCCACGTGCAGTAGCATGCCGTCTTCAGCACGCAACTCTTGCCAGAACTCTGCATGCCAATGATGACATTTACCTGTCCTAATTCCAATTCAGCCTTACGAATAGGCCCCAAATTCTTAATTACCAGATGTTTCATATCACCCATTAGTTTAGGGGTCGTCATTAAATGATTTCAGTCTAAGTCGTGCGGGAGCCACTCCTTATCGCTGAAGAATAAAGTTCATCGTTTAATACTGTTTATACAAACAATACGGGTTTTATCGCCTTGATTTCGCGTTATTAAGTATTCATTCAACCTCCCTACGACAGCCTGTCATACACATACATCCGATAAAGCTTTCCCTTGGACAGGTTTGGCGAATCCATCACATCCCGGTCGACAATCTCCCACATAGCCTCGAGGAGATCGGGACGGCAGAGTGATCAATGTAAACATCTATATTTTCCGCGAGGAGAGGTGCTCTTTTCTTGTCCACCATTGGGGACGGCCTTTTGTGTATACCCCTTACGCTCCAGCGCCAACAAATTGCCATTATGTTAAACACCCAAAACAATGGCAGGGCTGATATCGAGTTTTATGACCATTGTCCTTGCTTGTTTTAAGGTGGGTTCACTCTTACCGGACATTATCTCACTGATCTTAGATTGATTCATTCCCAGCATTGCAGCAAGACTGCTTTGCGACAGTCCCATCTCATACATCCTTAACTTAAGGACGTCTGTCAGGGTAGGTTTCTCTATTGGATAATGGACGTCCTCATAATCGGCGACAAGCTCCGAGAGAAGAACAAGTTCAATGCTGTCCTTGTCCTCCACAGGAGTATCATTATTCACGATTTTCAGCAATTCCTCAATTCGAGCCATCGCGGACTGATACTGAAGCTCATTCTGAATCCTTGTCATAACCTAAATACTCTTAATGTCCTCTATTCTATCGTAATCTTGATGAGTCCCAATAAAACGGATGTAAACCATCTTTATCTTATACAAGATCAAAGCAACAACCCGATAGTTATTCCCTTTTATATTGAAAACCACTCTATTGTTACCCACACTATCCGCAGAGTTAAACATCTGGCGGACATCTGCAAAAGTCTCCCACTCTGCTTTTTGAGTTTTCTCGTACCACTCTTCCAGTGCTGTCTTTGCATCACTATGCACGGTATAAAACTCCACCAAAGCTTTCTTCGCTACAACCCTCATTCTCTAAAACTACGACAAAAATAATACCGATTATATAAAATTACAAAGAAAATTCGCAAAATCAGATAATAATACTTCGTCCAAAAATACTATCACCTACTAGTCCCTCCTAAACAAATCCCTCGTATACACCTTCTCCTCCACATCCGCCAGGAGCGGGTCGAAGCGGTTGGCGAGGATGACGTCGCTCTGGGCCTTGAACTTGGCCATGTCGTTCACGACGACGCTGTTGAAGAAGGTGGAGCCGTCTTCGAGGGTGGGCTCGTAGATGATCACGGGGATGCCCTTGGCCTTGATGCGCTTCATCACGCCCTGGATGGCGGAGGCGCGGAAGTTGTCGGAGTTGCTCTTCATGGTCAGGCGGTACACGCCCACGGTCTTGGGGTGGCGCTTGATGATGCTGTCGGCAATGAAGTCCTTGCGCACGCTGTTGCTCTTCACCACGGCCTCGATCATGGTCTGGGGCACGTCGCGGTAGTTGGCGAGCAGCTGCTTGGTGTCCTTCGGCAGGCAATAGCCGCCGTAGCCGAAGCTCGGGTTGTTGTAGTGGCCGCCGATGCGGGGGTCCATGCACACGCCGTCGATGATCTGCTGGGTGTTCAGGCCCTTGCTCTGGGCGTAGGTGTCGAGCTCGTTGAAGTAGCTCACGCGGACGGCGAGGTAGGTGTTGGCGAAGAGCTTGATGGCCTCGGCCTCGGTGGGGTGGGCGATCAGGACCGGGATGTCCTTGTCCTCGGCGCCTTCCTTGAGGAGGTTGGCGAAGAGCTCGGCCTCGGCCTGCTGGTCCTCGTAGGCGCCCACGACGATACGGCTCGGGTGGAGGTTGTCGTAGAGGGCCTTGCTCTCGCGGAGGAATTCGGGCGAGAAGATGATGTTGTCCACGCCGTACTTCTTGCGGACGGAGTCGGTGTACCCTACGGGAATGGTGGATTTGATGACCATCATGACCTTCGGATTGACCTTCAGGACATGCTCGATGGCGTCCTCGACGGCAGAGGTGTCGAAGAAGTGGTGCTCGTCGTCGTAGTTGGTCGGAGTGGCGATCACCACGAGTTCGGCGGAACGGTAGGCCGCGTCCTTGTCCACGGTGGTGCGGAGGTTGAGCTTGCGCTTGCCCTCCTTTGCTTCGTGGAAGAACCGCTCGATCTCGTCGTCCTGGATCGGGCTGATGAAGTCGTTCAGCTTATCTGCCTTTTTGGGGGTGGTGGTAATCGCCGTCACCTCGTGATGCTGGGCGAACAGTACCGCGAGGGAAAGTCCCACGTACCCTACGCCTGCTACAGTAATTTTCATGGTTGTATCTTGTTATTTGTTTTGTTTGTCTGGTATTTCGCGTGGCAGATAAATGCCTGAATATCAATTAAATCCTTCGATTTACTGCTCGCGATTTCCGCCACAGTCCGGAGTTTTATCTTCTTGTTTATCAATTACTTAGCTGCCACGCCGTCTGCTCCTCAGGCGGTGATTCAGCCGCGATACCGCTGCTCCAGGACTTCCCAGTCGACGATCTTCCAGAGCTCGGCGAGGTGGGCGGGGCGGCGGTTCTGGTAGTCCAGGTAGTAGGCGTGCTCCCAGACGTCGAAGGTGAGGATGGGGCGCAGGGCTCGGACGACGGGGTTGGAGGCGCCGGGCTCCTGGGTGATGGCGAGCGAGCCGTCAGGCGCCGCCGCGAGCCATACCCAGCCGGAGCCAAAGAGCCCGGCGCCCTTGGCGACGAACTCGTCTTTGAATGCGTCTAGGCTACCCCATTGCTTCACGATCTGCTTCGCCAGAAGGGATTCCGGGCCGGGCCCGGGAATACGGCCGGCCGACAGGGCCTTGGCCCGGGCCTCCGGAAGCGGCAGGCCCTTCTTGCCCTTCGACAGGCTCACGGCCCCGGCGGCCGGCCTGAACTGCGTAAAATACAGGTTGTGGTTCAATATCTGCCCTGCGTTGTTGAAAACGGCGCCGGCAGACTTGCTGACAATCTCGGTCAGGACAGATTCTTCGCTCCGCCCGGAATGACAGAGCGCCTCGAATTCCGTCCCGACGACCAACTTGTTCAGGTTATCGACATAGCCCTGCAAATGCTTGCCGTGATGGAAACTTATCGTCCTGGCGCTGATCACCGGCTCCAGCGCATCCTCCTTATACGGAAGCTCAATCAATGTAAACATATCGTTCTGGCTCTACTTGTTTTGCGGTTCATCGGTGGAACATTTGTGGTCAAAATCTTTGACCGCAATTCTTGCGTTATCCGAGTAAAATCCTGAACACCTGAAAAACACGCTAGCGGATAACTACTTGATTATCAGCAAAATCCGCATTTATCCATCTCCTTATTTGGCTATGGGCGAGTAGCTTATTCTTTGGTTATCAACCACTTATGCGACACGCGACACTCGCGGCGGCCGGCGGCCGGCGGCGGCCACAGGCCCTGCAGGGCCCTGGGCCGCGGGGCCGCAGCCGCGCTACAGCCTTCCGCAGACCCACTCGCGCGGCAGGACGCCCTTGACGTCGTAAACGACGCCGCCTGGCGCCAGCAGCGCCGGCACGTCGAGCCCCTCGAACTCCCGGTGCGCCACGGCGAGTATCACGGCGTCGAAGGGCCCGCCCGGCAGGGCGTTGGTCACTTCGATTCCGTACTCGCGGCGCACCTGCGCTGCGTCTGCCCAGGGGTCGTACACGGTGATGTTCGAAGTGTATTCCTCCAACGTATGGTAGATGTCCACGACCTTGGTGTTACGGATGTCGGGGCAGTTCTCCTTGAACGTCACGCCGAGGATCAAGATCCTCGCATCCTTGACCATCACGCCCTTCTTGTTCATGCACTTGATGGTCTGCGAGGCGACGTACGCGCCCATGCCGTCGTTGAGGCGGCGGGCATTGGACATCACGCGCGGCAGGACCCCGTACACCTGAGCCTTCTGGATCAGGTAGTACGGGTCCACGCTGATGCAATGCCCGCCCACCAGTCCGGGGCTCATCTTGATGAAGTTCCACTTGCTGGATGCGGCCTCGATCACGTCATGCGTATCAATTCCCATGGCGTTGAATATCTTGGCCAGCTCGTTCATGAACGCGATATTGACGTCGCGCTGCGAATTCTCGATTATCTTCGATGCCTCCGCCACCTTGATGGAAGGGGCCTTGTGCGTGCCGTTCACCAGGACGGAATTATACACGCCGTCCACAATGTCGGCGATTTCCGGCGTCGAGCCGGAAGTGACCTTGCGGATCTTCTCCACCGTGTGGAGCTTGTCGCCGGGGTTGATGCGCTCGGGGCTGTAGCCCGCGAAGAAATCCTCGTTGAATTTCAGGCCGGAGACCTTCTCCACGACGGGGAGGCACTCCTCCTCCGTCACGCCGGGATAGACCGTGGACTCGTATACCACTATGTCTCCCTTGGAAATGACGCGGCCGACCGTCTCCGACGCGCCCCAAAGGGGCTTCAGGTCGGGACGGTTGTTCTCGTCGACCGGCGTGGGAACGGCAACGACGTAGAAGTTGGCGTCCCTGATGTCGTCGAGCTCCGTCGTACAGACGAATCCATGATTGTCAATCGCATCCCTGAGGAGCTCGTCCGGCACCTCCAGGGTGGCGTCGTGGCCCGCCATGAGCGCGGCCACGCGCGCCCCGTTCAAATCATATCCCACAGTAGGGTATTTCGTGGAAAACAGCCGCGCCAAAGGCAGTCCAACATACCCGAGCCCAATCACGGCAATCCTTATATCTTTCATATTCTTCAATTGATTATCAACTTTATTTCCACCCTCTCCTCCCGCCTCCTGTTCCCTCAGCCTCCTTCTACACCCATCACTCTCCCGTCTCTCACCACGCCAGCTCATCTCCCCCCCTCTGCGGGCCGCTCCGGCACCGCCTGGCGTACGGCTTCGCCTTTGCTCAGCCTCTGACTGAGCACGCCCGGATGGGGCGGCATTTCGCCTCCCTTATAATTATACAAAGATAATTATTATTTTCGCAATGCACAAGCCTGGAACGCGCATCTGATACCCTTTAGGGCAAAAACTACCCTTCTACCAGACTATTTTAAGCCTTCTCCAGACATGGAAAGAATGATTTGAGCACAAAAAAGAGCGGCAGATCATATCTCTGCCGCTCTGTGCTCCCTTAGGGGCTCGAACCCTAGACACCCTGATTAAGAGTCAGGTGCTCTACCAACTGAGCTAAGGAAGCTTATATATCTTGTAAGAACTGTCTTATGTCCTGTTCGGGGCTCGTCTTGTGACCCGTTCGGGGCTCGAACCCGAGACCCCAACATTAAAAGTGTTGTGCTCTAC
>JAFZQO010000004.1 GCA_017620335.1 Bacteroidales bacterium
GAAACCGTCGCCATTCATATCATGGGTCTTGAAGTTGCCGTCCACGTGACCCATCAGGATTGTATAAAACTTGTCGGAAAGTTGAAGGGACGACAGTACATTGAGGTCTGTCTTGGTGTCCGTCATCACGGAACCGTTGACGAAAAGCGGTTTCTCGTCCGTAGGTTTCCTGTGTTCCAGATTGATCTGTCCGGTCATTGACTCTACGCCGTTGATGACCGAAGGCGAGCCCTTGGCGATCTGTATGCTCTCCAACCAGGAGCCAGGAACATATGACAGCCCGAAAGGGGAGGATAATCCACGCATCACCGGCCGATTCTCGTCGAGCATTTGAGTATATATGCCGGACAGGCCCAGCAGCCGGATCTGCCTGGCGCCTGTGGTAGCGTCAGAATAGCCGACCGTCACGCTGGCAGAGTTCTCGAAGCTTTCAGCCAGGTTGCAGCAGGCCATCTTCATAAGTCCGGCCGAAGAGACAACCTCCGTTCTGAGTTCCTTCCCCTTGGAAATATAGTTGGCTTGATTGCGGTCGGTAAACACCGCCGCATCCAACGTGTCTACCTGCTGCGCCGCTGCAGCAGAAGAGAGAAGGAACAGTATAGAAACAGACAGTATTATTTGTAGAGTGCGCATTCGCTCGGCAATCTTTTTCCAGGGACTAAATTACTTCATATTTTCGAATCGTCAAATCATCTTCACCCGAAAGTACATTTATTTAGTGTAGATTTACCTCGGCATCGGCTGCTAATGTTTGTTTAATAGCGTTTATCTGGGAAAAATAGTATTTTTGTAGTATGCTTTCCCGGAAAACAAGATATGCCATCATGGCAATGACTGCCCTTGCCGAGTCTTTTGGCAAGGGACCGCTTCCTATGAGCCGGATCGCTGAAAGCAAGAGTATTCCTATACGTTTTCTGGAAGGTATCCTGCTCCAGCTCAAGAAGAAAGGGATTCTCGAGAGTATCCGGGGCGTCGACGGAGGATATGCTTTGAAACGCCCGCCAGAGACTATATCCCTGATAGAGGTGTTGAGAGTCACTGAAGGGTCGATGTCTTATGTATCCTGCTCGGATTGTGTCTCGAAAGTGGAGTGCGAGTTTGGCTGGAATCCGGATACCTGCGGAATCCGAAGGATCTTTTCGGATGTCTATGTCAGCCTGCTTCATAAAATGGAGACGACGACATTAAAGGATCTCGTCATCGGATAACAGCACCCTACTATCAATCACTGCTACGCAGCTTCTCCCGGTGCGTTTTCAACTCAAAAAAAACGCGCAAAGGCGAAAAACGCGCATTTTAACAGCGAAAAACTCACCGATTTAGCGCACTGAAAAAGCAGCGAAATGATGCTTCTATGCATCTACAAGGCACATTTGCCATCATAACGAGAAAGTCTGACGATATCGGGGCGCTCCCCCTTCTTCCGCAGAGCAGGGAACAGCATCGCAGCATAGCTGCGGTGTTGTTTTGTTATATCGCGGAGCCGGGCTTGCCCGGGCGCCAACAGAATAACGATTACTCCTGGAAAGAGTATCCGAATCCGGCACGGGAAGTCAGGCTTTCCGCATAGGGGCCTATCTTCTTCCGGATACGCGTGATATTCACATCCACCGTGCGTGGAGTGACAATGACGTCGTCCGGCCAGACTGCAGATAAAAGCTGCTCCCGAGAGAACATCCTGCCAGGGTTCTCCAGGAAGAGTTTCAGAAGTTCATATTCGGTTTTGGTGAAAGGAATCTCCGTTCCGTCCACGGTCACCTTTTTTGCGTCGGTATCCATCTGTATTCCACGGAAACGGATACCGTTGCGGGCCGCACCGAGGCGTGCTTCGACCACATTGATGATATAGTCTCCCGTCTTTTCGCATTCTCCGATCAAGTCGGAGAACACGGTCCCTTTGTCATAACCGTACAAATGGGCGTCCAGATTGTCGATATTCTGCTGTTTGAGCTCGTTGCGGCAGGCGTTGATCCGGAGTTCGATGTCCTCGGATACGGCGAGGAGGAAGTCCTCCTTGTGACCGGAGAGAAGCGAGTTCATATGGGACAGGGCGTCCTCGACCAGAGAGAACATCTTTTGGATACCCTCTTCCTGCTGCGGGGTAAATACGATTTTGTTAATCCTTTTTCGACGGAGGATGCGGGCCAGGTTGAAACAACTGTCCCCCACGGACTCCAATTCCCCGATCTGACGGAGCATGGAACGAATCTTTTCCTTGGTATCATCAGAGAGATGAGCCGAGCCCAAGTCACCCAGATACCGGCCGATCTCGTTCTCCATCCGGTCGCTCCCTTCCTCGCCCTTTTGGATGCGCTCGAACAGTTTGGTGAAAGCCTGCTCGTCCGTTGTGGCATACAATTCCCTTACCTGGGCGAACATGTGCTGCGTATTCTCGCCGAATGCCGTAATCTCCTTTTGCGCCTGCAGGACGGAGATTTCAGGCGTCTTCATGATACCGCCACGTATATATTGTAAGCGGAATTCATCCTCCTCTTCCGACTTCTTTGGCCTGACAATTTTGCATACCAGTTTCTCCAGTTGCGGAATGAACCAAATCAGAATAGCGGTGTTGATGACGTTGAAGCATGTATGGAAGGTGGCCAGCGCAAAGGAGAGCTTGGTGGGATCCTGTTCGGAGGCCGTCGGATCCAGCCGCACGATTCCGCAGACCATACGGACAAAGGGGAAGAACAGGACGAGCACCCAGATAACGCCGAAGACGTTGAACAGCAGGTGGGCGAAAGCGGTCCGCCGGGCCTGTGTGTTCGCGCTCAGGGCCGCCAGGTTGGCCGTAACGGTGGTACCTATGTTTTCGCCCATGACAAGGGCGATGCCCTGATAGATGGAAATGGCGCCAGTGGCGCATAGGACCATCGTGATGGCCATCAACGCTGCGGAACTCTGGACGATGGCTGTCAGGATGGTGCCGATGAGCAGGAAAAGAAGTATGGTGCCGTAATTGGTTTTGAAGCTCGAGAAGAACGCAACAACCTGAGGCTTGCTTGCGAGGTCCATTTCCACACCCGTGGCTTTGAGCATTCCCAGCGCGAAAAGCAGGAAACTGAGGCCGAAGAGGAAGTCACCGAAGTAACGGTGACGTCCAACCTGAATGAAAATGATGCCGATGAGAAATGCCGGCCAGACAACGTTGACAATGTTGAAGGAAAAACCGGCAGACATGATCCAGGCGCTCATCGTAGTGCCGATGTTAGCACCCATGATTATCGAAATGGCCTGAGTCATGGTCAGGAGCGCCGCATTCACGAAGGACACCGTCATTACGGTGGTTGCGGCAGAAGACTGGACGGCGACGGTGACCAGGGCGCCGGTGGCTACACCGGAAAAACGGTTTGTGGTCATCGCGCCCAGAAGGTGTCGGAGTTGCGGACCTGCCATCTTCTGCAGGGCCTCGCTCATCATCTTCATGCCGAATATCAGGAGGGCGATCGAGCCCAGAAGTTTCAACGCAATTAGCATATCCAAAGAAATGTGATGCAAAGATACTCACAGCTCGCGATTCTCTCAAGGCAAATAACCGATTTTTAACAGAATCTTAACGGGCGTTCTGAGGGATGTAGTCACTTAGAAATATCCTTTCATTATCTTGTTCAAAACGGAATTGACAATCATTGAGGTTCCGGCGGCTGTCATGGAGGCAGCACACAAAAAGCAGCTTGCCAGACCGGGAAACTGGTTTTTACCAAATAAAGGGAAGGATCCTATACTTCACTTTCTTTTTATAATCGGCATAGCCAGCCAGCCCCTCCTCGAGGACCTTTTCCTCATTCCTGATACGTTTGGCAATCACGGGGATGTAGCCAAGCATGATGAAGAAGGATATGGGAGACGCCAGCACCAGCGGCATCGCCAGAAAGAGCACGGTGGTGGCCATGTACATAGGATGCCGGACAATTCCATAGAGGCCAGTGTCGATGACCTTCTGGTTTTCCTGCACTTCAATGGTCCTGGAGAGGTAAGTGTTCTCTCTCAGCACTTCCGCATACAGGAGATATGAGGCAAGGAACAGTCCAGCTGCCACCCAGACGGCCCAGTCAGGCAGGACCCACCAGCCGAAGCGCCAGTTCAGTCCGGCCACAATGAAAGCGGCGATGAACAGCATTCCGCTCATCATGACCACAGTCTTCTGCTCCTCTTCCCGTTCCTTTGCGTTCAGGCGCTTGCGCAGCAAATCCGGATTCCTCGACATCATCACCAGCCCGGCCACAAACATCGGCACGAAAAGGATGCCCATCAGCAGCCATCCCTGCCAAAACCTTAAGGACCATGCGGGCACGAAAATCAGCACCCCGAGCAATAATACACCCAGGAAGAACTTGACGAGCGCCTGTTTCAGTAATCCTTTATCCATGATGGTCAGATAGCTGTTTTTTACCTTATCCGCTTGCCGAAGATTTCGCAGACAAGGAACTTCTCTCCGTTGTCTTTGATCCGGACATTTTCCCATCGGAAACTGTCAGCATTGATGTCAGAGAATATCCAGTAGGCATTTTCTTCGGAAAGCACCTTTCCGACCAGCCTGTCACCCTGTTTGGTGAAGCACAGCCTTTTCATGGCGTGGTCGCAGGTGTAAACGACATCGTAACAATGCTCAACCTTGTTGAACATCCGGAACGACGAGCCATACTCGCCATCGGGCTGCGGCTCTGTTTCTTTCGTGGCCCGTGAAGGAAAGATGAAGATGTCCTGTATACCCGTGCCTTCAAGGATCCTGCGGAAGATCCATTCTCCCTTGACATGGCGTTTGCGGCCCTTCTCCGGCTCGTCGTAATAGTCGCAGTCCCAGTCTCCGAGGAGTGGGGCGAACCAGTCGTATCCGTCCGGTATCCTGTCGGTCTTGCCGCTCAATAATGCTTCAATGAAAGAATCCATAATCTATTAACTGGCTCAAAGATAACGATTATTTCCTAAATCAGCGGGAGGATTCACTCCTCTTCCATGAAGCGTTCGGCGCGGACGAAGCGGAGGGATTCTTCGACGAACTGGTAGGCCTTCGTGCCGGGCTTGGCATACTCCAGATAGCGTTCGTAGTACTCCACGGCGTGCTTGTAATCCTTCTTCTGTTCATAGCAATAGCCTATCGTGGAAAGGGCGGAGTTATTCTCCGGATTATATTGATAGGCCGTCTTATATAACAATATCGCCTTGTCCCAGTTCAGGCGGGCATACTCCGCACGGCCGTATTCCTGATATATCGACGCCATCAGTTTCGGGTCCGGATCCGTCATTGACAGGGCTTTGTCGAACCACGGCTTGATATACTTCTGGTAGTCCGGCATGAAATGCGTCCTGTTCACCGCTATCTCCATGGCCAGGGAGGCTCTGGTCGAATCCAGCTGCCATGCGCGCATGAAATGGTCTTCGGCTTCGTGGAAAAGGTTCTGGTGGGAAAAGCACTGGGCAAGGTAATAGTGCGGGGCATATGTGTCATCCCCCTGGTCAATGGCCGTCTCGAACGCTTCTGCGGAGGGCTTGTACTCCTCTTTCAGGTAGTGGCCAAGTCCCTTGACACGCAGGATGTCGATATTCAGAGGGTCCAACTCCAGGTAAGCGTCCGCAAGTGCCAGGGCTCCGTCATAGTCCTTGCGGTCAAGCAGGATCCTGGACATTTTGTTGACGACGGAAGCGTTGTTCGGACGGCGGCGGAGCGCCGCACCGTAATAAGCCATCGCGGAGTCCCGCTGCTCCATCTGGTTGAAAGCGTCCCCGACCAGAGTCAGGACCGGAAGCAGCGTGTCGCGCTGAAGGACCTCGCGGCCGCGCCCGACGACATCATCGTAAGCCCTGGCCCTGGAGGCCAAAGACAAATAGCGGACCTGATACCCCAGGTCGTCAGGACGCTGCTGCGTCAGTATCATATACAGCGTCGCCGCATCCTCGAACATTCCCGCCTGATAGTGGCAGTCGGCAAGCTCTCCAAGTACTTCGAGGTCCATGTGTTCTGGACGAAGCAGGGACGTCAGCGCTTCGGCGGCCTCGTCGAAGCAGTACATGCGGCGCAGGAGCGCCGCCTTGCGGAGGACGAGGCCGCGCACCGCGGCGCTGTCCGAGACGGCGACAAGGCTGTCGAGGGCCGCGATGTCGCGGCGGCTCTGCCCCGGCGCAGCCAGGCAGAGCGCCGCCAGCGCGGCCGTCAGGAGTATCCGGAATGCCTTCATATGCAAAGTTTTTCCAAAGATAGAAAACTTTTAGGATATCTCCTAATAAAATTAGGACTATTTGACCGTCAGGAGGACGGTCTGGACGTCGCGGCTGTTGGGGCCGGTCATGACCTCGAAGTCGCCGGGCTCGCAGACGTATTCCAGTTCGTGGTTGTAATACTTCAGGTCGTCGGCGGTCAGGGTGAAGGTCACATCCGCGGACTGACCGGCCGGGATGTGCACTTTCCTGAAGGCTCGGAGCTCCTTCACCGGGCGGGTGGAGGTGGCATAGACGTCGTGGATATACAGCTGCACGGTCTCGTCTCCGTCGCGTGAGCCGGTGTTAGTGACCGTAACGGTCACGTCCACGGATCCCTTCATGGCCACGCTGGAAGAAGACAGGCGCGGAGCCGAATAATCAAAGGAAGTATAGCTCAGGCCGTATCCGAAGGGGTACAGAGGGCCGTTTACCTCATCGATGTAGCAGCTGACGAATTTCTTGTAGGCGTCGTACTCCCCGTGCGGACGGCCGGTGTTCTTGTGGTTATAGTACAAAGGAAGCTGACCGACGCTGCGGGGATAGGAATTGGTCAGCTTCGCCGAAGGGTTGACGTCGCCGAAGAGGACGTCGGCAATGGCCCGGCCGCCCTCGGTGCCCAGGGCCATGACGTCGAGGATGGCATTCATATCCCTGTCCTCGTCCACCAGCACCAGGGGGCGGCCGGTGAACAGCACCATCACCACGGGCTTGCCCGTGGCTTTAAGGGCGCGGAGCAGCTCGACCTGGGCATCGGGGATGCTGACGTCCGAGCGAGACGCGCCTTCGCCGTTCATCTCGGCGATCTCGCCCACGCATGCGATGACCACGTCGGAAAGCATCGCCTTGGCCACGGCCTCGGCGATGAGCACCGCCTGCGGCACCTCATGCACTCCCGGGGCCTGGAAATCCGGCCTGAATACCTTCATCATGCCGTAGCGGACGCTTTCCTCAGTTTCCTTGTCACGGAAAAGCCAGCTGCCCTCTGCGTAAAGCGTCTGGGTCCTCTCGGCGAGGCCCTTGCGGACGGTGACGGTCTCGTCCCTGCGGCTGGACGTGGTCCAGGTGCCCATCATGGCCGAAGCATTGTCGGCCAGGGGGCCCACCACGGCCACGCGCGTGCCCGGCTTCAGCGGCAGCACGCCGTCATTCTTCAGCAGGACCTGGCACTCCCCCGCCAGCTCGCGGGCGAAAGCCCTGTTCTCAAGGGTGAACACCCTTTCGGTGCGGCGTCCCTCGTCCAGATAGCGGAAAGGGTCCTCGAAAAGCCCCAGCTTGTACTTGGCCTCGAGTATTCTGCGGCAGGCCCTGTCGATGTCGGCCTCCTTGATGCGGCCCTCCTTCAGCGACTGCTTCAAGGTCCCGACGAAGCCGTCGGAATTCATGTCCATGTCAAGCCCTGCCTGAAGCGAGCGGGCCGAGACCTCCTGGAGGTCGCCGATGCCGTGGGCGACCTCCTCCACCACGGCCGTCGCGTCGGAAACTATGAAACCGTCGAAGCCCCACATCTTGCGGAGCACGTCGTCCATCAGCCACTTGTTCATCGTGGCGGGGATGCCCTCGAACTCGTTGAAAGAGCTCATGTAGCTGCCTGCGCCGGCCAAGGCGGCCTCGCGGTAAGGGACCATGTACCCGTTCATGGCCTCCTGGCGGGAAAGGAACACAGAGTTGTAATCCCTGCCGCCTTCGGCCGCGCCGTATAGCGCATAATGCTTGACGCAGGCCATGACCTCGTCCGTATCAAATACCCCGTCGGTACCCTGATAACCCCGGACGAAGGCTTTGGCTATCTCGCCGCCGAGGTACGGATCCTCCCCCGCCCCCTCGGCGATACGGCCCCAGCGTGCGTCACGGCAGATGTCAACCATGGGGCTGAACACCCAGTTGATGCCCGCTGCCGACGCCTCGCTGGCCGCTATCCGCGCCGCCCTCTCGATCTTGTCGATATTCCACGAAGTGGACATGGCCAGAGGAATCGGGAAGACGGTCTCATGGCCGTGGATCACGTCCATGCCGAAGATGAGCGGAATGCCCGCGCCGGCCTCAACCGCGATCTCCTGCGCCCGCTTGAGGACGGCGGTGTTGCTGCCGCCGTAGATGCCGCCGAGCATGCCTTCGCGGAGCATCTTCGTGTTCTCGTCCTCCTCCGTCACCCGCTCCGCGGAAATGAACCCGGGCGATGAATGGAGGTTGAGCTGGCCTATCTTCTGGTCCAGCGTCATGCGGGACATCAGGTCGTCGACGTAACGGTCCATGTCGGACTTGGGGGAGCTGCAGCATACGAGCGCGAAGAGTGCGGAAAGGAAGAATAAACGCTTCATATCAGGGTGTTTTTCCAAAAATATAAAAAATTCGCGGCAGCCCATGCAAGAAATCCGCAAATAATCAGTTTATTTATCAGAAGAATTTGATTTGTACCATGAAGACAAACGCATTCAAATGGCTTGCAATAGCCGCGGCGGTCCTCAGCGTGGCCGCCTGCAAACTCGATGACGACAGTTACGACCCGAGCATAATGAACCCTTCCGCCCTCGTGACGGTCAAGCCTGACGCCAGCGGCGGTTTCCTGATGCAGCTGAACGACGAGACCGTGCTGCGCGCGGTCAACCTCAGCAAGTCCCCCTTCGGGGACAAGGAGGTCCGCGCCCTGGTAAACTTCCGCGAGCCTAAAGAGGAAGAAGTGCAGTTGTACGGCGGCATCACCAGCGATCTGGTCTATGTCAACTGGATGGACTCCATCCTCACCAAACAGGCCGTTTCCTGCTTCGGCAAAGATGACAGCATCTACGGCAACGACCCCGTGGAGATAGTCGACGACTGGACCACGGTCGTGGAGGACGGTTACATCACCCTGCGTTTTCGTACCATCTGGGGGTCCGGGACCATGCACAAGGTCAACCTCGTCACAGGCACCGACCCTTCCAATCCCTTCAAGGTGGTGTTCCACCACGATGCCGGCGGTGACCACGTCGGCGAGACCGGCGACGCCCTCGTCGCCTTCCGTCTCAAAGGCCTCCCTGACACCGAAGGCAAGGACGTCGACCTTACACTTGAATGGCAGTCCTTTTCAGGGAAAAAGACTGCCAAGTTCAAGTATCGCACAAGGGCGGATTAACTATTTGACCACAATCTCCTCGACAGGTTTCGCGGGCAGAAGGACCTGGTGGACCGGCCATGCCTGGGCCTTGGCCTCCTTGAAGGAGGCGGTCTGGCGGATATCCTCCGAAGAAGCGCCGAATAGGACCTTGTACTCACCTGCAGCCATCTCCCAAGCGGAGGTGGCTTCATTGAATGATGCCAGGGTGTAAGGGTCGACGGTCATGGTCAGCGTTTCGCTCTCGCCCGGGGCGAGCTCGCGGGTCTTGGCAAAAGCCCGGAGCTCCATGGCGGGCTTGACCAGGCCGCCGGCGGGAGCCGCGACGTAGAGCTGGACGGCCTCCTTGCCGGCGGCCGCGCCGGTGTTCTTCACCGTCACGGAAGCCGTCACCGTGCCGTCCTTGGCCACCTTCACCGAAGGGGCGGAATAGGCGAAAGTCGTGTATCCGAGGCCGTAGCCGAAGGGATACGAGACCTTCTTCCCGGCCGTGCCGAAATACCTGTATCCGACCCAGATGCCCTCCCTGTACTCAGTGTAATCGACGTTGGGCTGCTTCTGGATCGAATAACCGAAGGCCGCCATCAGCGCTGCGGTGTCCTCGTCGATTTCGTCGCCTCCGCCGAAAGGATTGAGGGAAGCGTCGCCCGAATAATTGTACGGGAAGTTGTAGGATGAAGGTATGTCGAAATACCTGACCGGGAAGGTCATCGGGAGCTTGCCGGAAGGATATGCCTTGCCGGTCAGCACGTCTGCGACGGCATAGCCACCTTCCTGGCCGGGAGTCCAGGCGAGGAGGATGGCGTCAGGAATCTGCTTCCATGATGCAGTTTCGATGACTCCGCCGATGTTGAGCACCACGACCACCTTCTTGCCGTTCACGTGATAGGCGTCGCAGAGGTCCTGGAGCATCTTGCGCTCGGCGCCAGTGAGCGTCCAGTCGCCGTCCTCGGCCTTGCGGTCGCCGCCCTCACCGGCGTTGCGGGAGATGGTGATCACGGCTATGTCGGTCTGCTTCTCCATCTTGTCGATGAACGCGCGGGACACCTCCATCTCGGGGATGACGGCATCGCCGAGAAGCACTGCGGACTGGGATGCGGAATTGTTCGAGGCCTTGGTCTTCTCAAGTGCGATATACTGCTTGTACCAGTTCTCGATGTCGGCGTTGACCTCAAGGCCGTTCACGCGGAGGCCCTCGGCCACGTTGCGGACATAGGCCTTGTTGACGTTGCCGGAACCGGTGCCGCCGGCGATGAAGTCATAGGAGCCGACGCCGTAGAGGGCGACCGTCTTCACGCCCTTCAGAGGCAGGACGCCTTCGTTCTCAAGCAGCACGAGTCCTTCCGGAGTAGCCTCGCGGACAAGCTTTGCATGTCCCGTGAGGTCAGGCTTGTCGGAGTACTTGTAGCCGGCGAAGCGCGGGGTGCGGACGATGTACTCGAGCATCCTGCGGACATTGCGGTCCACGTCGGCCTGGGGGATGGTGCCGTCCTTCACACCTGCGACGATGCGCTGGATCTCATTGTCCATGCCGGGCTCCATGAGGTCGTTGCCGGCGATGACCGCCTTGGCGGTGCCGGCCTTGTTGCCCCAGTCGGTCATGACGATGCCGTTGAAGCCCCACTCGTCGCGGAGGATCGTGGTAAGGAGGTCATGGCTCTGCTGGGTGTAAGTACCGTTGAGCTTGTTGTAGGATGACATGATGGTCCAGGGGTCGGACTCCTTGACCATGATCTCGAAGCCCTTGAGGGTCATCTCACGCAGGGTCCTGGGGTTGACGCGGGAGTCGTTCTCCATGCGGTTGGTCTCCTGGTCGTTGGCGGCGAAATGCTTGGAGCTGACACCCACGCCGTTGCTCTGGATACCGCGGACATAGGCCGCGGCCATCTTTCCGCTAAGGAGCGGGTCCTCGGAGAAATACTCGAAGTTGCGGCCGCAGAGAGGGTTGCGGTGCAGGTCCATGCCCGGGGCGAGGAGCACGTCTGCGCCGTACTCCTTGACCTCTTCACCCATGGCCGCGGTGAGTTCCTCGACCAAAGGAGCGTTCCACGTTGAGGCCAGAACCGTTCCTACCGGGAATCCGGTGGCGTAGAAGGTCTTGTCAGTGCCGGGACGCGTGGGGTTGATGCGGATGCCGGCAGGGCCGTCGGCCAGGACGGTCTGCGGGATGCCGAGGCGCGGGATGGCGCGGGTGGTGCCGGCGGCGCCGGAGACGAGCGTCTCGTTGGACGCCGTAAGGGCGCCGGCGGTCATGCTGCCCCAGCCGGAGCCGACCAGCAGCGTAGCCTTCTCCTCTATGGTCATGGCCTTCAGGACCTCGTCGATATTGTCCTTCTGAAGTCTGGGCTGAGCGAACGCCGCGACGGCGCAGAGCGCCAGCCCGAAAGCGATAAGGGTTCTCTTCATATTGGTTTCAGTGTTATCGGTTTTTACAAATATAAGAAAAAACGTACATTTGTGTCGTTAAACGGAGTCACAGTAATATGTCATACCAGCGTTATCCCATTTTGATTGCATTCGTCCTTATTATTGCGGGCTGCGGACAGCGCCCTGCCGTGGAGGATTTCCAGGGCAGGTGGGCAGAGAAGTCCGCTGAACGCATAGCAGCCGTCATCTCTCCTTCCGGCGACGGGTACAGCGTACACGTCGGCTGGCATGAGCCCGGACTGGCCCAGTATGAAGTCTGGGAGATGATGGCGGCGCCTTCCCGCTCAGGAAAACTTGCATACCGTGACGGTACGCATTCCTGGCTTTCCTTCGAACTCCAAGGTGATACGGAATACACGGAGGAGACGGACTATACAGACGGGAGAGGATATTTCAGCCTCAACAAAGACGGCGAACTGGTCTGGACGGACCGCAAGGACGGGAGCAAGACTGTTTTCTTCAGGACTGACACCGTGGTGGACGGTATAGAAGCCCCCGAACTCTTCCCGCGCGTCTTGCAGCTTTGCAGCTATATTCCTGATCATCAACTTCTTCCCGAAGCTGCGGATTATTTGACTGACGACTTCTACAAAGCCCTTGACAAAGCGTTTTCCGCCCCCGCATCCGAGGACGGCTTCATAGACGACAACGAATGGCTGTATTGTCTGGTGACCGGCAACGGCGGATCGCTCCCTTACTATTCAGTCGAGTCCGTATTACGCACTGATCCGGCACATGCCGTCGCGACCGTAAGCGTCAGGGATCTCTGGGAAGAGGGCGGCGAGCCTTCCGGCGAGCCGCGCCTTCACCGCCTGGACCTCGTCCTGCAGGACGGCCATTGGCTTATATCCAACTTCGACGACATTAAGAAGGACCTGTGAACACCATTTGGATAGTACTTCCAATACTTACGGTCCTGATGTTCGACCTGGGCCTTACGCTCAGGCTCAAGGATTTCTATCAGGTCGTCACCAAGCCTAAGGCATTCATCGTGGCCCTTACGGGACAGATAATCCTCCTGCCTTTCATCGCTCTGGGGCTGGGACATCTCTTTCATTTGCCGGCTGTCTTTTATTTCGGCCTGATGCTCATCGCATGCTCGCCCGGAGGCAGTTCATCCAACATCTTCTCGAAGCTTGCGGGCGGAGACGTGGCCCTTTCCGTCACATTGACGGCCATGAGCAGTCTGATCACGCTTGTAACCATCCCTCTTCTGATGGGTTGGGTGACGGCATCGACGGGAGCCGAAGCGGGCATTACGCTCCCGGTGGGCAACCTGCTGAAACAGAATCTCCTTCTGATGCTTCTTCCCGTGCTTCTCGGCATAGCCGTCAAGCGCTGGTGGGAAAAGGCGGCGGTAAGGATTGACAAAGTACTGTCCAAGGCGGCTTTCCCCGCCCTGATGCTCCTGGTGGCCGTCTTTTTCGCCCAGCATTACCGGACCATCTTCGAGAACATCGGGAGGGTCGGATCATGCGTCACGGCTCTGATACTGCTGGCCGCGGGAATTGCTGCGGCATTGTCCAGGCTGTCCAGGATAAGCGGCAGCCAGAGACGCACAGTCGTCATCGAGGTCGGGATGCAGAACGCGGCACAGGCGATAGCGCTCGCTACGAGCCCGTTCGTCTTCGACAATCAGGAAATGGCCATTCCGGCCATCCTCTACTCACTGATGATGAACGTAGTCCTTCTCTCCTACGTCGCAATAATCAAGAAACGCGGTCAATAGGCCCTGGCATTCGCCAGGGAAAGGCCGACGCTGAACTGGAGGTTGACGTTGGCCAGGGTTCCCGTCAGGTCCCAGTCGTCGCGGTATTCGTCACAGGGTTTGTGGTACCAGGACTCCATGGGATAGAGGTTGGGCTTCGAGGGGTCCACCGGCTCCAGGCCGTTCTCGACGACCACGGCGGGGACGCCCTTCTTCACGAAATTGTAATGGTCCGAGCGGAAGAACCAGCCGTCGGAATTGTCGTCGTCGAAGAAGATGTAACGGCCCTGGGCGGCGGCAGCGGCCACGTAATAATTGTCAAGGAAGGTCTCGCCGCCGCCCAGGATGACCACGTCCTCAGTCAGTTCCGCAGGACCCATGCTCTCGAAATTGAGGTTCGCCACCGTCTTTTCCATGGGAATCGCCGGATGCGCGCAGTAGTACTCGGAGCCGAAAAGGCCGCTTTCCTCGGAAGAGGGGAAGAAGAAAATGACCGAACGGTCCGGGCGTTCCGGAAGCCGGGTGAACTTATACGCGGCGAGCAGGACACCGGCCATGCCGGTGCCGTTGTCGGCCGCGCCGTTGTAGATCGCATCTCCACTCTCGTCCGGCGCTCCGAAACCGAGATGGTCCCAGTGGGCGCTCATGACTATGGCCTCGTCCGGCTTGGATGCTCCGGGAAGGATGCCGGCGACGTTGCGGGTCTGCTGGATGTCATAGCTCACGGCAAGTTTCACGTCGCCTTTCACCTTGAGGCTGAAGCTCTTGAAGCCGGGGCGCTTGGCCGCGGCGAGGGCGGCGTCCATGTCCATGCCCGCAGCCTCGAAGAGCTTGCGGGCACCGTCCTCGTGCAGCCAGCCCTTCATTCCGAGCTCATCCGCATTCCTGGTCTCAGGATCGTAAATGGCCAGGTTGTCCTCAAGATGGCCGTTCACGCAGACGTGCCAGGCGTAGCTGGCCGCCGCGGTATTATGCAGGACTAGACAGCCTGCGGCTCCCTGCCGCCTGGCCTCCTCGAACTTGTACAGCCATCTGCCGTAATAGGTCATGTTCCTGCCCCTGAACAGGCTGGCATCATAGTAGCCGGGGTCGTTGACCATGGCTATCACTATCTTTCCCTTCACGTCAATGCCCTCATAGTCGTTCCAGCCATACTCCGGGGCATTGATGCCGAAACCACAGAAGACATATTCCGCATTTTTCATTTCCACCATGTCCGTGGAGCGGGCCGTCCATACGATCAGGTCGTCGGGGTAGCGCAGTGTGGTTTTCTTCTTCCCCTTTGCAGTCAGCGCTCCACCGACGGGCTTGGCCGTGACGGCCAGCATCTCGAAGGGCTGGAACCAGCTGCCGCCGAAGGCCGGCTCGAGGCCAAGCCCCTTCAGCTGCTCCGCCAGATAATTAATTGTGAGGTCTTCGTATTCCGTCATGGGCTTGCGTCCCCCGAACTCATCCGAAGCCAACACCTTTATCCAATCGCGCATCATCTGGATGTCCTTCTCCTCGGAAGGAATAGTCCTCCCGGGACTTCCACCCTGGGGATTAGCCGCCATGGCACTTCCAAGACATATCACGCACGCAAGCGCGAGCGCCTGTACCCTATAGATAAACCCGACCATTTCTGTATCCTTTTTAGATTCTCCACTAATATACGGATTTTTCTTCACATCACCTCCCCCTCCCCTTCCCGGCATAAATGCCATATCCTTCGACCGTGGGTTGAAGGATAACGCTGTTTTCGCCCAAAACGGCCACTTCCTTCTACCGCGGGTCGAAGGATAAAAGTTTTTTGAAAATTTTAGTACCTTGTATTGCATAGTATTAAAAAGTTTTTATATCTTTGCATCGAAAAATACTTTGTGCGGTTGCACACTTGACAGGATAAATAAAGTTAAATTATTGATTATAAGATGAAAAAGACTATCAATGCAGGTATCGGCGGAAGGAGTTTCACCATCGATGAAGATGCTTACAACCGCCTGGATGCTTATCTTCGCTCTTTCAAGAGCCGCCTCAAGGACGTCCCCGTCACCGAAGTGATGGACGACCTGGAAGCGAGGATAGCAGAATTGTTTACCGAAAAGGTCGGTTCCGGAGCCCGCGTGGTGGACATCGCACTCGTGGAGGAGGTCGTGAACCAACTGGGAATGCCGGACGGGAGCCCCGTGCCGGGCGAAACCGGGACGGGCTCCGCGGGCGCCGCGGGCGCGAAGAGCGCTGCGGCTGTGCCGCACAAGCTCTTCCGCGACCCCTCGGGCGCCCGCGTCGCCGGAGTCTGCTCCGGCCTCGCCCATTACTTTGACCTGGACGTCAGCCTCATCCGCATCCTGATGCTGGTGGCCATCTTCGCCGCGACGGCCGGATTCTGGATCTACATCGTGCTTTGGATCGTTGTGCCGAAGGCGATGACCCCGGCGCAGCAGTGCGAGATGCGCGGCATCGTCCCTTCTGCGGAAAACATGGCGAAATACGCCCTTTTCAACGCTAAAAACAGATAGCCATGGAAAGCAATATCGACAATGTACGCGCCCAGATGCGCAAGGGGATGCTGGAGTATTGCATACTCTGCATCCTGGCCAAGCGGGAAGCATACGCTTCGGCCATCATCGACGAACTGAAGGCGGCCAACCTTATAGTCGTCGAAGGTACCCTCTATCCCCTGCTGATCAGGCAGAAGAACCAAGGTCTGCTGACTTACCGCTGGGAAGAGTCCACCCAAGGGCCTCCCCGCAAATACTACTGCATCACGGACAAGGGCCGGGAGCAGTTAGGTGACATGGACACCGCATGGCAGGAAATGGAAACGGCTATCAATACACTCAGAGGATGAAACAGATTGAAAAATACAGCATCGGTGGATATGCATTCACCCTTGAGAAAGAGGCCGCGCAGGCCGTAACTGAATATCTGAAGGAAATGTCCGTACACTACCCCAATCCCGAAATCGTCGAAGGGATTGAGGAAAGGATGGCCGAGCTCCTGCTGGAAAAGACTCCGGAGGACGGAATCGTCACCCTCGCCGCAATACAGCAGATCATGGGCATTCTCGGACGCCCAGAAACCATAGAGCAGGAAGAGCCGGAGCATGCCGCTCCGGAGGAGAAACCGCGCAAGAAACTCTACCGCGACCTTGAGAACGCCCGCGTCGCCGGCGTCTGCAGCGGCCTCGCGAGCTATTTCAACGTAGACCCGGCGATATTCCGCCTCTGCTTCCTGGTCCTCACAATCATCGGCCTGGCAGGAGGGCTGCATATATATACGCCTGTCGTATCCATCTCGTTCCCGGTCATCTACATTATCCTGTGGGTGTGCATGCCCGCGGCGCGGACGGCGCGCCAGCGCTGGGAGCAGCGGGGCGAGGACGGCACTGCCGAGAGCCTGCGCCGCAACATAGAAAACGGCGCCGCCGAGGTCAGCGACGCCCTCCATCAGGTGGGCAAATCCCCCGCCTGGGGCCGTCTCGGCCGCATGTTCGAAATCATTTTCGGCCTGCTGCTCCTCATCATAGCCGTTTCCGGACTGTTCGCCTGCGGCCTCGGGCTCTTCGGCTGGGAATGGCTGGGACTGCGCGACGCCTATGACTCCCTCGTCAGGGAAGCCGTTTATGATTATCCCCGGATTGAAGCGGTCATAAATACTCCCTGGGTGCAGTGGCTTGCCGCCACCGTATGCTTCCTCCCCTTCCTGGGCATGCTCTACGGCAGCATCATGATGATCTTCCACTTCAAGTCACCCTCCTGGCATCCCGGACTGGTGATCTTCATACTCTGGCTTATCGCGATAGTCGCTCTCGCCATCCTGGTCTGCAGCGTCATCCTTTCTACCGACATCCAAGACTCCTATTACGCTTTAAATTCCCTTTCCTTATGAAAAAAGAGTCCTGGCTCAGCCTCCTGGCCACCATCCTGACCCTCCTGATACTGATCTGACCTTGGTTATCGATATGCGTGTTTTATAACCATTTGATATACAAGTAATAACGCAAATGTCCCCTTCTGTTTTTGGAAGGGGACATTTGCTTAAAATGCTTCATATGAAGATCTTACAAAACACGGCCAGGTGAAGAAACCGCTTGGGACGGGAAGCGAAAGGTCATTCGGGCCCGAAAATGGCGATTACGGGCCCGAAGGGAAGGGTGAAGGGACAAACGGGCCCGAAAATGGAGTTTTCAGGCCCGAAGGGGAAGCATAGGGGGAATCGCCGCAGAGGAGGGGCTAGCCGCGGAAGGAATCAGTCGGCGGAGGGCCAGCCGGGGGCGCGGAGCGGGAGCTCGACGCCTTCAGGCGTCACGAGCACCGCGCCCGCCTCGGGCTGCGCCAGGTGGCCGATGATGTCGAAGGGCTGGAACTCGCGACGGAACTTCTCCAGGGAGAGGATCGGAACGGCAAACAGCAGCCGGAAGTCCTCGCCGCCGTTCATGGCGGCCGAGACCGGATCGATGCCGAGTTCCTTTCCGAGCTGGAAGGAATTGCCTTCGAAGGGAATCTTGTCGGCGTACACCTTGGCGCCGAGGCCGGTGTCGCGGGCGAGCCGCTTGACGGCGTCCGCGAGCCCGCGGGTGACGAAGCAGCCGGCCGAGGGGATGATCTCCGAGGCCTCGAGCTGGCCGACCACTCCGGCGCTGAGTTCGGGCTTCAAATAAGCCGCGACCAGCATCTTGTACTGAGAAAGTGCCTTCTCGCGCTCGGCGTGGTCGGCAGCGCCGGCGTCGAAGCGGCGGCGCTCCCGCTCCAGGGCCTGCATACCGAGGTATGCGGCGCCGAGCGGCCCGCTGACGCACAGCAGGTCCTTGGACCTGGAAGCGGGCCGCCGTTTCGCGGTCAGCAGCGCCGTCTCTCCAACGGCGGACACACTGATGCACAGACCGTTGCGCGACGGCGCAAGGTCGAGGTCCACCTGGCGGAAGCCGTGCTCCTTCGCGGCCGCGACAATCCCCTCCCACAGTTCGCGCACCTGCGCGAAGTCGAGCTTGGCGGACACACCGAGCCTGACGCTCAGCGCCGCAGGATGCGCCAGCTGAGCGTACAGCTCGCCCGTCGCGCCCAGCACGCTCTTGTAACCCAGGTGCTTGAGGGGGAAATATACGAGGTCGAAGTCGATACCCTCAAGCATCACCTTCGACGCGTAAGCGATGTATTCGCGGCCCGCAGCCTCGAAGCAGTCCTGCCCGAATGCCTCGAACGGCGTACCTTCGTAAAGGGCCTTGATGGCCTCTATCCTGCCTAAATCGGAGAAATCCTTTCCTGCCATGCGATGCTATTTTAGTAAATACAAAAATAGCTATATTTGTCAAAACACACATCCATGAAACCCAGGAAAATCATTCCCCGTATACTGGGCCTCACCGCCCTCGCGGCGCTCATAGGCGCCTGGGCGGTCTTCGGCCCCCTCGTCAAGGGTGCCTTATCCCTTCAGAAACTCGACGATGGCATCTACTACATGGAATTCAAGGGTGATGACGGCTTCGAAGGCCTCCTCGAGAGCGGAGGAGGAAGCGACGCAGCCGAGATCAGCCGCTACGTCATCAGATTCCTCTCCAAGGGATTCTCCGACGGGGCCATGCCGGTACCCACGGACAGCCTCTACGCCTGCTCGGCCTTCACCGTCCGCGACCGGGAAGGCCGCTTCATGACGGGCCGCAACTTCGACTTCTACGACACCACCCCACTGATCCTCCACAGCCGCCCGAGGAAAGGGTATGAGTCCATATCGACCTTCGACCTCAGGTTGCTTGGTTTTGGAGACGACTGGAAACCTGACACTTTCAGCCATAAATACATGGCTCTCGCCACCCTCTTCTTCTCCCTCGACGGCATTAACGAGAAGGGGCTCGCCATCGCGGACCTGATGGCCGGCGACGACGTCGTGACCCATCAGGACCGCGGCAAGCCCGACCTCACCACCACGGCCGCGCTGCGCTATATCCTCAACCGCGCGGCCACGGTCGACGAAGCGCTGGCACTCCTCGAAGGCATCGATATGCACTCCGACATCGGCTCGGCCCACCACTTCGCCATCTCCGACGTGACCGGGCGTTCGGTAGTGGTGGAGTACATCGACGGGGAGATGGTCGCCACCGACACCCCCATCGTCACCAACCACTACCTCGCGCCCGCCAAATACCTCGTCGGTCGCCACCCCAACGACCACCGCTACGACACACTTGAGGACAAGTACGTGGACTGCCTGGGCGTCTTCGACGAGGACAGCCTCCTCGAGGCCATGGAGTCGGTCACCCAGACCCCGTCCGAGACCTTCGGCGGCACCCAGTGGACCATCCTCTGGGACCTGGAGGCCCGCATCGCCACCTACTATTTCCGGAGGAACTTCGATAAGGGGTACCTCCTGCAGATAAATTAGATTCCTTCGCTCCGAACGACACGTGCTTCCCCCATTCCGGGAGCTGACGGGAATGAAAACGGCGATTTCATTCCCGTTTCGCGGTTTTTCCGTCATTTGGGAATGAAAATGGCGTTTTCATTCCCAAAACAACAATTGGGGAGAAGTATATTTGGATTATTCAAGTGAAAGCACTATTTTTGAGTATAAATAACACAAAATACATGGAACGAACATTCATAGAGAAGATCATCTTAGTCATTGCATGGGCAGGCCTGGTCGGAGGCATACTGTTCAGCATCCTGTATAGCAGGGGCGTATTTGAATCAGGGGCGGAGATGTGTTTCCCCAGGGGCGTCGCGTACCTCGTCGGCGGCATCGTCCTGTCCGTCGGTTGCTGGGCCATCCTTTTGGAACTGGTCGCCATCTCGGACAGGCTCAGGAAAATTGAAGACGGCAAATAGCCCGGGTTTTTATATTTCCGGGCTGATTTTCAAGGCAAACGCCATCGTTCCGGCTTTTCCGTGGACAGAAGGTGCTATTTCTTGCCGACGGTGTAGGTGATGCCGAGGTCGCGGAGGCCGTAGATGAGCTCGCTGGTGACGGCGATCTGGTACTTGCGGGACTTGAACTCGACGTTGTAGCGGGTCTGGGGGTCGTACAGGTACATTGACAGGTCGGTCTTGCCCTTGTTCTCCTTCAGCAGCTTGACCAGGCCCCGGCGGAACTCCTCGTTGAGCTGCGGGGTGTTGATGTTGATGGCGAAAGACTTGAGCATCGACTCGTTGACATTGCCCAGCAGGCTGACCTTCTTGACCCTGAGCCCGTAAGGCGCGGTCTTTCCCTGGGCGCGCTCCTCAGGCTTGAGGAAATACTTCTCCTTGATCTCAGCCTCTACGAAAACCTCGGAATGCAGCCCCAGAAGCGGCATCCAGGCCTCGCAGTCCTTGCCGAAAAGGGCGATCTCATAGGATCCGTCGAAGTCCTCGATGGTCGCGCGCAGCAGCGGCGAGCCGCTGCGCGTGCTGCCCTGCTTGCTGTCCACGACGATGCCGGCGAAACTTACCGTGGCGTTCTTCTTCGTCTGCTCGCACTCCTCCACCTTGGACTGGATATCTCCCACGCTACAGGTAGTAAAGTTCTCTATCTCAAAGGCATACCTGTCCAGGGGATGCGCGGAGATGTACATGGTCACGAGTTCCTTCTCCTGTTGGAGCAGTGCCAAAGTGTCCTCCTCGGCCGGCGCAACAGGCATGGCGGGACGCTTCGGCCTCATCTCCTCCACGTCGCCGAAAAGAGAGAAGGCGCTGTCCACTGAGTCGTTGCGGTAGTTGTCGGCATAGCGGGCGAGCTCGTCGATGAAGAGCTCGCCGCCCGCTCCGGGCATGAAGAACTGCGTGCGCTTGTATCCGAAGGAGTCGAAAGCCCCGGCATATACGAGCGACTCGAGCGAACGGCGGTTGATGACTCCGCCCATCCTCTCCATGAAGTCATAGACGTCCTCGAAGAGCCCGTTCTCCTCCCTGTCCTTGATGATCATGTCAACGACGTTGGAACCGAAGCCCTTGATGCCGGCCAGGCCGAAACGGATACAGCCGGCCTTGTTGACGGTGAAATGCGCCAGGCTCTCGTTCACGTCAGGGTTCAGGACCTTGATCTTGTGGGCCTTGCAGTCCGCCATGATCTTCTTGATCTCATCGCTCTTGGAGAGGTTGCAGGAAAGGTTGGCCGCCTGGAACTCGGCGGGATAATGGGCCTTCAGCCATCCGGTCTGGTAGCTCACCCAGGCGTAGCAGGTGGCGTGGGACTTGTTGAAGGCGTACTGGGCGAACTTCTCCCAGTCCTTCCATATCTTGTCCATCATCTTCTCGGGATGGCCGTTTTCCACACCCTGCTTCATGAACTTGTCCTTGAGCTCCATCATCACGGCGATCTGCTTCTTTCCCATGGCCTTGCGGAGCTTGTCCGCCTCGCCCTTGGTAAAGGAAGCGAGCTTGCGCGAAAGGAGCATAACCTGCTCCTGGTACACCGTGACGCCGTAGGTCTCGGCGAGGTACTCCTCCATCTCCGGAAGGTCGTACTCGATCGGCTTGAGGCCGAGCTTGCGGTCCACGAAGTCCGGGATATAGTCCATAGGCCCCGGACGGTAGAGGGCGTTCATTGCTATGAGGTCCTCGAAACGCTCTGGATGCAGGCGCTGGAGCCAGGTCTTCATGCCTTCGGATTCGAACTGGAACACGCTCACGGTGTCGCCGCGGCCGTACAGCTCGTAGGTCAGCTTGTCGTCGATGGGGATGGCCTCGATATCTATGTCGATGCCATGGCGCTGCTTGATGTTGTCGAGGCAGGTGTGGATGATGGACAGGGTGTTGAGCCCGAGGAAGTCCATCTTGAGCATGCCGACGTCCTCGATGTAATGGCCGTCGTACTGCGAGGTCCAGACGTCCAGGCCGGTCTCCTTGTCCTTGGAGAGGCAGATGGGGATGTAGTCGGTGAGGTTGGCCGGGCCGATGATGGTGGCGCAGGCGTGCTGGCCGACCTGGCGGATGCAGCCCTCGAGCTGACGGGCGTACTTAAGCACCTCGCGGTTGATCTCCGGACCATTTTCCAGCTCGTTCCGGAATTCCGGCACGAGGCGGAAGCAGTTCTCCAGGTTGATCTTGACGTCCACCTCCTCCATGCCTTTCTGGAAAGCCCTGGTCTCGACTTTTTTCTGTCCGGGATTGTCCGGATCGTCCACCTCAACCTCCTTGTCAAACCTCTTGAAACCCGTCTTGAGCTTGTCATATTTGGGATTGAACGGGTACTCTTTCTCAACCCTTTCGCTCAGGCGGTCCGGCACCATCTTGGAGAGGCGGTTGGACTCGTCGATGGAGACGTTGCTGATGCGGGCGACGTCCTTGATGGCGCTCTTGGCGGCCATGGTGCCGAAGGTGATGACGCGGGAGACGTGGTCCGCCCCATAGGTCTTCTCGACGTATTCGTGGGCCTTCGTGAGGTCCTCGAAATCCACGTCGATATCCGGCATGGAAATGCGGTCCGGATTGAGGAAACGCTCGAACAGGAGGTTGTACTTGAGCGGATCGAGGTTGGTGATCTTCAGGCAGTAAGCCACGACGGATCCCGCCGCGGAGCCGCGCCCGGGTCCCACCAGGGACCCCATGGCGCGCGACGCGGCGATATAGTCCTGTACGATTAGGAAGTAGTCCGGGAATCCCATCCTGCAGATGGTCTTGAGCTCGAAGTCGAGCCTCTCGGCCTGCTCTTCCGTCAGGGTTTCGCCGTATCGCTCGTGCGCGCCCTTGTAACAGAGGTGGCAAAGGTAGGCGACGGACTTGCAGAAATCGTCCCCGCGGCAGTTGCCCTTCTTGTCGAAACGCCCTGCGTCGATGACGTCCTTGTACTCCTCGAAATGCCTGTCGATGTCGGCGAGGAAGTCCGGGTCGATCCTGAACTTCGGGAGGACGTGGTCCCTGTCGATGGAATACACCTCCACCTTGTCCGCCACCTCGAGGGTGTTGGCCAGGACTTCGGGATGGTCCGGGAACAGGGCCGCCATCTCCTCCTCGCTCTTCAGGTACTCCTGCTGCGTGTAACGCATCCTGCCCGGATCATCGACCATGGCGTTGGTGGTGAGGCAGATGAGCCTGTCGTGGGCCGGTCCGTCCTCCTTGCGCACGAAATGGACGTCGTTCGTCGCCACCACCTTTATCCCGTACTTGTCCGCGAGGCGGTAAATGCCGGCGTTGGAGACCTGCTGGCCTTCATACACCTCGAGGGAAAGGCCGAGGACTTCGGTCTTGTGGCACTGTACCTCAAGGTAATAATCGTCTCCGAAGACGGCCTTGTGCCACTCCACGGCCTTGCAGGCGGCATCCCAGTCGCCCGCCATCAGCGCGCGCGGAATCTCTCCCGCCAGGCAGGCCGAGCAGCAAATGAGCCCCTCGTGGTACTTTTCGATAATCTCATGGGTTACGCGGGGCTTGCCGTAATAGGAGCCCTCGATGTGCCCTATCGAGACTATCTTCATGAGGTTGCGGTATCCCGTGGGGTTCTTGGCGAGCAGGACGAGGTGGTAGTAGGCCCTGTGGTTGGCGTCCTTGAGCTTGTGGTCGTAATGCCTGGTGACATAGACCTCGCATCCGACGATGGGCTTGACCTTGTAACTCTTGTCCTCGTTGCGGTGCTTCCCCGCCACCTTGAAGAACTCCTTCACGCCGTACATGTTGCCGTGGTCGGTGATGGCGATGGCGGGCATGCCGAGCTCGACGGCGCGCTTGAAAAGCTTCCCCATGTCGGAGAATCCGTCGAGGATGGAGTACTGTGTATGGACGTGAAGATGTACGAAGGACATATGTGGCGGTTTGAGAAACAAAGATAGAAAAACAGCCGGCCTTTTGAAAGGGCCGGCTGCTTTTTGTTGATATCTTTTTCCGAAGATTACTTCTTGGAAGTCTTCTTGGCGGCTTCAGCCTTCAGGGCCTTGCGGCGGGTCGCATCGTACATGACCGGGGTACCGATCATGATGGAAGCGTAGGTACCGATGAGGACACCGAGGCAGAGGGCGACGGACAGACCCCTGATGGACTCACCTCCGAAGATGGCGATGGTGAGCATAGGGAGGAGGGTCGATACCGAGGTGTTGACCGTACGGGTGAGGGTGGCGTTCAACGAGGTGTTGACAGTATCCTTGAAGTTGGCGTTCGGATGCAGGCCGAGGTTCTCACGGATACGGTCGAAGATAACCACGTTATCGTTGATGGCGTATCCGATGATCGTCAGGATGGCCGCGATGAACGTCTGGTCGACGTCGAGGTTGAACGGCAGGATACCCGAGAACAGGGAGAAGAAGCCGATGATGATGATGGCGGTATGGGCAAGCGAGACGACGCCGCCGAGACCCCATGTCCAGCCCTTGAATCTCCACGCAATGTACGCGAAGATGATGAGGAGGGCGAGGATGACGGAGATGACTGCGGAACGCTTGATGTCGCTGGCGATGGATGCGCCGACCTTGTCGGAGGAAACGATACCGTTCGGGTTGTCTGCAGTGTCCACGAAATCGTCGAAGGTGATGTTACCCGCGTACATGCCCTTGAGGCCGTCGAAGATCATGCGCTCGATCTCGGCGTCCACGTCGGCGGACTCGTCGTTGACCTTGTAGGAGGTGGTGATCTTCATCTGGGAGTCTCCACCGAACTGCTTGACCTCGACAGAGGATTCGGGATCGGCTGCGTTGAAGACGCTCTCGGCCGCGGCACGCACATCCTCGGCGGTGACAGGCTGGTCGAAGCGGACGACATAGGTACGGCCTCCGGTGAAGTCTACACCATAGGTGAAGCCCTTGATGAAGATGGACCCGAGGGCGATCAGGATGAGGGCACCGGAGATGATGTAGGAGTACTTGCGCTTGCCGAGGAAGTCGATATGGGTGTTCTTGAGGAAGTTCCTCGAGAAGTTGTTCTCGAAAGTGATGTTCTTGCCCTTCTTCAGCCTGTCGTCGATGACGAGACGGGTGA
Source organism: Bacteroidales bacterium (assembly GCA_017620335.1). GTDB lineage: Bacteria > Bacteroidota > Bacteroidia > Bacteroidales > UBA932 > Cryptobacteroides. The sequence continues at coordinate 25,283 of JAFZQO010000004.1, forward strand.
TGAAGATGGCGGTGAGCATGGAGGTGATGATACCGATGATGAGCGTGGTGGCGAAGCCCTTGATGGGACCGGAACCGAAGAAGAAGAGCACGATACCGGTGAGGAGGGTGGTCACCTGGCCGTCGATGATGGCGGAGTAGGCGTTGCGGTAACCGTCGTGGACGGCCTTGCCGATGCCCTTGCCTGCGCGGAGCTCTTCCTTGATGCGCTCATAGATGATAACGTTGGCGTCCACGGCCATACCCAGCGTCAGGACGAGACCGGCGATACCCGGGAGGGTAAGGACGGCGCCGAACGATGCCAGCGTACCGAAGAGGAGGAGGACGTTGGTGAGGAGGGCGAAATCAGCCACGAGACCGGCTCCCATGTAGAAGGCGATCATGTAGATGAGCACCAGGATGAAAGCGATCAGGAAGGATACGAGACCCTTGCGGATGGACTCTGCACCGAGGGAAGGACCGACGACCTGCTCCTGGACGATGGTGGCGGGAGCGGGGAGCTTACCGGACTTGAGGACGTTGGTAAGGTCGGTGGCCTCCTCGACGGAGAAGTTGCCGGTGATGGAGGACTGGCCTCCGGAAATCTCGGTCTGGACAGTAGGATAGGAATACACGGTACCGTCGAGGACGATGGCGACCTGGCGGCCGATGTTGTCCTTGGTCAGGCGGGCCCAGGTGTTGGCACCTTCGGCGTTCATGGTCATGGAGACACCGGGGGCGCCGTTGCCGCGGCGGCTGTCATACTCGACGCGGGCGTCGGTGACGACTGAACCGTCGAGAGGGGCCTTGCCGTCACGCGAGGAGGCCTTGATGGCCACGAGCTCGTAGATGTTGTCACCCTGGACATAGTCGGTGGGCTTGACGGACCACATGCCGCGGAACTCCGGAGGGAACACGTCGGCGACCTGCGGCATGGCGAGGTAGCGGTTGACGGTGGCGGTGTCGATGGCGTTGGCGAAGCCGATGCAGGCGTTGCCGCGCATCTGGGAAGGACTCAGAACGGCGAAGAGAGGGTTGGCTTTCTTGTAGGCCTCGAGCTCGGCGTCGCTGCCCTCCTGCTGGGCGAGCTCCTCGGCGACGATGTCGTCGACGGCGGAAGTCTCGGCAGCCTCTTCGGCAACCTCTTCGGTCTCAGCCTCTTCGCCGGCGAGGAGCTGGGCGAGGAGGTTGTTGGCCTCTACCAGGTAAGGATAGATCTCGGAATACTCGTACGTAGTCCAGAACTCGAGGGATGCGGTGCCCTGGAGCAGCTTGCGGACGCGCTCGGGCTCCTTGACGCCAGGAAGCTCGACGAGGATGCGGCCGGTGTTGCCGATCTTCTGGATCGAGGGCTGGGTCACACCGAAACGGTCGATACGGTTGCGGAGGACGTTGAAGGAGTTGGAGACGGCGCTCTCGGCCTCGTTCTTGATGACTTCGAGGACTTCGGCGTCGGTGGACTCGGGCTTGATCTGGTCGCGCATCTCATAGGTGCCGAAGATCTGTGCGAGCCTCTGGCCGCCAGAGACTTCGCTCCAGGCCTCGCCGAAGAGGGTGATGAAGTCGGACTGGGAGTTCACGCTGCGCTCTTTCGCGAGGGCGATGGCCCTGTTGAACTCGGGGGTCTGGTTGTCGCCGGCGAGGGCCTTCACGAGGTCCTCGAGCTGCACCTGCAGCATGACGTTCATACCGCCCTTGAGGTCAAGGCCAAGGTTGATCTCCTTGGACTTCACGTCCTTGAACTTATAACCGAAATAAACTTTCTGGGAGGAGATGGAGTCGGTGTACCATCTGCTCTGAGTTTTCCTGATGGAGTCGAGGTAGTAGGCTTTCTCCGCTTCGGGAATCCTGTCGAACGCGGCAGAATTCATGGCTGCGACGGCAGCCTTCTCGGCGTACTTCTCGGCCTTCTTCTCCTGGATGTTGGTCACCAGGGTGAAGGCGAGCTGCCAGAAGCACGCAAGGGCGAAAAGAATAGCTACAAGCCTGATAGCGCCTTTACTTTGCATAATTTGTAAATATTAATTCTTTAATCGTTTGCACGTTAAAAAGGTGGCGTTTTGCGCCACTTACTCAAAATAGGCCACAAATTTACACTTTTTTTCTTAGAAAGAAACTTTCTTCCAAGTATTTCTTAATTTTGTAGGACGTTTTCACCTTTATCGCCTGCGATGTTAATGAGACTTTTACGGGTTCTGGCCATGGCTTGCGCGTTCGCGACGGCCGCCCCGGCCGTCCTTCATGCCCAATGGTATGAAAGGGTCGGAACGACGGAAGGGGAACCGCGGGCGGACACGCTGGCCGTCACGGACACCAGGTCCGCCGCCGACAGGCTCAAGGCCAAGGTGGATTCGCTCCGTCAGGCCCTCGAGGATTCGCCTTCGCGCCGCAGGCAGGCGGTCTCCAGGCAGATAGTCCTCGCCGATTCCCTCCATCTCGCTTACGATTTCAACTCCGCCGTGGACGTGCTCCGCAACGCGCTGGCCGCGGCGGACTCCTCCCAGGCGGTTGCCGTGGAGGAGGCCCTGCTCCGCGGCCGCGCTGCCATCAAGATGACCGGCTCAGTCTCACATCCTCGTGTCAAGGCACGCGCCCGCATGTCGCAGGGGGATTTCCAAAGCCTTTATCCCGACGCCGGAGACTGGAGCGGGCGACGTTTCTATTCGATGAGCCCGGACGGTAATTCCCTGTATTTCTCCTCCGCGGACAATTCCGGAGCCGGCGGATACGACCTGTACGTGTCGCGACGCGACAGGGCTTCCGGAGGATGGAGCAACCCCGTCAACCTCGGATTCCCCTACTCCTCCCCTTACAACGACATCCTTTTCGCGGACACGCCGGACGGGAAATATTCCGTATTGGTCTCCGACCGCGACTGCCCCGCCGACAGTTTAAATATCTACGTGCTCGCGTACGATCCCGTGCCGCCCAGGCGCGCAATGGGCGACGCGCGTGAGCTCAGGGCCCTGTCGGGCCTGGAGCCTGAGCGCCGCCGGGCCGCTCCGGCGCCCGCCCGGCAGCCGCGCGGGGGCGTGGACATGAGCGCATACACCACCAGGACCTTGGCCGTCAGGACCCTCAGGGATTCGCTCTCGAACTACAGCCGGGAACTCGACGCCCTCAGGGCCGGGCTGGCCGAAATTCCGGAAGATGAACAGGAAGGCTACGTGGCCGCCATCCTGGTCAAGGAACTTGGCCTGGAAGGCCTCCGGGCACGCCTTGACGCCGCCACCAGGGAACTGCAGGACATCGAACTGGACTTCCTGGCGGGAGGACTGGGCCAGGACAGGCCCCTGCAGCAGTCATCCGACGACGCTGACGGCAGCGCCGCACCGCAGTTGTACCTTATCTCGGACGACGGAGGGTCGTTCCTCGGCGTCGAAGAGTCAGGGACCATTTCACCCGTATTGCCCACAGGCGCGTTCGGCGAATACATAGTCTTCCCGTCGGCTTCATCCTTCATGGTCCGGGCCTTCGTCCCGGAGGACGGGGAGCTTCCCCGCTATGCGGTCACGGCGATCCGCCTGTATACCGGCGCTTCTCCGGCGGCCAGCCATGAGGAAGGCGGGACGGAATATTCCGCCGGTCCGTTCACGGACAGACTCAGGGCCGAATCCCTGGGAATGGCCCTGCGCGCCACCGGAGTGGCAGAAGTCTCTGTAACTGAGGATTAACCCCTGGTGATGCTAGCCCCCAGGGCGTTGAGGCGGACGTCGATGTCCTCGTATCCGCGGTCTATCTGCTCGATATTGTCTATCACGGACGTGCCCTTGGCGGACATCGCCGCAAGGAGCATGGCGATACCGGCGCGTATGTCCGGCGAGGTCATGTTGTTGGCGCGGAGACGGAAGCGGTGGTCATGACCGATCACGACGGCCCTGTGGGGGTCGCAGAGGATGATCTGCGCGCCCATGTCTATGAGCTTGTCCACGAAGAACAGGCGGCTCTCGAACATCTTCTGGTGGATCAGCACGCTACCCTTGCACTGGGTGGCCACGACGAGCATGACGCTCAGGAGGTCCGGGGTGAGGCCCGGCCAGGGGGCGTCGGCGAGCGTCATGATGGACCCGTCGATGAACGACTCGATCTCGTAGGACTCCTGTTCGGGGACGAAGATGTCGTCGCCGCGCTGCTCGAGCTTTACGCCAAGGCGGCGGAAACACTCGGGGATGATGCCGAGCTCCTTGTAGGAGACGTCCTTGATAGTGAGCGGGGACTGGCAGATGGCGGCCATTCCGATGAAGCTGCCGACCTCGATCATGTCCGGAAGTATGCGGTGGGAGGCTCCGTGCAACTTCTTCACTCCGGTGATGGTGAGGAGGTTGGAACCTACGCCCTCGATCTTTGCGCCCATGGCGTTGAGCAGGCGGCAGAGCTGCTGTACGTAGGGCTCGCAGGCGGCGTTGTATATGGTGGTGACGCCTTCGGCGAGAACGGCGGCCATGACTATGTTGGCCGTACCGGTGACGGAAGCCTCGTCCAAAAGCATGTAGCAGCCTTTCAGGCCATCCCCGGGGGCGCATAGATGATAGGCCCTGACAATGGAGTTGTACTCCATGGCGGCGCCGAGCCGCACCATGCCGTCAAGGTGGGTATCCACCCTGCGGCGGCCTATCTTGTCCCCTCCCGGCTTGGGAAAGAACGCCCTGCCGAAGCGGCTGAGGAGCGGTCCGACAAGCATCACGGAGCCGCGGAGCCTTGCGCTGCGGCGCACGAACTCTAGGCTCTCGACGTAGGTGGTGTCCACGCTGTCCGCCTGGAAGGAGTACTCCCCCTTCGCCAGGCGGCGCACCTTTACGCCCATGCCCTCGAGCATGCCGATGAGATTCTTGATGTCGAGGATCTCCGGGATATTGGATATCCTCACTTCCCCGGAAGTCAGGAGCACGGCGCTGATGACCTGCAGGGCTTCGTTCTTCGCTCCCTGCGGGACAATCTCGCCGCTCAGCTTCCGGCCGCCTTCGATCGTGAACGTTGACATAGACGCAAGTTAAATGTGTTCAACTTCCGGGTGGAGCTCCACGCCGAATCTCTCCTTTACGGCCGCTATAATCCTCTGTTCCAGGGCAAGGACCTCCTCCGGCGCGGCCTGTCCGGTGAGGTTGACGATGACCAGGGGCTGCTTGTCGTAGACTGCGGCGCCGCCGAGCTGCGCGCCCTTCAGGCCGCAGCGCTCGATCATCCACGCCGCCGGCACCTTCACCCCCTCCGGGGTGTCGAAGTGCGGCACGCGGACGTCCGGGCCGGCCTCCGCCTCTATCCGCTCGAAATGTTCCCTGGAAATGACGGGGTTCTTGAAGAAGCTGCCGGCGCTGCCGGTCTCGGACGGGTCCGGGAGCTTCGCCCTCCGGATCTCCGAGACGGCCCTGCGCACGTCGTCGGGCAGCATGGGCTGCCTCCCGCCGAGCGCGGCCCTGATGCCTCCGTACTCCAGCTTCGGACTGTATTTGCGCGAAAGGCGGAACAGGACGCTGGTGATGATGTAGCGTCCCTTGCCCTCCTCCTTGAAGAACGAACTGCGGTAGCCGTAGCGGCAGTCGGCGTTCTCGAAGGTGACCATCTCACGAGTTTCGCGGTCGAAACAGTTGACCCTGACGATGATGTCGCCCGCCTCGACGCCGTACGCGCCGATGTTCTGGACGGCGGCGGCGCCTACTTCTCCAGGGATGAGCGAGAGGTTTTCGGCCCCCCACAAGCCCCGGGAGCACGCCCACTCCACGAAGGAGTCGAACACCGCCCCGGCACCGACCTCAACGAGCACCTCGTCCTCCTCAAGGCCCATGGGGCGGAGGAACTTGATGCAGGAGTGCAGCACCGTACCGGGCCAGTCGCGGGTGAAGAGGAGGTTGGACCCCGCGCCCATGTGGAACACGGGCTGCGGCAGCCCGTCGAGGTCGAGGCTGAAGAGGTCCTCCAGCGAATCGTACTCGACGTAGCACGCGCACGACACCTTCATTCCGAAGGTGTTCCTGCGCGTCAGGTCCATATTTGTCTCCGTCCTGGTCACTGTGCAAATATAATCAAAATCAATCGAACATGCCCAGCACCTGCAGGCACATGCGGACGTCGTGATAGGGACACTTCCATTCGCCGGCCTTGTCGGAAACGCGGTCGGGAACGCCTTCGGCGTCGCACTTCCACCACCATTCTCCGCCTTCGCGGTCTATGATGTTCCGGGAGATATACTCCCAGGCCCTCACGGCCCGTCCGTAACCCTCGGGCACGGAAAGGTATTTCCAGGCCCAGAGGTTGCCGATGACCGACTCGGCCTGGACCCACCAGTGGCGGTCGGTGTCCACGGTGCCGTCGGGATGGACCTCGTAGATGAGGCTTCCGTCGGGCTGCAGACCCTCGAGGCCCGCTGCGTAGAGGCGGCGGGACATGGCGCGCGTCCTTTCGACCGTACCGAAGTCGCGCACCGCCATGGCGCACTCCAGCGCAAGCCACGATGTCTCAATGTCATGGCCATAGGAGACGCCTCCGTCCACTACCGTCCAGTCGCTGTCGAAATACAGCTCCAGATGGCCCGTGGCGGGGTTCATTATCCTGGTTTCCAGCAGCTCCAGAAGGGCCGCCACGCGGTCCCTGAGGATAGGGTCGGGCCAGACCTTGTAAAGGGTGGCATAACCTTCAAGCAGGTGGAGGTGGGAATTCATGGTCTTGCGGCAGTTGACGTCGTGCTCGCTCAGGCGCATGTCCTCCAGGGGCTCGAAATCGCGTCCCAGGGCCTCCACGTAGCCGCCGTTCACCGGATCGGCGAAGTGGTGCTCCACGATGTGGTAGATGTTCACGGCTGCCTTGAGCGCGTCGTCGTCTCCGGTGGCGGCATAGAATTCCGCCAGGGCGTAAATGCCGAAGCCCTGGGCGTAAAGCTGGGCCTTGTCCACCAGCCTCCTGCCCTCGGAGTCCAGCGACCAGTAAACGCCGCCGTACTTGTGGTCCAGGAAATGCCCGACGAAATAATCCTTGGCATGGACGGCCAGGATCAGGTGCTCCTTGCGGCGGAAACGGCGGTAGAGGGCGGAATAGGTCCAGAGGATGCGCGCGTTGAGGACGGCCCCGCGCGGGGCGTCCTCGTGGAGCGCGCCGTCTCCGTCTATCCTGCCGAAGAAGCCCCCCTCGTGGTCCTTCAGTTCCTCCCAGAAAGGAAGGATGTTATGCTCCAGGACGTCGGTGACGTCCCTCATGAGCGCGTCGCTTGCCGAGAAAGAAACCATACTATTCCTTGACGCAGGTCTTTATCTGAAGTTCGTCGAGCTGGACCTGGTCGATCAGCGAAGGCGAATCGATCATCACGTCGCGGCCTTGGTTGTTCTTCGGGAAGGCTATATAGTCGCGGATGGTCTCCTGGCCGCCGAAGAGGGCGCAGACGCGGTCGAAGCCGAAGGCCAGGCCGCCGTGGGGCGGAGCGCCGAACTTGAAGGCGTTGATGATGAAGCCGAACTTGTACTCGGCCTCCTCCTTGCCTATGCCGAGGACCTCGAACATACGGCCCTGCATGTCGGCGTTGTGGATACGGATGGAACCGCCGCCGAGCTCGGTGCCGTTGAGCACGAAGTCGTAGGCATTGGCGCAGACGCGCTCCAGGTCCTCCTTCCTGTCGGAATAGAACCACTTCTCGTGCTCAGGCTTGGGAGCCGTGAAGGGATGGTGCATCGCGTAGAAGCGGCCGTCCTCCTCGCTCCACTCCAGGAGCGGGAAATCGACGATCCACAGCGGCGCGAAGACCTTCGGGTCGCGGTAGCCGAGGCGGTTGCCCATCTCGATGCGCAGCACGCCGAGCATGGTCTGGGTCTTGCGCCTGGCGCCGCAGAGCACCAGCACGAGGTCGCCGGCCTTGGCATCGACCGCATCCGTGATGCCCTTGAGGTCCTCCGGCGAATAGAACTTGTCCACGCTGGACTTGAAGGTCCCGTCCTCGTTGCACCTGATATAGACCAGGCCCTTGGCGCCCACTTGAGGGCGCTTCACCCATTCGGTGAGGGCGTCGAGCTCCTTGCGGGTATAGCCGGCGCAGCCCGGGGCGGCGATGGCGCCGATGTACTCCGAGCCGTCGAACACGGAGAAGCCGTGTCCCTTCACCAGGTCCGTGACCTCGTGGATCTTCATCCCGAAGCGGATGTCCGGCTTGTCGGATCCGTAGTAGTCCATGGCGTCGTACCAGCTCATGCGCGGGAGCGGATCGGGAATCTCGACGCCGAGGGCGTTCCTGAACATGGAGCGCATCATGCCCTCGAACATGTTCAGGACATCCTCCTGCTCGACGAAGCTCATCTCGCAGTCGATCTGGGTGAACTCCGGCTGGCGGTCGGCGCGCAGGTCCTCGTCGCGGAAGCAGCGCACGATCTGGAAATAGCGGTCGTATCCGGCGACCATCAGCAGCTGCTTGAAGGTCTGGGGCGACTGCGGAAGGGCGTAGAACTGGCCCGGGTTCATGCGGGAAGGCACGACGAAGTCGCGCGCCCCCTCCGGGGTGGACTTGATCAGATACGGGGTCTCGATCTCCATGAAGCCCTGTCCGTCGAGGTAGTTGCGGACCTCCTGGGCGAGACGGTGGCGCAGGGCCAGGGCGCGCTGGAGCGGCGGCCTGCGAAGGTCGAGGTAGCGGTACTTGGCGCGGATGTCCTCGCCGCCGTCGCTCTCCTCCTCGATGGTGAAGGGCGGGGTGACGGACTTGTTCAGGACATTGATGCTTTCGATGGAAACCTCGATGTCGCCCGTGGGCATCTTGGGATTCTTGCTCTGGCGCTCGACGACGGTGCCGGTCACCTGGATGACGAATTCGCGGCCCAGCGAGGTGGCGGCGTCGACCAGCTCCGCGGGAGCGGCCGCGTCGACGACGAGCTGGGTGACGCCGTAGCGGTCACGCAGGTCGATGAAGGTCATGCCTCCGAGCTTGCGGGATTTCTGCACCCATCCCGCCAGGGTGACTTTCTTTCCTTGGTCGGCGAGCCTGAGTTCGCCGCAAGTGTGGGTTCTGTACATATCTGAAGAGTCTTTTGTTCTATCTTACAAATGTAGCAAAATTAAAGCTATTTAAGGCAGACGTAAGTGAAGAATTCTTCAATCTCGCGCTTCTCCTTGAAACGGGCGATGTAGGCCATGTCGCAGAGGTCGTCGGCAAGGGCGGCGGGCACGCGCTCGGCCATGCAGACGGCGGCGCCGTAGCGGGCCATGATGTCCTGATGGCTGTGCGCGTAGCGGAAGCAGTCGCGGCGGCCGGCATAGGCGCAGAAGTACTGCTCGCCCTGCGGCTTTCGGGCTTCGTCGAAGACCACCATGTCCGCCCAGATCTTGAAGACGTCGGTGGAATGCGCAAAGTCCATCATGTCAGGGGTATAGCCTCCCGGCGGGCGCATGTTGACCTCCAGGCCGACGTAGTCCCCTTTCTTACCGAGTCCCTCGCGGTCGCGGTCCAGCTGGAAGAACTCCAGGTGCACGAAGCGGCTCCTGATGTCGAAGGCCTTCACGGTGCGGCGGCCTATGGCGGCGAGCTTCGCAGGGACGGTCTTGTTGGTCCAGTAGCAGGTTTCCAGGTTGTCGTGGACTATCTCCATGATGGGCGTGGGGAAGACGGTGTTGTTCTCGAAGACGGGTTCTCCCTTGGAGTTGTAGATGGCGTCGTAGCTGACCAGGAGGCCGGTGATGAATTCCTCGATGACGAAGGCGCCGTAGTTGTCCCTGTGGGCGAGGAACCAGTCCGCGAGCTCCGCCCCGTCCTGGATCTTGAACGTGCCGGAGGCGCCCATGCCGCTGTCGGGCTTGGCGATAACCGGGAAGCCGGTCTTCTTTACGAAGGCTTTCACCTTCGCTTCGCCTTCCGACCCTTTGATCTGCCTGGCGGTGGGTATGCCACCCAGGGCGTAATACTTCTTCATCTCGGACTTGTTGCGGATGGCGGCCACGCGGTCGGTCTTGATGCCGGAGGTGACGTTGAAGTCGGTGCGGAGGCGGGCGTCCTGCTCAAGCCAGTATTCGTTGTTGGACTCTATCCAGTCGATCTTGCCGTATTTGTGGGCGAACCAGGCAACGGCGCGGTACACCTCGCCGTAGTCTTCAAGATTGTTCACCTTGTAGTAGTCGTTCAGTGCGCCGCGGAGCTCGTCGTTAAGCTCGTGCCAGGGCGCGTCCGCTATGCCCAGCACATTCGCTCCATCGGCCCTGAGATGGGCGCAGAAATGGCTGTAGGTCTGCGGAAAATGAGGGGAAATGAAAATGACGTTCATGAATGTATATGCTTGGTTTTCAGCGGATATCCGCCGCATCTGCCCGTTGGAAATCTCCCATGCGAGGCCGCGGAGTTCCTCCCGGCCGTCCTTCGATATGATGTATCCCCCGTCGGGGAAAGTGTAGAACGAGTGTCGCCAGCTGTCGGGGAAGACGAGGTCTTCGAAAAGCCTCTTTCCGTCCACCAGCGCGTGGCTGACCTGGTCGTAGTGAGGGACGATCTGGCGGGTGGTAAGGCCAAGGCCTTCCAGCCAGCGGGGGGCGGTGCTCTCGCCCGGAAGCTCCGGGTGGGAGTACACGCGCTCCGCGCAGTTCATCGACCCGGCGCTGCATCCCATGACCAGGCCGTCGAAGCCCTTCAGGAGTTCTTTAAGGCGGATCTCGTGAAGGAAACGGTTCTGCGTCGGGACATGGCCGCCGCAGAGGACGATCCAGTCCGCGCCGCGGACCAGCGCTTCAGCGCCGTCCGCATTGCGGCGGTCCAGCATCATCACCTCCGCCGGCTCGATGCCGGACTTGCGGATGCACTCCGTCATCGATTCGAGCACGTAGTCGGTGAAGCCGCGGTCGTCGGGCGCCGCGCTGACGAGCAGCACCCGCGGCCGCTCCGGCAGCGCCGCCCACACCTCCTCCAGCAGGCCGTTGTCTTCAGTGAAACGGTCCTCCCCGTACCGGGTCGGACTTCCCGTCAAAATAAGCGTCATCAGAATTCTATCTACGCGATTGCAAAGATAACATCTTTTTTCCTCATTGCCCCGACATACCCCAGGATATCAACTTTTCGCCCTTTCGAACCGCACTCCCCCCCCCAAAGTGTAATTGAGGGTCCAATACGTGGACCCTCAACAGCATTTCAGGGCGTTTTTGTCGTCGAGGGTCCATCGCGTGGACCCTCAACGACACCCGAAGTTCTTTAATTGATATTATAGCGATTAATAGCTGTCCAAGAGTCTTGCTGCTTCAGCATAAGGGATGCCTGTTACGCGGGAGAGCTGGTTAAGGTCCGCGCTGAAACGGCGGCGGAGCTGACGCAGCAGTTCTGCCTTTTGTTCCGCGTTCAGATCACTTATTCCGTTGGCCCTGAACAGGGAATGGCATAAATCCTCACAGGCGGATAAGATGTTCTGGTCCCGGAAAGAGGGCATGGCTTCACCTTCAAGCCTGAGACGCGCTTTGGAAGAGGTCCTCAGGAAATAGGCAAGCCTCTTGGGGGTCCGGAACAAAGTCTCGACCCCTTTCACCGGGACATAGGATTCCGGAAGGATATATCCCCCGGGAGAAACGATGTATTCAGAGGGCAATTTGACGTTGCTCCTGAGCAAACGGGTCTGAGCTCTCCCGGACAGTTCTCCCAGCCGTTGTCCGGGAGAAGGTGTGGCATTGAACAATACGTTCCCTGTCCCCCAGAGATAACCGGAAGGCTCCAGACATATATTGGCAGCCACGCTGTTCATCATAACATATGCGACGGCTCTCTCAAGGGATTCATTCTCCTGACTTACATCCCTGACATCAACTCCGTTGCGTCTTAAGAGCTCGCAGACTCCATACTTTTTCTGATAATACGCAGCGTACAGGCGCTTGAACTTGTTGACAAACTGTTCCGCGCGCCCGCTGCTGCAACAGACAACGAAGTGAACATGGTTTGACATCAAAATGAAAGAAAGGACGATGATTCCTGTGAGGAATGCCGCTATCGCCACATAATTCATTGCCACCCGGTAATCTTCCTCGTCCCTGAACCACAGGCGGTCCTCCAAATGGTCTGTTGATACCAAATAAAAGCGTTTCATAGCAAAGTGTGTTTAACGGCGGATAATAAGAATTGTTTTCTTCACATCAAACGAACATAAAAAAACATACAGGCGATTTGTATCTTTTTTTCATATATCCTGATTATTTTTTCCCCAAAGTGTCGTCGAGGGTACAAACGCTGGACCCTCAACAGCATTTCGGGCCATTTTTGTCGTTGAGGGTCCATCGCGTGGACCCTCAACGACACCCTGGGGATTCTGCGAAAGAATACGTCGTCCCAGCCGGGGTCAACGACGGAAAAAAAAAGGAAAAGTGCCGTATGGGTGAACCATCGGCACTTTTCTATAGGACCTGGAAGGGATTGGAACCTTCCGGTAAGGTCGGGAAGGATTAGTCTTCCTCCTCCTGGGCGGCGTAGTCGGCGAGGAGCTTGTTCTGGACGTCTCCCGGGACCGGCTGGTAGTCGGCGAACTCCATAGTGAAGGTGGCGGAGCCGGAGGTGATGGAGCTCAGGGTGGTCGAGTAGCGGTAAAGCTCTGCGAGAGGCACGCGGGCCTTGAGGATGGCGAAGCCCTTGTCGGAACCCATGTCGCCGAGGATGCCGCGGCGGTTCTGGAGGTCGGACATACAGGCGCCCTGATACTCGGCCGGAGTCATGACCTCGACGTTGTAGATGGGCTCGAGGATCTTCGGACCGGCGTTGCGGAAAGCCTCGCGGAAGGCGTTGCGGCCGGCGATGATGAAGGCGATCTCCTTGGAGTCGACCGGGTGCATCTTGCCGTCATAGACGAAGACGCGGATGTCACGGGCATAGGAACCGGTCAGAGGTCCCTCGACCATGCGCTCCTTGATACCCTTGAGGATGGCGGGCATGAAGCTGAGGTCGATGGCGCCGCCGACGACGCAGTTGTAGAACTCGAGCTTGCCGCCCCACTCCATCTCGGAGATGTCCTGGGTCTTGATGTTCAGCTGGGTCTCCTTGCCGTTGATCATGAACTTGGTGTTCAGATCGCCCTCGGCGGGGCAGACGAGGAGGTGGACCTCACCGAACTGGCCGGCGCCGCCGGACTGCTTCTTGTGACGGTACTGGGCGCAGGCGACCTTGGTGATGGTCTCGCGGTAAGGCACCTTCGGGGCGAAGAGCTCGACGTCGAGGCCGAACTCGTTGTTCAGTCTCCACTTGACGACGTTGATGTGCTGCTCGCCGTTGCCGCTGAGGATGGTCTGGCGGAGCTCCTTGGAGTACTCCACGATGACAGTGGGATCCTGGGAGGCGATCTTCTTGAGGGCGTCGCCGAGCTTCTGCTCGTCCTGCTGGACCTTGGCCTTGATGGCGCAGCGGTACTTCGGGGCGGGATATGCGATCTTGCCGTAGTCGAGACCGGCGCCGATGGCGCAGAGGGAGGTGCCGGCCTTGCCGTTCTTGAGCTTCACGACGCAGCCGAAGTCACCGGCGTGCAGGCAGCTGACGGACTCCTTCTTGAGACCTGCGACGGCGTAAAGGGCGGAGAAACGCTCCTTGGCGCCGGTGTTGGGCTCCTCGAAGTCGACACCGGTGGTGACGATGCCGCTCATGACCTTGAAGAAGGAAACCTCTCCGAGGTGCTGCTCGACGTCGTTCTTGTAGATGAACAGGGAGGCGGGATCGCTCTCGTTGCCAGTGGGCACGATGCCGAGGTGGGTGATGAACTCAAGGAGGCGGCGGACGCCGACGTCCTTCTTGGCGGAAAGGCAGAACACGGGATAGGCCTCACCGGCGGCATATCCGGTGGAGAGGCCCTGGATAATCTCCTCCTCGGTGAGGTCGCCCTCGTCGAAGAACTTCATCATGAGCTCCTCATCGTACTCGGCGGCCTTCTCGACGAGCTCGGCGTGCATGGCCTCGGCCTGGTCGGCGTACTCGGCCGGGATATCGGAGACGGTGCACTTGCCGTTCTGGTCCGTGAACTTGTAGTATTTCATCGTGAGGACATCCACGAAAGAGTCGAAAGCGGTGCCGGGGTTGACCGGGAACTGGATGTAGACGGGCTTGCCGCCGAACGCCTCCTTGAGGGAGTTCTGCAGGTTGTCCCAGTCGGCCTTCTCGCTATCGAGCTGGTTGATCGCCAGGACGAGCGGGAGCTTGGCATTGCCGGCGTGGCGGGCGAAGATCTCGGTGCCGACCTCGACGCCCTGCTGGGCGTTGACGAGGAGGACGCCGTTCTCGCAGACCTTGAAGGCCGCGAAAGCGCCGCCGCAGAAGTCGTCGGCGCCGGGGGCGTCGATGACGTTGATCTTCTTGCCTTCGAATTCGGCATAGAGCGGAGCGCCGTAAACGGAACGCTGGCTCAGCTTCTCGATCTCAGTGTAGTCGGAGACTGTGTTCTTATCCTCAACCGTGCCCCTTCTGTCGATGACCTTGCCCTCGAAAAGGATGGCCTCGGAAAGTGAGGTCTTGCCGGACTTGGTGGAGCCGAGAAGGACCACGTTGCGGATGTCTTTGGTGGAATACTCTTTCATTTTTCAGTTATTATATTGTTATATCTTCTAAAAATCGCGGCTAAATGGTGAAGTTTGCAAAGTTAGATATTTTTAGGAGCATAACCAATAAAAATATGTCAAACCTCTTGAAAAAAGCATTTTAGGCCATATTTCCGTTCCAATCGCTCCGGAAGGGCGGCGCGCAGCTCTGCGAAGAGCGAGGCCCCGTCCAGGCCGAGTTCGCGCTCGAGCAGCGCGTCCATCTCCGGGCGCCGGACACCGAGCAGGCGGCAAACGCGGCCGAAATCATACATGGGATCCAGATAGATCCTCTCCTCGTTCACAAGCTTCTCGAGCAAGGCATAGTTCTCGTCCAGTGTTCTCATTCCATTGTCATTTTGCACTGCAATTATGGTCTTTTCGTCCGTAAATGACCTGCCCGAACCGTTATTGTAAGGGGGTATAATGGAAAAATATATGTTTTTGTCGAAAAAAGTGTCTTTTTTGAGGACAAAGACAAGCGATTGATGTCTTTGCACATAATAATGTGTCCGCAAAAAGGTCAGCACTTCGATAACTTTGCTCCGTAACCGCCAACCACCCAGCAATGGATAACGAGTCCGTCAAAAAGAACATCATGAACCTCCGTCTCGAGCGCAGCCTGACCCAGCGTCAGATGGCCGAAGAGCTCGGGATGGCCAGGAACACCTATCGCAGCATCGAGAAAGGCAAGACCCAGATGATAAGCGAGACCGTGATGAAGGTTGCGGAATGGGCCGGTGTCACTCCCGAGGAGATCGTCCTCGGATACCTGCCTTCGGAGTCCGGCAGCATCCAGCTCAAGGAGGCGCGCGAGCGGTTCAACAAGCGGGTGAACGAAATCACCGAAGAGTACGAAACGCGGATTGCCGGCCTCATGAAGGAGATCCGGATGCTCAATGACCTCCTGAAAGAGAAGGACGACAATATCCGCAATCTCAAGTCCATCGTCGCTTTGATCGAAAAAGGGCAGGAACAAAGGAAAAATGATTAAATTTGTGGCATGACGCGTAAAAACGCATTTCGGAATGCCACTGGATTTCCAACTTAACTCACAGATGCACGAAGGCCTCGTGGAGGCCGGCTGCGACGAGGCGGGCAGGGGTCCGCTCGCCGGGCCGGTGTTCGCCGCCGCCGTCATACTGCCGGCGGACTTCCACCACCCCCTCCTCAACGATTCCAAGCGCATGACGGAGCGGGCGCGCGAGGTCGTGCGCCCCATCATCGAGCAGGAGGCCGTGGCATGGGCCGTGGAGGCCGTTTCGCCGGAGGAGATTGACCGCATCAACATCCTGAACGCGTCCATTGCCGGTATGCAGAGGGCCGTCCTCCGCCTGTCGGTCAAGCCCGACGTGCTCCTGATTGACGGCAACCGCTTCAAGCCCATGCCTGGCTACATGCACGTGACCGTCGTCCACGGCGACGCGACCTACGCCAGCATCGCCGCCGCATCCGTCCTCGCCAAGACGTGGCGGGACGGGTTCATGCGCAAGATCGCCCTTGAGTACCCCCAGTACGGCTGGGAGCACAACATGGGCTATCCCACAAAGGAGCACATAGATGCCATCCGCGAGTACGGATATACCCCCTGGCACCGCATGAGCTTCCACCCCAAGGAACTGGAACCAACCTTATTCGACACGATATGAAAAGAATGATCCTGACAATCGCTGCTGCCCTGACCCTCGCGGTCAGCGCCAGCGCTGACGAGGGCATGTGGCTGCTGCCGCTTCTCCAGAAGATGAATGCGCAGGCGATGGCCGACCTCGGCTGCCGCCTCACCCCGGAGCAGATCTACAGCATCAACAATTCCTCCCTCAAGGACGCGGTCGTCCACTTCGGAGGCGGCTGCACCGGAGAGATGATCTCCGACAAGGGCCTCGTCATCACCAACCACCATTGCGGCTACAGCAACATCCAGGCCCTCTCCACCCCGGAGCACAACTACCTGGAGGACGGCTACTGGGCCATGAACCTCAGCGAGGAACTTCCCGCACGCGGACTCAGCGTGACCTTCCTCGAGAGCATGACCGATGTCACCGACATCCTGCAGAAGGCCTATGACGCCGCATTGAAGCAGAACAAGAAGGCCGAGGACAAGGAGGAGCTCGCCGAGGCCGCCATGGAGGCCGCCGCCGAGGCGCTCGCCAACAAGGCCGAGGCTGACAATCCCCATTGCACCGCCCGCGTGACGAGCTTCTACAACGACAACGTCTTCTACCTCATCGTCTATAAGACCTACAGCGACGTACGTTTCGTCGGCGCTCCCCCCGCGTCGTCAGGCAAGTTCGGCGGCGAGACTGACAACTGGATGTGGCCCCGCCACACCTGCGACTTCTCCATGTTCCGCGTGTACGCCGGCCGTGACAACGAGCCCGCCGCCTACAGCCCGGACAACGTCCCCTACCGTCCCAAGAAGACTTTGGGAGTATCCCTGAAGGGATATCAGGACGGCGATTTCGCCATGATCATGGGCTATCCCGGACGCACCCAGCGCTTCCAGACCGCCGCCCAGCTCAAGCAGATGATCGCCAACCAGAGGGTCGCCATCGACGCCCGCACCGTCCGCCAGGACGTGATGTGGGACGCCCGCATGGCCGACCCTGAGGTCAACCTCCAGTACGCCAGCAAGTACGCCAGCTCCTCCAACGGCTGGAAGAAATGGCAGGGCGAGGAACTCGCGTTCGAGAAACTGAACATCATCGGCCGCGAGGAGCAGAAGGAAGCCGACTTCATGGACTGGGTCAACGCCAAGAAGAAGCGCCGCGAGGCCTATGGCAGCGCCATCCAGACCATAGCCGACGCAGTAGAGGCCTCCTCCGAGGCCAGCAAGGCCTACAACCTGCTCACCGAGAGCATCTACCGCATCGAGGCCGTCGGCTTCGCGTCCAATTTCGCCAGCGCCTATTCCAGGGCTGCGGCCTCCGGAAAGGACGAGGCGGCGGCCATCTCTGATGCAATTACCGCCACATCCAGGGTGTTCAAGGACTACAACGAGCCACTTGACCGCCGCGAGGGCGTGGCGCTCTTCAAGCATTATCTCGCCAACGTGAAACCCGAGGACAAGATCGCCATCGAAGGACTCGACGAGTCGCAGGTGGAGTCCTTCGTCAACTACCTTTTCGACAACACCGCATTCACCTCCGAGGAGAGGATGCGCGAGAAGCTCAAGAGCCTGGACGACTTCAGGCAGGACCCGGCGATCTACCTCTACAACGCCATTGCGGCCGTCGCCATGAAGCTTACCCCGGTCATCAACGCGAGTTCCGGAGCCATCGCGGAGGCCAACAAGGCCTTCACCAAGGGCCTGATGGAGTGGAAGGCCGACGAGCCATCCTACCCCGACGCCAATAGCACGATGCGCCTCACCTACGGCACGGTGAAGTCCTATTCCCCGAAGGACGGCGTGCTATACAAGCACTACACCACCCTCAAGGGTGTCATCGAGAAGGAGAACAACGACGACTACGAGTTCCGTGTGCCCGCACGCCTGCATGAGATATACGTGACCAAGGATTACGGCCCGTACGCCAATGAAAAGGGCGAACTTCCCGCCTGCTTCCTCATCAACTGCGACATCACCGGAGGCAACTCCGGCTCGCCCGTGATGGATGCCGACGGCAACCTCATCGGCCTGGCCTTCGACGGCAACTGGGAGTCCATGTCCAGCGACGTGATGTTCGAGCCCGAACTGCAGCGCTGCATTTGCGTGGACATCCGCTACGTCCTCCTGCTCCTCGACAAGTTCGGCGGCGCGGGATATCTCCTCGATGAAATGAACATTGTAAGATAATGACTGAACAGGAAGTCTTGAAGGCGCTCGAGTGTGTGCGCCATCCCGGCAGGGGCGACAAGGACATTGTCGCCCTTGGCATGGTGCACGCCGTGGAGGCCGCCGAAGGAAAGGTCACGGTCACGCTGGGTTTCCCGAAAAGGCGCGACCCGCTGACGGAGTACCTGGTGGGAAGCACCCGCGCCACCCTCAACAGGGAGTTCCCCGGAGTGGAGAACGAAGTGAAGACGGTCGTCGTCGACGAAGCCCCGGCCAAGAAAAAGACCAACGTGCTGGACCTTGACCTGGAGCAGGTCAAGGACATCAGGCACATCATCGGCATCGCCTCCGGCAAGGGCGGCGTCGGCAAGTCCACCGTTGCGGTGAACCTTGCCGTCGCCCTGGCCCGCATGGGCTACAGGGTCGGCCTCGCGGACGCCGATGTGTACGGCCCCTCGGTGCCGGTGATGACCGGCACGGA
Source organism: Bacteroidales bacterium (assembly GCA_017620335.1). GTDB lineage: Bacteria > Bacteroidota > Bacteroidia > Bacteroidales > UBA932 > Cryptobacteroides. The sequence goes on from JAFZQO010000004.1 coordinate 43,995, forward strand.
GGGCCACGTACCCGAGGCGATCGAGGAGGACGACGGGAAGCAGTGGATACTCCCCGCCGAGAAGTTCGGCGTCAAGTGGATGAGCATCGGCTATTTCGCCGACCGCGGCCAGGCGCTCATCTGGCGCGGGCCCATGGCCTGCAACGCATTGAAACAAATGATCCTGCAGGTGCAGTGGGGCGAACTCGACTTCCTTCTCATAGACATGCCGCCGGGCACCGGCGACATCCACATCTCCCTCGTGCACGACATCCCGATGGAGGGTGCCGTCATCGTCACCACCCCTCAGAACGTCGCGCTCGCCGATGTCGAGAAAGGCGTGAACATGTTCGGCAACAAAGGCGTGGACAAGCCCGTCTTCGGCATCATCGAGAACATGTCCTGGTTCACTCCCGAGGAGCATCCCGACGAGAGATACTACATCTTCGGGCAGGGAGGAGGCGTCGCCATGGCGCGGGCCCTGGGCGTGGACCTGCTGGGGCAGGTCCCGCTGGTCCAGGGCATCCGCGAGAGCGGCGATGAGGGCGAGCCCGTCGCGCTGGGCTCGCGCCCGGACGGCCTCGCTTTCCTGGAGATCGCCTCGCGTCTTGCCGAAAAACTCGAAAAGAAATGAAACGGATACTGATCATAGCCGTCGCGGTACTGCTGAGCCTCGACGCATCCGCCCAGTTCCTGATACCCAAGGGCAAGTCGATGGTCGAAGCCTACGGCCATATCAGCATGACGGAAGGGACCAATTATGCCGCCGGCGGCGCGGCCGTGCTGGGCATTCAGCATACTCCGGGATTCTACCTGGGCATAGGTGCCGGTCTGCGGTACGTCCATTCCGTCCATGTGACGGAAGAGGACCCCGCCTTAGGGACCAAGATCCATTATTACGGGGATGAGACCGTGGCCCCCATCTTCCTCCGCGCCCGCATCGGCCGCGTCAGGCCGGGAAAGATCCGGCCCTTCCTCACGGCCGACATCGGCGCGGCGGTAAACTTCAGTTCCGAGGGCAACACCAAGGGCTTTTTCTTCGAGCCGCAGATAGGCCTGGACCTTTCCAAAAACGTATATCTGGCCATGGGCGTGGACTTCCACCATTTCCTCGGCCGCTCCCTCGTCACCATCGGTGACGTCATCGACGTCGTCCGCGACAGCGAGCAGAAGGCAAGGGACATCATGGCCACCGGCCTTTCCCTCCACCTCGGATACAGCTTCTGACCATGAAAGTACGGACCTCAGATATCATAGGGTTGGGGCTGTTGGCGTTCGTGGCGGCCTGCCGCTTCTCCGTACCCGTCGCTGATTTCTATGCGGAACGCTGTTATCCGGTTATCTCCTCCGCCCTCTCCCGACTGGCGGCGCTGGTCCCCTTCTCGCTGGAGGAGATCGTCGCAATAGTATTCATCCTAATCTTCATCACGGTCCTCGTACGTTCCATCAAAAGGAAGGAAGGCTTCTTCCGCTGTCTGGGAAAGACCGGGCGCGTCGTCATGTGGCTCCTGGTCTGGGTCAATCTCGGCTGGTGCGGGAACTATTTCCGCACGCCGCTCTACACCCGCATGGAACTGGAGCCGGCACGTTTCGATGCCGAAGCCTTCGAAAGCTTCCTGTCGGAATACACGGATATCCTGAACGGAAGCGCTGGAAGCCGGGCCACATGGGACAAGGAGTCCCTGGAGCAGGAGATCAAGGATTTCTATGCCGCTGAGGCCACGGCCTGCGGCTATACCGCTTTGCGGCCGTGGCAGCACGTCAAGAAACCCCTCATCAATCCCCTGTTCTCCGCAGTCACCATTCTCGGATGGATGGGACCTTTTTTCTGCGAGACCCAAGTCAATCTTGACCTCCCCGAACTGGAGTATCCTTCCGTCCTCGCCCACGAGACGGCCCATCTTACAGGAGTCACCGGCGAGGGCGAGGCCAACTACTGGGCCTACGCCTTCTGCCGCCAGTCCGACAACCCCTCGGTCCGCTACAGCGGCTGCATGGAGATTTTCCCTTACGTCGCCGTCAACGCCAGGGCACTGCTGTCAGAAGAGCAGTATAACGCCTGGCTGGCAAAAGTCTCTCCCTGTGCCAAGGAAGACTACAATGCCATCCAGGAGTTCTGGGACGGGAAAAGGGTGCGCTTCATCGAGAACGTCCAGCGGACTTTGATGGACATGTTCCTCCGCTCCAAAGGCATCTCCGACGGCGCCAAAAATTATCAGGGCGTCATCGGCATCATCATGACCATGGACGCCCGCCGCACCCTTGCAGGCGGGGAAAGGGTGTCAATTTGAGAGGAGGTCCTGGAAGCGGCGGGTGAGGGAGACGAAGTCGTCGACGCCGAGGCGTTCGGCGCGGAGGTCGAAGACCGGGTCCGCGAAGAAGGCCGAGGCGTCAGCGCCCGACGGCAGAAGGGGCTTCAGGGCGTTGCGGAGGGTCTTGCGGCGCTGGTTGAAGGCGGTCTTGACGACGGTCTTGAAGAGTTTCTCGTCGCAGCCGAGGTCGGTGCGGGAGTTGCGGGTGAGGCGGATGACGGCCGAACGGACCTTAGGCGGGGGGCTGAAGGCCCCCGGGCCGACGGTGAGGACGTATTCAATGTCGTACCAGGCCTGCAGCAGCACGGAAAGGATGCCATAGGTCTTGGAACCGGGCCCTTCGGCGATGCGGTCCGCCACCTCCTTCTGGATCATGCAGACGACCTCCGGGACGTGGTCCTTGTCGTCCAGGATCTTGAAGAAGATCTGCGAGGAGATGTTGTACGGGAAATTCCCGATGATTCGGTACGGGCCCTTGAAGAACTTCGAGATATTCAGCTTGAGGTAGTCGCCCTCTATTAGGCGGCCCTGCATGCCGTTGAAATGCGTCAGCAGATACTCAACCGACTCAGTATCAATCTCTATCATCATCGGATCCAGGTCCTCGCGCTTGAGGAGATACTGGGTCAGGACGCCCATGCCGGGTCCGATCTCGAGGACCTCCCGCGGAGCGGACGGGTCCTCGCGCAGGGCCCGGACTATCGCCTGCGCGATACCCTGGTCCGTCAGGAAATGTTGTCCGAGGGCTTTCTTAGCTCTGACTTCCATCTTCTTTCCTAGACGGGTAAACAATCACCCCGGCGGCAGCCAGGAGAAGCAGCAGGATGATGAATATCGACGATGCCCTGGAGACTGCGGCGCTCTCCGAGACCGACTTCGGGTCGAAGCGCATGACCAGTTCATGCTCGCCGGCGGGCAGGACCGCGGCGCGGAGGATCCAGTCGACGCGCAGCACCGGCACCTCCGCGCCGGTGTCCGCCAGCCAGGCGTGCCATCCCTCCGGATAATATACCTCGCTGAAGACTGCCATGCGGTCCCCGTCCGTACTGTACTTGAAGTGCAGTTCGTTCGGGGCATAGGAGGTCATGGCGATGGTGTCGCGGGGGGCGGGGGCGCCGAAGGCGCCGGCAGCCGCCGCGTCGGCGGGCTCGAGGACCGCGCTGTGGCGCAGGTCCGTCTCCCCGACGAGCGCAAGCGCCTCGTCGGGTCCGCCCGCCGCCACTGTCCCGTCCACGAACCACGCATTGCCGTACGCGTTGCTATTCACAGCGGGCATGTTCTCATCCCCGAGGATGATGTATTTCAGGTTGAGGGCCGACATTACCGGGAGTTCGGGAAGGGCGTCTTCCAACTCTGACACGGTAGCGGCGCCGTTGGCGACGGTGTAAATGGACTGCACCTCAGGGATCAGGTACTTGGATATCAGTTCCTGATACCTCTGGAGCTTGGCGGGGCTGTATCCGCCAATGTTCTTGTGCCAGTAGGAACGTCTGGAGCTGTTGAACGGATCCACCGTCAGGTCCAGGACGCGGTAGGACACTGCGTCGTCCTCCAGTATGATTTCGTCGACGGCGGTCTTGTTGAACTGGCTGTTGAACGAGCGCGGGGTCACGAAGTCGTCCCCCGAAAGATAGCGCTTCCCGACTACGAAAAGGTCCACGAGAACCAGTGCGCAGACGAGCAGCGCAGCCGTGCGGCGGCGGGCGAAGGCCGCCTCGCGGCCCGCCGCCGTCTTCTGGTCGAAGCTCTTCTTCGCCCCTTTCGGGACCATGTAGCCCCACATTATCAGCAGGAAAGCCGCCGAAATCAGCAGCAGCGAGCGCAGCGCGTCGGTGCGGAGCAGATAGCGCCTGTCGGCCTGGAAGGCCTCGACGAGTATGTCCTGCTGCCCTTCATCCACGCTGCCGGTGAACGACCCGGCGAGCGACGGGATCAGAAGCATCAGCAGGCAGAATCCTCCCGTTATCAGATAGGCGGCAAGGCCTTTCTTCCTGAATGCAAGGGCATCCACCTCCCCTTTCAGGATGCGGTCAAGTGCCAGGAATCCCAGCACCGGCAAAGTCGTCTGGAGGACTATCAGGGCCATGGACACCGTCCTGAACTTGTTGTAGAACGGCAGATGGTCGTAGGAGAACTTGGTGAACCACATCAGATGGCTTCCCAGCGCCAGCAGGATGGCCAGCAGGGTGCAGATGATCACCCACCACTTGTCCTTCGGCCTGCAAAGGAAAAGCCCAAGGATGAAGAGGAATACCGTAATGGCGCCCATGTACATCGGCCCCGCCGTGAATGGCTGCGGGCCCCAGTACAAAGGCAGCGCCTTGGCAATCTCCTTATAATCAGGATATCCGGCCTCCTTGAACAACTGAGCGGTCTCCGAATGTTTCGGGTCTATGGCTCCGCTGGACGAACCGCCGTTGAAGTTCGGGATCATGAGGTTCGGAAGCTCCTCCCAGCCGTAGGACCACGCCGTGGCGTAGTCGAGGGTCAGGCCACCGGCGGCGTTGCTCGCGGAAGCGAGCTCCGAGCCGCCGCGCATGGACTGGGACGTGTACTTGTACACCGGCACCAGCTTGTTGGCGTTGGTGGCGATACCTGCCAGTCCCATGAGCAGCAGCAGCGCGGAAGCGGCGAAGAACCGCCCGAGCAGGCCCCTCCGGGCCTTGTCGGCAACCAGCCGCACGAACAGCACCAGCGCGTAAATGACAAGCATCAGCGCCAGGTAGTAGGTAATCTGCTGATGGTTGGCCTTGACCTGGAAACTCACCGCAAACGCGAACAGCACGGCCCCCAGCAAAGTCCCGGGCAGCCAGTCCTTCCAACTCTTCCCTTCCTTGAAAGCCTTGCGGTATGTAAACACGAACGCGGCCAGAGCCCACGGCAGGAACGCGATGGCCTGCATCTTGGTATTATGACCGACCTGGATGATTTGGAAATTGTAGGAGCAGAAAGCCACCGCCACTGCGCCGCCGGCAGCCAGCAGGGTGTCGACCCCTAGTGACAGCAGCAGCAGGAAACCGCCCAGCAGGGCTATGAACAGGTAGGTCGCCGGCCTCTTGCCCGTCAGCAGGGCGTCGTAGATGGCCTGCGTCCAGTCGCCCTTTCGCGGCGCCGATATGGTCGTCGTAGGCATGCCGCCGAACATCGCGTCCGTCCATGAGGTCGGATCGTCGGGATGGGCCTTGTTCCATTCGTTCATCTCGTGGGACATCCCGACATAGCCGGAAATGTCGCTCTGGTTCACGATCTTTCCGCTCAGCACCTGGGGCACGAAGGCGTACGCGGCGACGAGGAAAAACAGCACTATAAGCGCGTAGGGCAGTATTTTTTTCAGGTCTATCTTCATATTACAATCCTAATTCGGCTTTCATCGAACGGAGCAGGTCGAATGCCTGCATCGGCGTCATGTTGTCAAGGTCGGCGGCGTTCAGCTTGTCCCTGATGGCGCTCAGCGTCGGATCGTCCAGCTGGAACAGCGACAGCTGGAACCCCGCCTCCGGCTCTTCCATGGTCTTGGTCGAAGCCTCAGCTGAGGGATAGGGGGTGGGCTCGCGACGGATAATTTCCGGCAAAGGAGCGGAGGCGGGGGAAGAGGACGAGCGACCTTTTACCCGGGTAGGGTCGGTATGTCCCGAAAGGGACCTGAGCCGATGGGAGCCGTCCTCCTCCCCCGCCGAAGCGGAAGCTTTTGCGGAAAGATAGACGCGGGGGGTGGAGCCGCCCTCGAGCTGCGCGAGGGTGCGCTCGGCGGAGTCGAGCACCTCGCGCGGCATGCCGGCGAGCCGCGCCACGTGGATACCGAAGCTATGCGCCACGCCACCCTCCTTAAGCTTGCGCAGGAAGATCACCTGCTTGCCCACTTCCTTGACGGCTATATGGAAGTTCTTCACCCTCGGGTAAAGTCCTTCCAGGTCGTTGAGCTCGTGATAATGCGTCGCGAAGAGCGTCTTCGCCCTCTTGCCATGCTCGTGGAGGTACTCCACAAGGGCGCGGGCTATGGACATGCCGTCGTAGGTCGAAGTGCCGCGGCCGATCTCGTCCAGCAGCACCAGCGAACGCTCCGACAGGTTGTGCATGATCATCGATGTCTCCAGCATCTCCACCATGAAGGTCGACTCTCCCCGGGAGATATTGTCGGATGCGCCGACGCGGGTGAATATCTTGTCGAAATACCCTATCGTCGCACTGTCCGCCGGAACCCAGCTGCCTATCTGCGCCAAAAGCACGATGAGTGCGGTCTGGCGCAGCAAGGCGGACTTACCGGCCATGTTGGGGCCGGTCAGGATGATGATCTGCTGCTGGTCCGCATCCAGGTATACGTCGTTGGGAACGTATTCCTCGCCCGGGCCCATCATCTTCTCGATGACGGGATGGCGTCCGGCGCGGATGTCCAGCGCGAGGCCGTCGTTCATGACCGGACGGCAGTAGCGGCTGTCCGCGGCAAGCTCGGCAAAGCCGGCCAGGACATCCAGCCGCGAAAGTATCTGGCAGTTGGCCTGGATATCGCGGATATAGCCCTGAATCTCGGCCACAAGACTGGTATATATCTGGCTTTCAAGCTCATATATGCGTCCTTCCGCCGAGAGGATCTTCTCCTCATATTCCTTCAGCTCCTCGGTGATGTAACGCTCGGCATTGACCAGGGTCTGCTTGCGAATCCAATCTTCCGGGACACTGTCCTTGAAGGAATTGCGGACCTCGATGTAGTAGCCGAAGACGTTGTTATAGCCTATCTTGAGGGAACTGATGCCGGTACGCTCTATCTCGCGCTGCTGCATCTGGAGGAGATAGTCCTTGCCGCCGCGGGAGATGTTGCGGAGTTCGTCGAGCTCGTCGCTGACGCCGGAGGCGATGATGTCGCCCTTGCCGAGCTGGGCGGCGGGGTTGACGGCCATCGTGCGACGGATGTCGCCGAGCAGGCCGCCGCAGCCGCGCAGCTCCCCGACCATACGGTCGAGTTCGGCCACGCCTTTGCCACGGCACAGCGCCGCGACCGGGTCCGTCTGTTCCAGCGAGCGGCCGAGCTGCATCACCTCGCGCGGCAGGATCTTCCCGGTCGCGGCGCGAGAAAGGATGCGCTCCAGGTCGCCGACGTTCGACAGCAGTTCCTGCAGTTCGCGCAGGTCACCGTCCTCCTTCACGAAATGCTCCACCACGTCGTAGCGCGCGTTCAGCTCGTCCAGGTCCAGGACCGGCATCGAGAGCCACTGGCGGAGCAGGCGGGCGCCCATGGGGGAACTGCAGCGGTCGATGACATCGACCAGCGCGGTCCCCTCCGCGCCCGCCGCCGACCCGAATATTTCCAGGTTGCGGAAGGTGAACTTGTCCATCCACACGAACTTCGACCCGTCTATGCGGGAGATTGAGCAGATGTTGCCAAGGCCGGAGTGGTGCGTCTGCTCGAGATACACGAGCAGCGCGCCGGCGGCGCAGACGCCCAGAGGGCATGCGCCGACGGCAAACCCCTTCAGAGACTTGACTCCCAGTTGCTTGCGTAGCTTCTCCTCGGAAGCGTCCTGCACGAAAGCCCATTCGTCAAGCGTCGTAATATACGCCGAAGCGCCGAACTTCTCCTTTACCGGCTTCTCGTAACCGCGTGGGACGACGAGCTCCTTCGGAGCGAAGGAGGCCAGAAGCGTGCCTATATAGTCGGCCGCGCCCTGGGCCACCTTGAACGTGCCCGTGGACACGTCCAGGAAGGCCGCGCCGCAGCTCTCCCCATGGAAATAGAGGCCTGCCAGGAAGTTGTTCTCCTTCTGGACCAGCATCTGCTCTCCAAAGGCGACTCCAGGGGTGACGATTTCCGTCACTCCCCTCTTGACGATGTTCTTGGCGAATTTCGGGTCCTCGAGCTGGTCGCAGATGGCTACCTTGTAGCCGGCCCTGATCAGTTTCGGAAGGTAGGCGTCGATGGCGTGGTAAGGCACTCCGGCCATGGGGATGGCCTCGGCCATCGCGCTCGACCTCTTGGTCAGCACGATGCCGAGGACCTTGCTGGCAATCGCCGCATCCTCGCCGTACGTCTCGTAGAAATCCCCGCAACGGAACAGCAGTATCGCTTCGGGGCACTGGGCCTTGAAGCTGAAGAACTGCTTCATCATCGGGGTCATCGAATCCTTTTCCTTCGTCTTCGCCATCTTTGTTTTCTGTCTCAGAACCTTTTCTGTACGTTTCCCTGTCATACTTTCCTGACAGGTATGCGTTATCATACAAAGTTAATCATTATTCTCGAATATGCGAATACGCTCCGGCGGACATGCATGTCCTCCGGTATACGGATAATCGATGGCACGGAAGGTCAGAAGGCCCAGCCGAAGGCCAGGTAGGGCCAAAAACTGGCGTCGCGGGTGCGGAAATTGAAGGACGGCAGGGCGCCGGCGCGGAAAAAGAAGCCCCTGGCGGTGACCAGACGGTAACCGGCGCTCAGATAAGGGGCGGCGCCGAACCGCAACTCCGGCTTTACCCCGTCCCGGGAGGTATAGAGGTCTGCGGCCAGGAATCCGCCGGCCCCAATCTCGAACTTCGAGCTGCCCTTGCCAAGCAAATAATTGATTTCCAAAGGTATGGCTGCCCTGAAACACTGGTCATAGACATGGTATATATCTATATGTACTGACTCGTCGGTCTTTTCCAGGATCCGCGAGTCCGAAAAATCGTATGCAAGACCCGTGGAGGAGTAGCGGTAGCCGGAACCGAGGCCGATGCGCCAGCCAAGGCCGGAGGAGGCGTCCCGGTTGAAGCGGGCATCATAGTTGACGCCCAGGCCGTTGGAAGCTCCGAGCAACTCGAAATAGACGCTGCGGCTGTTCTGCCCGTAAGAAGGGGAAGAAGCAATAATGCCGGCAAAAAGTACCGTGAGTATCAAAAGGCGTTTCCTGTTCATTGTCAAAGGTCTTATCAAAGGGAGGCCTTACCGTGGCCGCCCATATCGTTTAATTCCATGTAAAGTTACCAATTATTACCTAATTCGTCGTCACCTTTCTGGGAAATGGAGTCCCCTTTTCCTAAGGGGCCTAGCGCAACGACACCATTCCTTGGCCGTTTTGCGCTCCCGACCCTGGGTTCATGGGTGGGGGTCTGGAGCAGGAAACACCCGCTGAGGCCTGTCTCTGCTCCAGGCCCCTCGGAAAACCCGACATCCTTCTACCTCAGGTCGAAGGATATAGGGGTGTGGGAGACAAAGTGCTGTTTGAAAGGGCGGGGAAAAAGCTTATATTTGTGACGGATATGAAAAGGGTTCTCATCATCAGTTATTACTGGCCGCCGGCCGGAGGGTCGGGGGTCCAGCGCTGGGTCAAATTCGCCAAGTACCTGCCGGCAGAGGGCTGGCAACCGGTGATCTATACCCCGGAGAACCCCGAACTGTCCTCCGTGGACGAAACCCTGCTCAAAGACATCCCCGCCGAGGCGGAAATCATCCGGCGGCCGATTACCGAGCCTTACGGCATCTACCGCCGCCTGATGGGCTCCAAGGCCTCGACGGACATGCAGACGCTTATCGGAGCGGGGGCGCGGGCCGCAGGCGGCGGCGAAACCGCGCCGGGCGGCACCGCTCGCGCCACGGGCGGAGAGGTCAACCCCATTTCCGGAGGCAGCAAGAACTGGAAGCAGAACCTGTCCCTGTGGATCCGCGGCAACCTCTTCATCCCGGATCCCCGCGTCTGGTGGCTCGGACCTTCCGTCCGTTTCCTGAAAAAATACCTGCGCGAGCATCCCGTGGACGTCATCGTCACCACGGGACCGCCGCAGTCCATGCACCTGATAGGGCGCAGGCTGCACCGGGCCACCGGCATCCCGTGGGTGGCCGATTTCCGCGATCCCTGGACCAAAATGTTCTATTACAAGCATCTGCATCTGGGCAAAGCCGCGGACCGCAAGCATCATAACCTGGAAAAGGCGGTGCTGGATGAGGCGTCGGCGGTCATCTCCGTCACCCCGCTGGTACAGCGGGAGTTCCAGGAGATGACGCGTACGCCCGTCGTCCTCATCACCAACGGCTTCGACGAGGACGACTATCCCGTCGCATCCCTGGAGAAGAACCCGGCGGAGTTCCGCGTGACGCATACGGGCCTGTTCGCCGAGGACGGCAATCCGCTGGCACTTTGGGATGCCCTTGCGGCGAAGTGCGCAGAAGACGAGGCGTTTCGCAACGCTCTGCGGATCCGCCTGATCGGCAAGGTCGATGAGGCCATCGTCTCCGCCATCGAGGCACGCGGCCTTGGCCCCTGCCTCGACAACCTCGGCTACCGGCCGCATGACGTGGCCGTCGCCGAGCAGCGCGCAGCCTCCCTTCTCATACTTCCCCTGCGTCAGGAGCCCGAGTACCGCAACGTACTTCCGGGCAAGATTTTCGAGTACCTGGCGGCGCGGCGCCCGGTGCTGGGCATAGGCCAGGAAGACGGCGCCGCCGCGCAGGTCCTGGCCGACACCGGCGCCGGCGTCATGTGCGACTGGGACCAGTCGGCGGCCATCCGCTCCGCGGTGGACCGCGCCTGGTCCGCGCACCTCGCCGGCTCCGCCTTCAGTTCCTCCGGCATCGACCGCTACACCCGCCGTCACCTCACCCGCCTCCTCGCCACCCTCCTCAACCAGCTCTCCTGACCCGCACGTCAGCCCAAAAACGCCCTGACCTGCGGGTAAATGCCCGCACGTCGGCCCGAAAAAGAGATAACCTGCGGGAAAATGCCCGCAGGTTATCAAGGGAAGGGGCGGCCGCAGGGACTACTGGGCCATGAGGGTCTCGAGAAGGGTGCGGGGCTCGCGGTCGGGGTCGTTCTGGACCTCGCAGACGTCGTTGAGCACCATCACCTCACCATTCTCGGCGGTGTATTTGGGCCAGGCCGGGAGGGACTTGCAGTTCGGATTGCCGGTGCGCATGAACGCGAGCAGCGCGTCGGACATCTTGTCCGACAGCGCGCGCGGCCTCGCACCGCCTCCCGTATGGGTAATCATCAAGTCGGTATTGTGCAGCCAGAAGCAGATGTCCAGGCAGTGGAAAGCCCTCATGCGGCCGTCGAAGAGAGGCGGCTGCCAGCCGAACCATGCCATGTAAACCGGCGAGGTCTGCTGGAGCTTGGTGTTGGCGGCGCGCACGACGTTGGTACGGATACCGGTCATGAGGGCCCAGAGCTCGATCGGGCGGAGGTCCGGGAAGGTTTTGGCGTAAGCCTCGACGATCTGGCGGGTATTGGCACCGTAGCGTGAAGACAGCTTCTCCACGACGCCGTCCATCGTGATGTCCTCAAGCGAGGCGTCGGTGCGGTCGGGATTCTGCTCCTGGAACACGGTGCAGTAAAGCATCGGGATATCCGGTACTGAAGGGTCGTCGGCGGCAAAGAAATCGAAGGGAATGTCGACACCGTCAGACACCGGCCTGAAGCCGCCGCTGATTCCGGTCTCGGCGGCCATCTTGCGCGAAGCGCGGTTGGCCAGCGCGTAATAATCCTCCCAAGGCATATCCTGTAGCTTGTCGATCTGCGCGGGCTTCAGGCCGGCCTCCTTGAGGATGTATTCGCCGAGCTTCTCGGCCGCAGCCTTGTCGCCGCCGCGGATGGAATTGCCCGATAGGGCTACCCCCTTGTGTACCAATCCCTTGGCTGCCGGCATGGCGGCCACGGTGCTGACCTTGGAGCCGCCGCCGGACTGGCCGATAACGGTCACGTTGCCGGGGTCGCCGCCGAAGTTGGCGATATTGTCATGCACCCACTGCAGGGCGGCTATGATGTCGAGCATGCCGACATTGCCGGAGTGGACATATTTCTCCCCGCCGACACCGGCGAAATCGGAGAAGCCGAACACGTTGAGGCGGTGGTTGAGCGAGCAGAACACGACGTCTCCGTACTTGGAGAGGTTCTCACCGCAGTAGCCGTCCTGCTCTATGCCGTTGCCGCTGGAGAAGCCGCCGCCGTGCAGCCAGACGATGACGGGACGCTTGGCGGCGTCAAGCCCGGGCGTCCAGACGTTCAGGCGGAGGCAGTCCTCGCTGTAGTCGTCATAGTTCCAGTTGTCCACGAGGAAGCCTGCGGACTCGGGCGCGCGCGAATAGCCGAGCACCTGAGGGGCGGACGCGCCGTAGTTGTACGCGTTGCGGATACCCTCCCACGGCTCCGGCTTCTGAGGAGGCATGAAGCGGTTCTTGCCGCTGGTCGGAGCGCCGTAGGGAATGCCCTTGAACTGGTAAATGTCATTCAGGATGTAGCCGCGTACCTTGCCGTACTGTGTCTGTGCCACGGCGATGTCGTCGCCGATGAACAGCTTCTGGCCGTCGTCGGCCTTCTCTCCCTTGGGAGAGCCGCAGGAGACCGCCGCCAGGAGGGCGACAGCCGCCAGGATGAGAATCTTTTTCATAATGTGGACGTTATTGGTTATTGATGAATCTCCGTCAATTCACTCAAATATAATCATTTCGCCGTGCAAACGCAAAAAAAGCCGAAAATCATTGGATTGTTGGCGGGACTTGCGTATTTTTACTACTATGAATCCTATTATCAGAAACATAACGGCCGCGTGCACGCTGGCGCTGCTGGCGTCCTGCGGCCGCCCGTCCGCCTTCGTGGAAAGCGGGGAATATCCCCCCGTCTGGCCGGACTGCGTCGGCGTGACGGTCCCGGCGGACATGGCGCCGCTCACCTTCCGCATGGCCGACGGCAGGACGTTCAAGGAGACGCGCGAGATGCGCGACGGAGCGGAATGGGTCACGGTCAAGGCCTGGAACAAGGGGGACAAACAGGGTGTCGTGTACAAGCCCTTCCCCATCTACAGGTCCGAAGACCCCATCGACCCCTACATCGTCTACCGCCTCATCGATCCCGGCTACCAGAGCTGGCACTCCATCACCATCACCCAGCGGGAGCTCTCCTCCTACAAGGAGACGCACCTCGTATCCTCCGAAGCCGATACCAAGGGCTGCATGAACTGCCACACCTTCTACAACGGCGACCCGGAGCACATGGTGATGCACGCCAGGGGCAGGGGCGGCGGCACCGTGTTCATTGACGGAGACGAGGTTAAACTCCTGAACATAGCAACGATAGGTCCCAAACTGCAGGGAGTCTATCCCGCCTGGCACCCCGGAGGACGTTACATAGCCTTCTCCTCCAACTCCACCCACCAGAGCTTCACCATCAACGACAGGCAGCCCATCGAGGTCTATGACACCCGTTCGGACATCATCCTGATGGACCTCCAGACCGACTCCGTGACCACCTATCCCGCCATGACGGGACCGGAATACCTCGAAACCTTCCCGGCATGGTCCGAGGACGGAAAAACTCTGTACTACTGCTCTGCCGACTTCGTGGAAGAGATAGTCAACAACCGCGGCCAGGTACATTACCGCCTCATGGCCATAGATTTCGAGGACGGGCAGTTCGTCGGGGAACCGCGGCTGCTCTGGGAGGACCCGGACGGGTCCGTGTCCCTCCCCCGCTGCCGCGACGGCCGCATCCTCTTCACCCATTCCGCCTTCGGAACCTTCCCCATCTGGCACGAGGAAGCCGACCTCTGGATGTATGACCCGCAGACCGGCGAAGCCACCCCGGTGGAAGAACTCAACAGCGACGGCACCGAGAGCTACCACTCCTGGTCCTCCAACGGGAAGTGGGTCGTGTTCAGCAGCCGGCGTGACGACGGGCGCTTCACCCGCCTTTACCTGGCACATTATGCCGGAGACGGCCGTTTCGACAAGCCCTTCATGCTCCCGCAGAAGGACCCGTCACACAACGACCTGAGGCTGAAATCATACAATGTCCCTGAATTCCTCCGCACCGAATCGCCGGTCCGGCAGAAGGACATCGCAAAGCTTTTCGCGAAATGAAAACAAAGACGTTGATACCCGCAGTACTGTTCCTTGCAGTATTCTGCATCAGCCAGTTCCTGCAGCCTTTCACCCTCAAGGACATGCAGAACTGCGGTTTGTTCCTCCTGACTCCCGACTGGATCCGGGAGGTGCTGACCGGGCCGCATCCCGTGTCGGAGACAGTCGCCTCCTTCCTCGTCCAGTTCTACGACATCCCCGTGGTCGGAGCGCTTATCGTCGCAGCCGTCATCACCCTCACATACCTCGCCCTGGACACGGTTTTGAGCAGATGCAGGCTCCCGCTGCACCGCATCGTCAGCCTGCTCGGAGCGCTCGCGCTGTGGTTCTTCACCTCCCACCTCACCTCCAACAGGATCCCGGTCATGGTGATGCTCATCGCGGCGGGCCTCGCGCTCGTCTCGCTGCTCATCAGGAAGGGCCGGGAGAGGCCCGCCGCGCGCTGGGAGTTCCCCGCGGCCCTGGTCCTGACGCTCGCCGTCGCCGCCCTGATCGCGACCGACGCGCGCACCGTCAGGCAGGAGAGGCTCGCCAAAGCGGAGGTCAATGCGGTCCTTCACCGCTGGGACAAGGTCCTGGAGGCCGCCACCCCTGACAATTCCGCCAAGGACCCCCGCCTGATGCCCTACGCCTTCCTCGCCCTCGGTGAGAAGGACGCCCTGGGCGACAACATGTTCAAGTATCCTTTAACCAGCCCGGACGACTTCGGCATGGAGGGTGAGAACACACTCGTCGCCAACCTTTTCAACAGCCTGCTGAACGAGTGTCTCCACGTGCCGAACGAGGCAATACACCAGATCTTCCAGTACTCCGCACACCTTCCCCACGGGATGAGCCACCTGTCGCTGTACCAACTGATCAAATACAACCTTGAAAGCGGAAACTATACGCTGGCGTGCAAATATGCGGAGATCCTCAGCCACAACACCAAGAACCGCGCGGCGGCGAAGAAGGTCCTCAGGACCTACGCAGACGCCGTCGACACTGCTGACACCACCGGACATTCCAGCGCACTGTCCCTGGTGATGACCAAGGACGCGCAGATCAACCTTGCGCAGATGAACTCGCTCGGCATGATTACCTCCAATTCCGCCAACAGATACCTGTGCTACCAGCTTCTGTACGGCGACCTCGAGAACTTCAAGCGCACTATGGAGATGCTGTCCTGGCCGGACAACAGGATACCCGTCAATTACCAAGAAGCCCTGCTGCTCTCGGAGATAGACCCGGTCTACTGGGACATCGACGACAAGGTGCTCAAGCGTTTCGACGCATTCACCGACGCCGTGATGCGGGGTGACAACGAAGCCATACGGAAGACCGCCCTCGGCAACTACTGGGGCTATTACATCCTCATCAAGGACAAGGAACTGTCAAGCGGAGACTCCGACGCGGAGTTCCCCGGCTCTTAGTTGAACCTTTCGAAGAAATCGTCGCGGGCCCGGTTCCAACCGGGCTCGCGTTCTACATGGTGACCGCTCAGCGGGAAGCAGATCCATGTCTTGTCCGTAGTCGCGGGGATGTTGTTGTACCCCGCGAAATTGGTGTGCGGCGGACAGGTGTCGTCCTGGAGGCCGAAGCCCATCAGCACGGGGCAGTGGATGCGGTCCGTGAAGTTCTTGACATCGACGTAGGAGAGCGTATGGTACAATTCCTCATCGCTGATACCCAAGCGTTTGGCTGCCGCAAGGATCTCGTTTCCGGGCCAATTCGCCACCTTGAAATAGTCGGGATAGTCGCTCAGGAAGGGGACGAAGCACGCGGCGGCCTTGACACGCGGGTCCAGAGCGGCTGCAACCAGCGTGAAGGCGCCGCCCTGGCTGCCGCCTTCGGCGAACACCCGCGACAGGTCGGCGCCGGGCCGCGAGCATCCCAGGTCGATCCCCCTCACCAGGTCGAGGAACGCCCCGTGATAATAGTAAGTCTCAGGGCTCTCCAGGCCGCGCGTCGTGAAATCCGCGGGCTCGCTGAGGTCGCGGCTAAAGCCCTGCCTGCGGGTGCAGAGCCATACCTTGATGGTCTCCGGATTGTCTGAAGGATCCTCGTACCAAGGGTCGCAATTATAGCCCAAGTAATTGATATACACCGGGTATTTGCCCTCCTTGACGGGTTCCATCAGCAAAGCGGAGATGGGTTCCCCTCCCCAGGACATCATGTCCACGCGGTATGCCTTCCGTACGTCGTTGGAATGCTCCGGCAGTTCTGTCAGTTTGTACTGAGGGTCCACCGCCGCCAGCTCGTTGAGGCCTTTCTCCCAGAACTCGTCGAAATCGTCGGCCTTGTCAGGCTCCGAAACCACTTTCTCCGGATCGCCTATGCCCACCACGAAGTTGCGCACAGGCTTGCCGTCGAGCGTCGACTCCACCTTGTAGAACCCGTCGGTAAGGTCGAAGGTGAACTGCACGATGCCGTCCTTTGAAACCTTCTCCACCCATTCGCCGACCGGCTCGCCCTTGTCGGTCAAAAGCTTGACATTCAATATCGAAGGCTCTTTCCCGACATTGCGCACGTCGAAGCGCAGGGGCTTGTCCTTTCCCAGCAGCCAGTCGTTCTCGACCAGGGCCCTGGCGTAAGGGGCGTCTATCGCCGCCGTCGCCTCCTTGATGACTCCGATGGTGCTCCCATCGTTCACGAACACCGAGTAAAGGCCCGGCTGCTCCTGCCCGGGGTCGCCGAAATACTCGTCGCCCGGCATCCAGACATAGCGTCCTTCCGGCCTTACGGCGAAGCCGCTCCAGGCCCAGAAATTGACGCCGGCCAGCGCTCCTCCCTCGCTCCGCGAGCGGAGCAGGCGGTCGAAGACCTGCTTGTAGTACCTGTCCTTCAGCGTGGTAGGGGTGCCGTCGTCAAAAGACCCCCCGTCCCTCGGAAATCCGAACTCCTCTATGACCATGGGCTTTCCGAGCTCGCGGCAGAACTCCTCATGCTCGTCGATGTAGGTGCTGGTCCTGTAAGCCGCCATGCGGAAATCCCTGTCGAGGGTCTCCCTCCTCACCCAGCTCCAGTTCATGGGCCAGATGTGGATGGTCACGTAGTCGATATCCGGGCATTCGTTCAGGCGCTTAGCCAGTTCGAGATCACCGTCGTTGCAACCCATGGCGCCTTCATTGCCGGTAGATACCATGTGGTTCGGGTCGAGGCTCTTGATGAGCGCGGCGGACTCGGCGAGGACGCTGCAGAAAGCGTCCGTCACCGAGGGCTCGCGCGAGAAGGGTCTCGGCTCGTTCGCCAGCTGCCAGCTGAAGATGGCGGGGTCGTCCTTGTAAAGTTTGCCGGTAACGGTGTTGCGACGGGTGACGATCTTGCGTATGTGATTGAAATACAGCTCCTGGGCGGCGCGGTTGGTGTAGAACTCCGAACTGTTGATGCGCCTGCGTCCGGTGGCTGTGCTGTCCTGTTCCGAAGCCCACTGCAGATACACATTATACCCGCCGCTCCAGCTCCAGGCGTTGTTCAGGAACAGGACCGCCTGCATGTCGCGCTTGCCCAGCTCCGCCATGAAGAAGTCCAGGCCGCGCAGCAGGGTGTCGTTGTACACGCCCGGCTCAGGCTGGAGGACCGGCGTCGTGCGGCCCCGGAGGCCTTCCGGACCTTCCGCACCCACAAGGACGCGGAGGTTGGTCAGGCCGAGGGCCTTGAGCGTATCGAGCTCGCGTATCAGCCTCTCTCGGTTCCCGCCGAAGCCCTCAGAACCGATGATAGGGCCGTACCACATGTTGGTCCCGATAAAGGTCACCTCCCTGCCGTTCCTCTCGAAATGGCCGTCCACCACGCGGGTGAAGCGGTCGGTGCCGGAGCAGCATGCCAGCAAAAGGATGGCGGCCGAAGCCGCCATCAATGTAATCAGACGTTTCATGACTGTGTTCTATTTCAAATCCTTCCCCTGGACGTTGAATCCGCTGAGGGCGAGATAAGGCTTGCCGGCGCAGTCCTCCTTGCGGACCTTGACGGTGAGGGTGCGGGACTCGCCCGGCATCAGGAAGAAGTAATTGTCGGAGTAGAGGACGGGCAGCACGAGGTCTCCGGTGGCGGTATCAAGGGCCTTGAGGCGGAGCATCATGGCAGGAACCTTGTCGTTGTTGGTCACGGTGACGGTGAACTCATAGCCGTCATCCGTGGCTTTACGGGCCACCTTGCACTTCGGCGAGGTCTTCGCCACGCCCCTCAGGGCCTGGAGGTTGCCCTCCTCGCGGCCGCGCCAGTAGAAGTTCTCCGAGAGGACCTCACCGGAAGCGGCGGTCAGCTTCAGCTTGATGAAATACGCGTCGGACAGCTCCGCGGGGAACTCCAGCGGGAAGCACGCGACCGTCTGGTCCTCGAGGATGTCGAAGGTGGCGTCCTTGCTCCAAACGACCTTTCCGTCGAGGTTGATGAGCCGGGCCTCGGCCTTGATGCCGGCCTGGTCGAAGGCGTGGTAGTTCACGACCTCTATGTCCTCGCGGATGGGGTTCCACTGGATATGCAGGGGCTCGCAGGCCTTCTTGCATCCGAAGTAGGCACCGGTCGGCTCGAAGTAATAGTCGTAGGTCTGCCATACCATCGAGGGCCATGCGGGGTGGCTCATCCAGAGGATCATACCGCGGCGGTGCTCGCTGCGGCCCTCAAAGATAGCGCGGTAGCCGTCGTAGTTGACCCATTGTGCCAGGGCGGCGAACTCCTCCGCGTCGACGGGTTCGCCGAAAGCCTTTGCTATGATCTGGTTGAAGCTCTCCGCCGACTGCGCCGAGGAGGCGTTCGGCACGCCGCCGAGAGTGTAGTCGTGCAGGCCGTACATCGGGTTGGGATGGGCCATGGTGTTGACCGGCTCGACATTGTCCGCGCCGAATGAGCGCACGAGGTTCTCGAAGTTCATCACGTTCGGCATGCCTCGCTCGCTGTGGAACTTGTCGTGGCCGTAGGTGTTGAAATAGTCCCTGACGGGCATGGCGCGGTAAGGGCCGCCGCCGCTGACTATGCCGGAGGCAGAGTTAGGTATATAATACAGGCCCGGATGCTCGCGGGGCACCATTTCAGCGAGATAGTCGTTGATCTCGTCCGGCGGATTGCCCTCGTTGCGGCCGACATAGATGCCGATCGAAGGGTGGCTGCGGACGCGGCGGACATACTCCGTGGCGATCTCGTTGAAGAGGTCGGGATGGTAAGGGTTAGGACCGTCGGCGGGGTTGGCGAGCCAGAAATCCTGCCAGACCATGACGCCGTGGCGGTCGCAGGCCTCGTAGAACTCCTTGTCTCCGGTCATTCCGACCCAGTTGCGTATCATGGTGAAATTCATGTCGGCGTGGTAACCCACAGCGATGTCGTACTCGCGTCCGCGGTAGTTGAGCAGCTGCTCGGGGAAGCCCCAGTTGCCGCCGAAGCCGATGAAACGGCGGCCGTTGACGTAGAGGCTGAGGCGCTCGGGCTTGCCCCCTCCGCCGAAGCCGCGCATCTGTCCGCCGCTGGGGACATACTCGTCGACGGAGAAATCCATCTGGCGCACGCCGGTCTTGAAGGCGACTTCGTCGGAGACGACGTCCTCGACTTCGAACGAGAATTTGACGTCATACAGATTCTGCTCCCCATAGCCCTTGGGCCACCAGAGCTTCGGATTGTTCAGGTGAAGGGCGGGAACTTCGCCGGGATTGACGCTGATGAGTTTGGTGCTGCCCGGCGCAAGGATCTGCTGCAACTCGAAAGACACGTCGCCGAAGGAACCCTTGAGCATTCCGTAAACGACCTTGTCAGAATTGTTTGCGAGAGTCACTTCGGCTATGACGTCGGCCGATGTCGTATCCGGGAGCGGGAGGACGGTGCGCACGAACGGGTCCTTGATGCTCACGGGGCCCTTGTATGCGAGATAGACGTCGTCCCAGATGCCGATGTCGCGGCCGCGTACGGTAGGGATCCAATCCCAGCCGATGGTAGCATGCATCGTAGGATTGTCGGCACCCACGATACCGCCGTTCTGGTCGGTGCTGTATGCCGTCTGCTCCTTGATGGCACCATAGTGCTCGTTCTCATGGATCAGGACGGCGAGGTCGTTGCGGCCGTCCCTGAGGATGCCGGTCACGTCGAACTCGGCCTCGCGGAAAGCACCGTCTATGCGGCCGAGCGAAGCGCCGTTGAGATAAACGTCGGCCTTCCAGTTGATGCCGTCGAAATGCAGGTACTGGCGCTCGGTATCGACCTTGGCATTAAACGTATCGCGGTACCAGAAAGGTGAACGGAAATAAGAGTCCGATGCCAGCATCTGGTTGTCCGCGAAGTTGGGA
>JAFZQO010000050.1 GCA_017620335.1 Bacteroidales bacterium
ATCGCGAAGGCCTGAACGCCCATACGCGGCTCCTGAGCTGGAGCATGGCCAAGAGCTTCACCAACGCCCTCGCGGGCGTCATGTACGGCGACGGCCTGGTGGACATTTTCGCCCCGACGGGCATTCCCGAGTGGCAGGGCGACGAGCGCGCCGCCATCACGCTCAACGACCTGATGCAGATGCAGAGCGGCCTCCAGTGGAACGAGGACTACGGCAACCGGTCCGACGTGAACCTGATGCTGCACCGGGAAAAGGACATGGGCCTGTACGCCATCGACAAGCCCCTCGAGTACAAGCCCGGCACTTTCTGGTACTATTCCAGCGGCAGCACGAACATCGTCATGCGTTACCTGCGCGGCAAGTTCGCTTCCGACAAGGAATTCCTGACCTATTACCGCGAACGCATCTTTGCCCCGCTGGGCATCCACAACCCGGTTTTCGAGCCGGACATGAGCGGTACGCCCGTGGGCTCGTCCTACCTGTATATCACGGCTCGTGAATTCGCCAGCTTCGGACAACTGTTCCTGGACGACGGCGTCTTCCAGGGGCAGCGGATCCTCCCCGAGGGCTGGGTGGAATACAGCGTCACCCCCGCCTCCGCCAGCAATGACGGTTACGGCGCTTTTTTCTGGCTGAACAAGGACAAGTTCTGGCCGGACATCCCCGAGGACATGTTCAATTGCCAGGGCCACGATGGACAGGAAGTCTTCATCATTCCCTCCCAGGACCTGGTCGTAGTCGTCCTGGGCTATTCCCCGAAACCCGACCGGGTTGTCGATTGGAACGCCCTCGTCAAAGATATCATCGACCAGCTATAGCCGATCGGAATCTCGGCAAATCCCTTACTTCAGGAGCTTCTTGATCAGGCGCCAGACCAGGATCAGGACCACGGCGCCGATGACGGCGCTGACGATCTGGCCATACCACATGGACCAGAAGGAACCGGTCGCGCCGATCTTGCCCAGCAGCCAGCCGCCGACGACACCGCCGAGGAGGCCGATGATGATGTTCCAGATGAGTCCGCCTTTCTCCTTGATCACGAAGAACCCGGCCAGCCAGCCGGCGATGGCTCCGAAGAGCAGGGTGATGAGAATGTTCATGGTACTGATTATTAGTTCGTTCCGCAAGATAAGAAACTTTTTCCAACAATCAAACGGTCACCCCCTTGGTTTTAGAAGGCGAGGAAGGGACGGACTTTGGCGGGATAGTCGTTGCCACCAAAGGCGAAATTGCGGCTGGTCTTATCCTCCGGTTTTGCTTTGATTGTGGAATAATATGTCTTTTCTCTATTACTCCATTCCACCGACCCAAGATTCATCCGAATAGCTTGATCGTCATCATACTCGGAACTAGTCCAGTAATTGTCAGAAATGTTTCTGGCACCAAGAGGGATACCAAAGCTCTCATATTCAAAAGGATATTGTACATGGAAATCGTTCCATAATTGATCCAGCCTGTCATTCAGGGATTTCACCAAAAGATTATTATCATTCTGGTCATGATTGTTCAACACGCGTATCAAACTATTGGTTAACCCAGCAGAACCAAGCGTCAACCATTTTTTAGGGGAACTATCCGTGTTATCTGTCCACTTATCGGCATGGTCAGCACCACCAAAACCGTCAATGCTGATGGCGTAAAGCCATTGTCCGATAGAAGGGAGGAACCACCCGGTGGTGACTTTCTTTGTCCCCTCGTCTTTAACAACGTACACGTCGTAAGCTTTGGCAATAGATGCCGCGACCCCATCCGAACCAATGGTGTTGGTATTATTGAAACCACTCAAACTTCCGGCAGCCAAAGCTTGGGCTGGCGTTTTGACGTAATTGTCAGTCAAATGCGATCCCTTCGAGTTGCTCCACTTCACATTCGAGCCCGCATTACGAAGCGCCATCACCAAGCCATGGCCGTATCCTGACGCTTTTTCCGTAATGGCGTCGTCAATGATCGCCTCTGGCGTTCCTGCCGGAAAGCCACGATTGGCATACACGATGATACCTACGATCTTGGTGTTGGGATCAGGATGGTCCATACGGCCATAAGTCCCGTCGCTCCAGAATGGATCCCCAAGCTGGGGGCCGTATACGATGTTGCGTTTGACCGTGTAAAGCATGTTGCTCGCGAGAGCGGCGGTGGTACTGAATGTAATCGCCCGATCGGCAACAGTAAGGGTAAATGCATCCTTGGTCTGGCCCCCGGGAATGACAGCCATGAAATGGACCGTATAGTCATTGGTGCCTCCAACGCGGGAGAAAGCCGAGTTCGCCCACATCTCGCCCCGAGTGGTAATCAGATCCACCTTTGCATTACCGCCTCCGCCCACTTCATGGGTTCCGTCGAACGTGAAGGTAACTGTACAATCCAGGAATGTGGCCTGCTGCGAAAGAATGACCTCCGTCGGCGCGGTGTTCTGATCACGATAAGTATCCGTCGCGGTAAACAGGCTGTAATGCTCGACGGCATATTGTAACAACTGCTCCTCCGACACACACCCTTCAATCGCCCCGGTTCCGACAAGAGCCGACGCATAAGTACTTGCATCCTGATTATCGGCGTGGAGGAGGGTTACATCCAAAGGCGTCTCGCCGCTCACCAGCCCACCGCTGGAGGTCCGATAGGAAATGGTGCCAGTCCACAAGGTAAAACCCTCATTCGGCTCCAAAATGCCAACGATATCCGAACGATCGGTACCCGTAATGCGGATCTTGTCTCCTGTCTTGAACTGATATGCAGATGCAGTTTCGTCAGTTGCGACTCTCGTCTCTTTGGTACTCACCTTCAGGGAATAGGGAATTGTCGTCCACTCCGGGACGACCTCGGTTTCCTGTCCTCCAGGCTCCTGGATCTCTTCCAGGGCCGGAGCCTGGCAGGAGGCCGCCATGAAGGCGGCGACACCGACGGAACAAACCAATGAAAACAGACGTTTAGTCATCATGATGCCCCCCCGTTACAATAAATTCTCTCCATTATTATACCGATCAAGACCGCCATCTTGAAGGCGATAATTGCCGGAGAAGGAATCTCTGCTGCTGTCTGCCAAAAAACGTCTTTCAACCTGAAACACAAGGACTTCAGATTGCGGGGCTTGATAGGCCATGCCTTTGCCGGGAACTTGCATTTCCATATCCTTAATTGTTTAGTGTCAACGTGAATTGCAAATATAATCGGTACAATCCGGTTTTCAAAGGAATAATCCATCTATCCGCATGCCCGGTCCCGTCGACATTTTGTTCACATCCCCTGCAGAAAAGGCACAAAAAAACCGCCGCTTGCAAGGCGCCGGAGGGATATAGTGAGGTTGTTTCAGGTGCAAGAGACTTCGTACTCGTCCACTTGCGTATGTCTTAGATTTCTCGACTTCGCTCGAAATGACAAGAAATCTTCGTAGCGGGAGTGGGTCACGTACACACAAGCTCACCTCCGCTCTTTAACGACGCAAAACACCAGCTGAATCACCTAGAAAAGACCTGACCGCCGGACTAATCGTGAGACCTAATATGTGCCAAAGAACTACTGGTCGCAAAAAAGTTCAAATATCAGCGACCATGGGCAAATATAGGGTAAAACCGCCGAAAATCCAACCGCCGAATCTTAGCCGCCGTCCCATTGCTGTATATTGCGCCACTACCTTCCCGTCACGATACACAGCAAATCCCCGTCGTCCGCTCCTTAGGGTTTTGCTGGAGATTCCTGCGCAAAGTGACCCGGTCATGGTCTTATGAAAGTGATCCACAGGAATGCGTCGGTGATGTTTTCGGGCACATTTCTCAACATCGCACAGACTAATGAATGAGTTATATGCAATGCTATAAAAAGGCAGGTTCATCAGCCTACTTCAGGTAAATCTTTGCGATGACAGGATTGTCCCCAGCGGAGACAGTTTGAAGCACTTCCGGATTGGAGATGAATGGCAGGAATGCATCAAGGATGGTGCCTGATGGCTGTCTGACCGCGGCGGAGAGCAGCCCTGCATCGAGCAGGCAGTAGAGCGCATCCTCGTCTATCTGTCTCAAGGAATTGAAGAACGGGGAACTGTCGCTCATGCCAAGTGAGAACCATTTCCATTCACCTCCGCCCTTGCAGATGCCGTAGTCGGCCGTGACCTCACCCATATCCTGCGTGAACGTCTCCACTATTTGGTATTTTCCGTTCCTGATGTAGCGCTGTACTAGGGTAAACCTCTTCGAGAGCATGTACTCCGCCGCCGCGAAAGAATCGTCGAACTGGAAGTACCTTTCGCCAAGGGCAGTATCCCCGAAATCGAAGATAACTACGGGCGAAACTTCCCCTCCATCATAGCGATAGATGCCGGATCCGTAGGTGTCCGTAAAAAATACAGACCCATTGTACGGGAAGAATAGCGGTGCGGACGGGTCCATAGAGATGACTTTCGACTCGTCCGGGAGGAATGTCTCTATCCCACGGTCCTTCAACAGGGCAACCCTGTACGGGCGGCCAGCCCCATAACCGAAATAAGTGAGGATTCCCTCCGGCACGAAAAACGACTGGTAGCCAAGGTCTTCAACCGTGTTTTCCGACAGGATGCGGCCGTCGGCAGAATAATGTACCGCTCTGTTCGTAGCGTAAACGGCTGTCACTTCATCCCTGTCAACCTGAAAGTTGCTAATCCTGTCAGGCATCTCGCCGACTGGGCATCCGTCAATGTCAATGATCTCTCCGACTGGCCCTAGACTACAGAGGAACCTGCCTTCAGGCGAGAAACGGAAGATGTTGGAGGACAGCCTGTCGGCAACAATGTAGTCTCTACCGAGCAGACAGACTTCAGTGTTTCGTGCCGGTCCGACAGCGGAGCCGTTTGTCTTTTCGAGCGGTATGATTTCGATACTCTTGATGACATCCGTGAGAGCGGAGGCGTCGGCAGCAGTCTCAAAAACGACATTTCCCTTTTCGGCCTGGGAAGCACAGCACCAAAGCAGCGGGAGCTGTATGGCAAAGATGATAGTGCGGAATTTCATGGCTTCTATGATTTGTTTGAAACAAAAATAGAAAAACGAGAAACATCGCGCAACGGGTGTTTCTTTTTAAAATGCCAAAAGTGGCTCCCAATGCAGTGCAAGGCGGTTTTTGTATAGATAATGTTGCTATTTTTTCGGTCGCCCAGAAGAGCGTTTGTCGAAATACTTCAGCATGCGGGATTGAATCCTAGCATCCATTGACTCGATCTGGCGGCGTAGCCGGGAAATCTGCATGTTGACGGCCGGCCTGGTCTTGCCGAAGATTGCGGCAATCAGATATGTCGGCAGGCCGCCGGCGATATACAGCATCAGGCGCCGGTCGCTGTCCTTGAGGTCCGGCAACGATCGAATGAGTCCGGGCAGTCCCGAATCCGAGGTCTCGAGGGCCGCCTCCAGTTCCTGCCGGAACACGCGGTCGTCCCGCAGGTCGTCAAGTTGCTGGCGGAACTCGCGCAGGAGAGCGGCATTGTCCCCTTCAGGGGAATAGCGGCTGCAGAGCTGCTCATAAGAACGGAGGGCAAGGGCTAGGGCCGGAGTCACCGGCCGCTCGCGTTCAGCCTGCAGTTCCAGCCTGGCCTGGAGTAGCTCACGCTCGGTCTCCAGGCGGCGCTTGCGATACGATAGCACGAGGATGACAGCGGCAGCGGCTGCCAGGAGAAGCCCTGCAAGTGCCAGCATCCTCGTATGGCGCAACCTCTGCCGCTGAAGCCTCGCCTGCGTCATCAGGTTGGCCCTGGTGGACTCGAAGATATCCTGCTGTGCACGTTCGGTGAGTTTGTCCCACCCGTCAGTCAAATATATGCCGCTCAGTACTTCTGGCCAGGCCTCCTCATGCCCGCTGTCAACATAAGCTACGTATGCCTTGCGGAAATGCTTGATGGCCTTCTCGGTATCACCGGCTTTCATAGCCTCCTCAGCCAGAGCCTGCTCGCTCACGGCTTCGCGGTACAGGTGCTGGCGTTCCACCACAGAACAGGATACAAGCAGCAGTACGGACAGTATGATGGCGAAGCGGAAGGGGCTTCTCATACCGCCACGGATTAGGCTATATGA
>JAFZQO010000051.1 GCA_017620335.1 Bacteroidales bacterium
ACGCACCCTTCCGCCGGTCGCCGCCAGGTATTGCTACCCGCGCTGCCCCGCGACTTGCATGTGTTAAGCCTGCCGCTAGCGTTCATCCTGAGCCAGGATCAAACTCTTCTTTGTATAAATTTTATTATAACTCTAGTCTGTCCTGACGCTTTCTTTCAAAGAAATCAACGCTCTCGATTCTCTAATTTTTCTCGGTACTTGCTTGTACTTCCTTCAGTCTTTTCAATGAACTTTTCAAGTCGCTTCCGTAAAAGCGGCTGCAAAGGTAGGAATTAAAATCAAACTTGCAAATTATTTTTATAAAAATTTTTAATAATTGTTGAAAAGTCCCGCCCGAGGCCTCTCGAGCGGGACTTTATACCGTTTTAATGATAGATTACATCATTCCACCGGCGGGCATGGCGGGTGCCGCGGGCTCCTTCTCGGGGATGTCCACGATGCCGCATTCAGTCGTCAGGAACATGCCGGCCACGGAGGCGGCGTTCTCCAGGGCGACGCGGGCCACCTTGGTAGGATCGATGACGCCGGCCTCATAGAGCTTGACGAACTCGTCGGTGCGGGCATTGTAGCCAAAGTCGCCGTCGCCCTCCTTGACCTTCTGGATGATGACGCTGCCGTCCACGCCGGCATTCTCGGCAATCATGCGGAGCGGCTCCTCGATGGCCTTGGCCACGATATGGATGCCGGTGGTCTCGTCGTCGTTGTCGCCCTTGAGACCCTTGAGGGCCGATGCGGCGCGGATGTACGCTACGCCGCCTCCGGGGAGGTAACCCTCCTCAACCGCAGCGCGCGTGGCGTTGAGGGCATCCTCGACGCGGTCCTTCTTCTCCTTCATCTCCACCTCGGTGGTGGCGCCCACGTAGAGGACGGCCACGCCGCCGGCAAGCTTGCCGAGACGCTCGAGAAGTTTCTCCCTGTCATAATCGGAAGTAGTGGTGGAAATCTGCTTGCGGATCAGGTCGGCACGCTCGGCAATGGCGGCGGAATCGCCTGCACCACCCACGATGGTGGTGTTCTCCTTGGTGATAGTCACCTTCTCGGCGCGGCCCAGCATCTGGACGGAAGCGTTCTGGAGGGTGAAGCCGCGCTCCTCGGAGATTACGGTGGCACCGGTCAGGACGGCGATGTCCTGCAGCATCTCCTTGCGGCGGTCGCCGAATCCGGGAGCCTTGACGGCGGCCACCTTCAGGGTGCCGCGCAGGCGGTTGACGACGAGGGTGGTCAGGGCCTGGCCCTCCACGTCCTCGGCGATGATCAGGAGACCCCTGCCCTCACGGGCAACCGGCTCGAGCACCGGCATAAGGTCCTCCATGTTGGAGATCTTCTTGTCGGTAAGGAGGATATAGGTGTCGTCCAGAACGGCCTCCATCTTGTCGCCGTTGGTCATGAAGTACGGGGAAATGTATCCGCGGTCGAACTGCATTCCCTCGACGACCTTAACCTCGGTCTCGGTGCCCTTGGCCTCCTCGACGGTGATGACGCCGTCCTTCTTGACCTTGGACATAGCGTCGGCGATGAGCTTGCCGATGTATCCGTCGTTATTGGCGGACACGGTGCCCACCTGCTCGATCTTGGAATAGTCGTCGCCGACTTCCTGGCTCTGCTCCTTGAGACCCGCCACCACTGCGGCGACGGCCTTGTCGATACCACGCTTGAGGTCCATGGGGTTGGCGCCGGCCGTGACGTTCTTGAGGCCGACATTGATGATGGCCTGTGCCAGGACAGTGGCGGTGGTGGTGCCGTCACCGGCCTGCTCGTTGGTCTTGGAAGCGACCTCCTTGACCATCTGGGCGCCCATGTTGGCGAAACGGTCCTCCAGTTCGACCTCCTTCGCGACGGTCACGCCATCCTTGGTCACCTGGGGTGCGCCGAATTTCTTGTCGATGACGACGTTGCGGCCCTTGGGGCCGAGGGTCACCTTTACTGCATTAGCCAGAGCGTCCGCTCCCTCCTTCATCTTGGAACGTACGTCCACGTCGAATTTGATATCCTTTGCCATAGTTCAATCTCCTTATTAAATAATTGCCAGAATGTCCGACTGCTTCACGATGAGGTACTTCTTGTCGTCGACGGTCACCTCGGTACCGGCATACTTGCCGTAAAGGACGACGTCGCCCACCTTCACTTCCATGGGTTCGTCCTTCTTTCCGGGGCCTGCGGCCACAACGGTGCCCTGCTGGGGTTTCTCTTTAGCGGTGTCAGGGATGAAAAGTCCCGACGCAGTCTTGGTCTGGGCCTCCTGGGGCTCAACGACCACTCTGTCTGCCAATGGCTTGATCATAACTTTATAACTTTTAAGATATTGTCAAAAAAAGCGCTCCCGACGTGCGGGAACGCTTATATAGAAATCAAAGTATGTGCCAGCCGGCAGTGACTGACAAATTGTCACTAATACTTGTTGAGAGGATAGCCGGCGGTCATCTGGTGCACCTTGGAGGCGACCTTCTCGAGGACGGCCCTGTGCTCGTAGAGCGAGGCAGTCTGCTCCTCCGTCGGCACTTCGCCCTTCTTCAGGGTAAGGGCGGAGATGTGCGAGGAACATGACGAAAGGACTGTGTCGATCAGGTCCACGATGTCCTCCATGTCCTTCTCGACGAAGCCGCGGGAAGTGACGGCGGGAGTGCCGATACGGAATCCTGATGTCTGGAAAGCGCTGCGGCTGTCGTACGGGACCATGTTTTTGTTGAGCGTGATGTCAGCCTTCTCGAGCTCCTTCTCGGCGACGCGACCCGAAACATCGGGGAACTTGGTGCGAAGGTCGATCAGCATCAGGTGATTGTCGGTGCCGCCCGAAACTACATGGTACCCCCTGTCGAGGAAAGCCTTGCACATGGCCTGGGCATTGGCTATGACCTGCTTCTGATAATTGATATACTCCGGTTGCATGGCCTCGTAGAAAGCCACCGCCTTGGCGGCGATGACGTGCTCGAGGGGACCGCCCTGGATACCGGGGAACACGCTGGAGTCGATAATCTGGCTCATCTTCTTCACGACACCCTTAGGAGTGGTAAGACCCCAGGGGTTGTCGAAATCCTTGCCGATCAGGATGATGCCGCCGCGGGGACCGCGAAGGGTCTTGTGCGTGGTGGAAGTGACGATATGGGCGTATTTCACGGGGTTCTTGAGCAGGCCGGCGGCGATGAGGCCGGCGGTGTGCGCCATGTCGATCCAAAGGATCGCGCCGACCTTGTCGGCTATGGCGCGCATACGCTCGTAGTCCCACTCGCGGGAGTAAGCCGAGGCGCCGCCGATGATGAGTTTGGGCTTATGCTCAAGCGCGAGGGCCTCCATGGCGTCGTAGTCGATGAGGCCGGTGTCGGGATTGAGGCCATAGGCCACGGCATTGTAAAGGATGCCGGAGGCATTGACCGGGGAGCCGTGGGTGAGGTGGCCGCCCTGTGAAAGGTCCAGGCCCATGAAGGTGTCGCCGGGCTTGAGGCAGGCCATGGTCACGGCCATGTTGGCCTGGGCGCCGGAATGCGGCTGCACATTGGCATATTCCGCATCGTAGATCTTGCAGAGGCGGTCGATGGCCAGCTGCTCGATCTGGTCGACGACCTGGCAGCCGCCGTAGTAACGCTTCCCGGGATATCCTTCGGCGTATTTATTTGTGCAGATGGAGCCCATGGCTTCCATCACATAGTTGCTTACATAGTTCTCGGAGGCGATGAGCTCGAGGCCCGAGGCCTGCCTGTCCCTCTCCTTGCGGATGAGGTCGAATACTTGGAGATCCTGTTTCATAGAATTGTTTTTGAACCTTCAAAGATAAGGATAAATATCCTTTTTTACTACCTTTGTAAATGTGAAGGACAGAAAATTATTGAATATAGAGCTCGGTCGCATAAGCGCCGAGGAGTACAGGAATCTCCCGGAGTCCGGACTGGTCGTGGTCCTGGACAATATCCGCAGCGCGCATAATGTCGGATCGGCTTTCCGGACGGCGGACGCCTTCAAGGCCGACAAGGTCTGGCTCTGCGGCATCTGTGCCGTCCCGCCCTCCGCCGAGATCCACAAATCGGCCCTCGGCGCCGAGGACAGCGTCCCGTGGGAGCATGCCGGCGATACGCTGGAAGCGGTCGCGGCCCTGAAGGCGGCCGGCTACACCGTCGCGGCCGTCGAGCAGACGGTCCGCTCGGTGAAGCTCGACGCCTTCCGTCCCGAGCCCGACGGCCGATACGCCCTCGTCTTCGGAAACGAAGTGGAAGGCGTACGCCAGGACGTCGTCGACGCCGCCGACCTCACCCTGGAGATTCCCCAGCGCGGTACCAAGCACTCCCTCAACGTAAGCGTAGCAGTCGGCGTGGTCCTCTGGCACTTCTTTTGCCACTCCCTCCCCTGTCACTCCGATAATCACTAAATACTGATACCATGAAAAGAATCCTCATCACCCTAATGGCGGCGGCCCTCCTTTTCCAGGGCTGCGGCGTCCTGAACGAGAGCCGTGAAGACCGCCTGGCCCGCCTCGAGCGCGAAGCGCAAATGGTCCGTGATGGCGTCGAAAACGGCGACTTCAAGGTGGACATAGACAGGATGATTCCCCTAAGAGGGGGCTCAAGGCATGTCGACAACTATTCCGTCAAGGTCAAGGACGGACACATCGTATCCTACTTACCGTACTTCGGCCGCGCCTGGGACCTCCCCTACGGCGGCGGCCACGGCCTCAACTTCGAGGCTGACATCCAGGAAAGCGAAGTATACAGGGAAGCCGACGGCTCATACACCGTCCGCCTCCTCATCAAGACCGATGAGGACACCCACGTATATACCTTCCAGATTTTCACGAACGGCAGCACCTCCCTTCTGGTCCAGTCCAAAAACCGGGAACCTATCAATTTCAACGGAGATTTCTCCTTCGAAAAGGAAGACGACAAATAAAAAAACCGGCCTTGCAGCCGGTTTTTTTAATATCGGAAAGCCTAGGCATTCTGCTTGATGACGGCCTGGGCGGCGGCGAGACGTGCGATGGGCACGCGGAAAGGTGAGCAGCTGACGTAGTCCACGCCGATCTTGTTGAAGAAGTCGATCGATGCGGGATCGCCGCCATGCTCGCCGCAGATGCCGCACTTGAGGTCGGGCCTGCGGGAACGTCCGCCCTGGATGCCGAACTCGACAAGACGGCCGACGGCCTTGGTGTCGATGGTCTGGAACGGATCGTCGTCGAGGATCTTGTTGCCGAGATAGTCGCCCATGAAGGTGCCGATGTCATCGCGCGAGAAGCCGAAGGTCATCTGTGTGAGGTCGTTGGTACCGAAGGAGAAGAACTCGGCGGCGCGGGCCATGCGGTCGGCGGTCAGGGCGGCGCGGGGGATCTCGATCATGGTGCCGAACTTGTAGTAGATGGCGGTCATGGTCTGGCCCTCGATCTCAGCCTTCACGCGGTCGCAGATGGCTTTCTGGAAGCTCAGCTCACGGGCGGAGATGGTGACGGGGATCATGATCTCCGGCATCGGGTTCAGGCCCTCCTTGAGGAGCTCGGCGGTGGCGGTGAAGATGGCCCTGTACTGGGTCTCGGCGATGAAAGGATAGGTGACGTGCAGACGTACGCCGCGCAGACCCATCATCGGGTTGATCTCGTGCAGGCTCTCGCCGCGCTTCTCGATCTCCTCCACGGAGACTCCGAGTTCGGCGGCCAGCTCGGCCTTCTTGTCCTCGGAACGGGGGACGAACTCATGGAGAGGCGGGTCGAGGAGACGGAACACGACGGGCTTGCCGTCCATGATGCGCAGGGTGCTCTTGACGGCGGCCTTGATGAACGGCTCGAGCTCGGAAAGGGCGGCCTTGCGCTCCTTGTCGGTATCGCACATGATCATCTTGCGCAGCTTTGCGAGCGGGGTCTCGGAGTTCTTGCCGTAGAACATGTGCTCGATACGGAAGAGGCCGATGCCCTCGGCGCCGAACGAGAGGGCCTTGGCGGCGTCCTCAGGGGTGTCGGCGTTGGTGCGGATGCCAAGTTTGCGGTACTTGTCGACGATGGCCATGAAGTTGATGAACAGAGGATTCTCGGAAGCGTCCATGGT
Organism: Bacteroidales bacterium; assembly: GCA_017620335.1. Lineage (GTDB taxonomy): Bacteria > Bacteroidota > Bacteroidia > Bacteroidales > UBA932 > Cryptobacteroides. The sequence goes on from JAFZQO010000051.1 coordinate 6,018, forward strand.
CTCGATCTTCTCACCATAGACAAGGCCCTTGGTGCCGTTCAGGGATATCCACTCGCCCTCCTTGAAAGTCTTTCCGCCTTCTCCGAAGGTGACGGTCTTCTTGTCGAAGTTGATCTTCATGGCCTCGCAGCCGACGATGCAACACTTGCCCCAGCCGCGGGCGACGAGCGCCGCGTGGGAGGTCATGCCACCGCGGGTGGTAAGGATACCGGCAGCGGCGCGCATACCTTCAATGTCCTCAGGGGAGGTCTCCTCACGGATGAGGATACACTTTCCGCCATCCTTCGCGACTGCCATAGCGGCCTCGGAGGTGAAGACGATAGTACCTACGGCTCCGCCCGGAGAAGCGGGAAGGCCCTGTGCGAGTTTCTTCGCGATCTTCTCGGAAGCGGGGTTGAGGATAGGGTGAAGGATCTCGTCGAGCTGGGAAGGAGCGACGCGCATGATGGCGGTCTTCTCGTCGATCATGCCCTCGTTGAGCATATCCATGGCCATCTGAAGGGCGGCCAGGCCGGTGCGCTTGCCGATGCGGCACTGCAGCATCCAGAGCTTGCCCTCCTGGATGGTGAATTCGATGTCCTGCATGTCGTGGAAGTGGTTCTCGAGCTTGAGACGGATATCGTCGAGCTCCTTGTACACCTCCGGCATGGCGGTCTCGAGGGACTTGAGGTTGCGGTTATGGTCGTTCTTGGTGGCCTCGTTCAGCGGGTTGGGGGTGCGGATTCCGGCGACGACGTCCTCGCCCTGGGCGTTGATGAGCCACTCGCCGTAGAACTTGTTGTCACCGGTGGCGGGGTTACGGGAGAAAGCGACGCCGGTAGCGGAGTTGTCACCCATATTACCGAACACCATGGACTGGACGTTCACTGCGGTGCCCCAGTCGTCCGGGATGCGCTCGATACGCCTGTAGGCGATGGCGCGCTTGCCGTTCCAGGACTTGAAGACTCCGCCGATGGAACCCCAGAGCTGGTCCTTCGCGGTGTCGGGGAACTCGACGCCGAGGACTTCCTTCACCTTGAGCTTGAACTGCTCGCAGAGCTCCTTGAGCTCGTCGGCGGTGATCTCGGTGTCGGACTTGTAACCCTTGGCCTCCTTAAGTTCGGCCATCATGCGGTCAAGCTGCTGGCGGATGCTCTGTCCGTCCTCAGGCTCGATGCCCTCGGCCTTCTCCATGACGACGTCGGAGTACATCATGATGAGACGACGGTAGGAGTCGTACACGAAGCGCGGGTTGCCGGTCTTCTTGATCATGCCGGGGATGGTCTCGGAGCAAAGGCCGATGTTGAGGATGGTATCCATCATGCCGGGCATGGAGCTGCGGGCTCCGGAACGGCAGCTGACGAGGAGGGGATTCCCTGGATCGCCGAATTTCTTGCCCATGACCCTTTCGGTAGCGGCAAGGGCGGCGCCCACGTCCATCTTGAGCTCTTCGGTATATCCTCCGCCGAGAGCATAATACTCGGCGCAGCACTCTGTCGTAATAGTGAATCCGGCGGGCACAGGCATTCCGAGCCTGCTCATCTCAGCCAGGTTGGCTCCCTTTCCACCAAGGAGCTCGCGCATGGTACCATCGCCCTCGGCCTGCTTGCCGCCGAAGCGATAGACTCTTTTCTTGCTTTCAAACATAACGTCGTCTTTTTTATTTGTATTCTTCTATAAATCGGCCGCGAATTTACAACTTTCCGGCCTAATTAAAAAATAATTATAACAGTTTAGCCGCAATCTCGGAGAGTTCGCTCCTCTCCCCCTTGCGCAGGAACACGTGCTCGAAGAGTTTCTGGCCGATCATCTTCTCTCCCAAGTGTGTCAGGCCGTTGGACCACTGGTCCAGATAAGGCTGGTCAATCTGGAAGATGTCGCCGGTGAAGACCATCTTGGTACCCTCTCCCGCGCGTGTGATGATGGTCTTGATCTCGTGCGGAGTGAGGTTCTGGGCCTCGTCGATGATGAAGAAGGCCTTGCCGAGGCTGCGGCCCCTTATGTAAGCCAGAGGCGAGATGACGAGCTTCTCGTCCTTCAGGAGCCCTTCGATTTTCAGCGCCTCCTTGGACGAGGGACGGAACTGCGCCTTGATGACGTTGAGGTTGTCCATGAGCGGCTGCAGGTACGGGCTCATCTTCTGCTTCTGGTCGCCGGGCAGGAAACCGATGTCCTGGTTTCCGAGGATGACCGTCGGGCGCGAGAGGATGATCTGGTCGAAGTCGCGCTCCTGCTCCAGGGCCGAAGCCAGGGCCAGGAGGGTCTTGCCGGTGCCGGCGCCTCCGGTCAGCGAGACCAGCTGGATCTTGGGATTGAGGCAGGCGTCGAGCGCGAATTTCTGCTCGTCGTTGCGCGGCCGGATACCGTAAGCCTCGCGGACCTTGACCAGGACGATACGGCCGCGCTGCGCGTCATAGCGCGCGCAGACCGTGCCCTTATCGGTGCCCTTCCAGCCGAATATGAACAGCTGGTTGGCGCGGGGCTCGTCCTCGGTCACCGCCTCCCAAGGGACGGAAGTCTCCGAGCCATAGGCCAGGGACTGCAGCACGGAGGGATCAGGCTCCATGACCAGGACCTCTTTCGTGGCCCCTTCCACCTTGGCCTCCTCGACCTTGTCGGTGAGATAGTCCTGGACCTCCATGCCCACGGCCTTGGCCTTCATGCGGAGGTTGACGTCCTTGGTGATAAGGGCGACGAAGGTGCCGGGATTGTTGTCCCTCACCCACATGGCGGTCGCCAGGATGCGGTGGTCCGGGATGTCGTCCATGAAGAAGTCCTTGAACTCCTCGGCGAAGGGATGGTTGGGCTCAATCTTGATCTTTCCGAGGCGCGGGCCGATGGGGACGCCTTCCTTTCCGAAGAGCTTGCCGTCGGTAAGGCGGTCTATCTCGCGCATGAATCCGCGCGCGTTGAACGACAGTGCGTCGTTGCCTTTCTTGAATTTGTCAAGCTCCTCTATCACCGCAATGGGGATGACGACATTGTTGTCCTGGAACTTGCGGATGGACTTGTAGTCGTGCAGGATGATGTTGGTGTCGAGCACGAAGATCTTGGGCTTCCCGTGGGATTTCTTCCCTGTGGGGACATTGGCGTATCTTGGCATAGTGCGTTATTGTGGTCAGTCTTCGCCCTCGGAGCTCTGGCTGCGAAGGAGCGACTCGAGTATGGTCTGGATACCTGGTTTGTCGGAGGAAAGGACGTCCACGCCCGGCCGGCCCGGCACGGGATGTCCCAGAGGGTAGAACGCGATGTCCTGCAGCAGCAGTTCGGCATCGACGTAGTCATAATCTATGTCGGCGATCTGGAAGAGGACGCCGGGAACCTCGGCGAAAAGCAGACGGACGATGTCCCTGTCGCCCTTGGCGCGCATGAGGTCGGCCAGGTTGACGCTTGCGCCGACCTTGGGGCCCGTCATGCGCTTCAGCGCGCTGATGAGGCCGCCGCGCCCCACGGTGACGCCTGAGAGCACGACGCCGTCCTCCACCAGCTCACGCACCACCTCGTAGCAGTCGATGAAGTAGTCAGCGTCGACGATCTGCGGGGCGAGGGCGCCGGAGGAACCGAGCGCCTGCGCCAGCAGCGAGGCCCCGAGGCGGTACTCGCAGTCCTCGAAGGGGACATAGATCAGCCAGCTGCCCGCATCCGGGAGGAGCTTGGAGGGATGGTAATTCTGCGCGCGGAGCCTGGGATGCTCAGTGCGGAAAGGCAGGTCGGGGAAAAAACCTGAGTCATCGGGAAGGGACAGGTCCTCTTCCTGGCGCTGGAGCGCAAGCGAAGGCACTGCCTTCACGTCACTCTCGCCATCTGTTTCCGAATATGAGTATCCTGAGATTTTGAGGCCCAGGGAATCGACGTAATCGGCCGCGGAGGAGACAGAGGCGTAGAACGCCGCCATGTCTCCGATGCGCCGCGGGGACCAGGTCCAGTCGAGGCGTACCGCCAGGTCGCCGAGGCGGAAATGCCCCTTGCGCCAGATGGCGTCGATAAGGGCGCAGGCAATGCGGCTTTTGGTATATGTCTCCGGAAACGCCACGGGGAACGCAGGGGTGCGGATGCCCCTTACAAGCCTGAGATACTCCCCTATCCTGGAGGGATCGGTGGCGCAGGGCTTGGGGGCCGGGTCGACGGTCTCGTCGACCACGGGGTCGAAGCTCCCGCCCTGTGCGGAAATCCTCTCCGCGTCCTCCGCCATGCAGGCATCGAGTATCCTCGCAGGAGTCAGCTCCTGAGGAACGCCGTCAATGACGTATTCGGATAACAATGCTGATGTCTTTTCGTTCATGTATCAGGCAATGATTTTGTAAAAATAACTAAATTTGGAATCAGTTCCAAGAAATCGACATGAACGAGTCAGATTATCAGCACAAACTCGAAGAATTGTTCGTCCGCTTCCCTTCCGTGCAGAAGACCGGATTCGGTGACGCGTACAAGCCAGGACTGGCCCACATGGAGGAGTTCGGGGCACTGCTGGGGCATCCAGACAGGGCGTACCGTACCATTCATGTAGCGGGGACCAACGGCAAGGGCTCCGTGGCCAACATGCTGGCATCCGCCCTTGCGGCGACGGGCCTGAGAGTGGGCCTTTATACCTCGCCTCATATCCTTGATTTCCGGGAGCGGATGCGCGTCATCGACGCCGGCTCGGACGGGCCTGCAAGGATGATAGGCCGGGAAGAGGTATGGGACTTCATCTGCCGCTGGGAGGAGACCTTCGACAAGCTGGACCTGTCGTTCTTCGAGATCACGACAGGTATGGCATTCCGCTGGTTCGCCGACGAGAAGGTCGACCTGGCTGTCATAGAAGTCGGTCTGGGCGGCCGTCTGGACAGCACAAACATCATCACGCCAGAGGTTTGCGTCGTGACGAGCATCGGGCTCGACCACTGCGCGATGCTCGGCGACACGCGGGCGGAAATCGCCGGCGAGAAGGCCGGGATCTTCAAGCCCGGGGTGCCCGCCGTCGTCGGCACGCGCGACGGGGAGACGGCGCCCGTCTTCGAGGCCCGCGCCGCTACCATTGGATGTCCTCTTACCTTCGCTTCCGGAGGGCAAGGGGGTTGCTCCGCTTTTTCTTCAGCGTTCGCTAAATGCTCCGCAACCCCCTTGCCCTCCTCCAGCTTAGTGATGGATTTACAGGGCGAGTGGCAGGAGGAGAATCTGCGGACGGTGCTAACGGTGCTGGCGGTGATGGGCGTCCAGGCGACGGAGGAGGTCCTCCGCGCCATCGCGCACACCGCCCGCCGCATGGACTTCCACGGCCGATGGGAGCTCCTCCACCGCGATCCGGACATGCTCTGCGACATCGGCCACAACCCTCCGGCACTCAAGCGCAATTTCGCCCAGCTGGAACAATACCTCGCCGAAGGACGCTACGGCAGCCTCATAATCGTTTACGGCGTCATGGCCGACAAGGACCTCGACGGCATCATTCCCCTGATGCCCCGGGAGGCCACTTATATCGCCGTCGCTCCCGACACTCCCCGCGCCATGAAGGCCGAAGCCCTCTTCGGGAGGCTCTCGGAAGCCTTCCCCGGGAAGGTCCTCTTCGGCGGCAGCGTCGCTTCGGGCCTCGAACTGGCTTCGGGATTGGCTGCGGACCTCCGGCTGCATTTGCCCGGAACGGGTCTGAACGGCGCTTCAGCGCGCTCTGACAGATCGCAGCCGGAGGTCCGACAGCCAATCCCGGGCAACAGCAAACCCCTGATCTACATCGGTGGCAGTACTTTTGTAGTATCCGAAGCAGTAACCGCCTTAAGAGTATAAGGCCGTGTTTTGTAAATATCTTATTATTAGCTGGTTATAAATGTCTCCCCCTTCGATTTCAGCAGGGGACATGTTAACAATAAGCTGATTATGAGACAGTTACAAAACACGACATAATAGTACACGATATGAAAAGGATACTTTGGCTCATACCACTGGCCTTCATTATTTTTACAGGATCGATAGTAATGGGAGACAACAACGCGAACAACAGCCCCGCGCCGGACAAATCCGTCGCGCAATTGTGGAAGGACTACGAAGCCGCACGCAAGGCCGACCGGCCCCAGAAACAGATGGACATCCTCAAGGATATCCAGAGCGTCGCCCTCAAGGAACGCCTGCCCTGGGACTTTTACAAGGCCGGGGACATGTATGTCGACGTAGCGACATCCCGCAACTGGAAGCTGCGCGACAGCCTTAACACGCAGTTCCAGAAGGACATCGAGGCCTTCGACGAGCCCGTCCTGACCTTCTACGACTCCCGCTACAGCATCGGTGGAAAGGAACAGTTCCTGAAAGAGAACAAAGACCGCCTGGAGAAGGGACGCCACACCGAATTCTATGAAAACGACGGCAATCTCTCGTCGGAAGTCTACTCCCCCGTCCTCAGGGAGCTCATCTCGAACGACTGGGAGTACGCGTTGTGGTCGCTGATACTCGGCAACCGGTGGAACAGCCACTATACCAAGGGATTCTCCGAGATGCTGGAGGAAAGCCTCGCCGGGAGATATCCCGACTCGGCCTTCCTCGAATACACCCGCACGACCCGGCTGGATGACGATTTTCGCGAGAAGGAACAGCTGGAGGAATATGCGCGCAAATACGACGGCAAAGCCGTCGCCATGCTTGCGCGCCAGTCCCTGCTTCAGATGGAGTTCGAAAGCCTGAACAGGGATAACAAAGGCACCGCATCCGACTATAGGGCCCTGCGCGAACGCTGCGCCGCCTTCGAAAAGGACCGCAAGGCGTTTTCCGGCTCCGAGAAGAAGATCGCCGACTGCTGCGGAGCGGTCGCAGACATGATCGAGACACTTGACGGCAAGCAGATATCGTTTTCCGTCGAAGACGGCCTGCTCACCGCCTCGCTGAGGAACCTCCCCGGCATCACCGTGACGGTCAAGGACAAGAAGGAAAAGGTCTGGTCCACCCGCCTCGACAATCCCGTCAACAGTTATTATGTAGAAGACACCGTCAAGGTGCGCCTTCCGGCCTTCGACGACGGGACCTATTCCATAGAATGCAGCGAGGGGAAAGAGAGCTCCGAAGCCGAATACGAGCGCTACGGCCTGTCCTCGGCACACAAGGAGGATGCACAGGGCTATGCGGTGTACGTCACCCGTGCCAAGAGTGGCGAGCCTGTTCGCAAGGTCGACATAAAGCTTCTTGACAACAAGGACAACGTCGTCGCCGAACTGAAGGATTTCGCCCTCGGAGAGGGCTTTACATATCTGCCCAAGGACTTCACGGGCAAATTCGACTCCAACCGCTGGAGGAACAACCTCGTCTTCTCCATGCGGGACACGGACGGGTTCACGCGCAAGAGCCGGGAAAGTTCCCTCACAAGGAACAATGACAGGGCAAGGTCCGCGCAAGACGAAACCTTCGCTTCGATCTTCGTGGACCGCAGCGCCTTCAATCCCGGCGAAACCGTCCAGTTCAAGGTAGTGACTTACCATGGCGACAGGAGCGTAAAGCTCAGCGCCCTGGAGGGCAAGACTCTGACTGTAAGGCTTTTTGATGCCCAGAACAAGGAAGTGGCATCCAAGGAATTGAAGACGAACGAGTTCGGCTCCGCCGCCGGATCCTTCGTACTTGAACGTAGGGAACGGAACGGCATGTTCAGCATCAGGGTCGAGAGCGGAGGCAGACAGCTTTGCAGCACCCAGATACGTGTCGACGACTTCGTCCTGCCCACCTTCGACCTCAGCTTCGATTCTGACCCGAATCTCTATTTCCCCGGGGATGACATCGAGGTCAAGGGTACCCTGAAGAGCTATTCCGGGCATTCGCTCGCCGCCGCCGACATCCGCTACTCCGTCACGGAAAGCGGTAATGTCGTCAGCGAAGGCGTGCTGCACCCGGACCGCGACGGACGTTTCACCATTCCCTTCAAGTCCGGCCAGGGCAGATACCTATATTATAACGTGCACGTGACGGTCTCCGACACCACGGGTGAGACCCTGGAGTGGAATACCGGACGCAACGTGCGTCGCAACATCCAGTTCTACGCCAGCCTGGAGAATGCCGCAGAGGCGCAGGTCGACATGGAAGAAGATCGCAGGTGGGTTGAGGACGAGGACTATGAAGAGGGCGTCGTGGCAGGCGACCTTATCCGCATCTCCCTCCATACCGAGACTTACCGCCAGGGCGCGGACCTTGACCGCAAGTCACTGAGAATCAATTATTCCCTGATGTTCGGAGACAAGGTTCTGGCTGAAGGCAAGGCCCGTCCGGGAGAAACCCTGGAGTTCGACACGGCAGGCTCTCCGTCCGGGCTCTACGTGTTAAAGGCCGTCGCCTCCGACAAGGATGTGTTCGGCAACGAAGTCAAGGCCACTGCCGTTTACGACATCCTGAAGGTCAGGGAAGGTGATACGATGCTCAACGCCGACGTCAGGAATCTCTTCATGTCTTCGGACAAGGACGGAGGCATAAGCCTGACCATCGGCACCACGGACGGCCCCGTTTGGGCCGTGGTGGAGCTCTTCGGGTCCGGCAACATCGTGCTGGGATCGAAAACGGTGCATCTGGAAGGCGTCAAGGGCAGGAAGGGCTCGCTGGAAACCGTCCGTTTCGACTGGCCTGACAGCGCCCCGGACGTCGTACGTGTGAACGTCATCTATTTCAAAGATTACAGGCAATATTCGTACGCCAACCAGTTCGACCGCAGCGCCAAAAGGCTCGAGCTCCCGCTCTCCTTCACGCGCTTCCTTGACAAGACCTCCCCGGCGGCCTCCTACAGCTTCGAGATAGGGACGAAACCCGGGGTCGAATGTGTCGCGACCATCTTCGACAAATCCAGCGAACGCATACAGGCCAACCGCTGGAACCGTATTTACATGAATGGCCCGGAAAGCCCCAGCGTCTATTTCAGCACCATTACCGGCACGGACAATGCCAGACAAAGGAGATTGTACCGGACCGGAGGCGTCATGATGAAGAGCGCGGCCAATGCCGCCGTCTATGATGAGATGGTCGTCGAATCGGCTGCGACTCCCATGATGGTCATGGATGAAGAGCTTGCCCTCGGAGAGACCGTGGTAGTGGGATATGCTGCCTCGGCCAAGGGAGCCATGGATGATGACATGGGCGAGGACATCGCAGTGCGTGAGGATTTCGCCAAGACGATAGCCTTCGAACCCTTCCTGCGCTCGGATGCCGACGGAAAGATCACCTTCAATTTCACCAACGCAGACAAGCTTTCGACCTTTGTCGTGCAGCTGTTCGCGCATGACAAGGATATGGATAATGCCGTCCTGCGACAGGAGATGGTCGTTACCGTGCCGGCAAAGGTCTCGCTCGTCGAGCCGCAGTACCTCTATGCGGGCGACCGCTACTTCGTCAAGGCATCGCTGTCCAGCAGCGTGGACGAGACCCTGGCCGGCCGGCTCCGCATCGACCTGTACGACGGAAAAGACTATAAAAACGGCACCCCGATCAGCAGCACGGTCAAGACTCTCACTCTCGGGCCGCGCGAGGCCCTTTCCGACGAACTTGAAATAGAAGTACCTGATATCAAGGAACTTGGCATCAAACTGACATTCATCGCAGACAGTGAAGATTATGGATCCGACGCGGTATTTGTCTCAGTGCCCGTATACAAGGCCGTACAGACTATCACCGAAGCCCACTCCTCCATCCTTCACAGCGGAGAGTCCATGGAGGCGCTGCTCGCGCAACTGCGCGGCGAATTCACCAACGGCTCCGCCGACGGCGCGGAACAGAGAGTAATCTCGATAATCGACATGGTGCGCGAGGCGCTGCCTGACAAGGTCGAGCCCGCTTCGGAGAATGCGCTCGACCTCTCCGAGGCGCTCTACGTGAGGCTGGTGGCGGCCAGGCTCGGCTCCAATATTGTCACTGAAAAGTCTGACGCTGAAATACTGGCGGCCCTGATGGCCTGCCGTGACACGGACGGCGGATTCGCTTGGTTCAAAGGCATGGACAGCTCCCCGGTCATCACAGCCGTACTGCTTGACCGCTTCGCCAAGCTGCGCTGGCACGGCATGGACACCGGAGCCGTTCCCTCCGAAACGGTCGAGGCGGCCGTGAAGTATCTTGACAAGGTATTCTTCGGGGACAACAAGCGCCCGATCTGGTGCGGAGGCCTTTCCGAGGAGCAGTACGTGTCTGTAAGGGTGCAATATCCCGAGGTGGAGTTCTCCTCCAAGGGCATAGATACCAAGCATTTGCGTGATTTCCGCAAGAGGATGAAGGAATACCTGACTCCCAGGAAGGAACGCGGCCTGAACGGATATATCCTGGCGAAGGCGCGGCGGCTGCACGCCCTCGTGAGCCTTGCAGGCTCGGACGAGGGCCGCAGGCTCGCCGCCGCCTGGGGCGTCCGCCTCGGCACCGGCTCCAAGCTCCGCAAGTCAGCCGTCAAGGACCTCGAGTCGCTGCTGGAGTACGCCGTCGGGCACAAGTCCGGCGGGTGGTATTATCCCAACGCCGTCATGCCGTTCCGAGGTCTGCTGGAAAGCGAGGCTTACGCCCACGCTTTCATCGCAGACCTGCTCCGCGACCGACAATCCTACATGGACAAGAGCCCTGACACGGCTGAAGCCCTGTCCATCGCCGACGGTATCAGCCTCTGGCTGATGGTCCAGAAGGAGACACAGCACTGGAACGAGGACGCTTCCTTTGTCGATGCCATCTCCGCTATCCTCGATGCGTCCGAGCCCATCCTCCAGACCAAGGTAGTCACCCTGACAAAGACCTTCACAAAGCCCTTCGCCGAGGTGGAAGCATACGGCAACGGCTTCACGGTCGAGCGCCGCTTCTTCGTCGAAAGGACCGAGAACGGAAGCGTTTCCCGTAAGGAAATCACTGATGGTGAAATGCTTGCGATTGGAGACAAAGTCTTCGCCGAATACCGTATCTGGAATGAGGAGAACCGCAGCTTCGTCAGGCTGACGGCTCCCAGGCCGGCTTCGCTGCGTCCGGCAAACCAGCTCTCCGGCCATTACGGCTGGTGGCTGAGGCCGTTGTCCGTCGCCGGCTGGCACACCTTCAGTCCTCACGGCTACCGCAGCGTCCTCTCCGACCGCACCGAATACTGGTTCGACGCCTATCCTGAGGAGAACACCGTCATCACGGAGGAGTTCCTCGTCACCCAGGCAGGATCGTTCCAGACCCCCGCTGTCAGCATCGAGTCGCTCTACGCCCCGCATTACCGCGCCGGCGACCGCGCCCACGCTCCCCTCCTCTCCCACTGACGCTTTCGCCTACCCTGAGATGCGGTAGGTGGAATAATAAGGTAAGGACCTACCGCAGTTATTTGCATCATTGGCCAATTTGCGCGCTAGGTGGTCTCCCTTATATTCCACCTACCGCACTGATTGTCCCCACCTACCGCTGTTTGACAAGGCGTTCGACCATTGTCTTTTCCAAGCCTAGTCCCCTTGCGATTTGAGCCGGAGTAGTCTTAGAAACATGATAGAGATACGGCGCCAGTCGGATCTTATTCTCCAAAGACAGTTCATCAACCGTCTTGTTGAACCATCGGCCCGCGGTATCAGAAACAAGCCGGTGAAAATCCTGATCGTTCAGCCTCGTTCTGGGTCCATCCATGAACCTGGCTTCCATAACGGCGTTATCTGTCACTCCCAAGGCCCTATAGAAATAGGATATATCATTGTTGAAGGCCGACTCGGCATATGATGCTTCGCAGGCAGAAGCCGGATCCAACCTGTTCTTGTCGTCAATCTTCCATCCTGTCGATGAAATATCCATATTCGTGTGGAATATCTTTTCGACTTCACGCGTTGACAATCGGGATACCGGCCATAATCCCGTTACCGGTCCGGAAGGGAATATTGCCCGGTAAGCGGACCATTGATATTGGTCTACCTTACAACCTGCATCCAGAGAGTTCTTTAGCGTGTAAGCGACCGAATTCCTTAGGTATGAGTTAGTGTCCAAATACAAAGCACTGGCATCCAGGTATTTAAGTACTTTATTCCGGCCATACTTCCAAGCGAAATACATTGAGAACATACGCTTGATTTCAATGGCAAAGGCATCGGCTGTTCCCTGATCCGGAGCAAGGATCGTAACATGTACATGGTTCGACATCACGATGTACACGACTACAAGCACATTCTTTCTTCTGGCACAAATATGTATGTATTTGACGAAGACATCGAAATCTTCATCGTCGCGGCAAAGAATGGCATCTGACACTCCTTTTATGCATACATGAAAAGGAAAGAAACGACATCTGCGCCCATCGGGCAAGGTCATGGTTACAATTCTCTCAAACAAAACTAATAGCTTGACTGGGTGACACTTCTGAATGTGTTTTCTGATTCGAAAATAAAATCTGCAGAACGAATCTCAATCGAACATATAAATATATACTTCAGAAATATATGTTTTTATATATCTGATATATATTTATACCTGTTGTTACGGGTAACCCCCATTCACTAATTCCCTTTGCGGTGAACAATCATTCTCCTTTGGTCTCCAACTTTCCCATCATAGCCTTGATAGCTTAGGTGCGAAGGAACAGAGCATTCCCTCTGACTCTTCTCTCCTCCGGGACAGTTCTAATGCGGTAGGTCAACGACATAACTGCGGTAGGTGGAATATTAAAATGGATACATACCGCACTTTTGCGCATTGATTGGCTATTTGCGCGGTAGGTCAGGGACATCTATTTCCACCTACCGCAGTTGCCACTTCAACCTACCGCATCGATTCAGGAGAAAGGGAGGAGAAAGGGCCGACAGGAAAGAGAATCGGAGAGGAGAAAGGAAGGAGGGGCCAGGAATGATGGAGAGGAGGACGGGAGGGAGGAAAGAAGGAAGAAAGAAAGAAAGGAGGAAGAGGAGAAGGGAGGAGAAGGGAGGAGAAGAAGGAAAAGAAGGAAAAGAAGGAAAAGAAGGAAACGAAGGAAAAGAAGGAAAAGAAGGAGAAGAAAAGGGGCAGATAGGACGGGGCAGGAAAGCAAGAACGGGAAACCGAGACGGGAAAGAAAGCCAGGAAACCAGGGACGGGGAAACGGGCAGGGAAAAGGGGCAGGAGAACAAGGGCAAAAGCGAAAAGAGCCGGGTTGGAAGGATCCACTCCGGCTCTTTTCTCTATTAATGCTCTATTGTTTAATGAAACTATTTCACGAAACAAACAGTAACACGGTTCTCCTCAGGAGTAGCGAACGGGTTCGCAGTGTCACCCTTGAAGGTGGAGGAGATACGGGAAGCAGCGACACCGCGCTTTACGAGCTCGTTGGTGACGACCTCGGCACGCTTCTCGGAGAGGAACAGGTTCCTCTGGGCGGTACCTGTGGCCTTGTCGGCGTGGCCGGTGAGCTGGACCTTGGTGTCAGGGTTGGCAGCCATGAAGGCAGCGATCTCGTCAAGCTTGGCAACCTCGGAGGCCTGGATATCCCACTTGTTGATGATGAAGTAGATATTCTCCTGGAGCTCCGGAGCCGGGGCGGGAGCGGGCTGGGCGACAACGACAGGTTCCGGTTTCGGTTCCGGTTTCGGAGCCGGAGCGGGAGCCGGGGCCGGTGCCGGAGGAGGAACCACCACCGGAGCGGGGGCCTTCTTGGTAGGGCCGAGGGCGATCTTCAGGCCGAGGAGAGCGGTGTACTGGTAGTCCATGTCAGGAAGCTTGCCGGCACGCTCGTTCTTCTTGGAGTTGAAGTGGTCGCTGAGAGCGTTCACACCAGCCTCAAGGTTGAGCTTGATGGCGTCGGAGAGGCGGATGTCGAAGCCGAGACCGGCACGGCCGGCGGGGCTGAACTGCTTGCCATCCCACAGATACTGGAACTTCGCACCCTTGTTGGCGAGAGCCTGGGCCTCGTCGTTATTGAAAGCCATGTTGGCGCCAATTCCGAGGTAGGCGTAAGGGTTGAGTACACGGTCAACGTTGACATTGAAAAGGTTGCAGATGTCGAAGGTAGCGTCGAGAGCGGCCTGGGCGAAGTTGAACTTGTAAAGCTCAGTTCCACCGTTGATACCGTTCTGCGCACCCTTGGCCTGCCAACCCATGATGTCGCCGCGGAGGCCGAAGACAGGGCTGAACTGATAACCAAGAGCGAGGTCGGCAGCAGGGCTGATGAGGTCCTGGAATTTGGTCTCACCGATGGTCTCGGCAGCACCGCCACGGAGCTGGAGGTACCAGTGAGGATTGAACTCCTGGGCGGAGACACCGATACCCATCATCAATGCGGAGGCAAGAATAAGTATAGCTTTCTTCATAAATATAAATTTTAAAGTTTCATCTATCCATTGTCCGCTACTCGGACTTCCTGTTCAGGCGCGGAGTATTGGGAGCGGGAGCGAGCTCATGGATCTGAAGGTCTTTGGGAAGGTCCTTGCTGGACATGCCGACATCCTTCAGGGCCAGATACCACTGCCCGTCCACATACACCGGATTGAACATAAGCTTCATGGTCTGTGCGGGAGAGCCGTCCTTAGCAGGCGAGAAAACGTATGAATAGGAGATATCATTGTTGCCCTCGGTGGAGAAACTGTAATACAGCCTTTCATACGAACGCACGGGGAACATGCGGAACCGCATCTGAAGCTCGGCGGTATAAGAATCGGATTTCTTATAGAGCACGTCGTCGTAGAGGACATAAATCATATCCACCGCCTCTTCAACCTCACCGGCCATCAACTTGTCCATACACTTGTCAGCCAATGCCAGGACGGCATCCTGGCTCTCCTGTGTAAGGGAAGAGAGGAACTCGGCTTCGGCATCCTTCTGGGTCTTCTCTCCGTTCGAACCGGAATATCTGGAACCGCAGGAAACCGAAACAGCGAAAGCGGCAAGCAGAATAAGGAGTTTTTTCATGAGATATGATTTTTGATTTGGAAAAGGCGCGCCTTCAAGACGCGCCCTTTCTTAAATCATAGATATAAACTATATCATTATTGACCAGGCTGAGTCTCACTGGTTTCCTTGATATTGATCACCATGTAGTCGGACAGAGTGCCCCAAGCATAGTCGATCTCAATAGGAACAAGGATCGTGAACTTGCTTGCATAACCCTGAGTGTTCTTATAGTTCAGAACATAAGTCGCAAGATTATTGAAGTCATCGATAGACACCTCGTAAATCTTGTCATAAATAGGAGGATTAGCAGAAGGATTAGGACTTACGATAGGAGTCTCCGAAGTCTCGGTAAACTTGCCGGTCGTCTCGTCAACGGAGCCGAGGAAGAGCATATGAGCAGGAGTCTGTTCAGCCATGACGCCCCACTTGGAAGGATCCTTGGAATCCCAGTTGTTACGGAGAGCGCCTCCGACATTGATGCGGATCTTATCGAACTCGTAGTACTTGTACATGTTGATCGTCTTGATGACAACCTCCTCATAGGTACCATCCCACTCCTGGACAGGCTTGCCATCCTTATCCTTGACAACCTTACCATCCTCGTCAAGAACATCAACCATGTGCTTACGGATTACAGGCTGGTTGTTCCAGTCGGTGATACCCTCGAAGAAGTTGATGATATTGACATTGGCACCGTCGACCTGGGACTCCTCAGCGATATCCTGAGCAGCGAAGTCGATGTCGATAGGACGGATGAAGCGGACATGGAAGTTACCGTCGTCAACGCTTACGCAAGAGGTGGAACCATACTTGTTCTTGGCGGTAATATTGGCATAGAGCATGTTCTCCTGCTTGTCGGTCTTGTAGCTCCAGAGGTTCAGGAGATACTTGGCGACATCGGTGTCAGCGTACTCGATGACATAACCACCTTCCTCACCCTCGGTGATGGTAGCAATAAGCTGAGAATCATAGATGTGATAATGGTAGGTGTAGCCACCCTTGCCATCGCTGATCTCATCCATAACAGGATCGTAAGCGAACTTATTCCAGTTGAAGTTATATTTAACAGCATAGAGCTTGGTATAGTCTTCAGCTTTACCGTCATCCTTCCAGGACTTCACGAACAACTGGGTATCATACCCGAGGTCGGCAGCAGTAGCGATGAGAGGCTGAGTCTTGGAGAACTGGAACTTAGAAGTGGTAGTGGTAAGTTCGCTCCTGTACGTGTTGTAAGGGTTGTTATAGATGGAGGCGTAGATAGGATCGGACTCCTCGGCGACCAGACCAAGCACAGGCTTGCCAGGATTACCGTTGAAGAACTCGAAGAGATTCTTATAGAAGTCCATTACAGTCAGACCCTTCGTGTTATCAGGAACAGGGACACTGATACGGACAGTGTTCATAGGCTCCTTGTCAATGTCAGGGAACCAGAGGTTGTTGGTCTTGTTCTCAGCGAAGGACATCTTGGCCTTCTTGGCGACATCGGCCTTCATCTCGAAGTAAACGATGGAGTCACCGTTGTGGAACTTGAAGTAGATGGACTGGGTCTTGCCCTCACCAACCTTCTGAGGATCGACCTTCCATGCGAATGCATCGTTGATGCCGTCGCCGGAAGCATCCTTCTTGTACTGAGCCTTACCCCAGTTCTTATCTTCATACTTACCCTTATCCTTGTTGTAGCTCTGGAACGTGACATCCTGGAACGAGCCCTCAGTGGTAACACCGGTAGCAACAAGCTCATTCTTGACAGTCTTCCCATCAGCCTGGAGAACATTGGCATAGACGAAGACACCGTCGAACTGGTAGGAGTTGATGAACTGGTTGTAGTCAACCTTCAGGGCCTCGAGCACGAAGAAGGAGAACTCATGCCACTTGGTGGCAAGCTGGTAGGTGGAGCAGATGAAAGGAACCTTGCCGAGGTCAGGAATCTCGAAGAACTGAGGCAGCTTGGCATCCTTGCTGATGACGAGCTTGAACCAACCGTAAGCCTGGATGTTCTTGGTCTCGTCGTTGACGAGGGTCACGAGGACGACAGGCTGGCGGCCGACGGCGGAGATACCATCCTCAGAATCCTTGGCGATGGGCTTGCTGGTGGCCTTGCCACCGGCGCTCTCAACATAGCAAGGAGTGAAGGAGGAACCATCAAGCTTGCCATACATATCCTCACTGGTGGCATTGGCACCGATGGTGTAAGGAACCATCTCGAACTCGAAGTGATAGCCAGGATACTTCTCGTTGAACTCGGCGAGGGTGTACTCGGCGAGGGCCTGATAACTCATGGCGTCAAAGGTGTGGATGGCGATAAGCTCGGCGAGGTCGATGGCGCCGCCATTCCACTTGACGGGAACGCTGGCGGGATCGATAATAGCCCACTTAGAAGAGGTATAGAGGTCCTTCTCAACCTGATAGAGGTTAATACCGCAGTCACCCCACTCAGTCACATAAGGGTTGCTGGCATTGAATGCGAGGTGGCCGACAACCTCCTCGGAGGAAGAGATGGCGTGCCAATCGGAAACGATCTGACGGCCGTCGCCGAGGGTACCGACAAGCTGCATGGTCGGGACGTTGTTGTAACGGTAGCTCTTGGCGAGAAGCTCGTTCTGGGCCTGCTCCATCCAGTTCATGTTGGTATTGGAGGCAAGCTTGTTACGGCCAAGAAGCTCATCAAGATCGAAGACATCAACGATATCCTCAACAGCGTCCTCATTCTCAGCGTATTTGTTATACAGGCCGATAGCGCAATCGATGACGGCGCCGAGGATGGAGCTGTAGATCTTGTCAGGATTGTCGATAGCATACTCGACAGTGGCGAGACCGGCACCGTCGGAGGTAATACCGACGAAGACGGGGCTCCAGGTCTCCTCCTCCTCAGCCTTGAGGACGTACTTGACATTACGGCCGTTCAGGCTCCACTCTGCGGAGTCAACGGGGAAGGAAGAAGGATTGAGGTTGTAGTTGGCCTTGCCGACCTGACCCTGCAGATAGTTGGCGGGGAAGTAACGGCGGACATTCGCATCACCTTCCTTGCCGGCGACCAGCTTGCCATCCTTGTAGATCCACTCATAGGTATCAGGATCGTACTTGTACCACATGGCATTGCCCTTGGCGTCAGTATTGTAATAGAGGTCGGCCAGATACTTGGCACCCTTCTTAATCACATACTTGATGGCGCCTTCGGGAGCCTGAGTCTGCGGGGCGACAGTAATTTCATCGCCGTCCTGGGCGTAGAAAGTATAGTCGGCATAAGGATTGCCATAGACGAGGTAGCCGATGAAGGAACCGAAGTCATAGGAAGTGGCCTCGATACCGGCGAAGTAGAAGTCAGGCAGGAAGACGATGCTGCGGAGCTCGTCGGAGAGGAAGCCGTAAACGGCGTCAACCTCGGCCTGAGCATCCTCGAGAGCCTTGAGCTTGGCCTCGACATCCTCGGCGTCAGCCTTCTTCTTGAGCTCTTCCTTGAGGTCGGCGATCTGCTTGGCGAGGTCGTCGGTCACCTCGAGGATGTCAGCCTTGAGGGCGGCGATTTCGTCGGTGATCTTCTTCTCAAGAGCCTCGCGGGCCTCCTTAAGCTCGTCCTTGGTGGCGAACTTGTTGAGATCCTTGACCTGGTCCTCAAGTTTGCCGACTCTGGTCTTGAGATCAGAGATGTCGGTCTTGAAACCTTCGTCAGCGGTCTTCAGTGCAGCGACTGCGGACTCGAGGGAAGACACGCCAGACCTGAGGTTGGAAACCTCGGTCTGAAGGTCGGCAAGCTGCTTGGAAAGCTGGTCCTGGACAGAGCTCAACTTGGCATCCAAGTTGTCGATGTCCTCGCCATAATCTTTCGTACAGCCCGTGTACATCAGTGTAGCACCCGCGAGGGCGAACACCAAAGCCATTCTAAAGATTTTTTTCATAAACGAATAGATTAGAAATTAAAGAGTTAAACTATAATAGTATTCTTTCACTTTGTTTCTTTACGTTACTATCTGTGGCACAATAACTTGTGCTCG
The DNA here is from genome assembly GCA_017620335.1 of Bacteroidales bacterium. Taxonomy (GTDB): domain Bacteria; phylum Bacteroidota; class Bacteroidia; order Bacteroidales; family UBA932; genus Cryptobacteroides. The sequence goes on from JAFZQO010000051.1 coordinate 24,764, forward strand.
TCAGGGCACAATACCGCACAATGGGGGTACTATACTCAACGCACAAAGTTATGAAGAATTTTTTGTTTTGCAACAACTTTTTAATCAATTTTTCTCATAAGTAAACCCCCTCAAAGAAGGGTTGTACGGCTTTAAGATGCGTTTTTCGTCCCATTCGTTGCATGACCCGCACTTTTTTTTCAACATTTGCGTAACTTTTTTGTAACCCGTACGTCTATAGTCTTTCTCCCGCACCCGATGCCGGACGGCCGGGTCCGGCAGTTTTTTTTGGAAGATAGAAAAAATGCCGTAACTTTGCAGTCCTCAAATCACGGGAGATTAGCTCAGTCGGTTTAGAGCACCTGCCTTACAAGCAGGGGGTCAATGGTTCGAATCCGTTATCTCCCACACATGAAAAGCCCCGGAATCCGCTTCCGGGGCTTTCTTCGTCAGATGAGTTCGAGGTCGGAGGACGGGATCCATCCCTGGCGGCCGTCCGTGAGCTCGATGTTCCACCAGCCGCCGACTTCGTCAAGGATGCGGACCTTGGTGCCCTCGTGGAGGACGAAGAGGTCCTTGGCGGCCCCGGAGCCGGGAGAACTCAGGACCGAAGAAACAGGTACGGTGACTATGGCGCTGTCGGCTCGGTTGTAGGCGGCCTTCTGCGAAGCGGCGAAGCCGAGGCAGCAGAGAGCCAGGAGCAGCGCCGCGAGGCCGGCGAAGAAGCCGGTACGGCGGCGCGCGGCGCCTGTTCCGAGCAGGAACAGCAGCGCGCCCGCGAGCGCCAGCCCCAGAAGGACGAGGAACAGCACGGCCCATGTGTCGGACGAGAACAGGTATCCGAGCTTCCTGACCCAGGTCCTGAGGAAGAACTCCGGAACGCTGTCTATGCGGTCCTGGACCGACCCCATGGCGAACTCGAGGTTGAACCTCGCGTCGGAATAGGAAGGGTCGAGTTTCAGAGCCCTCTCGTAATAAAGGATGGCGTGAGCATAGTCCGAGGCCTTGAAGTACGCGTTTCCTATATTATAATATAGCTCCGGCGACTCGAGGCCCTCAGCCTCTATGGCGCCCCAGGCGGATGCGGCCCCGGTCCAGTCGCCATCGGTATAGGCGGCGGCTCCGGCTTCCCAAAGGGAATCGGCGGGAGCCTGGGCGCCATAGGCCCAGAACGGGGCAAGCAGCATCAGCAGCGCGGTCACTGCCGTGGCCTTCGCGGCCGGAGTACTCTTCTTCTTCATGCTCGAATCGATCATTGAGATGACATTCACCGCGGTTTCATAATGGGCGTTCATCGCTTCGTTGCCGGAATCCGGGGCGTAGCGGGCGAACTCGCAGGCGTCCAGAAGACCGTTGAACTCGGAAACCAGGGCGTCCGGCACCCCACCGGAAGCCAGGGCCGAAGCGATGTTCTCCCTGGTCATGTCGGCCGGGTCCATGTTAAGCTTGTCGGTAATGAATCCGAGCAATGCACGGTGCAGTTCCTCGTAGAAAGCGGTATACAGGTTGTTCCTGAGGTAGCCCTCGGCCACGGAAAGGCGCTTCTGCGCCATCTTGGTGGCCGCGCGGCTGCGCGTGCCGACCACGTCGGCGCGGCGCGCGGCCCGGCGCCTGAGCAGCATGAACGCTGCCGCGACCGCCGCCAGCAGCGCTGCCAGCAGAGCCCAGAAAGTTCCGGAGAACACGAAGAAACTGCCCTGCTTCGACAGCGAAGGCTTCTTCGTCGCGATGAAGCGAATGTCGGAGCCGAGGCTCTTGACGTCGCGGCGGACCGTTCCCTGCACCATCTGACCTCCCTGAGGGGCGTCGGAGTCGTTGCCCCTGGCGACATTGAGCGTCACGGGGTCTGTACGCAGGGTGACATAGCGTCCGGCGTCGATGTCATAGTAGCTGTATTCAATAGGATCCAAGGTGAAAGTGCCGTGGCTGCGGGGGATGAAGGGGTACTCGAAGGTCTTGGAACCGCTGGTACGTCCTGTTGAGCTGTCGGTATTGTCCGTCACCTTGGCGTCGTACACCTCGAAATCCGGGGGGAACTTGATCTTCGGCGCCTCCAGCAGGGAGACGTTGCCCTTTCCGGAGACCGTGACGATCAGCGAACCGGCATCATGCGTGCGGAGCGAATCCTTGCTGAGGGAGGACTTGATGGTGAAGGAGCCGACTCCCCCTCCGAAGGACGCGGGGGCTCCTGCCGGAAGCTTCGACACGTGCACCTTGTAAGACTCGGAGGTCACGCGCTTGCGGATGGTGCGGTAGTCGTCCTCGAAGAAACTGTCGAAGATGCTGTTGGAACGTCCGGAATTCGCGCGTACGTTGACCAGGCAGACCAGTTCGGCCGGGTCTATGGCGATGTCGCCCGACTGCTGCGGGATAAGCACCCAGCTGCGCAGGACGGCGGTGTTATAGATCGAGTTGTTGTAGCTCTCGCGCTTGAAGTCGATGGTGGTGGGGGCAAGGACCTCCTGGCTCCAGAAGCCGTTGAAAGTGGGGAATCGGGCATCCTCGAAACCAGCGATGTTGACGCGCTGGTACAACTTGAGCGTAGCGGTGACGGGCTCGCCAACCACGACGTTGGTGCGGCTCAGGGAAAGGCGGAGGAAAAGGTCGTCGCGGGCTATCTCCCCGGTGGCGGAAGACTGGGAGGAGCCTCCCTGCGCGGCGCCGCCGGAGGAGGAGGCCCCTCCTCCTGACTGCGCGCCGCCCGACGCGCCACCGGACACCACCTCGACGGTGGTGCGCCCGGACTGAATCTGCTCGCCCTTCACCATGGCGGTAGCCGTGGGGAGGGTGAATGTTCCGGCCTTTCGCGGGATAAGTATATAGGTATAGGTATGCTGCGTGGAGCGGGCGCGCTTGCCGTTCACGATGGTAATGCTGGTGGAAGTGCCCTTCTGCGGACCCCAGACGAGCTGGAAGTCGTCGCCCTGGGACCACGAGAAATCAGAAGGGGCGTTCTCCCCTTCGATTATGAAGGAGATGTTGAACTGCTCGTCCACGGCCACCACGTTCGGTACCTGTACCTTAATCGAAGACTGCGCGAAGGCGGCCGTTGCGGCCGCCAGCAGCGCGATTATGAGGGAAAGTCTTTTCATGCCTTACCAATTCTTCTCTTTCTGGCGGGACTTGAGTACCGCCGCCTTTTCCTTGTTCACCTTGTCCTGGGTCTCGCGCTCCTTGGCCTGTATGGCCTGGAGCATCTGCTGGGCCTGCTGTGGGGATATCTTCTGCTCCCGGGGCTGGTCTGACTGGCCCTGGTTCTGATCCTGGTTCTGGTCCTGGTTCTGGTCCTGATTCTGGTCCTGGTTTTGATCCTGGTTCCGGTCCTGATTCTGGTCTTGGTTCTGGTCCTGATTCTGGTCCTGGTCGTTCTGGCCGCCGCCACCGCCGCCGTCCTGCTGGTTCTGGAGCATCAACTTGGCGTAGATATAGTTCTCCTTGGCGTCCAGGTCGTCCGGACGGCGGAGGAGTGACTGCTTGAAGGCCTCGACCGCTGCGGCATAATCCTTCTGCTGCAGGGCGGCGTCGCCCTGGTTGTAGAAGACGTCGGCCGCGTCGCCGACGGCTTTCCGGGCCGGCTTGGCAGCCGGGTCCGGAAGCGGCGTGACCTCGGACGCGGCCTGCACCGCCGGGGCGGCCGCCCCGGCGGCCTCCTGATACGACTCCTGCCTGTACAGGGCGTTCGAGAGATTGTACGTACCCGCCATGGAGGTCGAATCCTTCAGCACAGCCTTGCGGTAGTCGATCTCGGCCGCCTTGAAATCCCCCTTGCTGAAACGGCGGTTGCCGGAACGCACCTCGCGGCGGTCGGCCTGGCCGGAGGCGGCGACCGACAGCAGCAAGAGAGCGGCGGTGAGTATCAATGACTTGTCCATTTCCTAAAACAGTTTTCTGCGGGAGCGCCTGTCCCCGACGAGCATCTCGATAACGAAGAACGCCAGGGCTATGGCGAAGAAATACATGTACTGTTCGTCATATTCCTCGAATACCACGGAATTGAAACGCTCAGCCTCCATCTTCTTGATATCGTCCACGATGGGGTTGAGTCCGAACTCCTCGTTGCCGGCATGCACGTAAGCCCCGCCGCCGGCGTCGGCCATCTGCTGCAGGGTACCCTCGTCCAGCCTGGACACGACTATGTTGCCTTCACGGTCCTTCATCAGCTCGCCGTCCTTGGGTATCGGCTGTCCTCTGAGCGAACCTACGCCGATGGTGTACACCTTGATGCCCATCTCCGCCACCTGGCGGACGGCGTCGACGGGATCGTCCTCGTGGTTCTCGCCGTCGGTAATGACGATGATGGCACGGCTCTTCTCGCTCTGGGCGCTGAAGCTGCGCGCCGCCGTCAGGACGGCGTCGCCGATGGCGGTACCCTGGACGGGCACCGAGCCCGTGTCAATGGAGTTGAGGAACATCTTGGCCGACACGTAGTCGGTGGTAATGGGCAGCTGGACGAACGAGGACCCTGCGAAGACGATGAGTCCGATACGGTCGTCCTGCAGGCGGTCCACTATGCGTGAAATGGCCAGCTTGGCCCTCTCCAGGCGGTTCGGGGAATAGTCCTCGGCCAGCATGGAGTTGGAAACGTCGAGGCAGATCATGATCTCCGCCCCCTTCGCCTCATGCTCCCTCAGCTTGGCGCCGATCTGCGGGCGGGCCAGGCCGATGACGAAAAAGAAGAATCCCAGGGCGAAGAGCACCGTGCCAACCCAGCCCTTGGCGCGCGAATAGGAGGGCATCAGCTCCTCCACGAGCGCCGCGTCGCCGAAGCGCTCCACGCGCTTACGGCGCAGGCGCAGCTTCACCGCATGCGCGATGAAGATCACCGGCACAAGCAACAGGAGCAGAAGGAATCTGTATTGGGCGAAATAGATCATGGCAGGCGTCTGAAGAATAGGCGGAGAATTAGTTCGAGCAGCAGGCACGCCAGCGCCAGCAGGGCGTAGCGTGTGAACAGTTCCTTATATACGGGGAAGCTGTCGATGGTGGTGCGGGCCTTCTCCATGCGGTTGATCTCTGAGTAAATCTCGGCGAGCTTAGTATTGTCCGTGGCGCGGAAATACCGGCCTCCGGTGGTCTCGGCGATGGACTTCAGGAGGTCCTCGTCGATCTCCACCTCAACCCTCTGGACATCCACGCCCCATGGGGTCATGACCGGATACGGAGCAGTACCGTTGGCACCGACTCCGATGGTATAAACCCTTACCCCATAGGTGTTTGCAATCTCCGCTGCGGTCAGGGGGGCGATCTCGCCGCTGTTGTTGACGCCGTCCGTCAGCAGTATGACTACGCGGCTCTTGGCGTCGGACTCGGCCATGCGGGCCACCGCGGTGGCGAGGCCGTTGCCAATGGCCGTGCCGTCCTCGATGAGGTCGGTCTGCACCTCCTTCATGAGGTTGATGAGGGTGGCGCGGTCAGTGGTGAGCGGGCACTGGGTGTAGCTCTCGCCGGCGAAGACCACGATGCCGATGCGGTCGGAGGGCCTCTGGGCGATGAATTCTATGGCGATGTCCTTCGCGGCGCTGATGCGGTCGGGGTTGAAGTCGCGGGCAAGCATGCTGGTGGACACGTCCATCGTAAGGACTATGTCGATGCCCTCGGTGTCGATCTTCTCCATCTGGGAAGAGGAGCGCGGACGCGCCAGGGCCACGATGATCAGCGACAGGGCCGCGATGCGGAGGATGAAGGGGATGTGGCGGAGGAAGGCCGGGGCGCCGGGCCCCAGGCGCTTCCACGGCACCGCCGTGGAGACGCGCAGATGGGGCTTGCGCCCGGTCAGCTCCCTGTAGACATAATGTCCGACCAGGAGCGCCGGGACCGCAAGCAGCCAGAGGAGATATGGATACTCGAAGAACATCACTCTCCCTCCTTGGTTTTATCATCCTGGCCCTGAGGGGTTTCCTCCTCGAGGGCGGACTGGTAGGTGGACGTGACGAAGCGGACCGACTGCGGCAGGGCCGCGGCGTTTTCCGCGTCGCCGGCTATATGCTTGGCGAACTTGACGAAGTCGGCCAGCTCGAAGAGTTCCTTGGTGCTGCCGTAAAGCTCGTCGGTCAGCCGTTCATCGCCCTTCAGGGCGTCGAAGATCTCGGCGGTGGTCATCTCGCAGGCATCGATTCCGAAGGTCGCGGCGATGTATTCGCGCAGGGTGTCAGTGATGCCGGAGTAGAAGGCCTTCTGCTTGTCGGGAGCCCAGTATTTGTCGCCGCGGAATCCCTCGAGCTTGCGGAGGGCGACGATGTACGGGGGATCCTTGTGCTCGTCGGCGAGCGCGGTCCGGCGGCGCCGGACCAGCACGACCGCCAGCGCCACGAGCCCTGCCAGCAGCAGCACTCCCAGCAGATATGGCAGTATTTCCTTGAAAGTCAAAGGGTAACGCATCTGTCCCTTGATATCGTGGGGGACGTAGGTCGTGGTGTCGACAGGCATGGTCCTGACCTCCATCTCCCGCTCTTCGAAGAGAAGCGTGTCGACTACTCCGTCCGGCGATATGCGCTGTACCGCGATTCTTGGAAGGTGGTAGGTGCCGGCCTCGAAGGGCGCGATGACCAGGTCCCCGCGCAGGTTGTAGCGCGCGGGGCCCTTGCGACCCTTCCGGACAGTCTTGAGCGTGTCGATTTTCCAGTTTCGAACCACCGCCAGGGTGTCTCCGAACACCTTCGAGTAGTCCTGCATGCGGAACTCGGTGCCCTCGGCGACGTCGTCCAGGGTGAAACCGTAGCGCAACTGGTCAGCGATCAGTATGGAATCCCTCTGCTGCAGGGGCTCGAGGAACGAGCCCTCAACCTCCTTCAGGCCCTGGGCCCGGGAGGTGAGCGGCATAAGGAGCGCCGCCAAGGCTGCAGCTATGGTTATCTTTCTCATTTCCTGTTGAAGAATAGCATCAGGCGGCTCACGTAATCGTCGCTCGTGGCGATATCGATGTTGTCCGTCCGGTATTTGTTGAACAGCTTCCCTTCGTTCTCCCCCACCGTCCGGAACCATTCCGCGTACGCGTCGCGCACCTTCCGGCTTCCGGTGTCTATCCATGCCGAATCCCCTGTTTCCGAGTCCTTTACGTGGACTACGCCGACGTCGGGGATAGTCCTCTCGCGGGGGTCGTAGACCTTGAGGACGGATAGGTCGTGGCGGTTCACAGCAACCTTAAGGGCGTCCTCGTAGCGCGGGCGGCCCTCCTCGTCGACGTCCAGCATGTCGCTGAGCAGGAAGGCGGTGCACTTCTTCTTCATGGCGTTGGTAAGGAAGCGCAGGGCCCCGGATATGTCGGTGCCGTCGGAAGTCGGCTTGAGGCCGATTATCTCGCGGATGATGTGCAGCAGGTGGCTGCGGCCCTTCTTCGGAGGGATGAACTCCTCCACATGGTCGCTGAAGAACAGGGCGCCGACCTTGTCGTTGTTGAGGATGGCGGAGAAGGCCAGGACGGCGGCGACCTCGGCGACCAGCTCGCGCTTGGTCATCGTGTCCGTGCCGAAGAGGCCGGAGCGGCTGACGTCGACGAGCAGCATGACCGTGAGCTCGCGTTCCTCCTCGAAGACTTTGACGTAAGGCGAACGGAGACGTGCGGTGACGTTCCAGTCCATGTTGCGGACGTCGTCACCGTACTGATACTCGCGCACCTCGCTGAAGGCCATGCCCCGGCCCTTGTAGGCGGAGTGGTATTCGCCTGCAAAGACCTGGTGGCTCAGCGCACGGGTGCGGATCTCGATCTTCCTGACCTTCTTGAGAAGGTCTGTCGCCTGGGGATTGTCCATTACGGCACGTTCACTGCGTTGATGACCTGGGAGATGATTTCCTCAGTCGTAACATTCTCGGCTTCAGCCTCATATGTGAGGCCGATACGATGGCGGAGCACCTCGGGGCACACGGCGCGGACATCCTCGGGGATCACGTAGCCGCGTCGCTTGATGAAGGCATAGGCCTTGGCGGCAAGCGACAGGGAGATGCTGGCGCGGGGCGAGGCTCCGTAGGAAATGAGGTCCTTGAGATTGGCGAGGTTGTATTCGCCGGGGGTGCGGGTGGCATAGACGATGTCCACTATGTATCGCTCGATCTTCTCGTCCATGTAGACGTCGCGGACTACCTGGCGGGCGCGCATGATATCCTCGGGGCTGACGACCGGGCTGGCCTTAGGGAATTCGCCGGAATTGTTCATCCTGACAATCAGGCGCTCCTCGTCCTTCTTCGGATAATCCACCACGACCTTCAGCATGAAACGGTCCACCTGGGCCTCGGGGAGAGGGTAGGTGCCTTCCTGCTCGATAGGGTTCTGCGTGGCCATTACCAGGAAGGGCTCGGGCAGCTTGAAAGTCTCGTCGCCGAGGGTGACCTGCTTCTCCTGCATGGCCTCGAGAAGGGCGGACTGGACCTTCGCCGGGGAACGGTTGATCTCATCCGCGAGGACGAAGTTGGCGAAGACGGGGCCCTTGCGGACCTCGAAGCGCTCGTTCTTCTGGGAGTAGATAAGCGTACCGGTAACATCGGCGGGCAGGAGGTCAGGGGTGAACTGGATGCGGCTGAACTTGGCATTGACGGCCTGGGACAAAGTGTTGATGGCCAATGTCTTGGCGAGGCCGGGGACACCTTCCAGCAGGATGTGTCCCCCGGCCAGCAGGCCGATGAACAGATTCTCCACCAGGTGCTTCTGTCCTACGATGACCTTGCCCATCTCCAGGGAGAGGATGTCCACGAACGCGCTTTCTTTCTGAATGCGGTCGTTGAGCTCCTTGATGTTTACACTTTCCATATATTTTGATAATTTTGCATTCCGTATGCGTTACCGTATCCAACTCTCCTACCGGGGTGAGGGCTTCTGCGGCTGGCAGGTCCAGCCCGAAGCGCCGAGCGTCCAGCAGACCCTCGAGCAGGCGCTCACCACCCTGTTGCATGAACCCGTGGCCGTGACCGGCGCCGGCCGGACCGACACGGGCGTGAATGCAATCGGCTACATCGCTCATTTCGACGCAGCCGGAGGGCTTGACACGCGTCAATTATGCTACAAATTAAATGCCATTCTACCCGACGGCGTCGTGGTCCACGGCATCAGGGAAGCGGCGCCCGAATTCCACGCCCGCTTCGACGCCGCGCGCCGCGAATACACCTACTTCCTGCACCGGGTCAAGGATCCCTTCGTGGCGCCGTTTTCCTGCCTGTACACATTCCCGGAGGTGGATTTCGAGCGCATGAACCAGGCGGCGCAGGCCCTGCTCGGGCAGCATGATTTCCGCTGCTTCGAGAAGACGGGTGCGGACAGCAAGACCTCCGTCTGCACGGTCACGGAAGCGGCCTGGCACCGCTACACCCCCACGCATCTGCAGCTCACCGGCGGCACAGGGGGCGAGCACTACAGGTACTTCCGCATCGCGGCGGACCGCTTCCTTCGCAACATGGTCCGCGCCATCGTGGGTACCCTGCTCGAAGTCGGCCGCGGCAAGCGCACCGTGGCAGCATTCCAATCTCTGGTCCTGCCCGCAGACTTTGGTGCTTCGAGCCTTGGTGCGGAGGAGTCGGCAGGGCGCAGCCAAGCCGGCGAATCAGCACCGGCGCACGCCTTGTTCTTGAGCGGAATCGATTATTAACGAAACGGTTTCTGCTATTTACAGCGTCTGGCCGCCGATGAATTCCCGCATGATCGAGGTGGGCGGGATGGCCGCGATCTCGGCCGGCTTGAGGGCCGTCACCAGCACGAGGAACGACAGCAGGCTCTGCGCCTTCTCGTAGGCCGGGGAGGACTCGCTGATGCCGCACAGGAGCGGTTCTGCGTAATACTTCAGCAGAGGGATGTCGTAGAGCGTGGAGGAGTTGAAGACGACGTTGGCGTTCTCCTCATAGGGGAAGATGTTGCGCGTCTCGCCGCGGCGCACGGACGGCCAGCGGAGGATGTTCTCCTCGGGGGAGATGCCGCGGGTGCGGTTGTCGCGTACGATGCGGCGCAGCAGGCGCTTGTCGGTGGTGGAGCCGTGGTCCTTTTCGCCGCCGGGCAGGGCGGACAGGGCGGAGATATAGATACCGAAGATGCGGTCGCGGGGGATGGCCGGAGTGAGGGCCGGGTTGAGGCCGTGGATGCCCTCCATGAAGAGGATGTCGCCCTCCTCCATCCGGAGCCGGTCGCCGTTGAAGACACGGTGGCCCGCCTTGAAGTCGAACTTCGGGAGCTCGACCTCCCTGCCGGCGAGCAGGTCGGTCAGCTGCTCGTTCAGGAACGCCACGTCCATGGCTTCGAGCGCTTCGTAATCGCGCTCGCCGTTCTCGTCGATCGGGGTCTGGTCGCGGGCGACAAAATAGTTGTCAAGCTCCAGCACCTGGGGGCGCAGGCCGAGGACGCGCGCCTGCTGGGCGATGCGCAGCGAGGAGCTGGTCTTGCCGCTGGAGGAAGGCCCGGACATCATGACGATGCGGCAGCGGTTGCGGTTCCAGAAGATCTGGTCGGCCGCCTGGGCGTACTGACGCTCCTGGCGGGCTTCGCAGAGGTTGATGAGGTCGATGGCTTTGCCGCTGCTGACGATCTCGTTCACTTTTTGCAGGGTGTCGACGCCGATGGCCTGGCACCATTCTTTGTACTCCGCACGCGCGGCTTCAATCTTGGTCATAACATTTCTTTTAAATAGGGACCGGTCACGGAGGCCGGGTTGGCGGCGACCTGTTCCGGGGTTCCCGTTGCAATAATCCTGCCGCCGGCTTCTCCGCCGCCGGGGCCCATGTCTATGAGATAATCGACGCTTTTGAGGACGTCGAGGTTGTGTTCGATCACGATGACGGTGTTGCCCTGGTCCACCAGGCGCTGCAGCACTTCCATCAGGACCTTGATGTCCTGGGCATGCAGGCCCGTGGTGGGCTCGTCGAGCAGATAGAGGGTGCTTCCGGTAGCCTTGCGGGCCAGCTCGGCGGCCAGTTTCATGCGCTGGCTCTCGCCGCCGGACAGGGTCACGGCGGACTGTCCCAGGTGGATGTAGCCCAGGCCCACATCCATGAGCGCCTTGAGTTTCGGGGCGATTTTGGGATGGGCCTTGAAGAATTCGTAGGCTTCCGTGACGGGCATTTCGAGCACGTCGCAGATGCTCCTGCCCTTGTACCGGACGGCGAGGGTGTCTTCCTTGTAGCGGCGGCCGCCGCAGGCTTCGCAGACGACGCTCACCGACGGCAGGAAGTTCATTTCGATGACCTTGATGCCGGCTCCCTTGCATTCCTCGCAGCGTCCGCCGGGGACGTTGAACGAGAAGCGGCCGGCCTTGAAACCGCGCACCTTGGCGTCGGGCGTTTCCTCGAAGAGGGTGCGGATGTCGGTAAAGACGCCGGTGAACGTGGCGGGATTGGAGCGCGGCGTGCGGCC